>JAJTFW010000003.1 GCA_021299095.1 Sphingobacteriales bacterium | reverse complement strand
AGCAGCCCGGTATCAGTGGCCTAAAATCACCAGTGAGTTTGCAGCATACGGAATCAGTGTTTCAGCCTTCGAGCCCAACATCGGCGGAGGCTGGGGATTATCAGCCATGCAGCATGTGGAAGGTGAGGGCTTCCAGAAAACATCGGAATATTCTTTCACCTATTCCTACCGCCTTTACGGTCCTCGTAAACGCGGCGACTTGGCATTCGGTGTGCGCACTGGCTACATGCAGCGGAGTATCGATTTCAACAAACTCATCTTCAGCGATCAGCTCGATCCCGTGAATGGGGTGATTTATACAACACAAGCCGAACTTCCGCCAAGCGATGTCGTCCATGTGTTCAACGCCAATGCCGGAATCGACTTCCGTTACTTCATTACCAAGAGCAAGCGTTCGTTTATCAATCTCGGATTTTCTTGCAACAACATCACGCGGCCGCGCTTTTCGCTGATGTACCTCGATTCGCGGTTACCTGCACGTTATACAGCATATGGTACCCTTGTCATCACCGGAAAGCCCAGCGGTTTTTTCCCACACCTAATCAAACCGATGTTCCTGGTATCGCGACAGGGTAATCTGGACGGGTCCGACCTGTCGATCACCATGCTGGGTGTTCAAACTTCGAGCGATCATGTTTTCGGAGGTGTCATCTACCGTTCGGCAGAAGTGTATAAGCTACCCCGGCGCGATGCGCTCTTCGTGAATGCCGGATTCTATTGGCGTACCAATGAGGCAGTACACAGCTTCAGCTACGGGTATGAATACAACATCTCCAACCTGGCCATCAACACGGGTGGTTCACACGAAATCACCTACAACATGGACCTCGAGGGTTTCATGCTTTTCCGCAAGCTCAGCAGCATGGGTCGCAAACGCGTAAAACACTGCCCCGACTTCAAACCGGTGGGGGGATTGAAGGCATTGTGAGTTATTCGTCTTGAGTTAGTCGGCCTTCATGCCGATGACGATTTTGTCAATCACTCCCGGCACATAGGTTTTGTCTTCGTTGTACACACCCTCAATGGCTTCGATGACACAAAAGGTAGCTTGTGTCTGTAGACGTACGTTGCTATGCAGCGCTTCCAGATAGGCATGCAACTTGCGGTTTGATCCCTGCATCATAAAATTGTTGATGCGGTAGCGGTAACCTTTCGGCGTGAGCTGTATTTCGCATTGGTATTGACAAACCCCTAGCTTTTTGATGCCGTTGAACGTGCTTCCGCCATATAAATCCACGGTTCCGGTGGTGCGCAGTGTGCCCGATGCAGTGTCTGTTTTAAGTACGCGCTTGTCATCCCCGCCCGATAAGATTCCGGCTAGAGATAGTAGGTTCTTCTGCAGCTGCAAGCGGTTTGATGTATTGCTTACTTCCTCGGTATATTCCACCAGACCGTTTTCATAATCCACCGGCAGGGTACAGTTTTCACAAAAGGATTTGATGATGCTTTTGTGGAATTTTGGATTACGCGTGGGGTGCTGGGCCTGTACATTAATCGCCTCTGTGATGAACAGACAAAGGAGAAAGTAGCGGATGAAAAACACTTGCTTATTCATACAGGACATGTTTTATCCTGCAAGTTACGGCTCCCGATGGATATCACGCAACTGTATACCCGGAGGTAAGCCCTGCGGGAAACGGGCAAACATGTGCAGGGAGTTATAGGGCATCTGTTTTTGTGTATAACGCACCGATGTGTATGCTCCAGCGGTGACCGCAATGGTGGTAATCATGTTCAGTGGAAGGGTAAACGCCGCATAATAGCCGTGGATTGCTGTTGAGAGTATGGATATCGGAATGAGGGCACCATAATTACGGGGTTTGGCAAAGGTGAGGAAGTACTCTCCCGCTTCACTACGTGGAATCTCAATACAGGAATCCGACTTATAGTCGTACACAATCATACCCCGCCAATCGGCTACAATGAGTTCCCCGGAGATGCTATTGTTGTGTTTTCGCTCTACGCTGATTTCAGATCCGTACGGATGGGTTGCTACTTTTTCAAGTGGAGGCAGGCGGTTGGATGCCGAGCAGGAAGCAAGTAGTACCAGCAGGAAAACGACCCAATGCGTGTGCAGCCTATTCTTCATGGTATGAAAAGTTTCGGGTGTCGATGCGCGAGTTCCAAAAGGCCTCTTCCATGGTATGCTCATAGGTCTTGTATGCATGGGCCTCTGCGCGGAAATAGTGAGATGGGTGTTGGATGAGCTGCCGGAGTTTGGCCGGATTTTTATCGGCAAGCCAGGAGGCGCGCATCCACTCGAGGTAGTATCCGGTAGAATACAGGAAGGTCGTATAGCTCATGGTGCTGTCCGGCACAGCGAAATCGATTGCGTATTCACTGCCCGGCATCGAAATCAGGTGTCGGCGGGGATCGAGCAAGCGGTTTAATGCAAGAGAGTCGTTCCTACCCTTATTCCGTACCGCCACCGGTTCCTGAATCAATGGAGTGATGACTCCCGTAGTATTGACCAGTTGTGCACGATCAATCCTCCACATCCCACTGTTGAGTGTCAATCGTAATCGAACCGACCGATGATCTGACTTGAAATTCAAGGGTAACACTTGACGGTTGATTGCGATGGGACCCGTCTCGTCAAAACTGCCGCAAGGAATCCATCGCTTGCTGTTCGGATCCTCCAGCTCTACATCTATTCCACCCAATCTGCTGTGTATACCACGAGCAACAGATCGGCGAAAGACAGAATCGCGTTCGAGTTGTGCCAAATAATCGCCGGCTTGATCCCCCATATAGGCCAGCGCATTGTAAATCAGATACGTGGTCATCAGGCTTTGGCGGAAATCAAGCAGGAGTGCAAGGGAATCGGCAACTGGCGCTGGTGGGAATTCGAGGATGAGTTGTTCCTTGTGTTCGAGCGACTTCGGATTGGATGTACTGAAATACTCCCGTTGGTCGGCAGTGCGCAATAAATCACTCACATCACCGGAAACACTTTTTGCGCTACTTACCTCCTTGGACCAGGTGCTACGCCAAAAGCGATCGTCGGTTCCATGGTATACCTGTTCGCCTGCTTTTGTTGGTACGATGCCGAGTTTAACACTGCGAACACAATGCGTCTCAAGAGCTTCGTTTTTCATGTACAGTGTAATTTTTCTGTCTTTAGGAATCACAATGCCGAGTGCATCGGCATCGGTGTATTCCAGCGATGGTGCTATGGCATTTGAAAATCCTTCGGCATGAGCGAAGTGAAAAGGATGATCGGGTTGTAGATAAAACGTGGGACAAGAGCCGAAACAGGATTTCGGATTGGTGATGCAGATAATGCCGACAATGACATCTACTCCGGTCATCAAACCGAGCGCCAGCAGCCGTTCACCTTCGGGGTGTTCAATCTTTTGATTGGTTTCAAAAAGCGCCACAGAATCGATATCAACGTGCATTAAACCCCTCCGGATTGTCCTCCTGTTGAAATCGTATCGCTGTCCCTGGCCATTCACAGCATTTCCGCTATCAACAATATCCCATTGTGCGGTGTAAACCACTACATCACCGTTTCGCAGGTGCGCCTTCAAAAAATGTGTGCCCTGCAGGTCAGGAGCATTGTATAAAAATTCGGTCTGGTTGGTATACACGCTGCGGAAGTACGGAGCTGAGCAGGATGCAACCAGGATGATCAAGCCGAAAAAGGCCAGAAGGCCTTGTTTGTACCGACGATTTTCCATGGCAGGACCAAATCTATACCGGTAGGTATTGTTAAAAACCAACCTGTATAGGCCAGTGGATTGATAAAAATCAGCCCCTTACGTGTATTTGAGGGATTCTTAGGGGTTGAGCCAGGCGTACGCAGCGTTGAGCACCGTGGCAAAACTGACCCAAGCCAAATACGGCAGGTTGATGAAGGCTGCAATGCGATCAATCGAATAAAAACGACGAATCATTAACACAATGCAGATCCAAAGCAGTAGAATTTCCACCAGCGCCAAGGTGATTTGTCCGGCGCCGAAAAAAATCAGGCTCCAAAAGAAGTTTAATACAAGCTGTAACCAGAACAAACGCAAAGCACCGGTTCGATCCGCAGTTTTCTCTGTTGTCCAAATGCGGTAATGTGAAACACCCATCAGCACATAGAGGAGTGTCCACACCGGACCAAAAACCCAATTGGGCGGATTAAAGGAAGGTTGAATCAATGTGGTGTACCAGCCGGTAACGGCACCCGCTGTGAGTACACCCGATATACCCCCAATGACCAAAGGTAAAAGGAGTGAAACGAGAAGTTTGACGGCCTTATGCATAGGTGGGTTGTTAAAAATTATAAGCTGTATGGTAAATGAACCGTCCGCGCTATTTGACTTTTTGTCCTTCCATTTTTTTCAGTTCGCCACGCTCATATACAGAAGTTAATACCAGCTCTCCCTCTTCGTCCCACACTTTCCAGATTCCTTCACGCAAACCCAGTCGGAAATTCTGTTCTTCGCGCAATTCTCCGTTGGGGAAAAAATAACGATGGGTACCGTTTTCTTGTCCCTCGAAATATTCGCCTTCAAACGCAGTTTTTCCGTCTGGGTACGTTTGTTTCCAAACACCATCCTGTAAACCCTCTACATAATTTCCCTCGGCGATGTACTGACCGTTTCGGTATTTCCAAAGTCCTTCGCGTTGTCCGACGACCATATTCCCCTCAGCAATCACAGCGCCCGATTCGTCGTATTCAACACAGCGCCCTTCTTCCTTTCCAGTCTTATAATTTTCTTCCCGAAGGATGCGGCCGCTAGGGTAAAACCAGGTCCAGTTTCCTTCCGGCTTGTTGTCTTTATACGCACCCTGCTGTTGTACGTTTCCGCCCGGATAATAGAATTTCCACAAGCCTGCACGGCCACCGTTGATGAACTCGCCTTCCATCCGGATTTTTCCATCCGGGTAGAAGTATTTCCAGTAGCCTTGTTGTCTTCCCTCCGGATCGATGGTGCCTCCCTCGGCAATCACCTGGTCTTTCTCATACAAACGGCTCAGGGTGATTTTTCCCTGCGGGTCGAATTCCCGGTAGGCACCTTCCCGTACACCGTTGATGAGATTCACCGAACTTTTCGGACGTCCGTTGTTGTGGTACTTGCGCTGGATATCGAGTTTGATGTTGGTGAGTTCGTCTTTGGCCAGCTCGCCGTCTTTCCAGATTTCCATGCGAAGCAACAAACCCTCCGAACTGAGCCAGCGAAATACGCCGTTGCGTTTATCGTCTTTCCAGGTTCCGTCTTCCTGAACCACTCCGTTGGGATGAAAAGTTTTCCAGGTACCTTGCTTGAATCCGAATTTGTCGACACGGTTTATCTTCTCTTGCTTGACAAATGCCCCCCTTCTGTAGGTGATCAATGTGATGATGCGTCCGTCCTCTGCAAATTCCCGGCTAAGACCATCCTCCACGCCGTTGAGCAAGGGGACTGTTTTCTCCAGAAAACCTTTTTCACTGTAATAATTGGCAATGCTGTCGGCACGCCCATTCATCATCCAGCGTTCGAGGCTTACGCCGCCATTGGGAAAATAATCGCGCTGCCATCCGTTTTTCTGTCCATCACGGTAGTGTATATCCGATGTTTTCTTTCCTTGTTCATCGTAAAACTTCCACAGGCTGTCCAACAAACCATCACGTCGATTTCCCTCCGATTTCAGGATTCCATTTTGATGGTAGGACTTCCAGTAGCCATCGGGTTTTCCGTTTTTGAAAAATCCTTCTGAACTGATGATGCCATTTGGATACCTAAACGTGACCAGGCTGTCCTGGGCATGCACTTCTAAAACCGTTAAGAAGGTGACTGCAAACAGAATACCTCCGGAGAGGGTGAAACGAACAGGCATGTTGCGGAGGTTCACGTGGTTTTTCGGTTCACAAACAGTACGATCAGCGGGCGGAAATTTCGAGCATGCGCTGCAGGGGCCGTAAGGCATCGTCGAATAAATCCGGATCAATAGTCACCTCAGGTTGCCGGTGTTTTAAGCAGAGGTATACCTTTTCGAGGGTATTGAGTTTCATGTGCGGACAATCGTTGCAGGCGCAGTTGTTGTTGGGCGGAGCAGGAATGAAGGTTTTTTGCGGAGAAGCCTTGTGCATCTGGTGTAAAATACCACTCTCGGTAGCCACAATGAACTCGGTGGCCGGATTACTGCGGGTGAATTCAAGCAAAGCGGTTGTGGAACCGATGAAATCGGCCAGCTGCAAAATGGGTGCTTCGCATTCGGGATGCGCAATGAACAATGCCTGGGGATACTGTGCTTTGAGTGCTGTGATTTTACTGAGCGAAAAAATCTCGTGAACCATGCAGGCCTTTGCGCCTTGATGGCGGCGGTGCAGTTGATGTAGCTGATGACAACATGACCCGGATGTGCTTCACGGAAGGCACGAAAGGCATCCGGAGGACAGGTATCAGCCAGGGAACAACCCGCGCGGTAATCGGGTAAGAGAACCTGTTTACCCGGATTAAGCAGCTTAGCGGTCTCGGCCATGAAGTGAACACCCGCAAACACAATCACATCCGCCTGGGTGCGTGCAGCCTCCTGCGAAAGCCCAAGACTGTCACCAATGTAATCGGCGATATCCTGAATATCGGCGTCCTGGTAATAGTGTGCCAGAATGACCGCATTGTGTTCGCGTTTCAACCGGGCTATTTCGGCGAATAGATCGATTTGCGGATCGATCTCCTCCCGGGTATATCCCAGCCGATTCCAATCGGGTTTACTGCTTGTGGTGGCTTGCATGGTCCTTGGGGACCAAAGGTACGGGGGGTGGCCGCAACGGGGGGCTTCCTGTTGATGAAAAAAAAACTGTTAAAATCCGGTCCGGTCCTTCGGTTTCAAACAACTCAAATTATATCCTAATCTTTTATAAGAAATAAGATACTATTATTAGTCTGTTCATAATGTGTATTCTTTTCTACCGAGGTATTTGTTTGTTCTGCTTCAGTGGGTTTGTTCACAGCTTTGAACATACTATTCACACTGTAATGAATTGATCATCAAATAGGATACATGTTCATTCACAGCCTGTTCATAAACACGGGTATGGATAAAAAAAGACAGTAACTCCGTGTATAATCACCCATCCAGCTGTGAAAAACCCGGACATTGTTTTTCGTTTTAAAACTTGGATTCAATACCCTTCCTGATTAAGCCGCAACCGCCTTAGAATTCCAAATTAACTTGTTGGGTTTTCATACACAGCTTTCCACACCTGTTAACAGGGTTTTCAACATCTTGCTCATCACACCCGAAAACGTACCTTCGCAAACCTATGATATTGCTTCGTCCTGAGCACTTTACAGCGTATGAATTGATCGATTGCGGTGACTTCGAGAAATTGGAGCGCTTTGGTCAATACATTACCATACGTCCTGAACCTCAGGCGGTTTGGAGCCGTAGACTCTCATTGAAAGAGTGGGATCGAATGGCGCATGTACGTTTTGTACCCAAAAGCAGTTCGGCCGGTACCTGGCAGAAACTGCGCGAAATGCCCGATCAATGGCATATTTCCTACAGCCTGAGTAAGTTACATAAAATTACATTTCGGTTGGGGCTCACCTCCTTTAAACATGTGGGTATTTTTCCTGAGCAAGCTGCCAACTGGGATTTTATTTATGAGCGGGTTAATCGGATTTCAAAGATTCATAAGCAACCGCGTGTACTCAATCTGTTTGCGTATACCGGTGGGGCATCGCTGGCTGCACGTGCTGCAGGAGCAGATATTACGCACCTCGATGCCATCCGACAGGTAGTTACCTGGGCCCGTGAAAACATGGAGTTAAGCGATTTAGACGGAATCCGCTGGCTGGTAGAGGATGCGATGACCTTTGTGCGTCGGGAAGTGAAGCGTGGAAAACGTTATCACGGAATTATTCTGGATCCTCCTGCTTATGGTCATGGTCCGAACGGTGAGAGTTGGAAGTTGGAAGAGATGATCAATGAGATGGTGAAAGGTGTTGCCGAACTCCTCGAACCGGAGCATTCATTCCTGGTACTCAACACCTATTCACTGGGTTTTTCATCCCTGATTATCCGCAACCTCCTCGAGGAGCATTTCGGAAATCGCGCCTCGGGAGCCCAGTGTGGCGAACTATACTTACCTGCCACTTCAGGGATATCTTTACCCTTGGGTGTGGTGGGCCGTATTTCCTGAGGAAGCAGAAAGAACCTTCCTGTTGATTCTGCGTACAATCTTCGCTGTAAACAACCGTTCAGACAGTTGTGTCTGACCTTACCTTTGTAGAATGAACTCCGCTGAGCACCATTACCGATCCCTGCTGGATAAGCTCGATGGATTTATACGCAAGTATTACCTAAACCAATTGCTACGTGGTGCTTTGCTGACCGTAGCCTTGCTGATCGGGTTTTACCTGTGTGTAACCTTATTGGAGTCATTTGCTTGGTTTGGTCAGGGTATTCGTTCGGTATTGTTTATGGCCTACCTGGCCTCTACTGTATTCGTACTCTGGTCTTTTATTGTAATTCCACTCCGTGGACTATACCGATTGGGTAAAACCCTAAGTCACGAAGAAGCGGCACGCTTAATCGGTCTCCACTTTCCCGAGATTTCCGATAAGCTACTCAACACCCTTCAGCTCCACCGTCAGTCGCAGGAAAACCTAAGCGATTTTGCACTCATCGAAGCCAGTATCGCCCAGCGTAGTCAGGCTTTGAGTCCACTCCCGTTTACGACGGCCATCGATCTCCGTCAAAACCGCAAGTACATCCCCTATGCACTTGTACCGGTCTTGGTCTTGTTGATTTTATTGTTGGCTGCTCCCCAATTGATCACAGCACCGACCAAACGCCTTATTCAGTTCAATAAACCCTTCTCGCGTCCTGCTCCATTTCAATTTGTGGTAAAAACCACACCCCTGCAGGTTATTCAATTTGAAGATTTCCCCTTGGAGGTAAAACTCGAAGGCCGTGAAATTCCAGCCGAGGTTTTTGTAGAAATTGGAGAGAACAATTACCGCCTGGAAAAGGAGGACCTCAGTACCTTCCTTCATACGTTCCGAAGTGTACAAGGTGAAACACCCTTCAGGCTGCATGCCGATGGTTTTTACTCTGAAGAGTACATCCTCAATGCTGTTCCCAATCCTGTTCTCACCGACTTTTCCGTACAGCTTGATTATCCCGATTACCTCGGTCGGAAAGATGAAACCGTTCGCAATGCAGGTGATTTGATTCTTCCGGCCGGAACGCGCGCCACGTGGAACATCGCTACACGCAATGTGAATGAACTTCGTGTTCGTTTCGATGACAGTACGCTGGTTATGCGTGGCGATGAACAAACGTTCAGTTTTCGGAAACGCTTACTCAAGAATACAACCTATGTAATCAGTACCGCAAACCGGTTTTTACGTGGCAGGGATTCTGTCGCTTATACGGTTCAGGTCACACCCGACCAATACCCGGCCATCACGTGTGAAGAGCAACGCGATTCGGCCTCCTACCAGCGATTGTATTTACGAGGTATTATCGAAGACGACTACGGGCTGAGTAAACTCCAGTTCCGCTACCGGTTCCTTAAACGCGGTGGAGAATCCGTAAATGAAACCCTTATTGCAGTGGCTATCCCATTCTCTGTCGGAAGTACACGCGACCAGTTCTTTCATTTATGGGATTTATCAGCAATAGGTTTACAGGCCGGCGATGAACTGGAATACTACGTAGAGGTTTGGGATAACGATGGTGTACAGGGACCCAAGAGTGTGCGCTCCGCTTCCGGACTCTTTAAGGCTCCCGATCTGCGCGAACTGGCCAAGGAAAACGATTCACGTAACAAAGCGCTGAAGGAAGACCTCAATGCGGCCATTCGTAAAGCCAAGGCCTTACAAAAAGACCTGAACGCCTTACAAAAAGACTTGCTCAATAAAAAAGCCCTCGATTACGAGGACCGTAAAAAAGCCTCCGACTTGCTCAAGCAGCAGCAGGAATTGGAACGCCAGGTACAGGAGATCCGCAAGGACCAGCAAAGCAATACACAGCAGCAACAGGAACTCAGCGCTCCTGATCCCGAACTGGCCGAAAAACAACAGCAGCTTCAGGAACTGTTCGATAAACTCATGAATCCTGAAATGAAGGAAATGATGCGTCAGCTCGAAAAGATGATGGCTGAACTCGATAAGAAGAAGCTGCAGGAGATGATGGACAAGATGAAGCTCGACAGCAAGGATCTCGAGAAACAACTTGACCGTACACTCGAACTGTTCAAACAACTGGAGCTTGAACAGAAAATGAAAGAGACCGTTGAAAACCTCGATAAACTGAGTAAGGACCAGGAGAAACTGGCTGAAAAGAACGACGAGAAAAACACGGACTCCAAGGAGCTTAATAAAGAACAGCAGGAACTCAACAAACAGTTTGATGAAGTGAAAAAAGACCTGGATGAAATCGAGCAGAAAAACAAAGAGCTCGAATATTCACAGGAGATGGACAACTTTGACCAGGAGCAAAAGGAGATTTCCGAGCAGATGGAACAAAGTGAACAGTCTTTGTCGGAGGGGCAGAAGAAAAACGCCAAGAAGAGCCAGAAAAAAGCGGCTGAGCAGATGAAGGAACTCAGCCAAAAAATCAGTCAGCAACAACAGAAACAACAGCAGGAACAAGCCGAAGAAGATATGCAGGCGTTACGTGCCCTGCTCGAAAACCTGCTTCGTTTCAGTTTTGACCAGGAATCCCTGATGGAACGCCTGAAAACGATGGATGTAAACAATCCGCAGTACCTGAAAATGGCCCAGGAGCAGCGCAAACTCAAGGATGATGCCCGAATACTAGAAGACTCCCTTTTGGCCTTAAGTAAGCGGGTTGCCCAAATCAGTTCGGCGGTCAACGAACAAATCACCGACATCAACGATAACATTGAGAAATCCCTGTTTAACCTTCAGGATCGCTTTGTACCCCAGGCCCGGTCAAACCAGCAGTTTGTCATGACCGCCGTGAACAACCTGGCCCTCTTGCTAAGCGAAAGCCTCGACCAGATGCAAAAGGACCAGCAGCAGCAAAGTAACTCGAGTTGCAGTAAGCCCGGTCAGGGTAAACCCAAGCCGGGTCCGAATGCCGGCGACATCAAACGCATGCAGGAAAAGCTGAGCCAGCAGATGAAGGAGATGAAGGAGAAAATGGAGAAGGGCCAAAAGCCTGGAGGAAAGCCCGGACAAGGTATGAGCGAAGAATTGGCCCGTATGGCCGCTCAGCAAGAAGCTTTGCGCAATGCACTCAACCAGCTCAACCAACAGGAAAACAAGGACGGACAGGGAAAGATGGGTGATTTGGGTAAGCTGGCCGAACAAATGGAGCAGAACGAAAAAGACATCGTCAACAAGCGCATCACCGAACTGACCCTGAAGCGGCAACAGGAAATATTAACCCGTCTGCTTGAAGCGGAAAAGGCCGAGAAGGAACGCGAACAGGAAGAACGCCGCGAGTCGAACGAGGCACGTGACATTTACCGCTCAACTCCCCAGTTTGAGGAATTCAAGCGACAGCATGCGCGTGAAACCGAATTACTCAAGACCATTCCACCTGGATTCACCGGGTTTTACCGCAAGCTGGTTGATTCCTATTATCAGAACCTCCAAACACCCTGATTCGTACACAGACTACCGTTGGTAAATCCAGGTTTACCTTCCATTCATTCACCATAAATCACCTACATTCGTAATGACCGGTCGCAGTCCTATTTTTGCTACCGCTTCCCTTTCGTGCCATGACCACTCCTCCACAGACCATTAAGTTGCAGATCCCTTCCAAGCCGGAGAGCATTCACGTCATTGAGAAACTCATCGACGACTTAAAATCCGACCACAAGGTCAACGAGGAATGTTACGGCAATATGCTTGTCGCCGTCACTGAGGCTGTCAACAATGCCATTGGCCATGGCAATAAATACGATGCTGCTAAACTGGTGGATGTGTCCTACGAAGTGGAGTTGGATCAGATTTCCTTTACCATCAGCGACCAGGGTACCGGCTTCGATTACCTAAATCTTCCCGATCCGACCGATCCCGAAAACCTCGAAAAGCCTACCGGCCGTGGGGTCTTTTTGATGAAGCACCTGGCCGATCAGATCATCTTTTCCGAAAATGGACGTGTGGTCGAGCTTTACTTCCGGACCAATGTCCACATGAGCTAAAGGCTCCTGTATATGATCCGGTTCTCAACGGCCGATGTTTCCTATCAACTGCGCGATAGAACCCTTGTTCGGAACTGGCTGGAGCGTATAGCCCGAGGGCAAAAGCAGCGAATCGCGTCCTTAGACTACATTTTTTGCAGCGACGAGTATCTCTATGCCATGAATGTGCGCTTTCTGGCCCATCGCACCTACACCGACATCATCACCTTTGATCACCGCCCCGCCTCCGGTCCCATCGAAGGGGAGTGTTACATCAGCATTGAACGGGTTCGCGAAAATGCCCGTTCCCTGGATGTAAGTGTACGCGATGAACTACACCGTGTTATGGTTCACGGACTTCTACACCTCTGTGGACATGGCGATAAGAGCCCTCGGGAGCAACAGCGGATGAGGAGCTTAGAGGACTCCAGCCTGGCTAAGCGCAATTTTTAATCCCCCATTGGGTTCCACGTGCCGGATTTGTCCCTAATCGGACCAAGACCCTGTTTATGTGTTTAAACCGAATAGTTGTATTTATAGGCAATATTTGGCTTATATCGGATCTACCTTGGCGTACTCGTTCCATCTATATCCTTCTGGGTAAGTGAGGTGCCGAGAGCCCAATCTATGGCCATTTTTTGTTAATAACTCCGTTAATTGTTGATGAATAAATTTGCTTAACGCATTGATAAACAATATATTTGTTAGCAATCCACAGCTTGTTCAGAACGTTCCACGTGAAACCATGCAGTTCCCAGATTATGATGTTATAGTGGTTGGTGCCGGTCATGCCGGATGTGAAGCAGCGGCAGCTGCAGCCAACATGGGTTCAAGGGTCTTGTTGATGACCATGAACATGCAAACCATAGCTCAAATGAGTTGTAACCCTGCGATGGGCGGTATTGCAAAGGGTCAGATTGTGCGTGAAATTGATGCCATGGGTGGATACTCTGGTATCGTCAGCGACCGTAGTGCCCTTCAGTTTCGGATGCTTAACCGCAGTAAAGGTCCTGCTATGTGGAGTCCCCGTACGCAGAATGATCGCATGCTTTTCGCTGCAGAATGGAGGAAGCTTTTGGAGCAGACGCCGAATGTGGATTTCTGGCAAGACATGGCAGTAGGGCTCCACGTGGAACATAATCGTTTGGCTGGTGTGATTACCTCCATGGGATTAACGTTCCGGTGCAAGGCTGTAGTGCTTACCAACGGCACCTTTCTGAATGGGATTATTCACATTGGTGAGAAGCAGTTTGGAGGAGGAAGGACTGGAGAAAAAGCTGCTACAGGTATCACTGAACAATTGGTGCAATTCGGTTTTGAAAGTGGTCGAATGAAGACCGGTACGCCGCCCCGTATTGATGGTCGGTCCCTGGATTATACCAAGATGGAGGTCCAGGAAGGAGATGAGAATCCGGGTAAGTTCAGCTATAAGGATACACCACGGATAAGTAAACAGCGACCCTGCCATATCACCTACACCAACGAGCAGGTTCATGACATTTTACGGACTGGATTCGAACAAAGCCCCATGTTTACGGGGCGTATTCAGGGGCTGGGACCGCGTTATTGTCCTTCCATCGAGGACAAAATCTCTCGTTTTTCGGATCGCGATCGGCATCAGTTGTTCGTTGAGCCTGAGGGATGGGATACTGTTGAGATTTATGTGAATGGGTTTTCATCATCCTTGCCAGAGGATGTTCAATACCGGGCCCTACGTTTAATTCCGGGTTTTGAAAACTGCAAGATGTTTCGGCCGGGTTATGCCATCGAATACGACTATTTCCCCCCAGTTCAGCTTAAGCATTCGCTTGAAACCAAGCTTATGGAGGGTCTCTTTTTCGCTGGTCAGATTAATGGTACTACCGGTTATGAAGAAGCCGCTTGTCAGGGCTTAATGGCTGGGATTAACGCTCACCGTAAAGTCAATGCTCAAGCTCCAGTCGTTCTGGATCGATCGGATGCCTATATCGGTGTCCTAATAGATGATTTGATTACCAAGGGTACGGATGAGCCCTATCGCATGTTTACGAGTCGTGCTGAGTTTAGAACCTTGCTCCGCCAAGATAATGCGGATATCCGATTAACACCGTTGGGCTATGAGATTGGATTGGCCGATGAGGCTCGATTCCAGGCTGTAAAAGCCAAAACTATTGATTATCAATTAGTTATGAAAAAACTGGGTGATACTTCCATAGAACCCAGTGAAGTGAATCCCTGGCTTGAAATTCTTGGTACAGATCCTATTCGTCAGAAATTGAAAATGGTCTCCATTTTAGGAAGACCCCAGGTCGACTTGAAATCGATGATTGAGAAGTTACCTACCGTTCAATCCCTGGTAGACCAACTCAATGTTTCGGTAGATGCATTGGAACAGGCAGAGATCAACATTAAGTATGCCGGATATATTGAGCGTGAATTGGAATTAGCGTCAAAGATGAATCGTCTGGAGCATGTTCGTTTACCAATCGATTTGGATTATTTGGCAATACCAAGCCTCAGTATGGAAGCCAGACAGAAACTGAATCAACTTAAACCCGAAACGCTCGGACAAGCGAGCCGTATATCGGGTGTTAATCCTGCTGATATATCTGTATTAATGGTGTTTATCGGTCGTTAAACCCTGTGTTCCACGTGAAACCTAACCGTTAGAAAAATGCCATCTATTCACGATATTTAATTGCCGGCGAATAGTTAGTGTGTTGCTATGACACATCTCTATAAATGGATAAAAGTCTGAATATCAATCATATACAATAAAAAATCAATCAAAACCACACCAAAGGATAGTCTATCCGAATAACCATGCAAGAACTCCTTTCCTGCCCGATTTGTTCCGGAACCAGGCTTCAGCGTGCACTGCACGTCAAGGACCACAGTGTTTCACATGAAACATTTCAGGTTCAACGGTGCCTAGAGTGTTCCTTTCTCTTTACGAATCCACGGCCAGGCCCATCCGAAATTGCTCCGTATTATCAATCGGAAGAATACATCAGCCATACCAATAGTAAAAAGGGACTCCTGAATACCGTCTATCAATGGGCGCGCAAACGGGCCATCCGCTCGAAGCTTGGTTTGTTGAATACGGTTGCAAAGGGTCCAAAGACCTTATTGGACTATGGTTGCGGAACGGGTGAATTTTTAGCGGCAGCTGTACAGTCCGGTTGGGTGGGCGCCGGATTGGAACCCGATCCCGGAGCGCGCGAACAGGCACGTCATAATCACCGTCTTAATGTGGAGGATCCCTCAGGGCTTAAGGCCTTACCCGACGGTCAATTTGGCGCCATTACGCTTTGGCATGTACTGGAACACGTACATGAACTTCAGGAAACCGTGTCACAGCTCAAGCGTTGTCTGGCCAGCAATGGTGTCATGATCATTGCAGTCCCCAATGCACAAGCTGACGAGGTGCAACACTATGGCGAACATTGGGCTGCATACGATGTCCCTCGACATCTGTACCATTTCACGCAGGACAGTATGATTCGACTGATGCAACAGCATGGATTGGCTTGCGTTTCGGTTGAAGGAATGTTTTTTGATCCCTTTTATATAAGCCTGCTGAGTGAGCGATACCTTCATGGAGGTTTTCGTCCCCTACAGGCTGTTTACCGTGGAACGCAAACCACCTGGCGCGCGCGAAAACAAACGAACTTAAACTCCTCCCTGCTCTACATTTTCAAACACCGCGAATGACGATGGAAGCCCGAAAACCCTTGCGAAGACATACTGCACTACAAGGCTGGAGTCGTGAACATCACGATACATTGATGTTCTGCCTGAAGATTCGACAGGGTTTGGCGCGTCACGTGGAACCCGCCCGGATAAGCGCCTATCTGATCTGGACCTGGGAAAACAGCATTCAAACTCATTTCCGCTCAGAAGAAGAGGAGCTGTTTCCCCTGATCGGCACAAACCACCCCATGGTGCGACGTGCCCTGAAGGAGCATGAAAAAATCGAAATGTTGTTTTTAAAAACACCTCACGACGACGAGACCATTCAGTTGCTGGAACGTAGCCTTGAAGCCCATATCCGATTTGAGGAGAGGGAGTTGTTTGAGCTGATGCAGGAAGATTTGTCCCAGGAAGTATTGAACGCGGTTCAACATCGTCGCCCAGGATCAGTGTCTTGCCCGACAAAAACGCCTGATACCCCTAATGTGTGGCATGATGCGTTTTGGATGAACCCCAACTGACTCTTGCGCCCGAATACGAAAATCCATCCGCTCGCGTTATTGGTCTAGCGTATTAAACCGAAAATTCGGAGTAACATCCAAACCCGAAACAAAAAGCCATGAAAGCCCTGCATATTACTATCACGCTGTTATTTGCCATACTCTTTCTGGTTTTGGCATCCTGCCGTAAGGAACGTGAGGAGAGCCTAGACACCGACATATTGATCGAGTACTCCTTGGCCGATCAGGCCTATACCGATGTGTCGGGCATCGCCGATGAAGCCTATTCGGGTAATTTGGAAACCTTCCGCGCAGCAAGCCCCACATTGAGTGCCTGTGCAAGCATTGCAATCGACACCAATGCATCACCGCGCACCATGAGCATTGATTTCGGATCGACAAATTGCCTGTGCGCCGATGGAAATTACCGCAGGGGAATCATTCTGGTTACCTGGACCGGACCTTACCGCGATTCAGGATCGGTCCACACCATTGGTTTTTTAAATTACTCCGTAAACGATAACGGCATTGCCGGTACCAAAACAGTCACCAATAACGGAACAACAGCAGCGGGAAATCCTTCTTTTTCAGTTCAGGTAAATGGTTCGGTCACGTGGTCGCCTCAAAGTTTTGGAGGTGGTGGAACCAGCACACACAACTCAACACGTACCCGCGTTTGGATTTCCGGCTACACCACACCGACTTGGCTCGACGATGTTTACCTCATCAGTGGAAATGCGTCCGGTGTTTCACGTAACGGAACACCCTACACCATGAACACCCAAAGCCCCTTGCGCAAGGAAATCGGGTTCCGACATTTCACACAAGGCGTCTTGCAGTTTACTCCCGGAACACTTTCCACGCGAAACATTGATTACGGATACGTAAACGGAGGCCGCGACAACCTTGCCCGCGTTACAGTGAACGGACAATCGGCCGTGATCCAATTACGATAGGCTCCTGTCAAATCACTCTCTGTTTTGTAAATCAAAGAAAAACCGAAGACCGGATCACACGTTTTTCATCCGTTGGATGATATCGTTTAACCGTGCCGTGATTGTTGACCCTTTGCGCTTGTAGCCCAACTCGTCAAAGAGATCTTCAAACAACACCTGGTCGGTACGTAATTCACCATCGCTAAGGATCCACTGGGCCAACAGGAATAACTCTCTGTCCTGATAATCACTGATGCTGTCGTATTGCGGGATCGGAGGGCGCTCTCCCCTTTTCTTTGACGAAACCGGATTGGATGAGGCACTGTTATCCCGAACCGTTTTATCTACTGCTGGAACCGGCGGCTTGCTTTCTCGTCGGGTTTTGGATTCCTCCACAAACCTGCGGTAACTGTTCACGGCCCGTTCTATTTCTTCTTCACGGTTGGTGAACCAGTCGGTGCTCCAGATGCGGTGGAAGTTCCAGCCCATGCTTTCCAAAAACTCCTGGCGCAGGCGGTCGCGGTCGCGTGCACAAGGCGCACTGTGATAGGCAGCTCCATCGCACTCTACCGCCATGACGAACTCACCCGGCCGTTCGGGGTGATGCACAACCAGATCGATGCGGTAACCCGAAACACCGTATTGGGATGTGATCTGCATTCCCTTCGCTTCCAATGCCTGACGTATGTCCCGTTCAAAGGCATTCTCCATCATGTGAGTCGGACGTTCCAGTCCCAGGTTGCGACCACCGCTTTGCGCATAGAGCAGATATTTCCTCAGTAGTCCTGGACCCTCTCCCTTCGTCCGTTCCGGATTGAGCTCGGCGGGATCAAAAGACGCTACGACCCACATCTGCTCGCGGGAGCGTGTAATGGCCACATTGAGCCGTCTTTCTCCGCCCTCCTGGTTAATCGGACCGAAGTTGTGTGAAAGAACACCGGACCGATTTTGTCCATATCCGATGGACAGGATGATCATATCCCGTTCATCTCCTTGAACACGCTCCAGGTTTTTGACAAAGAAGGGTTCTTTGCGGCTCTCCGAAAAGAATTCACGCTCTGAATCACTCGCCGATTCCAGCATGGTGTCAATCGCTTCTTCCAGCCGCTGCGCGTGTTCGACACCCAGTGCGATGATGCCCAGGCTTTTTGTCGGGTGCTCGCGCGAAAGGCTTTTAGCCAGTTCTACCACGCGCAATACCTCGGCGCTGCTGCTTTCCTGGCCGACATCGGTCTGCACTTCCGGTCGGACATGCACAAAGTGGACTGCCTGTGCTGTACTTGGCCGTGGAAATGTCACCATTCGGCCGTTGTAGATGTGCGTGTTACTGAAGGCGATCAGCGACTCATCGCGGCTGCGGTAGTGCCATTGCAGGAACCATCCATCCCCGGCAGGTCCCAGTCCGGGAAGTGCTCCGAGCATGAGGTGCAGCAGGCTTTCATACCCTGCGGTGTTTGGGCCCCCTGTGGTGTCGGTATCCTCACCATTCCCCCCGCCATCGGCAAAGAAGCTGGTAGGGGGAAGTTGTCGGGTGTCACCGGATACAACCAGTTGTTTTCCACGCAGAATGGAGGAGATGGCATCTTCCGGCTGTACCTGGCTGGCTTCGTCGAAAAACACGACATCAAACGGTGCATCACCAGCGCCCAGGAATTGTGTGACGGTGAGCGGAGAGGCCATCCAGCAAGGAAAAACGCCCAGCAGTACGTCTGGTGCTGACCGAAAAATGCGTTTGAACGGTTGTGGATGTTTTCGCTGTGATTGAGCGCGAATGGCGTTTTCCTGACTCGGGAAACGGTTCAGCAGTGCGGTCATTCGCTCGGCATGTGTACGACGGATTCGCGTCACGGCGAGTGATTGCCGTTTAATATCGAGCTCACGAAACAGGCTTCGTTTTTCATCCTGTCTGCGGCCATCAACAGCGGCGATGCGCGGGTCGCGGCTTTTCATGAGGGAAAGAACACTATGGTGGAAAAGCAAGTCAAATGCTGCTGCGCGCTGTTCGGCTACAATTCCGGCCTGATCACATTGCTGTACAAACAGATCGAGTCCGTTGGCGTTCATTTCACTACGTATCCCGGCAAGTTTCGGAACCAGAAAGGCCTGATCGCGGCTTGAGAGTAAGGCTTTTGTACCGTCTGTGAGGTTATTGATGTTTTTTTCGCTTGAGAACCAGGGAATGAATTCAGCGAGTCGTGCCCGTGAGGCTGAGAACGAATCGTATGCGGAGAAAAACGCTGATAGGTCAAGGGGTGCGGAGGGGATTTCACCTTTCCAGGTGCTTTGCACCTTCAACCATTGTTCGGCCAAAGGAAGTAGCACATCGAAGAGGTCATCTTTTTCGCGGAACAGATCGTTCACCCTTCGCACGGCGGCATTATAGCTCGAGGAGAATAGGCTGGATGCCCAGCGGCCTACCGTCTGGTTTTTCTTTTCCTGAAGCAAACGGATATCAGCCTCAAGCCAATCGTGTTTGGCCGGCGATGTCAGTTTGGGATGCAGCGCCGCGAACGATTTCAACCATTCGATGTCCGTATTCAACCGATCCGAATCTTCGGGCAGAACACTGCCACACCCTTCAGGTGTTTTCGTGTATGCTTCCCGTAGTTTTTGAATGGCTGCTAGAAGGTCTTCCAGTTTTTCAAGCAAATCACCAACGGCTTCCCCGGGATTTTTGTCGGCCATGCGCCAACCCACTGCACCGGTCTGAATCATTCTCGCCTCGGTACGTGCAAGCTCGTCCAACAATAGCATCCATGCGGACTTTTGATCCGATCCGATCTGATCCAGTGTCGTTGCAGCAATACGTAGACCGGAAGCGGGAATACCCGGGTGGTCCATCAACCATTCCATACAGGCATAGGCACTCAGGTTCCAGGGTTTCCAGGGTTTATGCAGGATGTCGATGTGCTCTACTAACTCATGGCGTATCCGCTCCCATTCACCCAGTGTTCCATCTTGGGGAGCTACGGCCGGGCTACGCAACACCTGAAGCCCTTGAGCCAGTTGTTCGGCTAACTTACGTCCACGCATATCCCCACTGTGCAGGTTCAAGACCATTTCACTCAGACCCGCTTTATGAAGACGGTCGTATACCACATCGAGCGCAGCTTTTTTCTCCGCTACGAACAGGACTCTTTTCCCTCTGGCTACCAGTTCGGCGATTAGGTTGGCGATTACCTGCGATTTTCCGGTTCCCGGCGGGCCTTGTATCACACCGCTTTTACCTTGTATCACGTTGCGGATGACCGTAAACTGTGAACTATCGCAAGGCAAAAAAGTGAAGTCATCCTCGGCCGGTAATGAATCAATGTTTTCCGGAAGGAAATCGGGCGGTACTTCCTGCAGCGCAGCTCTGGCCTGTTCATCCCCACACAGAGCCGCTACGAGCGGGTGCGTATAAGCATGTTCGCGAAACGCCTCCAGATCCTGAACAAGCCCCAGTTTTTGGAAGGAGAAATTGGAGATCCATCCGCCATCTTCGAATTGCATACCGGCGACAGCAGCCCCTTTTCCCTTCAGTGTTTCAAGCACATTCTCCACCGCCAATTTCCAGCCATCGTTCACAGCATCAGGATCCAATGCTTCAATAGCCGGTTCGATGTCGGACAAATCAATACCCAATTCACGGCTCCAGTAAACCGCAAGGGGACGGTTAAGTTCAACCTCGCCTTCCAGTTGTATTTTAAATTCTCTTCCGGCTCCATCCGATTTACGCAAATCCAGCGCGAGGAGCAGGGCGGGTGCACAAAAGTCCTTTCCACCATCGCCGGCAGGCCAGCGAAAAAGGCCTCTTGCCAGATACAAGGTTTTGATGCTACGCTCCTCTTCGTTGCTTTTCGACCGGCGAGCAATCTGCTTCAGTGACGATAGAGTTTTCTTTTCGCCATCCTCTTTCAGCAACTTGTTCGGACTAAGTGATTCAAAGCGCATCAATCGCTCGAGCGCATCACTTCCGAGGCGATTGAGTGGGAACACCCGTTCAGTAGGTTCCGGTGCGAAAAAGAGGAGGTTGTTCCGTCGGGTCGTATCGATCAGTCGTGCGATCCAGGATTGACGGTTTTTGTCAATTAATGTTTTAGAGAAGGTCATGGCCGTGCGCCCAAAAGATACACGCTCCAGCCACTCTTCAGCCTTGTTTCAACCTTCTTTTTTTGACAACCCTCCACACAATGATCACAGCTATCCCACCGGCTCCTATCAGCCAAAAGGGCCAATGTGTATCGTTTCGGTGCAGCAACAACGCTTGGTCGGCACCCGTCAGGACAAGTCCGGCCCAGAAAAATGGATTTGCTGCTTCTGGGGACGCACTCGCCGATCTATACTGTTGTCGGGCTGTTCTCAGGGCCTCGGCCGTTCCCTGCCCTGCTGCAAGTGCGTTGTAAAAATGTTCAAGTAGCGCAGCGGTGGATTTATCATCGACTCGCCATAGTGTCCCTATGGTGGAGCCTGCTCCCGCAAAAAGTAAACCCCGTGCGAAGGTTCTGGACCCCTCGGCATACTGCTCTTTACCGGCCGCTGTTTCGCAGGCGGCCACTACCACGAGGGGAGCGTGAACCCGAAGTCCAAGCAATTGGTGTAAAAACAAGCGTTCCTCGCCCGAATCACTTTTTAGTAAAAGGGAGCTAGCGTCGGCGTCGGTAGGATTTACATCGGCGTGGCTGGCAATATGAACGATGTTGTGTTCACCCAATGCTTCCAGGAAATGCGTGCTTGTTGCCTGGGAGCCCGAAAACCACTTTCCGGCAAACCGGTGTTGGAGAACTTTTGCGCTACGCGCTGAAAAAACGAGGGCTGAATGGGACGTGAATTCTGGTGTAAAACCCGTTAGGCGGGTGTGAGTGGAATTTTCATTGGAGTATTGAACCAATTGCGTTGCACTCAGACAGTAACGGATGGTGTATTGGTCCATCAGATACGGGAGTGTTGTAAAATCACAATCGAGGCCCGGCTTTTTTTTCACCAGGGCATCGAAAGGAATGTCGCTGTAAACCCCGTTGACCGATAGGATGAGCTCAGTTATGCCGGAATCCAATTTGTTGAGTACCGACTCCAGGCTTTTGGCATAAATCAATCTCGCTGCTCGTGCATAATCATACGCTTGGTTTTTCCGCATAGCCGTAAACAAGGCAGTTCGCAGGCTATCGACAGATCCGGGTTGCGGCAACTCGATCACAATACAGTTTTTGTTGGTAACCGCTAATGCAAAACTTCTGCCTTTCCAGGCCCTAGACCAACCCACCAGGGCAATGTAGGCACTAGTGGACTTGAGGGCCCGCTGCAGTGAATCAAGCGGTGTACAGGTTCGGTATAGACTAAGCCCGCTGTTTGAATAAACAACACCCTTACCTGAATTGTGCTGACGTACGATTTGTTCCGCAAAGTCATTGTTACGGCCCCGTTCGATTGCATTGAACACCTGCTCCAGGTAGCGTTTGTCGCCCGTGGTTACATACAGATCGTAGCCGGTTTCGACTGATTCTTCAAAAAGTGCGTTGACCCATATCCAGATGGTATTTCCCGATGAGTTGCTCGAAAATTGTGATACTATTTCGTCAAAAACCGACAAGCGGTAGAGATTGGCCCGGTGTGCTGCTTCCAGGTACCGGTTATCTCCTGTTTTAGAATGGAGTTTCCGAGCCAGGTAATTGTATTGAGTCAGAACAACGTTCAATTGGTACGGAAAAACAACCCGACAGCGTTCAGGCAATGAGAAACCATTCGTGGGTGAATAATCAACTACCGCCGCCCTCATGGCTTTTTGGTATTCCCATAAACCTTGTTTCATCCGGGCCGTGTCGGGATGAATATCGAACATAAGACCACGCGTATAATAACTGACCGCAACAGAACGGTGCACGGGTCCAAACAAGGCTTCCTTCGTCGCTATCGACTTGTCGTAGTATGAAATACCGGAATTCCAGCACACCTCTCCGCGCTGTTTGCTAATCGACATCTCTTCCTGGAGCAGATCGTTGTAGGTGTTAGCCAATCCCTGGTACACAGCAGCCTCTTCTGCTGAGGGATTTGAATAGAGTTGTTTGATCAAACGCAAAGTTTGTGTGTAAAGTGTCCTGACGGAATCGTACTGGGCTACACGGGCCCTGCCACTAAGTAATGCTCTGTTCTTGGTATCGAACGCATGTTGTAGCAGAAGTTCGGCCTGTCGGATGAGTTGGCGACTTGTACCGGATTCTTTCCAGATCGAATAAGCCCGATTCGAATACCCATACGATGAATCGTTCTCCTTGCGAAAACTGTGATAGCGCGCCATAAACATCAGGGCATATGCAGTATGAATGCTTTGTATGCCGAATGCTTGTTGTGCTTTATTTAATCCTGTACGGTAATCCCGTCCAGCCTGTTCTATATCGCCGATATCTTCGTATGCGCGACCCCGTTGTTGGTACCAGCTTACCTGCGTAATGATATTGGATGTTGCAAGATTTTTCTTTGCCGCATCAAGTCTGAAAATGGCCTCGCGACTTCGTGTGAAAATATTGTCAATCAGTGCCAGTTTTACGGCTGCTTCAGCGCTATTCGGATGTAAACTGTCGGCTAGGCGGTAGTTACGGAAGGCGTTCGCATAGTCGGGGATGCGCATCAGGCTGTCACCCCCTTCGATCAACTGTCGGAATGTTGTGGATCCGGTCGCACCTGCTACTCCACAAAACAGTCCGGCGACAAACAAGATGCAAAAAGCCCAGGCACGAATCATTCCATTTGTTCCACCGCAGCTTGCGCCTGATGGCGGTAGGGGTGTTTCGGTTCTTTCGCAATCTGACGTAATAAGCCAAATGCCTCCCGGTCGTTTCCTGCCGACCAGTGAGCCATGGCCACGTAGTAACGCGCTTTGTCGTAAAAAACAGACTCTCTGCGGTCCGTCAATGCCTTGAAGTGCTTTAGTGCTATCGCCGAATTCCCCGATCGCAGTTCGGCGTTGGCGAGGTAGAACAGGATGGTATCATTCTCCTCCATATCGGGAAGACCCGAAAAGGCCCTTGCTGCTTCCGAAAAATCGACAGAACGATACGACGACATGGCCGAGTCGAACACGCGATTATCCTGATCCGCCATTAAAAGCGGAATACCTTCCTCGTGTGGCAAATTGTCAACGGAGTATCCCTCTGGATAAAATAACCAGCCAAGTGAAAGACAAGCAGCAAGCCCACCGAACAGGAACAAGACCCTTGTTTTGGATTTTACTTTTTGGTGCCGATGTTGTGGAATGGCATCAAGACTCTGATCGAGGGCTTTCAGTTGCTTGTGCACCTCTTTCCGCGCGAGCTGGTCCAACCCTTCGCGTATACGCTTGTATTCAGCAAAGCGTTGTTGAAGGAGTGGATCTACCAGCAAGTCTATCTCGAGTTGTTGTCGATTGGGCTCAAGCATTTCACCTGACCAATAGGCCTCAAAACGCTCAAAATCTTCCGGTCTGATATCCATTCAATCAGGAAACCGGCGATTTAATCCGGCTATTCACAAGGTTACACAGCTTTCGGAATACTTCGTACTTGCGTTTTTTAGCCACATCTGCGTTTTTATAACCCAGTTGCTCAGCAATTGAATGCATATCGAGCCGTTTAAAATAAAACAACTCGATTAAGGAACGCTCCCTCTGTTCCAACTGGTTTAGGCCGGATTGAATCACATGGCTTGTATGGTCTGAATTGTGTTGATCCTGTAGCAGGTCTTCGCCCTGTTCAAGGGCACTTAAATCAGAATGTGGAACCAGTCGCTGCTGTTTCGACAAAAAATCCAAAACGACGTGTTTGCCCACGGCGAACACATAGGTGCGACCTGAGGACGAGAAGGCCTGCAACTTGCCTTTTTGAAGGTTGTCCCAAATGCGCAGAAAAGTCTCTTGGTAGAGGTCGCGGGCATCCTCGGAGGAGAGATTGTAGCTGAATGTGGACCAACGCAGGAAGTCAGCCCTGCAATTGCGGTACAACTCAAAATATACCTGCTCGTTGACCATGCTCAATGATACGAAATAGCCGTTCATACTACGACATTACAATAATAATATCACTGATAACCAATGAGATAAACCAACACACCCTATTCTCGGGTTACAAAGTATCTCCCGAGCCGATTAATGAGCGAAACACCCGGAAACTTTTGCCGGATTTTAATTCGGATCGGGCCTACCCTTTTTAGCGGTCGCCCCGTCTTTTCTTCGGAAGAGGCGGGGCTTTTTCAATAAAAGAAGGCCTGTTTTTCTTTCTTCTTCCAACCGGCTTGGCTTTCGTACTTCACAAAATGAATCAGTACATCTGCTTGTGAGGCATACTCGGTGAAAAACACCTTGTGGCCAGCTTGCGAGGCATGCTTGGTGAAAAACCAAAGGCCATCGTTTTTCCCTGCCTGGCTTTCGTACGACACCTTGAATACGAGGAGGTCGGCCTGTGAGGCGTAATCCGTCACAAAGACTTTCACATCGGCCTGTGAGGCATAATCAACCGAAAATACCTTTTGGGCTGAGGCGGATGCGGTATTGAGCAGGAGAAAAAGCAGGAAAAGACGAAAACCGGGTATCATGGTGTATCAAATGTACGCTCGGTTAAACAAAACAACAAGCAGCCCCCATTGAATTAATAAGCTTATTTACAATGCCATAAAAGATAACAAGCTTGTCAGTTTTGAAAAATCGAAGGCACCCGACCGCACCTTTGATCCATCAAAACAAGGATAAAGCCATGAAAACAAAAACCATTTATCAATTGCTGGTTGATGCCAGCGGAAGCATGTCGGATGTACGCAGCGAAACACTTGAGTCCATCAACAGCCAAATCCTATCCATCCGGAGTCTTGCAAATGAAGTGAAGGAACAGGAAATACTCGTATCCCTGTGTTTTTTCAATTCGGATACCCGCAGCGTGTACTCATCCCTTCATCCCGACCAAGCACCAATTCTGGAACTTTCACAATACCGTACAAACGGGAGCACGGCACTATTGGACGCATTGGGTCAGCGCATGGAGGAAATCTCGAAAAGCATCACACCTTACGACGATGTGGTGATGGTGGTTGTGACAGATGGAGCGGAAAACGCATCTCAGTTTTATACTTCACAACAGGTGGCACGTCGGATTAGTGAGAAGAAAGAAAGCGGACATTGGACATTTAGTTTTTTGGGAGCCGATTTCGATTCATGGAACGTGGCCCGTCAGCTCAACATTGACCGCGATGAAGTACGCTTTACGCGCAAATCGGACCTGCGCCAGGCCATGATGGAAGTCAATGAATGCGTGAGCGAGTTTGTCCATTCCAAGGAGGCCGGAATGAAAAAGAAAGGGCTGTTCAAACGCGATGATCAGGACAGTAAATCCTGAACCACACAACCAAAACGAAGCGCCGGTTCCTGGATTTTCAGGAGTCGGCGCTTGTGGAACAAAGCCTTATCTTTAGAACACATGAATGTACACCTGATCCGAACCAAGGGGGTTGACGATGAGTTGTTTTATGCCGTCGCAGCGTTTTTGCAAAGCATTCCGGGCCCGTATATGTTTCACACGCCGCGTGAGCCGCGTGAGCCCGATATCGCCGAAGAGATTCGCCTGATTCTCCCGGACGACGAGCGCTATATGCGCCAGGAGCGTGCCGTTCTATGTGAAATGACCTTGGACTACAGTTCCGAACCGATCCGAGCACTTTCTTGGGACGCGTTGTTCGATATATGCAGGAAGCACCGCATTAAGAAAAAGATCAGTGAAGAGGACACTGTCATACTCCTGACAGATTATGGCAACCATCCAAATTGGTTTACCGGCTACGATGAACAGGCCCGCAATTTTTTCATTCACACCGAACACTGGGAAATGTACACCGAAGGTGACAGCCGGTATCCAATCGCCTATCAGGTGGTATCACTGTTGCTGAAGCAGATGATGTTCAGCAGGCCCTCCGAAATGTTGGCCTCTGTTCACAAGCACAGCAAGGGATGCATGATGGATTTTTGTGAAGATAAGCGCGAGATCGTTCTTAAGTTGCGAACTGCCGATATCTGTGCCGATTGTCAGAAGATCGTACAGCACCGTAATGTGCCTCATGCGGTTTTGCGCTACACACTCGCCTTGTTCGATGACATCCGCAGGCAATTGCTTTACCGTGAGCGTTACGGGATGCTAAGGCAGGAGTCCCGTCTGATGGTGAAAGGGTGGAATCGAAAGTTGTATTTACCCGACCTCGGCATGCTTCCGGTAAACTTGTCCCCGACCGAGCGTGCAGTCTACCTCTTGTTTTTAAACCACCCGGAAGGGATTCCGGTCAGTCACTTGTCCGATTACCGGGCCGAGCTTATCGCGCTTATGGGACGGATGAGCCGCCGCGATGATCCACAGGTAATCGAACAAGGGGTGGATGAGTTGTGTAGGCCACTCAGCAATGCACTGAGCGAGAAAATGTCGAAGATTCGAAGGAAATTCGTCGATTTACTGGGCGACGAGCTGGCCGACTCCTATTGTATTAAAGGACCCAATGGAGGTCGAAAGAGTATTGCACTACCCCGCGTCTTGGTTGTGCATGAGGATTAGGTGCGTTGATGTATCACAACTCAGGACTATCTTTGTCGACCTATGCCCCAAGAATCGAACAACGGACATAAAATTCTGCGGGTACTCCGACTGGCAGCCCTGCTTGAGGCGAAACCACCCAAGAACATCCGCTTTTTAGCCGATCAACTTCAAACCACAGAGCGTACCGTGTATCGGTACCTTGACTTGCTGACAGAGATCGGATTTAATATTGGCCGGGATGATGAGAATCGGTGTTTTATTCCACATGAAACCGGAAAGTCGCCTGTTCGTTTCACTCCCGAAGAGGCGGCTTATTTACATCGCCTCCTACTAGCTACAGGAAAAAAGAACCGACTGGCATCGGCTATTCTGGAAAAGGTGCGACCCGAAGGTGATGCACCGGCATACAACGGACAATTACTGGCGGCTCATCTTGCTCAGACCATTGAAAAAATTTCTGAAGCAATTCACAATGGGCGGCAAGTGGTGTTAAAGAAGTACCACAGTGTCAATTCGAACAAGATTAGCGATCGCCGGGTTGAGCCCATCCGGTTTACCGACAACTACCAGGGACTTGTGGCCTATGAGCCGGCGACGGGCATCAACAAGTTATTCAAAATTGAGCGTATTTCTGCAGTAGAGGTTCGTAAAACGGCATTCCGGTTCCGTGACAAGCACCGCTATCAGGCCCCCGATGTGTTTGGTTTTTCTGAAACAGGCAGAACGTATACGGTTGCGTGGAGGATGTCGCTTCGTGTGGCCGTTTTACTGCGCGAGGAATACCCCATGACCTCCGCTTTGGTGCAGTATGACAAGAAGAATAAAACGTATGTGTTTTCCGGTGAGGTATACAGCCTGAAACCGGTCACCCGCTTTTTACTGGGTTTTCTTGACGAAGTAAGCATCGTGGGCGATCATCGCCTGAAGGCCGCACTGCACCGTAAAGTCATGCGCTTCCTTCAGCCCTGATCAGTGCATCACCACAACACGGACTGTTGTGTTCCGGTTTCCCGATTGGCAGCGCACAAGGTATATGCCGGCATCCCAGGTGTTGGTGAAAATCGTTAGTCGCCCTTCACCGAATTCACTTGTAAAAACACGTTTTCCGTCTAGTTGGAAAACCTCAAGCAGGCAGGTGGATGATTCACCGATACGGACTTCGAACCGATCGTTAGCAGGGTTCGGGTTGATATTCACGGATAGACCGTTTTCTGTATCGGTTATACCCCCGGTAGTACTTACACAACCGATTCGGTTTGAAATGCTCTGGTTGGCATCCTGGACAACAACTGCTGAAAGAGTTCCTACCGGACTTGTGTTGATTGTGACGCTGTCGAATTGGAATTGAACAAAAGGTGTGGGTGATGGGAGCCCAGGAACTATGCAGGATCCAGCCAGTGCGTTGCTGTCTGTGAAAACCAAACCAATTTCCGGCTGAAATCCTGCGGTGTTCTGTTGCGGCGCAAGAACACCAATAAGCGGTCCTCCTCCGACAAACGCCAGTCTTCCATCTGCTAAACGATGTGCATCCGTAGCCTGCATCACAACATCACGACTCCACTGAATCGTTCCTGAGGTGTCAGACCGGAATACA
Source organism: Sphingobacteriales bacterium (assembly GCA_021299095.1). Taxonomy (GTDB): domain Bacteria; phylum Bacteroidota; class Bacteroidia; order AKYH767-A; family OLB10; genus JAJTFW01. The sequence continues at coordinate 44,349 of JAJTFW010000003.1, read as the reverse complement.
CTCCCACCGAATGCATGTTGTGTTGTAAACAAAAAACCATTTGAACCGTCTTTGACCATGCGGAAGCTTGGATAATAGGTGGGAGCAAGTCCAGCCGAGAAACCACCGATCTGAAACGGATAAATTGTCCAGGTTGTCAGTGAAGTGTCGCCGCGTAACAAGGAGACACCATCGCTTTGGTATACATACACATAACAGCTTGCCCCCTCTACATGAATGGCACTACCGGCGCAGTAGGTCGATGTTATAGACCGAATCCGTTGCGACTTTAATACCGCTCCATTGGGGCTTATGTGCATCAGGGATGCAGCTCCTTCGAATGGGTTTAAATTTTCGGAAAATCCGGTTACGATATAACTTCCGTCGCTTAACACCGCAGCCCCTCGTCCAACATTGACGAAGTTCAGTCCATCGTAGGCCTTACACCACATCAGTTGACCGGTGCTATCTGTTTTACAAACCAAGAGCCGACCTGCTTGGGTTGGCACCGGCTCGATACCACCCGTGCAGAGAAACCCTCCATCAGGACACACCGTGATGCTGTTGAATCGTGAATAAAGTCCGGGAGCATCCAGTTTTCTGGCCCACCGTACCGCACCTGTCGAATCACACCGCATGATGAGGGCACAAAGGGTGTTTATAGCCGTATCGACCAACATTCCGGATAAAACAAGGTCCTTATCCGGAAGCTGGATGACCGAAGCGAAATTTATATCGGGAAAAATATTCGGATAGGCACCACCGGTATAGTGTTTCGCCCAAACCGGTGTTCCAGTCGAATCGGTTCGAAAGATCAGGCCACGGGCATCCCCTTCTGACCCCACCAGGTACAGGCCTCCAATTGCATCCGGTATGCTGTGGTTGGTTTTAAGGCCATATCCGATTGGCGATGCATCTTCCAGCACCCGCTCGACCAATACAGATTGCGCCTGAGATACAGTAGCAAGCAGGACAAGAAAGCAGGAACAGAGAAACATGCGCATGACACGAAGGTAATTCACCAGGAGTTCGTATGATCGACCCCTGATGCGTATCATGAAAAACGCTCGTGCTATTTCGATGGATTACGAGGTGCCCGCGCGCAACTAGGGACGAACGGTGGAGTTGGGAAGTGATACCAATGCCGACTCTTTTACCTCGACTGTGGTCTGCGTTCGGCATTGCCGCGCATCGTAAGCCGACAGGCGATATATACCAGGAGCCATCGGGCTACGTGGATTCGATTTATCTCCGTCTTCCCAAATGAATGTGTAAGGCTCAGTACCTCCGCTTCCACTCATTGATACGGAGTAACCACCAGCTGTGGGATTAATCCTTGCATTGATTTCTGTGATGGAAGGTTGTTCAATTGTAAATCGCTTTTCGATGGAAGTACCCAACCCAGCATCCGTAACAGTAACACGATATTCACCTGCGTTTACGCCTTCCAGGTCACGGGTGTCTTGATCGTTGTTCCATTTGAATGTAAACGGACCGACACCACCCTCAACGTGAAGCCGAACTGTTCCGTCGCTTCCGCCGGGACAGCGCACTGCAGTTGCCTCACCGCGTACCTGAACAGGGCAAACCAGAAACTCGTCACGCAGAATTCCGTCTGTATAACTGCGGTTGATGGTTGCAGCAATCTGACTATAGGTGCGCAGTGAAATACTGTCATCGATACATCCTCCAATACGCTGGTTGGCTCGTTCCAGAAAACGCTCCACAGACAAACCCTTTAACGGACCTTCGCTGATCAGCAATTCGGCCAGAGTTTGGTCCGACGGAGAAAAACCCGGATCGTGCAGATCAAATGCGACATTGATGGTTAAGGCGACCAGATGCCCTGCGAGTACATTGTTGTACCCTTCATTGTCAGGATCTGTCAAGAGTCCGAAGGGCAATTCTGCTGCAACACCACCTTGGGGCAAGAACTTGCGGACTGCTTCGGGGCTCATCAAATCCAATGCGTCCTTGCATCCGATTTCAATGCCGCCGGGAAATGCCGCATTGAACTCTTCTTCCAACCAGGCGGCAGGATTGTTTTTGACAGGGTTTGCGCCCCAGACACCTTGCGGATACGTACGAAACCCTGGGCAGGCATACTGAGCATGTCCCGGGTTGTTAAGACAGAGGCCAATCGCTGTGGCCAGGATAAAACGAAAAGTTCTCATGTGCTGACGGTTTTAAGCCCCGATACCAGGTCGGGAATACAGGCCTTGTACGGAACTATACCCTTAAAGTTCCTTTTCATACAAGTTGAACACAATCAATGGGTTAGCCCAAGCACTCAAATCCCTATTTTTGGTCACAACAAAACCGTAAACAATGAAGAAAATCTACTTGCTTTCACTTTTAATGGCGGCATCCCTCGGGTTGTTCGCACAGGGTGGTACTTGGGTCAGCCAGGCCACCGGCTTTTCAGATCTATCCAGTGGCGTTCGACACGTCAGCGTGGTTGACACAAACACTGTTTGGATTTGCTCCTACGACGGATCCGGCGGTGCTGCCAACCGTCAGGACTATTCCCGCACCACCGATGGAGGTGCTACCTGGGCCGCAGGCCTCATTCCCGGCGCAGCTGCTACTCTTGATTGGTCAATGATTTATGGTCTGGATGCCAATACGGCCTGGGCCATGTTGTACAATACGGCTGCTGCAGGCGGCGGCTTGTGGAAGACCAGTGATGGTGGCTCCACCTGGTCACAACAGGGTGTGGGAAGCATTTTTGCAGGTAGCCTTTCATTTCCCAATGTGGTTCACTTCTGGGATGCCAATAATGGTATGGTGATGGGTGACCCGACTCCGGCCACCTGGTTTGAAATACACACCACTAACGATGGTGGTGCTACTTGGACCCGCGTTCCCTCTGCCAACATTCCGGCTCCGCTTTCAGGTGAGTACGGAATCGTGGGTCACTATAGCGTGATCGGCGACACCATGTGGTTTGACACCAATAAGGGTCGTGTTTACCGCTCCATCGACCGCGGACTGAACTGGACTGTTAGCAGTACCGGTATCACTGTGCCTGCCAACGGAGCCATTGATATCTGTTTCACCAGTGCAAGCAATGGCCTTGCCCGTTTGTATAATGCAACAACCGGAGGTAACTCCATGCGCATCACCACGGATGGCGGAACCACTTGGACCGCAGCCACACCGACTGGAAACTTCTTCGGGTCGGATGTGAAAAATGTACCAGGTAGTGCACGTATGGTGAGCACCGGAGCTGCAACAGGATTCGTGGGCTCTTCTTACAGCGATGATGGTGGACTGAACTGGACTACCATCGAGGCAACCGCTCAGCGCACTGCACTCGGTATTGCCGATGCTGATCACATGTGGGCTGGTGGATTCACCACCTCATCCACCAGCGATGGGATTTATAAGTATCAGATTATTCCAACGGTAACATGCACAACGGCAGGCGTTAGTGCTGGTACCTCGGTCATCGCGTCGGCGGTACAGCTTTGCGGTGGTGATACTGCGGAGTTTACGGCAAGCGGGGTGTTTGCTCCAACCGTAGGTGCTTATGCAGGTGTTTCTTGGGTGATCACCTCTGCTGATATCAGTGGAAGTTCAAGTCCTTTGACAGAACCAAGCCTGGTTGCTTCCTATACTTTCAACTTCCCGGCTCCAGCTACCAGTCTTCGTCAGTTTGTCAATAATGGTACCCTAATTAATGGCACCAACGTGCCTTACGGAACCTATTACTGGACCCCCGTGGTGTTCGGTAACGCCATCGCGGCTACCAATCCACCTACCTTCTTGGGCGACCTTCAGCTGGACCCCTCGTGCACATTGACCGGAACGTCTGTTGCGGTAGCTGTTCTCGATCCAGCAGATCCACAGTGTTCTGGCACCGGACTTAACGAGGTGAACGCATCACTGCCCATCCGCACCCGCATCGTAGCGGAGCAACTCGAACTTCGCTTCGAGACCAATACCGGAGGAGTGGCTATGCTCGACGTATATGACCTGAGTGGACGCCTCGTGCTAACCCGCAACGCTGCAACAGCTTCGGGCGAAAACACCATCTTCCTTGACGCATCTGCCTTCTCTGCCGGCACCTATGTGGTGAAGGTGGCGCTGAACGGTTTCGCCGGACAGGCCAAGGTGGTTAAGATGTAAGCGCTTAAATCAATTTACCAGAACAGCCACTCTAAAGGGTGGCTGTTCTTTTTTTGTCAAGCTGGAGGAAAAGCATCGACAACAAAAAGCAATAAATACTAACTGGTGAAAAGTATCCAAAATACATTGATGTACTTTTCGGATAGTATAGTGGAGCTTCTCACAAAATACTATTTGAACCGATGGGTTCGGAATTAAAATCCTTATCAGCACAGTGTACTAAAAGGATAAAATCAAAGCTATTTTTTATCAGATTGTGTAATCGCTAACGCAAAACCAATGCCGAACAACAAGGTGATTAGTCCAGCGAATTGAGGTATGTATTCAGTCATGGTGTTACTTGTTGATTAATTTCAGATAAATACCAAATGCTAGAATAGAGGGAACCCATAACCCTATGAATGTGCCATCCTCCTTGTTTCCCTGGAAGTAAAGAATCTCGGAGAATATCAATGAAAGAAGAGCGGCAACAAACAGCAGTTTGTCGGAAACAGTAAACTTGTTAAACATTGTTTTTGAATTTGAAGTTCTTGTTAAAGATAATCATATTGGAATGTAAATCGCCCAACCATCGAAATAGAATTCAAATCCTTTCCAATTGCTGGCGTTCGCAATCAAAAAACAGCAAGACATCCGTAATCACGTGAGGAACGGATTCCTGAAGGTGATGAAAAAATTTTTAAATAGGGATATCCAGAAATGAAATCCATTATTCCATCTTGTCTTGTCCGCTGGATACCATTGTTTTTTCAAACTTATTGTAAATGTTAAGTATGGCAAGACCAAAAAGGACGGCCACCACAACCAATATATTGTTCATGAGCCCTTCAGTAGAAAACGAAAGTCTGATTAGAATCGTGGAGATTATAAAGCCTGAGTTTCGAATAATCAGGTGAAACTTATCGGTGTAAAAGAAGGACACAAGGAGTAGCACAATGTCTACCAGCACCAGAATTGTAAAGAACTCTTCAAAAAATATATTATTGATATTGGTAAATGATGCGGCTGGACCTACTGGTGCAAATACTGCCGTGGTTAACCAGTTTAAAAAGGAAAAAATAGCCAATACCAAAACGACGGGAACGAGTGAAGAAGCAATAGCGCTTTTTATTTTCAAATACCTTCTGGTTTTCTCAAGTATTGAATCATCAGAATCAGACACCGGGGTTTTTCGACTACTTTGTTTATAGAAATGGAAAATAAGAAAAAACAACACAAGTGAGGTTATAATATCGAATGTGAATTGCAGATCATTCTTGATTACGAACCAATCAGACGAGATTTTAATATTCGACAAATCTTTGAATAAACGCCGTATGATGATAAGCAGGATGATCTCATATTGCTTATTGATATAAGTCGTCAAGGATTTGGGCAAGAAATAGATGAGCAGATAAACCTCATAGACAAGAATGAAGGAAAAAGGAGTGTAAATCGCCGAAATAGGATTTGTGAGTAAAGCAGATTCCTCATTCAAAAACACCAAATCGAACTTGACGAGATAAATTAGCGTCAGGTGAAGTATGAAACTTAGCAATGCAATAACTAGAAAAACCCGCTCAGTTTTAATCCGTGTTTGGTTCGAGAGTAGCTTGTCGAATATCCAATCAAGTTTTTTCATCATTAAGGTAGAATAAGTTCGACGTAAGGTGTGTTGATGCCACGAAACACTCCGATAAAAGCCAATATGTCGGCTTAGAAATGCATTTATAGAAGTGGAATTGGGACGCTCGCTGAAATCCGGAGATATGGTTTTCGCAACCAATGATAATTAAAATTCTAGTTGAGAGGACCAAGACAACATTTTGGATAACGGCACAATCGTTTTTCCCATTGCCCGTGAGGACTGCGTATTCAAACTGGCTCCAAGCCACTTACGATTACAACAATTTCACCTTTAACGCCCTTTTCCGAAAAATGAGTTAGTAATTCAGCCAATGTCCCGCGTACAGTCTCTTCATACACCTTCGAAATTTCCCGACTGATACTTGCTTTGCGATCAGCACCAAGATGTTGAATCCCCTCCTGAAGCAATTTGAGCAGCCTGTAGGGTGATTCGTAAAAAACCATCGTGCGTGTTTCTTCGCGAAGTGCGAGCCATCGACTTTGTCGCCCTTTTTTCTGGGGCAGGAAGCCTTCAAATACGAAGCGATCGCAGGGTAACCCGCTCATGACCAATGCAGGTACGAATGCCGTTGGGCCGGGTAAACAGGAAACCGCAATGCCTGCCTGCACGCAGGCCCTCACCAGTAGAAACCCGGGATCGCTGACACCCGGTGTTCCAGCGTCGCTCAGCAAGGCGATGTGCTGACCTGATTCCAGCATGCGGATGATTTCGGCTACCGCCTGGTGTTCGTTGTGCTGGTGATGTGCCAGCAAACGCTTCTGTATACCGAAATGATCCAATAAAACCCTGCTGGTACGCGTATCTTCTGCCAAAATCACATCAGCGTTTTTGAGTACTTCCAGTGCCCGCAGGGTTATGTCCTGCAGATTGCCAATGGGTCCGGGAACAAGGGTCAGCATAGGGCAAAAGTGCATAAAAAGCCTTGGCATTCGCACAGCAATGCCGATTGCGGTATATTCGTTCTGCAGGTTCATGCACCTGCCACCGAAAACGATGAAACACCTGTACTCCCTGATCTGCCTGGTTCTGCTTCATAGCTTCATTCAGGCCCAAACGCGCCCCGTTCAGTTTCAAAGCGGAAGCGTACTACCCCCTGCGAACCTGGAAACCTTCATCGGTGAACTACAGGTTGCTGAACCAGTGGGTGGATACCAGTTTCGTTACCTGCAGTTCGAACAGATACCGAATCAGGCACAGAAAGCCGGAATGGTAGAACTGGGTATCCGCCTTTCGGCGTACATCCCGCACAACACCTTTATGGCGGCGATCCCTGTAACGCTTGACAAGACACGCTTGCGCGGTTTGGGCATCGTTTCCGTTTTCCAACCAGCGGTTGAGCAGAAAATCAGCCGCAACCTGATCGGGGGCGCTCAGGCTTGGGCGGTGAATGCGCCCGGCACGGTCGACCTGGACATTCAGATTCAGCAAGCGCTGAACCTTGATGCAATACTCCCTCTTGTGGAGGCGTATGGAACACTACTGGGCCGACACGACGCAAACCACACTCTAACGGTCCGCATACCCGACAATCAGGTCCGGGTTCTGGCCTCCGAACCCTGGGTGTTTTATGTAAATACGATTGCAGCCCCCTCTGTGAAGGACGATACCAAAGGACGTAGCCTGCACCGATCGAATGTGATTAACAGCGACTATGCCAGTGGACGTCATTACGATGGCAGTGGAGTCGCCGTTGCCATCGCAGATGACGGAGCGGTCGGTCCGCACATCGATTTCAGCGGACGTATGACCCAATTGGCTACCGTGACGGGTGGTACACATGGCGACATGACCTGCGGAATCGCAGTCGGTGCCGGCAATCTCAACCCTTCGATTCGCGGAATGGCCAGCGGTGCCGATCTGGTCACCTTTGACATTTCCGGGTACCCTCAGGTGGTGAATGCACTGGGAAATTATACGACTTATGGAGTGGTAGTTGCCTCTACATCCTACTCGCAGGGCTGCAACGAATACACGTCCGACACCCAGTTTGGTGACCAGTTCCTGTTTGAAAACCCATACCTCCAATTTGTGTTTTCAGGTGGCAATAATGGCGCGGCCGATTGCGGCTATGGCGCCGGCAGCGGCTGGGGGAATATCACCGGTGGCTACAAGCAGGGAAAGAACGTGATCGCCTGCGGAAACCTCGATGCGCTGGAAGTATTGGACCCCAGCAGCAGCCGTGGTCCCTCCGCCGACGGACGCATTAAACCGGATATCTGTGCCAATGGACGCGACCAGATGAGTACCAATGAGAACAACACCTATCAAGTCGGTGGAGGGACATCGGCCGCGTCGCCGGGAATCGCTGGTATATTCGCACAACTGTACCAGGCTTATAAGTCACTGAACGGAACCACTACGGCGCCGGCGCCTCTGCTTAAAGCGAGTTTGCTCAATACAGCGGAAGACATTGGTAATCCGGGTCCCGATTTCACCTACGGCTGGGGCCGAGTGAACGCACTTAGGGCGCTTCGTACACTGGAGGAGTCACGGTATCTCAGCGATAGCATCGCTCAGGGAGGTCAGAACACGCACAGCATTACCGTACCTGCCGGCACAACCGCGCTGCGGGCCATGCTGTACTGGGCCGATCCGGGTGGTACGCCCGCTGCCGCCGTATCCCTGGTAAATAACCTCGACTTCACGGTTTCGGATCTTTCCACCTCCATCTGGAATCCCTGGGTATTGGATGCCACACCGCTGGCTGCAAGCCTTTCCGCTCCTGCAGTCCGGGGTGTTGATTCATTAAACAACATGGAGCAGGTGGTCGTATCCAATCCCGCTCCCGGCACCTATACCCTTACCGTGAACGGTTCCGCAATTCCCTTCGGCCAGCAGCGGTATTACATTGTGTGGGAGTTCCGCTCGCAGGAATTGACCATGACCTATCCAAACGGAGGAGAGGGATTCGTGCCCGGACAATCCGAAGTGTTGCGCTGGGACAGTGAACGTGATCAGGGAAGTGTTGAACTCGCTTATACCGCCGACGATGGCCTGACCTGGAACACCATCGCAACAGTGGCACAAAACATACAGCAATATACCTGGACGGTTCCCAACACTGTTACAGGTTCAGCCCGTGTACGCGTTAGCCGCAATGGGTTTACGGACGAAAGCGACACTTCTTTCGCCCTCATTGCCCGGCCATCGACCATCACCTACGACTGGGCTTGCCCGGATTCCATACAGATTTCATGGCAGCCCGCTGCTGGAGCAAGCGCTTATGTGGTGTATCGTCTCGGACAAAAGTTCATGGAACCCGTTGCCGTCACAGGTACGACCAGTGCGGTGATTTACGGTATAAACCCCACGGTGGAGGATTGGTTCAGTGTTGCTGCTGTAACACCCCAGGGCAACATTGGTCTTAGGGCCAATGCCGTCAGAAAGGCCCCCGGTATTTTCAATTGTCCACTGGCCAGCGACCTGTCCCTGGTTCAACCTGTGACGCCTGCGGTGGGCATCATTCAAAGCTGCCAGGATAACAGCGCTGTGCCTGTGAGTTTACGCTTGTCCAATGCCGGAACCGGTCCGCTTAGCGGAATGACCATCAATTACTCCCTGAATGGGGCAGCTGTTGTAAGTGAACCTCTTGCCGGTACGCTTGCCCCCGGCGCCGATACCCTCTTTGTGTTCAGTCTTCCCGTTGACCTATCGGTTTTGGGTAATTATACCATGCAATGTTGGATCACCTTACCCGGCGACCTGAATGCCTTCAATGATTCGGTTACATACGCCATACAGGTCATCAGTGGATCACTCGCACAACTACCCCTTATTGAAGACTTTGAGACAGCAACGAATTGTCCGACCATCAGCAATTGTGCCAGCACAGTTTGCGCTTTGCCTAATAACTGGATCAATGCTGTCAATGGCGATGCTGACCAGATTGATTTCCGTGTTCATTCAGGTGCTACACCCAGCGCCAGCACTGGCCCTGACACCGACCACACCACTGGTACGGCAACTGGAAAATACATTTATCTCGAAGCATCCACCTGTTTCAATAATGAAGCGGTTCTTCTCTCACCGTGTATAGACCTGACAAGTTCACAAACACCTCAGCTGCTGTTCTGGTATCACCTCTATGGCTCAAACACGGGCGAATTGCATGTAGATGTATTCGGTGATGGAGCTTGGAGCAACGATGCGATCCCTCCATTCAGTGGTAACCAGGGGAACTTGTGGAAGCAAGGTGTGGTTAACCTGGCACCCTGGGTCGGTAAACGTATCAATGTCCGTTTCCGCGGCGTTACAGGAGGCGGAGCCACTTCCGATATTGCACTGGATGATATCAGCATTCTGGAATCCAGCGGTCCGCCTGTGGCTGCCTTCACCGCAAGTTCTTCAAGCGGTTGCACAGGAAAAACATTCACGTTCACCGATCAAAGCCTAAACGCTCCAACGCAATGGAACTGGACATTCACACCATCAACGGTTTCCTTCGTGAACGGAACCAGTGCCAACTCCCAGAATCCACAAGTGGTGTTTAATGCCACCGGAACATACGATGTCACATTGGTAGCATCCAGTCCCAACGGATCCGGAACGGCATCTCAGACATCCTTGATTTCGATTCTTGCACCCGCAGCAGTGCCGCTGACCGAAGACTTCCAGTCGGTATCCTATCCACCAAGTGGATGGACTCTGCTCTCTGCAGGAGGTTCTATCACTTGGGCTTCAGCAAGTGGGATCAACGGTGCTTCCGGAACCACGACTTCAGCTTCCTTCATGGATAATTTCGACTACAACAACGTAGGTGCTGAGGACGGCTTGCACACCTTCGAGGTGGACCTCAATGCAGCGGTATCGTCCCGCATGACCTTTGATGTCGCTCACGCACGATACAGTGCTGCTTATACGGATGGTCTTCGCATCGATGTATCGACCGATTGTGGACTGACCTGGATTCCCTCCGGTTACCTCAAGACCGGAACCGATCTGGCTACAGTTCCCGATAACACGGCCGAATTCTATCCTTCCGGTACCAGTGACTGGCGCAAGGACACTGTAGACCTATCCGTATGGAATGGACAGAGCATCCTGATCAACTTTGTGAACCTCAACGGATACGGGAATAACCTGTTTGTCGATAACATCAACATCGACGCAGTTACCGGCTTTGCTGATGGCATGTCTCAGGCTAACGTTTATCTATATCCGAATCCCACCGAAGGTCAGTTTACATTGACTTGGTCCGGATTGAAGCCTGGAACTTCCGTACAACTCACGGATGCCACGGGACGCACGATTGGCATACCCTGGTTTGCGACCGAGGCCATCGGGACCCGCAGTTTCGACCTGAGTCAAGCCGAGGCCGGCGTGTATTTCATCCGGCTGGATTCCGGTGCCGGACAGCGGGTGCTGAGGTTGATTCTCCGTTGATGACGCGGAATCGCGACTCGGACCGTATCTTTGGGGTATGGATTCGGTACGTCAGCAGAAATACGCCAAGCTCATTCAGAAGGAACTCGGCGAGTTGTTCCAGCGCGAAGGTTCTGGCTGGTATGGACCGAATTTCGTGACTGTGACCGGCGTTCGCGTGACGCCCGACTTGGGTCTTGCCCGCGTACACATCAGTGTATTCAAAGCTCCCAAGCCCGCCGAAATCCTCAAGGCCTTGCGACAGCACAAGACCGAAGTGCGTCTGCAATTGGGCCGGCGCATCGGCAAGCAGGCAAGGATAATCCCCGAGCTGGAGTTCTTCATTGATGACAGCCTGGACTACGCTGAGCGCATGGATGCGATTTTCAAGAACCTGCACATCCCGCCTGCTGATACCCCTGAGTCCTGAGCCCGGGCTCCCTTTTGATTACCTTCGTGCACCATGCAGTATGATCCCATCAAACGGGGCCTTGGCAACGTATTTAACCGCACGCCTTTTCTCCGTAAACTCTTTTACCGCCTGCTCGACCTCTTGCTGCTTAGGGCATGGCATGTGCACCGGGAATTGAAACAATGGTTGCGCAACGCACCACCGAACGCATCCATCCTGGATGCCGGTGCCGGCTATGGACAACACTCCTTTTGGCTTAGCCGCCGCTTACCACAGGCGCACATTCTGGCTGTTGATGTGAAAGAGGAACAAGTGGCGGATTGCAACCGGTTTTTTTCGGACCTGGGTATGGGTGAGCGGGTACGCTTTGCAGTTGAGGACTTGACGAAGTATCGGAATCCTGCACAATTTGATCTGGCGCTATCGGTGGATGTGATGGAACATATTCTGGAGGATGTCGAAGTCTTTAAAAACATCCATGCTTCGCTTAAGCCCGGTGGTTTACTCATTATTTCCACACCGAGTGATCAGGGAGGAAGCGATGTGCACGATGAGGGCGAAGGATCCTTTATTGAAGAACATGTGCGTGATGGGTATAACATCCGCGAAATCGAGGATAAGCTGCGCAGCGCCGGATTCAGCGAGGTGCATGTCCGATACCAGTATGGCGCTCCCGGAAAAATTTCCTGGAGACTTTCCATGAAGTACCCAATCCTCATGTTGGGCGCAACAAAGTTGTTTTACCTGATACTGCCATTGTACTATCTCATTGTATATCCCTTTTGTGCCGTGTTGAATGCATTGGATGTTTCAATGACACATCCGACCGGCACCGGACTTATCGTCAACGCCCGTAAATAACCCAGTCCATGTCGACGGTGCTGCTGATCGCCCGCCGCTACCTATTCGCCCGCAAGTCGCATCAGCTGGTGAATCTGGTGAGCTGGGTGAGTGTGGCTGGTGTGGCCGTTGGTACGTTCGGACTGATCGTGGTCCTATCTGTGTTCAACGGTTTCGGTTCGCTGGTTTTATCGCTGTACGACACCTTTGATCCCGACATCCGGATTGAAGCGCCCGGTGGAAGACCCTTTATTGCTGATTCCACGCAACGTAGGATTTTGCTCAATGATCCAGACGTGGCTTCGGTGGCGCCTGTTTTGGATCAATTGGCCTTGCTGCGTTACCGTGATCAGCAAATGGTGGTAACGCTTCGTGGTGTTGATGAAAAGTATTTCAATACAACAGGTGTCGCATCTGCTGTAAAGTACGGAAGTGCGGTTTTACAGGAGGGATCCTCCAATCATATCATCCCGGGGTCTTTCATCGCGTATAAACTCGGTTTACGAATAGACGACCCCTTTCATCGGGTGGAAGTGATCATGCCCAAGCGCGGTGCCGATTTACAGGCTTCAACTCTCGATCCGTCTGCTGCATTTTCGGAGGAACGCCTGAATGCATCAGGTGTGTTTGAAATACAACAGGATTTCGATTCCAAGTATGCACTTGTTCCGTTGCGATTCATGCGTCAGATCAGCGGTCGCGATCGTGAGATAACGGCATATGAAGTCAAACTTCGTACCGGTGCTGATTCGGATGTCGTGCGCGAACGGCTGGCAACTGCAATGGGGGAAGACTTCTCCGTTCAGGACCGCCTCATGCAACATGCATTCCTCTATAAGATCTTGAAAGGTGAGAAGCTTGCCGTATACCTGATTCTTGGATTCATTCTAGTCATCGCTGCCTTCAACCTGTTCGGGACTTTGTCGATGCTCATTCTCGAGAAAAAGCGGGATATCCGCATTTTACAGAGTATGGGTGCCGACTGGAATCTGACCCGTCGCGTGTTTTTAATCGAGGGCTTACTGATCTCCCTTGCCGGAACACTCGCAGGGCTGACGATTGGAGCCATTGTCTGTCAATTGCAAGGCACATTTGGTTTCATTACACTGGGTCAAGGACAAGGGTTTGTGACGGAGGCGTATCCCGTGCGGATGATGGCCTCCGACTTCTTGCTGGTGTTCCTGATTGCAACTGCCATCGGTTTCATTGCTTCCTTTCTTGTTTCACAAACCCTGGTTCGCCGACTGTCTGACCCGCACCTTGTCAATCATCAGGTGTAAATTCAGACAACTAAATTCAATATGAACAGGACTGGACCCTATTGGGCGTTGACGGTTATTTGCGTTGTATGGGGTACGACCTACGGAGCTATTCGCCTGGGAATGACAACCGGATTCCCTCCTGTGCTCTTCTCAGCGTTCCGTTACCTGTTCGCCGGCGCCGCGCTCTTGGCTTATTTTGCTTTGTCACAGAAGCTCCGTGTTCCGGATTTGAAAGATGTAAGACGAATGTTGATTAGCGGATTTTTCTTTTTTATCGCCGGGAATCTGCTCATGGTATACGGACAACAAACAGTTGGTGGTGGCATTGCCTCCTTGTTGAATGCAGCATATCCTTTTTGGGTGGTACTCATCACCCGTGCGTGGAATCCTTCCGAGCAGACACCAACTCAGGTTTGGCTCGGTATACTGATAGGGTTGCTTGGACAGTGGTTGATCATCGGGGGTCATTGGAATGATGCACACGTGATTGCGACTCCGGGCGGACTACTGCTTATCCTGGCCGGATTGCTCAGCGGCTCTTTTGCAAGCGTCTATATGCGCAAGTATCCTGTGGCAATGGAGCCCGTACAGGCTGCAGGCTGGCAAATGCTTTTTTGCGGAATTCCGGTTGCACTTTTCGGATGGATGAGTGGGGAGGGACATCAACTGCCTTCAGACCCGAAGGCGTGGATGGCATTGCTCTACCTGGTTTTCGTCGGTTCGGTGATCGGTTACAGTCTCTTCGTCTATGCAATCCGTCATCTACCCGCTCAACAGGTTTCCGTTTATGCCTATGTAAATCCGGTAATTGCTTTACTGATAGGAGCCTATTGGATGCACGAACCCGTAACAAGCCAAATGCTACTTGCGATGGCTGTGATTTTTACGGGCGTTTACCTGGTGAACCGCGGAATGACAATTAGCGGAAACAGGAAGACTTAATCTTGGCTGCGTTTGGCTTCGAAGTAATACTTCATCGGTACGAGCAGCATACCGAAGCATTCACCCTCTTCTTTCCCCAGGTGCTTGTGATGCACTTTGTGTGCTTTGCGGATAGCCCGCATATACGTGTTGTCGGTGCGACGGAAAATCCGAAAACGCTGATGAATGAAAATATCGTGGACGAGAAAATAAGCCAGGCCATACACAGCAATACCGATTCCGATATAGAGCCGGAAATCGTTTCCATTCATCATACCGAGCATAATCAGAATGGCACTTGGAACCGCGAAAATCAGAAAGAAGGCATCATTTTTTTCGAAGAATCCCGGCTCGGTCTGGTGGTGATCCTTGTGTAAAATCCACAAAAGACCATGCATCACATACTTGTGGGTGAACCAAGCCACGAATTCCATGGCAAAGAAGGTGGCCACGACAATCAGTGCATTGAATAGCAATTCCATGAGGGTAACCGATGTATGTACAAAGTAACAGCCTTTGGGCCGAAAAGTTCACAATGCTGGGATTGAATCACCGAAAATCAACACATTCTTCTACTACAAAAGGAGTATTGTCCGGTTTGATGAATGCATCGACCTTTACAACGGCCTAAGGTCTATCCCAGACCTGTGGCTGTGGAGTAACCCGTTTTTCAAGCCCTGGATTTCCGGGGCTTTTTTTATGCTTGGCTACGTTGAAACACCTTGTTGACTGCTTCGGTACGGTTTTGCACATGCAGCTTCTCGTATACATTGTACAGGTGTTTCTTCACGGTATTCACGGATAGGTCGAGGCGGTCGGCGATTTCCTTATACAGGTAACCCAATGCCAACAGGCTTACGATTTCCAGTTCGCGTTCGGTCAGATTTCCTGCTTCCGGTCCATAGTTCGGACGCTGGAACGAGTTCACCACTTTCCGGGCGATCTCGGCGCTCATGGGAGAGCCACCGTTGCGTAATTCACGCAGTGCACTCAGGATTTGTTCGGGTGCCGTTTTCTTGAGGAGATAACCACTTGCACCCCTGCTCAACGCATTAAACACCGACTCATCGTCTTCAAACACCGTGTACATCATCAGCAAGGTGTCGGGCAAGAGATTCTTGATTTCAGGCAAAGCCTCGATCCCACTGCGACCCGGAAGGTGTACATCCAGCAACACCAACTCGGGTGCTTCTGCTCCCGGAATTGCGGCGAGGAAGGCATCGGCCGATGAAAAGCTTCCGCACAACCGAAAGTCGGGCGCAGTGGCGATAAGTTCACAAAGCCCTTCGCGGATGACATCGTTGTCTTCCACAACGGTGATGCAGATTGTCTGTTCCATTATACTTACGAATGTAGGAGTCTGAACCTTGTGTCGGCATTACCCCTTTGTAGTATATGCCCCAGTTTTTGTCAGAGGCCCATGCAGGCGGATGCTGGTTCCGTCTCCGCCGTGTATACTCATGCTTCCACCAAGGCTCTCCATACGTTGGCGAATGTGAGCTATGCCACGCGATGAGCCCAGATCCTCCGGGCGGACCCCCTTCCCGTTGTCGTGAATACCGATTTCAATCCAATCGGCAGATTTGTGGAACGATATATCCACGCGGCTTGCCTCCGAATGGCGAATGGCATTGTGAACGCACTCTTTGATGCACAACCACATTTGACGTACCAGCTGATGCTCCAGAATCACCTGCGTTGAAGGGTTTTCATCGTGGATGCTGAAGGCCGATGCGATGGTGTGTTGATCGAGTGTGTCGGACACTTGTTCTTTTACAAAACTCACAAATGACGGAAAGGTGCGTGCTTCCGATTTCATGGTCCATACAATCTGTCGCATGTTTCCAATCAGTTCGGTACTGATACCGGCGATTTTGCCGGGGATTTCGCGCCTCGCAGGGTCTCTGCCGATCATGTCGCTCAAAAAACGGATGGACGTCAGTCCTGATCCCAGGTCATCGTGTAGCTCCTGTGCAACACGGTCCCTTTCCCTTTCGCGCGTCTGGTGTTCGGTGCGTTGCATAGCCAGCGCAGCTTCCTCACGTTCGGTACGCAGGGCAAGCTCAAGCGCCAGCCGTTCTTCGTGCTGAAGTTTCGATTTAATGCTCAAGCCGGCGGTGAAGAAAATGATCTCAAGACCCACTCCACCGAACATCAGCAACATGTGGTGTCGATAAAGCGCATCGGGGAAAAACGATGGAAACATGGCGATGGTGAAAGCTGCCAAAGCACCGCCAACCATCATCAGGCTTCCCCAAGATAGTATTCTTGCGAGCCGGTCAGGAATAAAAAAGGTGCGCAAAATAACAACCAGCGAAAGCGCGCCGGTCAGTGGTCTTAGCAAGGCATAATTCCGGTTTCGAATATCCTGATAACCTGTTAGCATCAGTACAAGGTCGATAAGCAGATACAGGATTAGTGCGGCGATGGCAACACGCATAGCGCTGTGTAGGGATGGGCTCAGTTTCCGAAAATCGATGAAGTGTAGGGCGAATGCGAAATAAAAAACGAATGAGAGCGGCTGCCACCACACGTCTTTCAGTGGCCCTATTGTGTCAAGGAACAGACAAACCGACCAGAGTTCGGCCGAGCGGTGTAGGGAATACAGAAGTATGCTGAACAGGTATGCTGCGTAAAGCAAGAAAACAATTTCGCCACGCTGCCGGTAGTTGAACAAGGCATAGCAGAGTAGGCCTAAAATCAAACCCGACAAGATAAACACAGCCATGTGGTAACTCATGTTCTCGACTTGACCCGCAAAGGCGTCGGCCCTGATCGCCTGCAAGACCCCCGACTGGTTGGCAGCACAGTACGCGAATACAGGGCTTTGCACCGCCCGCGAACTTTTTCCGGTGTAAATCCAAATCCGTTCACGGGAACCGGGAGCAAACACCAGCGGAAATATGCCATTACCGATCGGGCTTCTGGAGCTGAGTGGCTGTAGACTCAGGGTATGACCACTAACCCGGTCATGACGATATACACGGATTTTCGTGTAATTCCCGAAGAAAAAAAACAGACGTATGGAGGTGTCAGCGTGGTTGTTTGATTCGAAATACAACCAGGCTTCCTCCTCAGAACCTGGACTCAGGTAAAGTGCTTCGCGCCAAGGACGAGCATACTGTGGAGGATCAAAGTCACTTGATTGAGGAGTATCTCGGATGGGCTTCTCCGACCCCTTCAGGTATACCAACGAAGCGTGGAAACCTTCCTGCAGGGCCATACTGTCCGGCCTGAAAACAGCTCCCTCAGAAACCGGTGCGCATAAAACCAGAATTAACAGAAGCGTCAGATGCACAAGGCTTCTCATATCCGAAAGGTAATCAACCTTTAGGAATTTGGCTAAAGGACAAATCCGTACCTTGGTACTTTACAGAATTACCTATGCGCATCCTTGCCTTCTTTTTCTTGTTTGCTGTTTTACAGAGCTCCTGCCATAGCACTAAACCCGGCTCACCCCATTTCGGAAAGAATCCGGATTTGTACGGCCTCCGTTTCAGTTTGATCCGAATGGACGGTGTGGCCATCAAGGCGCCTCCAGGCCTCATCCACATCACCTTCGAATCCGACGACAACAGGATGTCGGGCGGAGCCGGATGCAACAGCTACGCCG
Source organism: Sphingobacteriales bacterium (assembly GCA_021299095.1). Classification (GTDB taxonomy): domain Bacteria; phylum Bacteroidota; class Bacteroidia; order AKYH767-A; family OLB10; genus JAJTFW01. Next base: position 26,203 of record JAJTFW010000003.1, on the reverse strand, counting down.
GGATGTGGACAGTCCACGAGGAGATGATGAAACTGCTGCCCTTGCAGGTGACGGAAATGGTTTGCACCGAACACATGGAGTTGGAGCAGCGCTATCTGGCAATACTCAGGGAAACGGAAAGCTATTCGCTCGAAGTCAAACGCGAAGGGGATTTCAAAATCCACACGCTGATCCTTTCCGGAAAAGGCCGAGAGTTGGCTGCGTTCCGTTCCGAGTCGGGCAGAAAATAATACGGTGTTCAGCGTTTTATCATATTGACCTAACTGTTTTAAGGACGCTGTCGCGCATCATTTTTTTGCTTGTTTGCCCAGGGTAATGGCTGCGCCTACACTGATGTGATTGTATTGACCCGCATCGAAGTCATCGGTGCTTTTCAATAAGCCGTATTCGAGCCGGACAGCAAATCGATCCAATTCGCCAATGGCCAATCCCGCATTTAGTGCAAACCCGTCGTTGCAACCCTCGCAGAAGGTGAGGAGGTATTTCGGGGCAACCGTAATCTCGAGGATATCCTTGGCTAGGGGAAATGTAAACAGCATGGTGGGATGTACTTGCCAGTTGTCATTGTAATCCCCTAAGCCATTTCCAACAGGGATATAAAAAGACATATATCGATCAATCAAACGGAATTTCGGACCCAAACCGATCACGTTCACGTTCTCATCAAAATCATTCACCTTGATGTGTTCGAAGCGACCGCGGATATCCACCTTATCCGAAATACCATAGCCCACCTGTACGCCGGTATTTGTTTGTACCTGCTCCTGTTCACCATCATCCGAAAAACTGACCGATGAATAGGAACCGGCTAACTCGAATTGGTTTTCTCCAATCATGCGTGCACTTTGCATCTCACTGAAAACCGGTGCGCAGGAAGGGAGAAATAAGACCACTATTCCCTGCGTCAGCAGGAGACCAACAGGTGAAGGGGTTGTTTTCATGTCCAATGACTTTTTTCAAGATTACGATGCTGTAAAAGTGAATCAAGTCTCGGATGTGATAAACGATAACAATCACCTAGTTCCATGACTATCCCGTGAAGAATAGCCCATGAACTGGGCAAAAGCTTTGGCCATTCTAGTGCAAAATCAGAAAACGTTCATCTGTTATGCAATCGTTCGTTATGGCATCTTTCCTTGAACGCAAGCTGGTTTCGACTCCGCTCAACCAGCGGCCTCTATAACTTCGTTATTCAACCATTCGGTGATCTTTTAAAATCAAAATTCCACTTTAACGAACTTCTTCCCGTCGTATTGGCAAACCGTTTCACCGTTGGTTACCATCCACATCTTTCCGTCCCGGTCTTTGTATATCACCCAGATGGAATTGCCGGGTAGTCAGTCGCTGGTGGTCAGGTTGCTCAACGTGGTACCGTCGAATGTCCAAAGTCCGGAATCGATGGTGCCAATCAAGAGCTTGCCGGCATTGTCCTCGTTGATGGCCCATACGCGGGCAAGCGACCCCGGCATATCGACCGGCTTTTTTTCTCTTAGAAACTTCATATTCCCGAGGTTCTTATCGGCTGTGATGTTGGAGAGTTGCTTTCCATCGTATCGGAATAGTCCACCACCGTTGTTGCCGAACCACAGCAAGCCTCGCTTATCCTGGTAAATGGTCCTTACCGCAGGCCCTGCCAGATCTTTATCGGAAAGGTATGAGATCGTTTCACCATCGTATCGGCAAACACCTTCTGATTGTGTACCGAACCATGCAACTCCTGAGCGGTCGATCAGTGTTGAATAAACAAAGTAAGGGCCGCTGGCTTCATTCGGGGGAAGTGTATACGATGCGGGATGAATGGTGAAGTTGATAAAAGACTTCCCGTTGTAGTAACACACCCCTTTTTTGTGTGGAAATAACAAACCAGTCGCATGGGGTTTAAAATTGCCGGTAAATGCGTTTTCAATTGCGAACGTCCTGTTGGTAAAGGTCTTTCCATCGAATGAGCTGAATCCGTCGCGAGTAGAGAACCACATTATTCCATGCACATCCTGTTGGATGGTCCACACGTAATTGCTGACCAGGCCATCACGTGTAGTGTAATTCACCAGCACCTTTCCATTGTAACGGTATACCCCTCCGCCGTTGCTGGCAAACCAGTGGTTCCCCTGCTGATCCTGGAAAATGCAATCGATGTTCTTGCTGAGATCATTTACCGTATCGCCTAAAGAAGTGGATTGCGTTTGCACTGACGGCGCCGCTTCTGTTCGCTCATTGGGTCTGCCGCACGAAATGAAAGCCGCGGAAAGACAGAGGATGAACACAGCGAAGGAGGTGAGGCTAGCTAGACGCATCGGATGTGGGTAAGACCTGATACCGGTTAATTTGATTCCGTGTAGCATTTGTAACTATCCAGAATAGCCTGCCAGCCTTGTCGTTGCAGCTCGATCGGATTTTCTGTTTCCGGATCGAACACGATGGTCACCGTTGTTTGACCATTTTGCTCTCCGAATGTCACCCGGGCCAGGCGGCCGCCGAATTCATATGCTAGCTCTGCGGGATCATTCACATCAACATAAACTGCTTCAAAATCGAATCCGGAACTTCCGTCCCGTGCTTCCATCCTTGCTACATATTTTCCTCCCACACGTACATCGTTTGAAGCCGAGGGACAATGCCAGCTTGGGTGAGCAAAATTCCACTGGGTAATGTGTTCAGGAAGGGTGTAGAACATCCATGCCTTGTCGCGCTGAACATTAACCGTAACCGTAACCTTAATTTTATTTGTTGATTGCTCGCCCATTGTCAATTCGGGAATTAAAATAAAAAGTTGGAGTCGTTCACACCTCAGAGGAGGAATGCTGACTTGCTAGGTGTTTCTGTATTTTAATGCTGTACAAAGCCAGAAAAGCCATGATTAGAAAGGGGGTAGTGGATGCTACAATTTTCAGGCTCAAGCTGATTAAACCGATTACAAACATCAATGCGATCAGCAGCCCCAAGCCCGTAACTCCCCAATAAGTTAGCCGTTGACTTGGGTCGTGCTGAAACAAGGTGATCAAGAGCAGTGCTTGGCCAGCCATTGGCAACAAAGTCAAAGGGTGAATGACCGCAAGAGGATCCTTCAGCATACGCGATATCACCTCGATTTCCGTTTCATAGAGAAAAGCCTCATTGTTGCCGCCCCATTCCAGAAAGCCAAACAAGGAGGTGAAAATGACCAGGGCGTTGAGCATACGGCGTTGAAGGCGTATATCCATGGCTGTTGTTCGCAGGTAGACTGACACGGTGTTTAACCCCAGGTTGGTTTCAAGGGCAATCACCTGGAGCTACCCAGGGCAATGCCATTTATCACCCGATCAAGAGGGCTTACTTCAACTGCGCAGCAATCGTGGCTTCGTCGGTCAGGCCCATGTGTGTCCACACCCGTTTCCCGTCTTTATACAATTCGAGGTAGGGAATGCTGTTGATCTGTTTTGCCTGCATCAGGGCCGGATTCTCATCTGCATCGATTTTGATCAGGGTGAGTTTTCCTTCTTGCTTCTTCACCAATTCGTCGAGGATAGGGGCCAGCATCTTACACGGTTTACACCAGGTGGCTTTAAAGTCAACCAACACCATGGGCTGTGCAGCTACGGCCTGTTCGTACTGTTCCAGGGTCATGCCCGTAGCTTTCTCCGGACCCGCCGTTTCCAGTGCTTTCCCGGCGTTGGCCCAAGCCAGTGTCCCACCCTGAAGTTCACTTACGGTGTATCCCAGTGCTGCCAGTTGTCCTGCCGCATCCTTGCTGCGCCCTCCGGCCTTGCAGTAGACCAATACGGGTCTGTTTTTATCGAGTTGTGCTATACGTTGAGCGAAGTCAGCATCGTAAATGTTGATGTTTACGGCACCGGTCAAATGTCCGGCAAGGAATTCTTCGGGTGTTCGTACATCAATCAGCTGTTCATCTCCCAAGCTGTTCATTTTCGCTTCAAAAGCTTCCACACTGAGTAATTCAGGTTTGGAAGCGGTTTTTGTGCCGGTCGACTGACAGGAAGCAACAAGGCCCGAGAAGAGTAGGGCTACGCAAAGGCTGAGGTATCTCATAGGTTCTGTTTCTGAACCCAAAGGTAGAAAGCCCCGGTTGATTCGGGTTAGCGTAAATCGGTTTGCCTCTTTAGGATTGAAGTCCGTTGCGGTGGACAGACTGCACAGCTCTGCCGGAGGGATCGTTCAGGTTTCTGAAGGAGGCATCCCAGGCAAGCGCTTCCGGCGTACTGCAGGCCACCGATTTGACGGAGGGCACACAAGAGGCCGCTGCCTCAGAGGGGAAGTGTCGGCTGAATATGCTGCGGTAAACGTATTCTTCCTTTGTTTGGGGTGGATTAACCGGAAAGCGGAAGTGTGCCTTCGCGAGATCCTCATCGCTCACCTGCTCGTTTGCACGGGCTTTCAGGGTGTCGATCCAGCTGTACCCTACGCCGTCGCTGAATTGTTCTTTCTGCCTCCAGGCGATGGCCTCGGGCAGCAGGTCTTCGAACGCCTTGCGCAGCACGTGTTTTTCAATTTTTCCTTCACCCGTCATTTTATCGGATGGGTTGATGCGCATCGCCACATCCATGAATTCTTTGTCGAGGAAGGGAACGCGTCCTTCAACCCCCCAGGCGGCCAGCGACTTGTTGGCCCGCAGGCAGTCGTAGAGGTGTAGTTTGCCCAGTTTACGTACCGTCTCCTCGTGAAATGCTTGTGCATTGGGCGCTTTGTGGAAATAGAGATATCCTCCGAACAACTCGTCTGAACCTTCACCCGAGAGCACCATTTTTATCCCCATGCTTTTGATTACGCGGGCAAGGAGGTACATGGGCGTGGAAGCGCGAACAGTGGTGACGTCGTAGGTTTCGAGGTGGTAGATCACATCGCTGATGGCATCAAGGCCTTCCTGAACAGTAAAGTTCACTTCGTGGTGGACCGAGTTGATGTGTTCTGCCACAACCCGTGCAGCGGCCAGGTCAGGAGAATCCTTTAAGCCTACGGCAAACGAATGCAGGCGCGGATACCAGGCCGCATGTTTGTCTCCGCTCTCGATTCGGTTTGGAGCGAAACGCGCTGTAACCGCGGCGATGATGGACGAATCGAGTCCACCCGAAAGCAGAACACCGTAAGGCACATCGCTCATCAACTGGCGGTGCACGGCTCCTTCGAGCGCGTTACGGAGTTGTTTGATGTCTGTGGGATTATTACTCACCGCAGCAAAAGTTTTCCATTCGCGTTCGTACCAGGCTACCGGCTTTTCATGCTCGTCACTACACAGGACATGGCCTGGCGGAAATTCTTCGAGACGATTGCAGATACCCTCCAGTGCCTTGAGTTCGGACGCCACATAAAAATTCCCATGCTGATCCCTACCGGTGTAGAGCGGGATAATGCCCATATGGTCGCGTCCGATGAGGTAGCGTTGCCGGGATTCATCCCAAAGTGCGAACGCGAAAATGCCGTTGAGTTGTTCCAGAAAATCGGAACCATGTCGTTCGTAAAGTGCCAGAATCACTTCGCAATCGGACTCTGTACGGAAGGGATAGTCCGGAAATTTTGCACGCAATTCGCGGTGGTTATAGATTTCTCCGTTCACAGCAAGCACGACTTGGCCATCGGCACTGAACAAGGGTTGACCTCCCGAACGGGGGTCCACAATCGCCAGGCGCTCGTGAGCAAGTAGGGCTTTGGGGCTGCAGTACATGCCCGACCAATCGGGGCCGCGATGCCTGATTTTTCGTGATTGCTCAAGAACCTGCGGACGCAGGCTTTGCGGGTCCGACTGGAGTTCGAATACGGCTACGATTCCGCACATGCTGAATGGATTTAGAATGTATGGTGTACGCAGAATCTGCGTGTTTTTCTGTTAAAAATCTGCCAAAACCTTACAAAGCGGCTTTCATGTCATCCCACATGGCTGAGGGTAAAACCGGCTCTGGTATCGGAAGTTCGGAATCCACCGCGTCCATAACTGCTTCAGCCCTCGACTGGGCATCCGGGTGCGTGCTAATCCAGTCGAGGAACTCGGGCGAAGAATCCTGCATTCCGTCAATCCGGTAGAGTATATCGGCAAATGCCCTCGGATTCAGGCCGGCGACCTCGAGGTATTCTACTGCAGCCATGTCAGCGGCAATCTCCAGTTCTCGGTCATAAGCGGATGAACCCAAGGTCTCGAACACCAATCCGAGGGTCTCCCCGTCATTGGTCAGGGTCGATAGCATGGAGAAGCCCAGTTCTTTGGCCAGTTTTTTCATCACGTGGTCTTGTTCAATGTGGGCCAATTCGTGGGCCAGCACACCCGCCAATTCAGATTCATTCCGGCATTCGTCCAATAAACCGGTATAGACCACCAATTGGCGACCGGGTAAAGCGAAGGCATTTACCTCATCGTTCAGTAGTACGTGAAACGTGACGGAAGAGTAGTCAATCCCGTTATCGCGGCAGAGCTTCTGGATAAGTTGATGAACCGGATTTGTCAGTGCCGTATCGGTCGCCACTTCCTCCGTTTCGTTGATGAAGTCATACATCAACTCCCCAACTCGTTGTGCAGTTTGCTCACTCCTTTCCTCCGCGTTGGTCAATCCAGCCCAGTCGGTTCCCATCAGGAGTACGAAGAGGAGGAGTACGGCTATCAACAACAATAGCCCCTGCAACAGAACAGTGTACGTTTGCTTCATGGCCGGCAAACCAGATCGGTTAGTGTTCCGTAAAACCACCACTTTATATGCCGACCCTTTCGGGTTTGAATGGCAGCATGTATGGTGGCAATAAGTTCGGTCAGATTCAGAATACCTGCGGCAATCAGATACCCGACATAGCGGTTGCTGATGACTTCGTCACCGAAAATAATATCGATGGTCCACCAAAATCCGAAACTGTTGATGAACAACAGTGAGGCTTGTGACAGGAGTGCTTGTGTACAATGCCAGCGGACGAAATATGTTCCTTTACGGTTGGCCAAGAAGAAAAACAGCGTTGCCAGGAGGTTGATGATGGGTAAAGGGAGTCCGGCAATGACTGCCACCAACGACATCAGGTAACTGTTCGAGGCCTTTTCAGTCTCGTGTTCACCCGGTGAATAGGGAAATGTATGTGCCATCAAAGTCCTTTGCTGATGTTCCAGAACCAGTTCACCAAAAGCAATAAAACAAGTGGTGCCGCCACGTGTTTTTGTTGTACTAAAAAAACACAACGGTTAACAACGTGTTTAAGCAATGGCTTTCGGATCGTACGCTCAAGCAGGATAATAAGCGCCCCCGATGTAAACAATCCAACGCTTAATAATCCAAGCGGATTGATTCGGAGCGAACCTGCCCAATTACCTTCAAACAGGGCGAGAATCGCCCGGGTGGTACCGCACGAAGGGCAGGGTAATCCGGTTATCAGATGGAATAGGCAAGGACTGAACGAGATGACCCCAATTCCATTGAGGACAACCCAGATCAACCCCGCAGGAATCAGAAAGCGTATAAACCGTGAGGAATTGCGCATGTACCTCAGTAGAGATGTTGCTGGAGTGTGGCCATGTTCTTTTCGCGTGTCACGCCCTGAATCATGAACCAGTCGACGATGGTCCAAATGCCGAGTCCACCGCAAGTGAGCAGCTTACCGATACCAAGTCCTGTATCACCGATGATGAAACGGTCAATTCCCAGGTATCCGCCTAACAAAGAAACAATCAGAATTGTTGTCGGGTCTTTGAACTGCAGGGTTTGAATGATAACCCAGCGGCTATCATCAAGCTGGAGCAGGCGTTCGCGTATCATCGGGAGGTGATGGCTTTCGAAGAATTTGCTGTTCGCCATCAGGAACATGTCGACTTTTTGTGATTCCATGCTGTATAAAGTTTGAGGTCAGTTGCGCGGGATGGAGTTATGAATCGGGGGTATAGTCATCAGGTAAGCATAGATGGCTCCTGCCTCGTAATCGCTGAGCTGCACGTAAGGCACCATTGGGTATCGCAAGGCATCCTGGCCATCCAAAATACCGTATTTCAAGGCCCTGACAAACGTATCCTCCGACCACAGGCCTATCCCCGTTTCCTTGTCGGGGGTGATGTTCGAGGTCATGACCGGTTTTCCTTCGAAATTCAGCGGAAGATTCCCCCCACCGAAATACCGGAAACTATTTTCAGGGCGGAGGATGTCCATCTTGGTAAAATCGCCCGAGTGGCAGGCATAACAATCCAAGTTATGCGCCAGATAGCGGCCTAGTTCAACCCTATTACTGGTGTCGGGCGAAGCGATGGATTGCTTTGGCATCGGCAAGGGTTTGAAGGCCGTGTTGCAAAGGAATTTGGTCAGCAGGGAGGGTTCGCAGGGTGGAGCAGGCGTATGTACGGCTTGTACCCAGGGATCATCGGAGCGCAAAAACGAGATAATAGCATTCATATCCTCGTCGGACAGGTGTGGTAGTTTGGCCATGTACGGCGGAGCATATTGTCCGTTTCGCTTGACACCTGTACGAAGAAGCACCACGAGCTCGCCATCGGTATAATTCCCGATACCAAACTCCTCGTCGCGGGTGATGTTTGCCGAATTTGCAATGCCGAATTCCGGCGGAGCATCGAGCATTCGTTTACCCGAAAGCTTCCCGGTTTGGTCATCCAAGTGGCAGTTGGCGCACAACATGGAGCTGAGCTTACGCCCACGCTCGATGCTGGCCGGCGAACTGACATGGACAAAATTCGATTTTTCGGGCTCGTACGTTGGGACCCCTCTAACATAGACGAAAGCTGCAGCTGCCGCCGCGACACCTACTGTCACACCAATGGTGATTACCAGGAAACGAAACAGTTTTTTCATGGCTGGTTGGTTAGGGTAGGTTAAAGTTGGTAAAAAAAGGAAACAGGAACAAGTACTTTGAAGCCGCGGTTTTTCCTGATTCTCCGGTTTGCTCCGGAACCCCTATTTTTATTCGGATTCGGACACGGGTTTCGGAACCAATAGTCGTATGAGCAGGTCGTCGTCCCGCTGGGATAGGTTGAATTTTCTTCGAAACAGCATCACACTCGGTGGTGCACAAATTCTGACGGCGCTTTTATCCGCTCTGCTGTTCTGGTGGCTGAAAAAAGTCGATAGCGACGGACGCCTTGGACAACTGGTGCTGTGTATAACCGTGAATCAGTTGCTTCTGGTTTTTGTTCACTGGACACAACCCCTGTACATCCGCGAAGGACTTTCGGCATACAGCCGTAGCCAGCAACTAAGTAGTCTTTTTCTTTCGCGACTCGCGTTTTCACTGGGTATCGGATTGTTGGTTTGGTTCAGTTCCGGACTTTGGTCTGCTCCCCTAGCCGGATTGCTCAACAGCAGTCCGGGAATGATTCGAATGGCCCTGGCGTTTTTCCTGGTGCAGATTCCATTCTGGCATGTGCACAATTCCCTGCAGAGCGTAAAACTTGTTGGTGCATTGGGTAGCATGTTAGTGATCGATAAAGCGTTGACGCTTATTTCTGTCGGCGTGCTTTGGTGGTTATCGGCCCTTCGCTTCGAAACGGCATTGATGGCATTGGTGATGGGAAACGTCTGCGCCATCGCATTCGGCCTGTTTTCACTACGCAGGTACATTCGACCCGATTTCCCCCTTCGTGATCAATGGCGCCATATCCGAACCTCTTTTCCGTTGATCGGCTCCATGGCTGTGGCCTTTTTGACAACCGGAGCCCTAGATCAGTTCTTTATTCGCCTGTATCTGCGTGAAGCCGATTTTGTCGATTATTTTCTGCTGTACCAGTTTTATGGAATGTTTCTGCAAATCCCCACCGTGTTGTCCGGTCTCTTGCTAAATTGGATCAGCTCTACACTGGAAGAAAACAATACTCACGCGGTACAACGCTTTTTCGGAGAACTTCTGCCTGGAGCCACCCTTGCATTCGCCGCTCTGGCCATTCCAGCTTATCTTGTGGTTTCGGGTATACTTGTGTTGTTTTATCAGGTCGAATCAGCCGTCTTCGCGCTTCCTCTTTTACTGTTGATGATCTCTGCGGTCTTTTCCTTTGCAAACATCATTGCCTATGCACCATACATGCTCGCCCGAAGGCAGGTGAGAATGCTCTCTTTCCTTCCGTTTTTAACAGCGGCACTCAATGTACTCGGGAACAGTATCCTTGTGCTTCCATTTGGGCTTTGTGGAATCGCCAGTGCCAGTTTTTTTGCAGCCACAATAACCGGAGTGGTTGTTCATCTATACGTCTACAAGGACCTCCGTTTACAGGAACATACGCTCACAACATTAGCTGTGTTGAACATCTTGGCGGTTTTGTTGCTTCTGGCATTTAACCCTGCTTTTTCAATCTCCGTTGGCGTCCTCTTGGGAATAAATCTGGTATTTGGGCTGATGCGCCTGCCCTTTGTGATCAGACAGGCTAAGGAACTTCTGCAGCTTCTCACACCTACGGCTTCATTGTAGGCCAGTTACGCAGAAAGCCGCACCTTTGCCTTCCACAATTCTATATGTCCTCCGAGCGCCTCCTGCACGCAAACGCTTCACCTTGGTGGGCTGAACACGTTCACCGCTACAGGGAAGTATTGTCTGTTTTAAAGGGAACTGAGCGCGTTCTTGATCTTGCCTGTGGAACCGGCTATGGAACCGCCGTTCTCGCTGGGCGCGCTGTTGAGGTGATTGGCGGCGATGTGGATGCTGAGGCGATCGCGATGATTGATCCATCACTCAAGAAGAACCCCAAGGTCCGTTTTGAAGTGATGGACGGAACAAAACTTCCGTTCAGTGACGGTACGTTCGATGTGGTTGTTTCGTTCGAGACGATTGAGCACACACGGGATTTTGAAGCCATGCTGGATGAGTTCAGGCGCGTACTCAGTCCCAGCGGCCGTTTTTTTGTTTCTACGCCCAACAGGCTGGTTCAAAGTCCCGATGGTATTATTCACAACCCCTATCATACACAGGAATTTACTCCGGACGAATTTAGTGTTCTGTTAAAGAAGCGCTTTGCTTCGGTTCAGTTATACGGGCAGGAATACATTCGCTATAAAAACCGATCCGGTCTACGGTGGAAAGCCGGTGCTGTACTTGAAAAGCTGCAGTACTGCCGTGGAATACGCAAAGTCCCCCTTTCGATTCAAAATGCCTTCATGCATGGACTCATTGGTAAGGGCCAGTATCCCGATGTGGAGGATTACCGGATGAACGGTGATTTTCAGGTCTTGCGTGAATCTTGTATAACCCAGTTTGCCATTTGTCGTCCGTGATCGATATCAGTGTTGTGATTCCCGCGTTCAATGCGTCCGCCTGGATTGCTGAAACACTGCGTTCCGTTATGGAACAGGATGTCGCGGCACTGGAGGTGATCCTTGTGGATGATGGCAGCACGGACGATACGGTTTCGGTTGCAGCCGAACTTGCACATGGAGATCATCGCATTAAAATCATCCGGAAAACAAATACTGGTGTTTCGGATACCCGAAATACGGGTCTGCACGAAGCGAAAGGGAGGCATGTCGTATTTCTGGATGCGGATGATGTGCTTTCTTCGGGCTTTCTACGCTCGCGCATGACATTTCTTGACGCACATCCGGAGTTCGATTTGTGCGGAAGCGATATTGAACAGCTTAGTGAATCAGGGATTCGTACACCGACGGGTACACATGCGCCAGGCCAAGACTTGTTGCATGAAATTCTGACGTATGATACAAGTATATCATCAGTTCCTGGAAATATGATGTATCGCGTTTCGGCTTTGCGAGAAAAGAGATTGCTTTTTGAGGAACGACTAAGCAGTCTGGCCGATAAATTTTTTCTGGTGAGTGCTGCAAGTCGGGGTTTGCGATGCGCTTATATACCCGGATCGCCATTGTATTACCGTGTGCATTCCGCAAGCATGTCGTACCGCCTGACTCCCGGAATTTATGCGGAGGATCAGCGCTATGTTCAACTGTTGATAGAAGGTGGACTCATTCCTATCGGCATTCGTTCATACGTCTTGGCCATCAATTACTACATTTTGGCAGGAATGGCCCGCAGGCTGAGCAAGTACACGGATTGTGTAAACTATTTGATCCGCTGGATTTACTACCGGTTAGTAAAATAAAAAACAACCGGACACAAATTGGTAGCCCCCATCATTTTTTTACGCGGCACCACAATTTCTGAACACCGAAACGGTATTCAGCAGAAATGACTTCAATATCACAGGATTCCAGCAAAGCAGTCAATTCATCGCGGTCAAATTCCGATACGTGATCCAGATCGGTATAGATCAGCGGCAACTGCTGATCCTGTCGGTACTGGTTTAGATAGCTGCGGTCGAAATCCGGCACTTCGATATACAGGTTGCGGAAATAATCTTTAAAACGCTTGATGAATGATTTTGGATCGTCGAGGTGTTCAAGAATATGGGAGAGCAGCAATACATCGAACGGCTCGGTGTTTTTCTGCAGGTAATCCAAGGCCTCACTGCTGACGAAGCGTAGGTTTGGAGGGTTGTTGAATGTACCCGCTCGCACGATTGCATCAGCATTGTAGTCGATGCCCACTACCCGCTTTGCCTTCTGCGCCACGGCGCGACTGATATCACCGGTATTGCAGCCCAGATCCAGCACGGAATCGTTTTCGTGGATGAATTTTAGCAGGAATGTGCGTGAGTGTCGTCGTACCGGATGGTTTTCTACGGAATAGGCGCCAAAGGAGTATTCGTGTGCAAGCCGGTCGAAAATCCATTCCAGGTTCAGGAAAAGCCGGAAACGCGCCGCAGTACTCAATGGTAAAAATTTCTGAGCCCGGTATAGGCACGACAGCAAGAGGCTGCGTGGTTTCGATCTGGAGATACGGATACCCATAGGTTAAAATACGGACGTAAAAATCCACAAAAAAGCAATGGGGTCTTTACAATCCGTTTTGCGGAAGTTCCAGCCCAAGCATCTGTGCGGTTTCCGGACTGCAAAGCAGGTAATTGTAGTAATCGCTTTTTTCAAGCCTCTCTGTTCTGCGGACGCCCTTTGTCTCATCGATGTTGTAGTAGAGATATCCTAAGTCCTTCACGGATTCATAAACCTGATCGGCGACAGATTCAGTCAATATTTCAATCAGCAAGGTCGGTTTAAATGCAGCGAGGTGTTGTTTGAATCCGGCCAATACCTGTGGCTCGTGTTGTTCCACATCGATTTTAATCAGGTCGATATGGTCGAGTGAATATGCCTTTACAACGGCATCAAGGGTGGTACAAGCCACTGTGATGTGCTCGCTCTTTCCGGAATAATCCTCGATGATGACATTTTCGTTTTGATCAGACACCGCTTTCTCCACAGATGTAATATCGATGCGATTGAGTCTCACGTTTGTCTCAAGCATTTCATAAAACAAGGGATGTGGCTCAAAGGCTAAAACACGTGCATTCGGCTGAATGGTTTTGGCTACAAGCGCGTAAATGCCCGAGTTCGCTCCAACGTCAATAATGGTGTGGGCGTGTTCGCATAAGCGGATCCATAGTTGCATGGACTCTCGCTCCCAGCTGCTCCTTAAGCCGGACCAGAACACTTCATTCTCGATCTGGTTACCGAAATGTTGCATCCGAAAAATGCGTTCGGAATCGACGGCCACCGTGAACGGACCGGTAAAATGCAAATGACGGTAAATTGGTTCGGGCGGTGACCATACCGAACGCAGCAGAGAATAGAACTGACGTTTCAGCGGAAGACCGCGGTAAACGGAGCGAAGAATCGGTTTAAAGGACGAAAGCATATAACAGCGCGTCTAAAGGTAGCGAAATGTGCGGGTGACCCGATAGCGTTACCGACGATGTAACAAAACACAACCAAAGCTAAACCCGGCGATTTTTCGGATAAACACATCTTTGGTTGGATTATCAGGCTGTTTTCCGTCAGATTTTGACAAGCAATTAGCCCGAAAAGGCCCTAAAACACAAAAAATTAAATAACTGAAAAACAACCAGTTAAACACTATTTATGCCTATTGCATGCAGAAAATCACCCCAAATCCTTAACCAAACGATAATTGAGATGTTGATTATTCACTAACCAACTAATCCTAATGAATATGGAACACCTTACGATTGCGAGCGACAACTACGTTGCGTTCACCTTCTTTATCGGAACCATGGCCATGATGGCCGCCTCCGTGTTCTTCTTCTTCGAGCTGAACAATACAGCGGCGAAGTGGAGGACATCTGTGCTGGTATCCGGACTCATCACCTTTATCGCCGCAGTGCACTATTACTACATGCGGGGATATAACCTGGAAACAGGCGAATCACCCACATTCTTCCGTTATGTGGACTGGATCCTGACTGTTCCCCTGATGTGTGTTGAGTTCTATCTGATCACCCGCAAGGCTGGTGCGAAAATCGCCCTGCTCTGGAAATTGATCTTCGCTTCACTTGTAATGTTGGTGACCGGTTACTTCGGTGAGACCATCGACCGTGACAACAGTGTCATGTGGGGTGTTGTTTCAGGTGCCGCTTACTTCTACATCGTATACCTGATTTGGTTTGGCGAAGTGGCCAACCTGGCTCAATCAGCTGGTCCGCAGGTTGCCAAAGCAACGCGTGTACTTGCCTGGTTTGTACTCGTAGGTTGGGCTATCTATCCCTTGGGTTATATCCTCGGAACACCCGGTGGATTGTTCGGTATGCAGCTTGTAAGCGATCCCGCCGCGGCTAGCCACGCCATGGACATTGTGTACAACATCGCTGATGCTATCAACAAAATCGGATTCGGCCTGGTGATTTACGCTCTGAGCCGCAATTCAGAAGACTAATCATCTTTTATATAGGGGAAGGGAAGGGTGAAACGGATTCGCCCTTCCCTTTTTCCTTTTCAATCAAGCCGCTGTCGGTACTAAGATGGAATCAATCACCACGAGCCCTAGTTACGATGTGGTCTTCATTGGCCTCGGAGCAGCAAACAGTCTGTTGGCTCTTCGGCTTGGTGAGTCGGGCCAGCTCAAGGGGAAGTCGATTGCGGTGATTGAGCCAGCAGCCTTTGCACCACTCGATCGCACATTTTGTTTTTGGAGTACTCCTGCTGAAATTGAGGGTCTGCAACTGAAAAGTTTGATTACGCATTCCTGGCAAACAGTGGATGTCCCCGGAATCGCCAGCGAGTGTATTGCTCCGCTTCAGTATTATCATATCCCCGGTTCAGCCGTTCGCCTCAATGCTGTACAAGCCTTGCAGCAGCATGGTACACGCTTCATCGAGTCGCGTGTAGAGGCTGATCCATCGGCACACCCTGCGGGTTTTGCAATTCCAACAGCTTTCGGTACAATCCATGCGCTTCGGGTATTCGATAGCCGACCGCCGGAATTCGCAGCACCGAAACAACACCAGGCACACCTGTTGCAGTCTTTTCAAGGATGGGTTATTAATACAACCGAACCCGTATTTGACCAAAACAAGATGGTGTTGATGGATTTCAATGTCCCGCAGAACGGCACAACACAATTCATGTATGTATTGCCCTTCTCTTCCCAAAAAGCCCTGGTTGAGTTGACGCGGTTCGGCAAACAGGTGCTTTCCGATGAGGAGGCAAGGCCCATATTGAAAACCTATACCGAACAATTGAGTACCTCGTTTGAAATCGAAGCGCTGGAGTCCGGTGCCATCCCGATGTCGACTTGCCCGACGGATTATCGCGATTATGGTAGTGCCTGGATTAATACAGGGACCCGTGCAAACTTGCTCAAAGCAAGTACGGGCTATGCATTTCTCGCCATGGCCAAAGATGCCATGCGAAAAACGGCCGAGTCGAACTCTGGCGAAGTGCTCGCAGAGTCGAAATCCTCCAATCGTTTCGCATTCTATGATCGTTTGTTGCTTAAAATTCTGGAGCAACAACCAGAACAAGGCAAACGGATATTCGAGTCGCTATTCCGAAACACCCCGATCTCTAAAGTTCTACGCTTTTTGACTGAGAAGTCCGGTCTATCGGATGAGCTGAAGATGTTCGCCGGTCTACCGGTTGTTCTTTTTATCAAAGCGGCGTTTAAAGATTTGATGCATCGGGCTTCTAACTGGCCTACCGCTAGTTACGGTTTCAGCCTTACCATCCTGTTCCTCTTGTTTTCGCTTGTTCATGCGCATGGCGTATCGTGGATAATTCTTGGTATCGGATTTCTGTTCGTGGGGCTAACGCACGGCGCACTCGACCACCTAACCGATTCTGCTGTTCGGAACACATCTTCTTTACTGCGCTTCATTGCCGTATATGTGGCCAAGGGATTGCTGTTGGGAATTGTATGGATATTCTTTCCCAGCTTAGCATTGGCCTTATTCATACTTTATTCGGCCTGGCATTTCGGTCAGGCTGATTTTGGGGAGTGGGGAATACCTCAGGGTTGGAAATCCTTTATGTGGGGACTTTCGCTCTTAATGTTGATGCTGTTTTCGCACCCGGATGAAACGCAGTGGGTTGTTAATCAAATCTACAGCCTACAATCCCTGTCGGGGTTGCCTGCATTCAGTAAAGAGATTGGATTACAGATGTCGGCCGTTTGTGCACTATTCGGATTGGCGATGTCCTTTCACCTGCGCTCGAAGCGCATGCTCCTGACCTTGTTCTACTTGGTGCTAACAGGCTTCTTGCCCTTGCTGATCTCCTTTGGTATTTATTTTGTGGCCCAGCACAGTGTAAATGGCTGGCGGCAGTTACGGCGCGGCCTGAACCAGAGCTATAAGCCGTTGCTCCTGAAATCCCTCCCGTTCAGCTTGGCCGCTGCTGTGTTCATGGCCTTGTTCATGGTGGCAGGGGCAGATCAGTATGCGGGAATCTTCTTTATTCTGCTTTCCTGCCTAAGCATACCCCATGTGCTGAGCATGCACCAGTTCTATCGGGTGCGCCCATCCGAAACTTCCTGAAGCCAAAGCACTTACTCGACCACAATCCGGCGCTTTAGGACTTCGCCATCCGATGGATAAAAACCGAGCGTGTACAGGCCTTTTGGAAGGGTTTCTGTTTTTAGGGTATAGTTTGTTTGTCCACTACTAACACGATCCTGCAGGACCAAGCGACCAGTACAGTCGATTAGTTCGATCCGCCCGGTTCCGGATGTGTTGTGCAGTAGCTCAACGGTTGCAGATCCGATGACTGGGTTTGGATAAACAGTTAGACGTTCATTTTCTTGAGTCTGGATCAGGCCGGTGCTGGTTACGGTGTAGATTTCTACCGATGGGGTGGGCGCACCACTACTGCCTGCTCCTCCCGCAATGATAAACCGATTGCCAATCGCTGTGGCCGCTGCTTCCTGTCGGGCGTTGCTGAGATTGGCCACCGACCAGGTACCCGTAGCGGTGTTGAGGATATCAACGGTGGTGTATGCTGTGGTTCCGCCTGCATTGCATCCTCCGGCGAAGAAAACCAGGTTATCAACGGATGCAGCCGCAATGCGCTGCCTTGCCTGTGATAGGGAATCAATACTCCAGGTTCCAGTCGTAACATCGTATACATCGATTCGGTTAGAGGGCTGATTAAGTGCGGTGACACCACCAGCGAAATAGATCTTGTTGCCGCTTGCAACTCCGCATAAACCGCTTCTGGCGATGGAGAGGGAATCGGTGGACCAACTGTTTCCGATCACGTCGTATATGTCGACCGTATTGAAGGTGCTTCCTGCATTTTTACCCCCTGCGAAGAGGATTTTCGTGC
This sequence comes from Sphingobacteriales bacterium, assembly GCA_021299095.1. Classification (GTDB taxonomy): domain Bacteria; phylum Bacteroidota; class Bacteroidia; order AKYH767-A; family OLB10; genus JAJTFW01. Next base: position 8,633 of record JAJTFW010000003.1, on the reverse strand, counting down.
CGGAGCCTGCAGCTGCCAGCCGCGATCGTGCAGCTGATAGAGCCGACTGTGACCAGGTTTGTGTGAGGGTATCGTACACATCTGCATTGTTGAAATACAGGCCGAACATACCCGATTCGCCACCTGCAAATACCGCCTTGCTTCCGGCCGATGCTCCAGCGGTGTATGAACGTGCGGCCGATAGGGCATTTGCAACCGACCAGGTGTTCTGGGTGGTGTTATAGATGTTCACGTTGTCGTAGTCGGAGAGTATCCAGTCGTTGGCTCCGCCAGCGAACAAAAGATAGCTGCCGCACGAAACGGCGCTTAGCTTACACCGTGCGGGCGAAAAATTACCCGATGTCCAGGCATTTGTATTCACATTGTACTGGTCAAACACACCCGGCGGTTGGCTGATGAATCCGATTCCACCTGCAAATACCGCTATCCCGTTTGCCGATGCTCCGGCCAACTGGGTACGCCCTATGGAGAGTGTGGCGGTGGACCACTGGGCGGTTGCAATCAAAGAACAGAAAAGCAGAGAGCTGAGACAGGTAATGCGTAGGCGTAGGTTCATGGATCGAGGTTCTGGAAATTAAAAATACTGTTTCGTGGCCTAATCCGACAGGAAGAGTGAATCGGCCTTAAGCTTGTTCGGGGTTTTACACGTACCGATATACGCGCCTATTCGAGGGTTTCCATGACGTACATATGACACCACGGGCTTCTTATTGGTAAACGAAGGATATAAATTGGTTAATGGTGTAAATTAAAACCACTGAAAATCAGGTTTTTTATCAAAAAAACGATGAACTCGAAAACCACACCCGTCTACACGCTGTTTTACCTCCAACAAAACAAAAAAACTTAACATCATGAAAAACCTTATGTTGAATTCGAAAATTCTTGCTTTTAGCGCGGTAATGGGAATCGCCGTCTTTATGGTAGGCTGTAGCAAGGAAGAGGGGATGAACCCTGCCAACTCTGTTCAGGTAACTGACATTCAAAATCGCAACGGTGCTCCGGCTCCTGGAACCGATCCGATTGCTGCAATCGCCATCAATGCTGGATTCAGTGAGCTAGTAGGTGCACTCACTTATGTAGATGATTCACTTAATGCCGGACTGGTGAATTTGTTCCTGAACGGTACTGACCAATACACCGTTTTCGCTCCGACCAACGACGCATTCAACGATCTCTATACAGCCCTCGGAGTTAGCGGCATCAGCGATCTTCCTCCCACCCTGGTACGCGATGTATTGTTGTACCACGTAGTTGATGGTCGTCGTGCTGCCAACAGTGTTGTACCACGCAATGGCAACCGCAACATCAGCACGCTGCTTGGCGTTGATTTCACAGTCGACAACCAAGGTCAAATTACAGCTGTTGGTAACACCGCGAACATCACTACTGCCAACATCTCTGCTTCAAACGGTATCATCCACGTTATCGACGCGGTAATCCTGCCGATCAACTAAGCGAACTAAACCATCGGTTTACAGAAGGGCCGCCCGTTTGGGCGGCCTTTGTGTTTTTACCCCATACATCGGAGTGGCTTGCAACGGTAAAAACCTCGACGATGACTTCAATCAGTCGGCTAGGAAAGATGAATCGTAAAGGAACTTTGTAAGCGATGTGAAGGGTTTATGTAGGTTTGGGATTCAAATACGCGCAGCAGCAGCCATCTTAAACTGAGAATACAACGCACCTCATGGTTCTGGTCATTCACGTTGTCATTGCCAATGCAATCGGCTTGCTTCTTATTGACGGCATAGTTGACCTCATTATTATGAATCTCATCCTCGCGTGGGTAGAGAAGCGCATGTTTCGACGTTTGGGTTTTGAATCCCGGTACGGTCTAATCTTGCTGGCCAATTTTCTATCGGTTTTCGTAGCCTTTCACGTGCTTCCCTATGCGAGCGGCTTTACAATCAGTTTCCCCGATTGGCTGTTTTCAATGGAGGAACTTCATGGAATTACGGCGTGGGATTTCCTGCTGAAGGCATGTGCCGCTATCGCCATTACCCTGCTTACCGAATACCCCATCACACGAATTGCCATAAAAGACAAAACAAGAAGACGGGAGCTCATACAACCCTTTGTAATGGTAAACCTGGCCACCAGCCTGATGGTCATCCTTTTCTTTACCCTATTTGCGGCGCTTTTGTATTTGCGGCAACCTGTACCCTAATCCCACTATCGGGTTGAGGTTAGGGTCATGTGTGCCAATTGAAAGCAGATTCTCCCTCCGCTTTCATCCTGAATTATTACTTTTGCAAAACATAACACATTGATAATGTGTGATTAGAGGTTTATGCCGGTCTCATAGTTCAACGGATAGAATAGAAGTTTCCTAAACTTTTGATGTGGGTTCGATTCCCGCTGAGACCACAAATCCCCATTTATTGACCAACCTGGGTTATATTCAGTTCAAACGTGCGCAGGGTGGTAAATTTATTTTTTGCCCGACTTTCCGAGGGTGTTTCTTGAGCAAGCAGTAAGTTCGTGCATTAGCATTCCGGTGTTTTAACCAATGGTTGTGAGCGGACTATTACCTGGCGCTCATGCTATTTTCGTGCAGTATAGTTGACTTAACCGAAAGGAATAATCCCGGTTTTTTTTACCTTGCAGGTTCATTAGCAACTATCACCCCAGCATGAAAAAAGCGCTACTCCTTGTCTGTGTATTCTTTACGGTTTCGGCGTACGCCCAAACCGGCGTAAAAATCCTGTTCGATGCCCGTAAAGCACAGATGGCAGGGAATGCCGATTGGGTGGTGGATGCCGATCTGTACAATATTGGGACCGGAACCGGAGGGGTGATGCAAACAGGAAAAGGAAATGAAGCCAATCCGCAGCGCATCCCCACGCCGGCACAAAGTGGCATTACCTCGACCACAACGGAAACGTATTGGAAGGGTGCAATGTCCGCTTGGGGCGTTGAGCTGGCAAAGCGCGGATATACGATTGAGACACTGCCCTACACTGTTTCTCTCACCTATGGTAACACCAGCAATGTACAGGACCTCAGTAACTATAAAGTCTTTATCTGTGTTGAGCCCAATATCCGTTTCACTACCGCAGAAAAGACAGCCATCATCCAGTTTGTTCAGAATGGTGGAGGATTGTTCATGGTTGGAAATCACAAGGGTTCTGACCGAAACAATGACTCCTGGGATGCTCCTGCCATCTGGAATGATCTGATGTCGAGCAATGGAATTAAGGTGAATCCTTTCGGAATCACCTTCGACCTGGTCAGTTTCAGTCAGACAACTTCAAACTTCGCTGTAATCACCGGGAATCCGATTCTACAAGGCGCAGCCGGAACACCCCTGCAGATGAAGTATAGTTCGGGAACCTCCATGACGCTGAATAAAACCGCCAATTCGACAGTTACGGGCTTGGTGTATAAAACCGGTGCAGCCACCACAGGTACAAGCAATGTGATGTTTGCTCAGGCACGATATGGTAATGGAAAAGTTGCGGCTATTGGCGATAGTTCTCCTCCCGATGACGGAACAGGCGATACCAACGATCAGCTCTACAACGGCTGGTCTGCCGAGGTGAACGGCGACCACAGACGCATCCTGCTGAACGCAACGCTGTGGCTCGTGAATCCTGCGTTGCGAGAGGGTACAACAGACGATCAGCGTGTCAACATCTGGCCGAATCCTTTTCAGCATGAATTGAACCTGTCCTATGTTTCCGCTTCCGGAACAACCGGAAGCTGATCAGGCAGTAAGCCTCCTACTCAAACAGCGAGGGCAATCGCCTTTGCTACTGATGCGCCCGTTTCGGCTGCTCCTTCCATGTAGCCCTGGTACCATAAGCTGGTGTGTTCTCCGGCAAAATAGAGGTTGCCTACTTTTTCACCTTCTGCGCCCATCATGGTGGTTACCTGTCCCACGCGCCAGCAGGCATAACTGCCTTCCGACCAGGGGTGTGAAGGCCAGTGAATCAGTTTTGCGTTTCCGTTGTACTGGGCAGCCGTTCCCGGCCACATGGCATCCAGCTGGTTCAGCATCGTTTGGGTTTGGGATAAACTCAGGTTCACACCCTGCGTACCCCCTTGGTAAACGGTGTATCCGCCTCCCGAAGATCCCTGTAATCGGGTGTTGTCCCAGCCGGTCTGGATGAACTCGAAGGGTTGTGCGGGAGAACCATTGGTGAACACGCCACCCGAATGACCGTAGTCGCGCCACTTGCGTCCCGTAAAGCCCAGCAGCAATTTGGCGTTGGTGCCGTATCCCAGGTTCTGAATGGCATTCGTTTTCCAAGAAGGCAAATTGAGGTCGTTTAGGTTCACCTGCCTTAACAGGGTGAACGGCAGTGTGATCACGCAGATATCGGCCACAAGCGGTTGAATGCCCTGGAAACGCAACACGTATTGCCCGGTTGCATTGGTCGATATGCGGATGAGTTTGTGCTGAAGGCGGATTTGTCCCGGTATGGCGGCTGCCAGCGCATCGGTGATCTGCTGGTTGCCCCCCTGCACCTTGAAGCGCTCGTCGCTGAGACCGAAGATGTCGTAGCTGCTGTTGCCCGGATTGATGGTGAAGAGGAACAGGAAATTGATGGCCGACTGATCGTTGACTTCACGACCATATTCGGTGTTGTATGCCTGTTCGAGACCTTTTCGTAGAAAGAGGGTCGGTGGCATTCCGATCTGGTCGAAGTATTGACTGATGCTGATGGAATCGAATTGCTGAACAGCGGTTGTGTAATTGCTGTATGAAAAATTGGTAGGCAGCGACTGGATATCGCCCGCGATGATGGATGCGTATGGACTGAAGGCCTGAATCACCTGTGCCTCCGTGTAATGTTGCCCGTCGATGTAAAAGGTGTCGTTGAGGTATGCCGATTCATCGGGATCGTTGGTGTCGAGCAAGCTCAGGCCGAATTCGGCAGCAAGGCTGCGCATGGTCCGGTGTCCCGTATCGATAAACTCTCCTCCGCACTCGGTGTAGTTTCCCTGTGAGATAAAATTCTGGCGCGTCAGTACACGTCCACCAACTCTGTTCGAACCTTCGAACACAGTGGCGGAAATACCGCGCTTTTTCAGTTGATATGCACAATTAAGTCCGGCCAAGCCCGCCCCGATGATGGTAATTTGCGGTTGCTGACCTGGTTTTCGCATTCCGACATCCTCCTGTTCCTGCAGTAAATCGTCTTTACTGCAAGCCGGTAACATCATGGCCAGACCCGAGAAGAGGGCTGCTTTGGTCACATCGCCGATGAATCGTCTGCGGTTGTATTCATTACGGACCTGCTGGGTCTGTTCAATGAGTTTATCCAATCCGGGTGAGTGGGGCTGACGGTTGATTTCCGACAGTACAAAGGCTTTCCGGATGAGACGCAGGAGTGGCGATTTGGATGATGGCATGAGGATTAACGATCAGCTGTGGAACAATCTGCTATGTTTGCCCAGTAAGTTACGACTTCCGGATGGGACGTGTCAAGTCATACCCGGGTAACCCGGTCCGAAGTCCAGTCACTATTGATAGTATCAATCAGCCGAATGCAGATGAAGGCCTGTTTCCCAATCGATTTTTTAAGTTCCAGCGGGAAATCAATGAAGCAAAAGCTATGTGTGTTCATTTTCGTTTGTATCCCGTTTGTCGTATTAGGTGTCCTGATCCCGCGCAGCGCAGAAGCCCAGTCCGACAGTGCCCGTTATGTAGCCCATGATGAACTGGTGACAGGGCGGTTTTATTTCAGCCGCAAGTACACCGGTTTGCTTGTGCAGGATGCCGGTCGCGGAGTGGAGTTGGACTATCGACCCAACACCACGCTCAACATGGGTATTGGGGCCACATACCGCAGCTTCACCCTGAATTTGGCCTATGGTTTTCCGTTTCTGAATCCCGATGAGGGTCGGGGTAAAACCCGATACCTTGATTTACAAGCTCACCTGTACGGACGCAAATCAACGATTGACCTGTTCGGGCAGTTCTACAACGGATTTTACCTGCAACCGAAAGGTGCCGGCACCAACGACAGCACCTACTATGTACGACCCGACCTCATCCTTCGTGAATTCGGCGCATCCTACCAGTACATATTCAACCACCGCCGTTTTTCCTACCGCGCCGCCGCTTTGCAAAACGAATGGCAGTACAGATCCGCAGGGACGTTCCTGCTTGGAGCGGAGTTCTTCACGGGCCGTACTCAGGCCGACAGCAGCATCTATCCCGTACTGCTCGCCGGCGATAGCGTTCCCGATGTAAACCGACTTCGTTTCATCGAATTCGGTCCTAATTTTGGCTATGCGTATACGCTAGTGCTTGCACGCCGTTATTTCCTGACTGCATCCCTTTCAATCAGCATGGACTATAACCGAACCGAGTACCTGGACGGTTCGGGCGGTACACTGCAACAAGGACTCAGCCCAAACTCGCTTTTCCGTGTGTATGCCGGATACAATTCAGCCCGGAGTGCCTTGACAGTGACGTTCACCAACAGCCGCGTTTCCCTATCATCAGGGGAGACGAACAGTGTTTCCATCAACACGGGCAATGTCCGCATCAACTATGTGCGCCGCTTCACCGCCGGTCCGCGACTGAAAAGGACACTCAACCGGGTACTCCGGTGAAAACCAACAATCAATTATACAACCGGTTAGTTCCGGGTGGAGGATAATCCATTAACCGGTTATGGTTAATAAACAGTATAAACCGAAACGTCTTGAGGATGTTTTATTGCTGTTTGGCGCAACCCCGTTTTTGAAAAGCAAACCCCATGACTTTTCTCACGTCGCAGGCTTCTCAATATCACACAACAGGGTGTTTACATCTAAATAGTTTTGGCCGGACAACGCTCCACTATTGGTCGTACTCTTGACAGATATTTAATCGAACCCTATTCGTTAACAATCAATCAAACCATGAACCCTTTCCGTTATCTGCTGACGACTGCCCTCGTACTGTTCGCTCAGATTCTTGCCGCACAGTCTCTGACCTGGGATTTCGGTACTGGCAATGCCCAAGCCCTGCCATCCCTGACTCCTTATCCGCAACTGATTGTATCTCAAATCAGTTGTGGCAACAACAACGGTAGCACAACGCTGCTTACTACAACTTCCTCCAGCACAGGATATGTTGGAGCATCCGGACTATTCAATGCCGGCGCAGCCGCCCGGTCCGGCGGACTGCTTTTAGGCGCATCCGGCAGCGCCTTTTTCGAGTTCAGCCTCAATCCGGCTCCGGGTAGCGGGATGGTGCTGAGCTCCTTCCAATTCGGATCACGATCAACAGCCACCGGCCCTCAAACCTGGTGTCTGCGTTGGAGTGTGGATGGGTTTTCCAGTAATCTGGTGACAGGAGCATTACTAAACACCTCCACCTGGAATCTTCAGTCGACCAATGGTCTCGCACTGACTTCGCCTCCATCCACCCCAGTAACGTACCGGATTTATGGATTTGGAGGCGTTGGTACGGTAACCCCCGGAGCAGCCAACTGGAGAATCGACGACCTTTCGCTCGCGATCAGCAGTACGTTTTTAGTGTACGCTGATAACGATGTGGACGGATACGGTAACGCATCCAACAGCCAGACCGTTACCGGATCTACCATTCCCGCAGGCTATGTGGCCAATGCGCTGGATTGCAACGACAATGCATCAGCCGTCAATCCAGCTGCGACCGAGGTGTGCAATTCAATCGATGACGACTGCGATGGGCAGAGCGACGAACTGTTGCCTGTTCACGCGTATTTCTTGGACACCGATGGAGATGGTTTCGGTTTGACGGCTGCGTCTATCAACTCATGCAGTGGAACTCCGCCCTCCGGTTACGCTTCGGCACCCGGCGATTGCAACGATGCGAATCCTGCAATGAATCCATGGCAGACAGAGACCTGTAACCTGATTGACGATGATTGCGACGGTGCTACGGACGAAGGCCCGCTGACACTTTTTTACAGGGACAATGATGGGGATAATTATGGCGACCCGGCCACAACGCAGCTTTCCTGTTTTCAGCCGTCCGGCTACGTAACTAACGACAACGATTGCAACGATAATAATCCCGCCATAAAACCCCTGGCGCCTGAAGTGTGCAATGGAATCGATGATAACTGCGATGGGCTTGTAGATGGGTCAAACCTGATTTATACCACGTATTATAAAGACGCAGATGGCGATGGATTTGGAATACTAAGTGATGATAGTATGTCCTGCAACCAGCCTGTAGGCTATGTTGCGGTTGTTGGAGATTGCAACGATTCTAATGCCTCCATTAACCCTTCAATCGCTGAACAATGCAATACCATCGATGATGATTGCGATGGAATGACCGACGACGGCCTGCAATTCATTACCTATTATGAAGATGCTGATGACGATGGTTATGGTGGTGGTCCTGGTATCACACTCTGCCAAGCTCCCGGTAGCGGCTTTGTCACAATTGATGAGGATTGCGACGACTCGAACGATCTCATCAATCCCCTTGCAGTTGAAGTCTGCGACAATGGCGTAGACAACGACTGCGACGGACAGAGCGATGATAACGATGCATCGGTGACCGGTCAGGGAACATATTACACCGACTCGGATAACGATGGCTATGGTGCCGGTGCTTCCTTCCTCGCTTGCGTACAGCCAGCATCAAGTTCAACTGTGGCTGGCGATTGCAACGATACCAACGGAGCAATCAATCC
>JAJTFW010000025.1 GCA_021299095.1 Sphingobacteriales bacterium | reverse complement strand
ATGGAATAACCTACACGCAAAGTGGTAGTTACACCTCAGTAACCGGTTGCAGCACGGAGATTCTTTCACTAACCATCACGCCTTCAACGAGCAACACCACAACAGCCTCTGCTTGTGACAGCTACACCTGGAGCGTAAATGGAACAAGCTACACACAGAGCGGTACCTACTCTTCTGCAAGTGGATGCAACACCGAGATTCTGGTACTTACGATCCTGACCAGCGGTACCAACACCACAACAGCTTCTGCTTGTGACAGCTACACTTGGGCAGTCAACGGTCAGACCTACACCCAGAGCGGCAGCTACACCTCAGTAACCGGTTGCAGCACGGAGATTCTTTCTCTGACCATCACGCCTTCAACGAGCAACACCACAACAGCCTCTGCTTGTGACAGCTACACCTGGAGCGTGAACGGAACAACCTACACCCAGAGCGGTACTTACTCCTCTGTTAGCGGTTGTAATACTGAGATCCTCTCTCTCACGATCACACCTAGTACGACCAACACGACAACGGCAAGCGGTTGTGGAATTTACACCTGGGCTGTGAATGGCCAGACCTACACACAAAGCGGCACCTATTCTTCAGTTAGCGGATGTGCAACGCAGGTTCTGAATCTGACGATCAACACCCCAACCGTATACTATGCTGATGTGGATGGTGACGGCTTCGGAAACCCCTTCAATACCATCAACGACTGTACTGCTCCCAGTGGTTACGTTGCAAATGGCGACGATTGTGACGATACCGATAACGATGTGAATCCTTCTGCTACCGAAGTATGCGGCAACCAGATCGATGATGATTGTGACGGAAATGTAGATGAAGGTTGTGTATGCGTCAATCCGCCAACTGCCGATGCGGGCTCCGACCAGACCGGATGCGGAACAGCAGCTTTCGCCCTCAACGGTTCGTTTGCAGGATCAGCAAGCTCTGCCACATGGTCTACACTTGGTGATGGTACCTTCTTGCCCGGAACCAGTACCTTGAACGCTTCTTACATCCCCGGTTCTGCAGATAACACAGCCGGCACGGTAATTCTGGTTTTGACAACCAACGCTACCGCCCTCTGCCCTGCAGCTAGCGATTCTATCACCCTCAACCTGCTTCAGGGTGGTGCCCCTGCACCTTCATCCATCAGCGGACCTACAGCACTCTGTAACCCCAATGGTATCAATGTTACCTACAGCATTACAGCTGTTCCCGGTGCAAGCTCCTACCTCTGGTCTGTTCCCAGCGGTACACAGATTGTTTCCGGACAAGGAACCACTTCACTGGTTGTTCGCTGGCCCTTCTCGGCTATTCACGCCGGTGTTGTCGGTAGTGTATGCGTGTCTTCTGTATCCTCCTGCGGTAACAGCGCTCCAACGTGTCTGCCTATATCCGTACAGTTGACCGTACCCGTTACACCCCCCTCTATTTCAGGACCCAACAAGGTATGTCCCGGAACGGTTGCAACCTATTCTATTGGCAATGTAGCCCGCGCCAACAGTTACACCTGGACCGTACCTGCAGGAGCAATCATCCTGAGCGGTCAGGGTACCAACATCATCAACGTTGAGTACACTGCTACTTTTGCCGGCGGACAAATGAGCGTATTCGGATCGAACCCCTGCGGTAACGGTCCTGCACGTACGAAAGGCATCAGCTACAATGTACTTACTGCTCCTGCCGGTATCATCGGACAGAATTCAGGACTTTGTGGTGCAACCGGTGTTGTATTCAGCACCAACGGTACCACCGGAGCTGCCTCTTACTTATGGACTGTTCCTGCAGGAGCAAGCATCGTGAGTGGCCAGGGTACTACTTCAATCGTAGTTGATTTCCCCTCTACTGCATTCTCTTCTACAGTGAGTGTGGCGGGTATCAACGGATGCGGCGCCGGAAATGCGCGCAGCATGACGGTTACCGCAGTTCCTGCACAGACTTCGCCCATCAGCGGTCCATTGGTTGTGTGTTCCAACAGTGTGTATCAGTACTCAGTGAGCACTGCTGCCGGTGCAACCACGTACACGTGGGGCATTCCTACCGGTTTCCAAATCCTGAACAATACACAGGGAACCAAGAACCTCGATGTTCGTTCTGGTCTTAACCCGACTACCGGACTGACGATAACAGTACGTGCATCGAATGCTTGCGGAAGCGGCCCTGTTCGTAGCATAAACGGAATCAGCATTTCGACATGTGCCCGCGAATTGTCTTCGGCCGATCTTAGTCTTTCGGTTTATCCCAACCCTGTCAGCGATCTGCTGAACATCACCTACACCGTTGATGCAGACAAAGACGTGTTGTTGACCCTGATTGATGCTTCCGGTCGCCTGGTTCACACGGAATCACGCGGAGCACTTGCAGGTGCCAACAAGACTGAACTTGCCGTTCTCGGCCTTGCCAAAGGTGTTTACACCCTGCAACTCCGTACCGACAGCAAGGTTGCTCAAACGCTGGTTGTAGTGCAATAAGCAACGACTGATCTCTAATGCAAAAAGCCCGGGAAACCGGGCTTTTTGCTTGATGGGCCGATACGAATCAGTTCTCCGCGATACGTCCCAGTTCCATCAACTTGATAATGGAACTAAGCACATTGGCGAACACTGTTTTGTTGGTCTTCACAAAATAATCAGCTGCACCATGCCGCAGCGTTTCAATGGCAGCTTCAAGGTTGTCCTGACCTGAAAGCATAATGACCGAAGCGAAGCGGTTCACCTGGCGGATGTGTTTCAAGACGGTTAGCCCGTTTACATCATTGATAAAATCGTAATCCAGGAGGATGATGCGGTTATCACCTTCCTTATATTCCTGAATAAACTTCGAGCTACTCGCATATTGTTCTGTGCGCAGACGACACTGTTCGTAGAGGTATTCGGATACCAATTCACGGAACCAAGAATCGTCATCGACCAGAATCAATTGTGTCCTCTCTGTATCGGGCTCTTGCTCGAGGAGTTTTTGCTGTGTTTCAAATACGTTTATCATGCAGACTGGGAGCTTATGGTTGTTTGTTTTATCAAAACCCGTGCAGGTGCAGCCTCTGAGCCTGGCAGCAGTAAGGGTAAAGCAATCATTTCAGTCTCACCCTCTTCGCATCCAAGGAGCTCGAGGTGCTCAATAACAATGGTATTGGCCTGTGCGAATCGGATGTGCACATCCGACAAACAGTCTTCTGCGGCGATACTCAATGCATCTGTTCCAATCAATACGATACCAAGGGCAACAAGGGCATCGGCTGAATGACTATCGAGGGCCAGCATGGTTTCGGGTTGCCGGGCCGCTTTCCGGTCCTTGGATGTATCGGGAATGGTTTTTAAAAAGAGCCGTGTACAGCCTTCCGGAATCCGCTTCAGAATCCAATCGCTATTCAATCGGTCGAGTTCGCTGCAATCCAGGATGAATACCGGGCCCATCAGGGCTTGGATATCGAGGCGGGATATGTCGTTTCCGCCCGGCAGAAAATGCAGGGGAGCATCGATGTGGGTTCCTGTGTGAACATTGAAGAACACCTCGCTCAAACGGTAGCCATCCGAATCGTGATCGGCTATGGATGTTATCACCGCCGCCGGGTCGCCGGGCCAAACGACCGTCGCCCCCGAAACGGGCACAGTCACGTCTATCCAGTTTGAAGTTAAAGGCATGCGAATTCTACCAAAAGTAGTGCTACTTGACCTACCTACATGGGAATGGGTTTTCTTACCTTCGTCGGCTCCGAACAGGAATATAGAATACGCAATGAAAAACCCTATCCTTCTAATCAGCTGTGCAGTCCTGATGCTGTGCAGTACAGCACTTCAGGCACAGCAGATCCGTTGCTCCACCAACGACCATGAACAACAATTGCAGCAGGCAAACCCCAAGCGACAGCAGCAACGGCAGAACCTGGAGCAACGGGTACGTCAAATGCTCTCAGCCGGACAGCGCTCTACCCCCAATATCACCATTCCAGTGGTAGTGCATGTGTTATACAACGGAACTGCACAGAGCATCTCTGATGCACAGATCCAGTCGCAAATCGATGTACTGAACGAAGATTTCAACCGTCTCAATGCGGATACGACCAATACACCTGCTTTGTGGAAACCCATCGGCGGCAATGCGGGCATCACCTTCTGTCTTGCCCAAACTGACCCTTCCGGTGCTCCCACCAACGGCATTGAGCGCCGACAAACCACCGTCAATTCGTTCAATACCAACGATAACATCAAGAGCTTCGCTACGGGTGGACTGGACGCATGGGATCCTACGCAGTACTTCAACATCTGGGTTGGCAATCTGGGCAACTTCCTGCTCGGATATGCTGAATTCCCTACAACTGCGCTTTCAAATACCTATGGCGTGGTCATTCACTACAACTACTTTGGCCGTGATGGTTCTTCCAACGCACCCTTCAACAAGGGTCGCACTGCTACGCACGAAGTTGGACACTGCTTCGGACTTTACCATATCTGGGGTGACGATGGCGGGTCTTGCACAGGAAGCGACCAGGTGGCAGATACGCCTCCGCAGGGCGGCGAATACTATGGTTGTCCGAGTTATCCTCAAACAGACAATTGTTCGCCCACTGCACCCGGGGCCATGTTTATGAATTACATGGATTACACCGATGATGCCTGTATGAATCTCTTTACTCAGGGACAAGCTACCCGTGTGCTCGCTACGTTCAACGGAAGCCCTTATTCAGTTTTGCAGAACTCGACAGCCTGCGGCACGGCCAACCTGTTTAACGATGATGCCCAGTTGTTGAGTATCCAAAGCCCCTCCGGAAATTTGTGTACAGGGAATGTGAACCCCGTTGTTACCATCCGAAATGCCGGCGCCGACACTATCACGGCAGTGGATATCCGCTATTTCGTCGACAACAATGCCCCTCAACTATACAATTGGACCGGCACATTGCTTCCGCTCACCAGCACACAGGTATCGCTCCCGGCAATCTCTACCATTTCAGGACCTCATACATTCAGTGCGGTTTGTACACAACCGAATGGTCAGGCGGATCCGAATCCCTCCAATGATTCGGCCGGAGTTTCGTTCAATGTTGTCAGTACGGGTAATGCCTTGCCCTACGCCGAGGGCTTCGAAGGGGCATTTCCTCCTACAGGAACCCAACTCAATAACCCCGACAACCTGACCACCTTTGAGCAAACGACTGCAGCGTTTCGCACCGGAACCAAATCGATGTACATCAACAACTACGATTACGATTCGAACGGACAGGTTGATGAGCTGGTACTTCCCAATCTCGATCTGACCTCTGTCAGCAATCCCCGCCTGGCGTTCTGGCTGGCCTATCGCCTATACACTAACCCAACTTCCAGCCCCAATTACTCCGATACGCTCACCGTTCAGGTTTCCCCCGATTGTGGGCAGACCTGGACAGAAGTTTACCGCAAGTTCGGCACCGCTTTGGTCACAACACCCAGTCCATCGTATACCTTGAATGCTTATGTTCCGGTTGCATCACATTGGCGCCGTGATTCTGTGGACTTGTCGGCCTATGCAAACCTTGATAATGTGGTTGTGAAGCTCCGTCACATCACAGACTATGAAAACAACCTGTACATCGATGATATCAATATCGATGGTGCGGCTTTGACCACCGCACTAGCAGAGAACCCGCAGGGACAACTATCTGTTTCGCCCAATCCGGCACGGGATCGTGTACGCATCGACTTAAGTCCCATGAAAGGGCTGGTGCAACTGCAGGTGTATGACCTCAGTGGACGCCTGATCGACAACCGCAGCGGACTGACCCCGGTCCAAGTGTTCGAGCTTGAAATTGAATCCTACAGCTCCGGATCCTACATCGGTATGTGCACCGGAAGTGGCGAAGTATTCCGATTCAGTTTTGTAAAAGACTGATGGGTGTATTTCTTAGATTTACTTACCTTGGCACTCTCATCCTGAAGCATACCCAACAATCCCATGAAAAAACTCCTATCACTTCTTGCCGTAGCGGCAATCGCATTCACATCCTGCAGCAAGGACGATGACAACGGCGGTGGATCCGGCAGTGTTTCGCTCTCTGTAGAGCAGAAGAACCGTGCAATCCTTATTGACTTCTCAGAAACCTGGTGTCCTCCTTGCGGAAGTAGCGGTGGTCCTGGTTTCGACAGCTCACTGAGCATCGAGGGAAGCAAAATCACAGCCATGAAAGTGTATGGCAGCTCTTCTCCTTCTTCTATGAACTCACCGATTTCCAATGGTATTGCGAATGCCTACAGCGTAAGCGGAGTTCCGGATTTCTGGGTGAACAACTCTGAACTCAACCCGGGCGGTGGTGTTTACAGCAGTGCTGCTTCAAATTTCAACTGGGTAAACAACAAGGCCAATGCCTTTGCAACTGAGGCCGTTGTAGCCGGTGTAGCACTCTCAAAATCGTTTGTGGGTGACTCCATGAAAGTCAACACCCGCGTGAAGTTCTTCCAAGAGCAGGTTGCCAACCAAGACTATAACCTGGCTGTCTATGTCGTAGAGGACAACATCATTTCCAACCAGTCGACCAACACCGGTTCAGTGGCCAACTACCGTCACCGCAACCTGCTCCGAGTAGGCAATGCCAGCGTATATACCGGCGTTTCCATCAACGCCAATGCAGCCATCGCGGCTGATCAGGTGTTCGACAAGACCTTCACCCTTCCCGTGGCTTCTACCTGGAACCGCAACAACCTGAAGGTGATTGGCGTGATCTGGAAAAAAGGAACTACTCCAGCTAAAGTGGTGAATACCAATTACATCAAGTAATACCAACCTAACCCTTTCATACGGCCGGTCTCCCTTGGGGGGCCGGCTTTTTTCTGACATGGCGTAGTACATGGCTTTTGATTGCAAGTCCATCAAACTTGGGTGGTGATCTTATCTTTATCGCTTTTACCTCTGACCAGGTGGTCGGACAGAAAAGCCCTAGCATAGGAATGGAACAAGAACAGGAAGCACTGCGGTTATCGCAACTATCAGCCATCGTGGCTGAGGTGTTCCAGATCCATTTTTCTGAAGCACGGTTTTGGGTGACGGCCGAAATCATCGGGCTGAAGCAAAGCAGAGGGCATTGCTATTTGCAAGTGGCCGAGAAAGATGAATCGGGCACAACGCCCAAGGCGGAGTTTAGGGCCAACATCTGGGCGGGGCAATACCAACGCATCAGTCAGCGATTTTTCCGCATGACGGGATCTCCGCTGCGCGAGCAGATACAGGTCTTGATGCTGGTTGAGGTCAAGTACCATGAACGGTATGGGTTGAGCCTGATTGTGCACGACATCGACCCGGCCTTTACGCTTGGTCACCTTGAGCGCGAGAAGCGTCAGACCACCGATCGCTTGCGTAAAGAAGGTGTTTATGATCTGAACCGAAGTCTTCAATTGCCTTGCAGTCTTCAACGGATCGCCCTCATTTCTGCTGAGGACAGCCGGGGGTATGAGGATTTCATGAATCGGCTCCACACCAATCCGTACGGATTCTCATTCGATGTGGTTTTATACAACGCCTTGTTGCAGGGAGATCTCGCCGCTTCGAGCATGGTCAATCAGGTGGAAGCTATCCTGGAGGCACATCGGCGAGAGCCCTTCGATGCACTGGCCATTGTACGAGGCGGTGGGGCAGCATCGGGTATGGAGTGCTTCAATCAATATGTATTGGCAGAAACGCTTGCACGGATGCCAATACCGGTCATAACGGGAATCGGACACCATGCAGATAACAGCGTGTGTGATGAGATTGCACATACGGTTCGGATGACTCCGACGGATGTGGCCAATTTCCTGATTGAGCAGCAAACATTTTTTGATGGGACCTTGGTCTCATATTGGGATCAGGTATGTGATATTGCACGGATTACACTCAACGATGAACGGGCTTTCATACAACAGGCAGCTCAATCCTTGGTGTCCGGCATCCGTCTCTCCGGGACACGCGCTGCACGTTCACTTGATCATGCAGCCTTTCGGTTAAAGCACACCACACAACAGCAGGTTTTGGTGCAGGGTAGCGCTGTGGAGGATTTGCATCAACGCCTGGCTCGCGAAGCCCGTTTGGTCACGCAGCTGGAATCTGCCGCATTGCAGGAGGGGAACAGTCGACTTCAATCGGCTTCATCTGCCTGTCTGCTAGCTGGCGAAGAAACCCTCAAACACCTGGAAGCATGTGTCCATCTGCTTGATCCGGCGCAGGTATTGCGAAGGGGATACAGCTACACGGTGTTCAACGGAAAAACAGTTACATCATTTTCTGAGGTCCATTCTGGAGATACCATTACTACGGTGCTTCGCGATGGAACGGTGGAATCGATTATTCAATAGACATGGCTGAAAAATTCAATTACGAGAAAGCAAAAACGGAACTGGAACAGATTCTGGAAGAACTTGAACGCGGCGAAACGGGTGTTGATACCTTGGCACGGCATGTGAAGCGGGCTGCCGAGCTGATTCGTGCTTGCCGAGAAAAGTTGCGGAGTACGAGTCAGGAGGTGGAGGGGCTTCTAGGTGGTCTTGATGAGGAGTGATCCGGTTATTGCTTGACCCACATTTGTGTTCCGCTAGTTCTGCCATTGTTCCAGCGGATGGTGTATATACCCGCCGGTAGAACACTCAATTCCTCACAACCCCAGTCGTTCGCATTCAGGCGAAGCATATCACGGCCTTGCATGTCCGAAATCTGTAGGGTCATTTCCAGATCGTCAGTGGGCTTGTCCCAGCACAGCCTTCCGGACGAAGGGTTTGGAAACAGTCGGAAGTCGTTTCGCATTTCTGCTGATTGGACTCCGGTAAGCGATAGTCTGGCTACAATCGGGATGTTTTCTACAGCAAGTACGCCGGTTCCGCTGAGGTTTAACGTAAGACTTGCTGTTCCAAGGGTTCCCGGTACCGCATTCGCAATGCGAACATTCACAGCTGCAGCCTCTCCGGGTTGAATGGTGACGGGACCACCACTACCTGCAATAAAGCTCAGGATGCTCGACGGATTCAGCGTAAGGTTCGAACAGGTAAGGGGAGCGTTTCCGGTGTTCGTGATCCAGAATGCGTAGTCGTTCGGGATCCCCGCATCAATCAGACCGTAGTCGATGGTGTCTTCTGGAAAATCAAAAGCTGCTGCAACCGTTCCAATAGAAGTATTGCTGATGTTCGATATCCGCTCAATGAATTGAGGGTAATCGATGAACGGATTTCGGTTCTGTTGTAGTTGTGCTATGCGATTACCGCGAAGCTTTTCCGAGGAGTTGGGCGGGAACTGTGTATGCCATTGCCGCAAGATCCCTTCCTGCGTCGTAAGAAAGCCGGTGTAATTCTGATAGCGAAGCACGAAGTAGAACATGGCTCGCGCTGTTTTCCCTTTGTGTACATCGCGCGGTTCAAATACCACATTGTCACATTTGCTGCCTCCTTGCGTCCATGTAGGCGTTGATACGGTTCCGAATGGAAGACTTCCCCGCACGTTATTGGCCTGGTCGTCAGTCGGGAAGAGGTGGTAAAGGTCGGCACGCATCGGTTCCAGCGACCCAAAAAATCCTTGTGGGAAGGTGTGTTCAGTGTTGAACGAAAAATTCGTCTGGCAGTCGGTGCGGTCGATGTAGCCGGTCGCTTTTCTGCCTGTGTACACACATTCAATCGTATTTACCAATGCTCCGGCACCGTTCACTTTTTCGTTATCGTAGGACATGAACATGGAGTCGCGGGCGATTACATATCCGGCATTGAATGTGTTTCGTCCCAGCAAGCCGTTCAGGGTATCTTTCAAGATCTCCTCCTCGAGGTTCTCAGTGTGATCGTAATACGGATTGCTGAA
Source organism: Sphingobacteriales bacterium (assembly GCA_021299095.1). Taxonomy (GTDB): domain Bacteria; phylum Bacteroidota; class Bacteroidia; order AKYH767-A; family OLB10; genus JAJTFW01. Next base: position 13,111 of record JAJTFW010000025.1, on the reverse strand, counting down.
ACGACCCTGTGCATTCAGATTCACACGAACTGCACCTTGGTGTCCATCATTTAGGATGAACAATTCCGAATTGTGATATACGTTATGTCTCGGGCTGCAGGTAATCCACATGCTCTGATTACCTCCTGCTGGTATGGTGAATCCCGATGAGGATGTGCTGAAGGCAGTTTGTCCGTAGGTGGTATAAAATACAAAGCCGGTAACTTGAATATCAAGCGGACCCGAATTGCTCAAGGTGATCTGCTGACTGTCGGGGCTGAGTTCTGTTACGACTCCGAAATTAACCAGGGCCGGCGATACACTCAGTGACTGCCCCCAGGTTTGACACGTTATAAAAAGCGTGAAAACCAGTGTCGTTAAATTCCGGAGCATGTTGATTGAGTCTATTTTAAACGAGTTAAAGGAGGGCTTTGTACCTTGAGTATTGCATGCACAAACCATGATCAATTGATTGTAGATCCGGGTGTCGTGTTGCGTGAAGGTTGCACAAAAACCAGTTTTCCGTCTGCATCTTCCGCCATCAGGATCATTCCATTCGATTCGATTCCGCGGATTTTTCGTGGTTCCAAATTCGCGAGGAGGGTCACCTGTTTACCGATGATATCTTCCGGATTGAAGTGCAGGGCGATGCCCGAAACGACTGTTCTCGTATCGATGCCTGTATCAAGCGTCAGTTTAAGCAACTTGTCGGCTTTTTCGACTTTTTCAGCTGCTATGATAGTCGCCACGCGAAGATCCATGGCGCTGAAGGTTTCGTAGGTGGTGGAGGGTTTCTGAGGTTTATGCGCTAATGCTGTTGTCTCTTCCGTATTCAAGGCCGCTTTTGTGTTGTGTAATTTGGTAATCTGATATTGAATGGACTCATCTTCAATTTTTTCGAAGAGTAACGCCGCAGTACCCAGTATATGACCGGATTCGATACAGGTATGAGCGAATGCTTCCTCCCAGGAACGGGCAGGGATGTTCAGCATGCTTCGCAGTTTTTCGGCGGAGTGTGGCAGAAAGGGTTCACAGAGGTATGCGAGCGTAGCGGTCACTTCAAGTGCTACACTCAGGACGGTTTCTACATATGCCGGATTTGTTTTCTGGTGCTTCCAAGGTTCAGTATCAGCCAGATACTTGTTTCCTGCACGCGCCAAATCCATCACATGTGAAAGCGCTTCCCTGAACCTGTATTTCTCGATGCTCTCCCGCACCAGTCTTGGCGCTTCCGAAACCGCCTGCAGGCAAACTGATTCGGCGTCGAGCAATTCACCCCGGTTCGGAGCCTTCCCCGCGTAATACTTTTCACAGAGCACAAGGGTTCGGTTTACAAAGTTGCCCAAAATAGCAACCAATTCGTTGTTATTTCGGTCTTGAAAATCCTTCCAGGTGAAATCATTATCCTTGGTTTCGGGCGCAGAGGCACAAAGGGCGTAGCGTAATACATCCTGTTTTCCGGGGAAATCGGCAAGGTACTCATGCAGCCATACGGCCCAATTCCTGGAGGTCGATATTTTATCACCTTCCAGGTTGAGGAATTCGTTGGCGGGTACCTGATCCGGTAAGATGTAGTCACCGTGCGCCTTGAGCATCGCCGGAAATATGATACAGTGGAATACGATGTTGTCTTTCCCGATGAAATGAACAAGTTTCGTGTCGGGTGACTTCCAGTATTGTTCCCAATGTGGAGTCAGGGCTTTTGTTGCGGAGATGTATCCGATGGGGGCATCGAACCACACATACAGTACCTTTCCCTGGTTGTCGGGCAAGGGGACAGGGACACCCCAGTCCAGATCGCGCGTTACAGCACGGGGCTGAAGTCCCTGGTCGAGCCAGCTTTTACATTGCCCGAATACATTTTTCTTCCAGCTATCTTCTTTGGAGAGCAACCATTCCTGCAACCAGTCTTGTTGCATGGTATCGAGGGGCAGATACCAGTGTTTTGTTTTGCGCAACACGGGCGGTTTTCCGCTCAGCTGCGAGGTTGGATTCAATAATTCTTTGGGACTGAGCGAGGTTCCGCACTTTTCGCATTGGTCGCCATACGCTCCCGGGTTCCCGCATTTTGGACAAGTGCCTGTGATGTATCTGTCGGCAAGGAACAGCTGCGCTTCCTCATCGTAGTATTGCTCACTTTCTTCCTCGGTGAAAACGCCCTTCTTGTACAGGGTTTTGAAAAAATCTGCCGCCGTTTCGTGATGCAATGCATCCGACGTACGGTGATAAATGTCGAATGAAATCCCGAAATCCGAGAAGGCCTTTCCCATCATTGCGTGGTATGTATCAACCACTTGTTGTGGCGTGGAAGACTCCTTCCTTGCCCGTAGTGTGATGGGGACACCATGCTCGTCCGAACCGCAGATGAATTTCACATCTCGCCCGATGAGGCGCTGGTAGCGGACAAAAATATCGGCTGGAAGATAGCATCCGGCAATGTGTCCGATGTGCAGAGGGCCATTGGCGTAGGGCAGAGCAGCAGTAACGAGGTAGCGCATGGGATTAGAAACAGCCAGATTTGGCTCGTGTTGCAAAGGTAGTGTTTGGGTTCGCTGCAGGGCACCCGATTGTTTGTGCCTTTACGCCCGGTTCTAACTAGCGCGGACTCAGGAAAACGCTTGAAGTTCCACCAGGCGTTGATAAACGCCGTTGCGTGCAAGCAATTCGGTATGCGTTCCCCGCTCCACAATTTGTCCCTGTTGCATGACGATGATCTCATCGGCATGTGCAATGGTTGACAAGCGGTGGGCAATCACCAGTGTGGTCCTGTGTTGCATCAAGCGGGTCAATGCATCCTGTACCAATCGTTCCGACTCGGTATCGAGGGCCGATGTGGCTTCATCGAGGATTAAGATGCGTGGATTTTTCAGTACTGCACGTGCGATGCTCAAGCGTTGCCGTTGTCCTCCGCTGAGCTTTGATCCCCGGTCACCGATATTGGTTTCATACCCTTCCGGCATAGCAACGATAAACTCGTGCGCATGCGCTACCTGCGCGGCATGGATAATGGCTTCGTCACTGGCCTCATCAACACCGAAGGCGATATTTTCCTTCACGGAGCCATTGAAGAGAATCGACTCCTGCGTCACCACTCCGATCAGTGAGCGCAGCTCCCGTAGACGTAAGGTGCGGATGTCGGTTCCGTCAATCAGGATACGGCCCGAATCGGGATCCATGAACCGGGGCAGGAGTTCGGCCAGGGTGGTTTTACCCGACCCCGAGGGTCCCACCAGTGCAATGGTCTTTCCACAGGGGATTTCAAAATCGACTTGTTTGAGTACTTGGCGTGATTCGTCTTTTCGGTAGGCGAACTCCACCTGCTCATAACGGATGCCCTGTACGAAATTCGGGAGTTGCTGGGGACTGAGCGGATCATGTATAGCGACTGGCGCGTCCAGTATGTGGTATACACGCTCGGCCGAGGCCAACCCTTTTTGAATGTTGTACCAGGCGGTAGTCATCGCTTTGGCAGGAGGAATCAGCTGTGAAAAGATGGCGATGAAGGCGATGAATTCGGCCGGTTCGAGATTTGCATTCGCACCCAGCACCAGGCGCCCTCCGAAATACATCACAACCGTCAGTACCAGTGCCCCCAGAAATTCGCTCAGCGGCGAGGCCATATCGCGCCTGCGCCCTATCCGGTTCATAAAGCGGAACAACTGCCGGTTTAGGGTACCAAAGCGGTTCTTCACACGGTCTTCGGCGGTGAATCCCTGAATGATGCGCAGTCCTCCCAGTGTTTCTTCCAGGTTACTCAGTAATTCACCGGTCTTGGCCTGTGCCTGTGCCGATTTCTTCCGCAGGCTCTTTCCGATACGACCAATCACGAGACCCGCCAGTGGAAGCAGGATGAGCACAAAGAGTGTGAGTTGCGGGCTCATCGTGAACATCGTGACCAAGAAGATGAGGATGTTGAGCGGTTCACGGAACACAGCCTCCAGGGAGTTCATGATGCTCCATTCCAGTTCCTGTACATCGGTTGTCATTCTGGCCATGATATCGCCCTTTCGCTCTTCGGTGAAATAACCGGGGGGGAGGGCTAGAATCTGAGCATACAGATCGCGGCGTACATCGTGAACCACACCATTCCTAATTGGAACGAGAAAGTACATAGCGAGGTAGCGCGTGAGGTTTTTCAGCAGAAAGAGGAACACCACCAGTAGACTGATCAGTGATAGCGCCTCTACTTCGCCATGTATATTGATGTATTCGGAAAGAAAATAATTGAAGTTGTTCAACAACACCTTGGCTGAAAACGTCCAAGGCATGAAAGAGTAATTCCGTTCCTGGCTGAACAACACGTTCAGAAATGGAACAATCATGGTAAGGGAGAACAACGAGAAAACAACCGTAAGCAGGTTGAACGTGACGCTGGCTACTGCCCTTCCGCGGTAGGGAAGGATGTAGCGAAGGATACGGAAGTAATTTTTCAAGGGCGGCGAGGGGGAGACGAAGATAGCGGGAAGCTTCGTCAGCAGGCTCATTGGTTTACTGCATTTACCCTAACTGCATAGTTGCGTTGATCGTGTAAGTAAAAGATATTCAGTATATTAAGCATATAATTTGATGCACTATTGTATATACAACTGATGTGCTCCTACCTTTGCAATCCCACTAATTCCGCCTATGAGACCCGTCCTGCACCTGATTCCCGCACACCAGAAATCGCTTGGCCCAGGGCAGCATGTGTACAGTCCTCTGCCCAACGAGCGGATGGAGCAATTCAGTCCATTTTTAATGCTGGACCATTTCGGACCGCAGGAGGTCAACCTTGACAAGCCTTTATATGTTCCTCCTCATCCGCACAAGGGATTTGAGCCCATCACGCTGTTGTTTCGTGGGGAGATCCTTCACCGCGACAGCTTAGGCAATACGGGATTTCTGGAGGCCGGAGATGTGCAATGGATGACGGCCGGAAGTGGTATCGTACATTCGGAAGGTATTCCACCAGCCTTTCTGGAAAAAGGCGGTGAAGTGGAATTGATACAATTGTGGGTCAATTTACCGGCGCGCCATAAATCACACCCCCCACGTTATCAGGATCTGCGCGCCGGACAATTTCCGTTGGTCAAGGCAGGAGATGCCCACCTCAGGCTTATTGCAGGTACGTTTTCGGGTCAGTCATCACCCACGCTTTTACTTACACCGGTACTGATTCTACACGGCCGGCTCGACTGCGATGGCACGGCAGACATTCGGATTCCCGAAGGATATAACGCCATGGTCTATGTGTTATCGGGTCGGCTTATGAGCGAAAGTAAAGTAGCAGGGTCACGTTCTCTTTTAGTCTACGGCAATGCCGGTGAGTCAGTACAGCTTAAAGCTTCGGAGGATAGCGAGTATGTGGTCTTGGCTGGTGAGCCCATCCAGGAGCCGATGGTGAGCTACGGACCTTTTGTGATGAATACCCGTGCCGAACTGATTCAGGCAGTGGAGGAATACCAGCAAGGACACATGGGTGTCTTGAATGAATAAGCCATATTCATCCCGCTTGGAACTGACAAGCTTCGTTTTCTGGGATTGCAAACCGGGACTTTAGCTGCGCGGCAAGCCGTACCCAAATTTTTTTATTGGATTGTGTGGAATCGATGGGAGCCCTGCATCCTGTCAGGGCTGTTCCGGTTTTTCCGGTCCGCATTCACCTAAAAAATCCAATCACATGAAAAAGCTCATCATCACCCTTGCATGGCTGTTGACAATGACCAGTGTATTTGCCAACGAGAAATTCGTCAAATCAAGCATTCAGCGGGTCACCGTGTTCACACAGGGCGCCCAGGTCTTCCGTAGTTCCACGGTATCGGTCGGCTCAGGAATCACACATTTGGTTTTCACCGGTATCACATCCGGAATCAACGTGCAGAGTATACAGGCCGGTGGAAAAGGTGCATTCGTTGTCACCGATGTAAAACACCGCATCAAGTATCCCGAGCCTGTCATAGCCTCCCCTGTTCCAAAGGAAATCACCCTAGCCATCAAGCAACTGGAGGACTCGCTGTTCGAACTGAACTTCAAGCGTGAGGATATCCAGGAGCGCTTGTCGGCATTTCATCTGGAAAAGGATATGATTCTGAAAAACAAGCTCGCCCGCGGTGAAGGAAAAAGCGATTCGCTCGCGATACTTATTGGCGCCATGGATTTCTTTCACCAAAGGCTTGGTGAATTAAACAACCTCATCGGAAAGGCGAAACGCGACCAGTTCAGGAATACAAATGCCATTGAAGCTGTCGGAACCAGATTACAGGATTTGCGTGCGTACAGGCAGGATACAGCCCCCGAAAAACCCTACCAGCCCGAAAACCAGGTGGTAGTAACCATCAGTTGTGAAGCTCCTTCTACAGGCATTGTAGAACTAAGCTACTTGGTAGGCGGCGCCGGATGGACTCCTTCCTACGATTTGCGGGCATCCACTACCTCGGAGCCGGTCAAGATCGTTTATAAAGCCAATGTGTATCAAAGTACGGGCGAAGACTGGAACAATGTCCGGCTTAAACTGAGCACATCGAACCCGAACAGGAGTCACATCAAACCCGAACTTCCAGTTTGGTATATCAATTACTTTACCGCACAACGCCGCACAATGGCTGCAGTAGCAGGTGTAGCACGATCTGAAGCGCGTGAGAACCTGGCCATCGGCAGTGCGGAAAGCGACGCCAAGATGCTTAGCGAACTTTCACCGGCCCAATCCTCGGCTAATTACGCACAGCTTGTTGAGACCATGGCCAATGTGGAGTTCGATATCAAACTGGATTACGATGTTCCATCAGATGGAAACACCCACATGGTTGCTGTGAAATCGGAGAGTTTGCCTGCTACCTACTTACATTACCTCGTACCGAAACTGGAAACGGAAGCCTTCCTGATTGCCCGTGTCACAGGATGGGAGAACCTTAATTTACTGCCAGGAAATGCAAACCTTTTTTACGATGGAACCTATGTCGGACAAACAGTGATCAATCCGAATGTGATAGCCGATACGCTCGATCTGGCAATGGGACGCGATAATGCCATAACAGTGAAACGCAGTCGCTTGAAGGACAAGGAAAGCAGCAAACTCTTGGGATCTGAAATCGTCCGTACCATCGCTTACGAACTACGCATTAAGAACAACAAGAGCAAAGCCATCAACCTGGTGATGGAGGATCAGATTCCGGTGTCCAGCAACAAGGACATTAAAGTCGAGCTCAAGGATGCGGGCAAGGCCGATTACAACGCCAGCACAGGAGGCTTGAAGTGGGAATACAAATTGGATTCACTGAATTCAAAAGCCATCAAGTTCGCCTACGAAGTGACCCACAACAAAGACGTTCCCTTGAGTATGTACTGATTGGAGATTAGCAAGACAAAAAAGCCGCATGGTATTGTAATCATGCGGCTTTTGCAATTGAATTGGGTTTTATCCTATAACATGATTGGGTAAACAGGCACTTTGATGTATCAATCCGTCCTTCATCTTTCCTATCAATGCCTTCCTTAATTCTCTTTAACATTCTACCGGAATCGATAGGAACAACCATTCATTTATTTCCATTGGTGACCCCATGCGCCTTCAAACGCAATCAAGCTACGACAGTTGAATCGTTTCCACCATGGTTTTACTAAGCAGTTCCTTTGATCACCGAGGGAATTTGATACCACTCTGCCTCTGAATTCATTTTATTGAGAACCATTGACATGTATTCTCCATGCTTTTGGATACGCTTTAGATCCTGCAAGATACGGGCTGAATACTCGTTTCTTTCTGACAGATTCTCGGTCATGTTCATTTCATTATGGAGTTCTTCTACAACGCTTGCAAACCCAATTATAAAATTTGCAGGTTCTAATAAGCGCTGAGAAACCACCTTCGTCATATTGGTAAGAGCAGTAAACTTTTCTCGGCTTTGGGCTATTTCATGTTGCTTTTTCTGATTTAATTCATCCTTGAGCCGTTCGAACTCCGTGATGTTTCTGGCTGTGGCGTAAATGGTTTTGGTTGGTTTGTACGGAATGGCATTCCAGCTCAGCTTGATGTAATGCCCATCTTTACATCGATAACGATTGTGAAAGAAAGCTACAGATTTATCATTCGCCACCAGGTTTTTCATCACCTCTTCTGTTTTCTTCTTATCTTCTTCATGGACCAACTCCATAAAGGGTATGGCCATCAACTCCGTATCCGTATAACCTAGCTCTAAAATAAAGGAATGGCTTACCCTTCTGAAGTATCCATCCATTGTTGCCTCACAGAGCAAGTCTGGACTTAGATAGAAGAAGTTGTCCATTTCAATCATTTTCTTTTCTAAATTATTCCGCTCCCTGTTGTGTCCAACGTGTTCCATCACGCTGTTGGAAAGAGTCATCAGCAAGTCCCTCTGAAGTCCCGATAGCACTTTGGGCTCACGATCAATGATACAGAGAGCCCCCAATTTTTCTCCGCTACTCGCAACCAAGGGAACGCCAGCATAAAAACGGATGTGTGGGGTAGAATCCACCAGTGGATTTCTATTGAACCGCCGGTCGCACCTCGCATCATACACTTCAAATATCTTATCCTGCAGAATTGTATAATTGCAAAAGGCAATGGAGCGTTCGGTCCCTCGAATGTCCAACCCATGACTTGCTTTGAATACTTGTCGTTGTTCATCCAAAATCGAAATTGCAGCAATAGGAACCTCACAGATTTTCGCCGCTAAGGATACTATATTATCCAGAACCGGATCATTTACATCATTGGTCAGTTCCGGATATTCTCGTAATGCTTTTAAGCGTCCCGCCTCAAAATCATTTTTATCTGTATTTTGGAAGGAGTTCATGTGTGTCTTTTTGTGTACGCACAAGCTTAGGATTATCTTTTAATACATCTTCTGACAATGGTCATACTTGAAAATGATATAATAAATCACAAAAAATAGCGTTCGATGATTACCATTGGGTAGAACACCACTCACTCCGGAGATCCGGATTTGGTTAATGGTCTGTCAACCTCTCACTAGTTGTTCGTTTTGAGCAACAGCCAATCGGCATGGATACGTGTTCTGATGTGTTTATAAAAAGCACATCCCCGCGGGTAAAAATCAGCGATTCGGAGCCCGCGGTTTAAACGATTAACCTGCTATCGAATCAGTAAACTATCGAGAACCGCTCAGCAGAATTCTTACAAAGAGCCCTTCAGGTCCTTCATTTCCGCTTCCATTTTCTCGATGCGTTTCAGTACGCGATCCTTGGCCCAGTATTCTTCGGGGAGTTCGGCGCTGATGTAATTGCAGAACTTCCAGGCTTCGCGGATATCCGTGGCGGGAACCTCGTAGGGGTCGTATGCCGGGTTGAGGGATTTCAAGAGCAGATTCTTCTTCTTGCGAATTTGGTTGTAGGCGACTTTGAATACCACTCCATCTTCCTGCGTCAGTAATACGTAAGCACTCCCATCCTTGATGTCGTAGAAATTCTCTACATACTCACCAATGACCCAGCTCTTATCGGGAATGGGAAGCATGGAATCGCCTGTGATCTGGAACATGCGGTACTTGCGTTCGTTGAAGAGTATGGGGAGCTGGAATGTGGGAAGCTTCTTGATGAACTCGGGGTCGGCGAAGCCGTTCTTGTAGCCTGCTTTCGCCTTGATGGGCACCACCTCGATGTTCTCCTTGTTGCTGCTGTCCACTGTAGTGGCCAGTACACGCAGGCGTGCACCGGTCACAAACACATCGTGTCCGCGTTCCAGTTCCGAGAGCTGGAATTCGCTCAATTTCTGCAAATCGAGTTTTACGAGCGTATCGATACTCACCCGGAAGTACTTCGAGAAGGATAGGAGCATCTCGAGGGTGGGGTTTTGTACGCTGCCGTTCTCGTAGCTGTTGAGGGTGGAGCGGCTGATGCCGAGCTCACCTGCGACGTGGTCCTGCGTGAGCTTGCGGCGCTGGCGCAGGAGTTTGATGTTGGCGTTGAATGTCATTACCACCTTGAATTAAGTCTCTATTTAAACGCAGCGACCGCAGCGGATTGTCATAGTTTATTGACAACACGTCTTACCCCCTGCATCACTTTTACAGTATTGAAATTGATGAGTAAGCCCAATCTACAACCGGATAATCGAAGATATGTCATTACCTGCGCAAGGTGCACATCATTGATTGCTTCTACCGATTTGACTTCTACAATCAGCTTTTTCTCTACAAGTATGTCTACACGATATCCTGCTTCCAGTTTCACATCCTGGTATACCAGTGGCAAGGCTTTCTGATGTTCGGCAGAAAGCCCTTTCTTATTTAGGAGATGTAACATAGCTGCCTCATACGCACTTTCCAGCAACCCTGGACCAAGCGAACGATGCAACTCTACTGCACAATCCAGAACAACTGTTGCCAATTCATTTTCTGTGTAAAAGGTAGTAACGGGTTCTGAAACAAAACTATCCGGTAGGGGTAAAGCACTCGCTGCGACCGCTGCTATTCCGGCCCGAAGGGTCGGGGCGCTGCGACCGCTGCGTTTAAGTTGAAAAGTCTTCATGAAAGGATCGAAATAAAAGGCTCAGCCTGCAAATATAATCCTGTTTATATTACAGTCCAACTAAATGATTGTATTGTAGTCATTATGGATGCAACCCGCAATGTGGTCCACATGGACCTGGACAGCTTTTTTGTTTCCGTTTCCCGTCTCGAACATCCTGGTCTGAATGGTAAGCCCGTTATTGTGGGTGGTAGTAGCGAGCGCGGGGTGGTGGCGGCCTGCAGCTACGAGGCCCGGGCCTATGGTGTGCACTCGGCCATGCCCATGAAACTGGCCCGGCGGCTCTGTCCAGATGCCTTAATCATTCGTGGCGATTACGAACGATACAGCCACTACTCCGACATCGTCACAGAGATTGTACGCGAAGAGGTGCCGGTTTACGAAAAATCCTCCATCGATGAATTCTACATCGACCTGAGTGGACTGGAGCGTTTTTACGGCTGTTATTCGTTTGCCACTTCCCTGCGGCAGCGTATCATGAAGGAGACGAACCTGCCCATCTCCTTCGGCCTTTCGCAGAACAAGACCGTGAGTAAGGTGGCTACCGGTGAGGCCAAGCCCAACGGACAGCTCAAGATCGACTTCGGCACCGAGAAGCCCTTCCTGGCTCCGCTCCCGGTATCGAAGCTACCTGGAGCCGGTGAGAAAACCAGCGCACTGTTACGCAGCATGGGTGTAGAGAAAATTGTCACCCTACAGGAGATGCCTGTGAAATTGCTCGAGAAGGTCTTGGGCGAATCGGGGGTGGTGTTGTGGAAGAAGGCCAACGGCATCGATAACAGTCCGGTCGAACCCTACAACGAGCGCAAGAGCATCAGCACCGAGGAGACCTTCGATAGCGATACCATCGACATCCCCTTTCTGAAATCTTTGCTGGTGAAAATGGCTGAGAAGCTGGCCTATCAGTTGCGCGGTTCCAACAAGCTAACGGCATGTGTAACTGTAAAGCTACGATACACCAACTTCGACACCCACACCATGCAGCGCCGGATTCCCTACACCTCCAACGACCATACGCTGATGGCCATCGCCCGCGAGCTCTTCGACAAGTTGTATGAACGGCGCATGCTTGTACGCTTGCTGGGCATACGCTTCAGCCACCTGGTGGGCGGCGGGCATCAGGTGAACCTGTTCGAAGACAGCGAAGAGATTATCAATCTGTACCAGGCCATGGACCGCATCCGACAGCGTTTTGGTGATACCGCAATACAACGTGCAGTAGGGGCGGGAGTGAGGAGGGGGAAGAGCATCTAATCCATTGTAGTCGCTTCGCGATGTACTTAAATGCTTAAAAATGGATAGCAAAATCAACAGATCACATTTTTGTGGAATGAAGAATCGGGCTATGACTTTATCAACGGGCGAAGAATCAAGAATAGCATGTATCCAAATCCAAGCATTACGCGAATGGATGGAGCACCGCCGATACAGTCCGCGAACGATTCAGGTGTATATACAGGCCCTGAATACCTTTCTGAGTTTTTTTCCGGATAAATCGGTGGGCGACCTGCATACAAAGGATCTGATCGAGTTCAACAACCGGTACATTATACAGCGTGGATGTTCGGTGTCATATCAGAACCAGGTTATCAATGCATTGCGTTTGTTTTTCAAGATGAACGGACGGACGAAATTTGCAGGGATAGATCTGCAGCGTCCGCGACGTGAGCATCGACTACCCTCGGTATTGAGCAAGCAGGAAGTGAAGTGCCTGTTGGAGTCGCTGAAGAACCTGAAGCACCGTGCCATGTTGGTACTCATCTACAGTTGTGGATTGAGGAGGGGTGAATTGCTGGCGCTCAAACCCACTGACATCGACTCGAATCGCGGAGTGGTGTTCATTCGCCAGTCCAAGGGAAAGAGGGATCGCATGGTTCCCCTAAGTACCCGTGTGTTGGACCTCCTCAGGGACTACTATCGCCAGTATAGACCCCAACACTGGTTATTTGAAGGCCAATACCCCGGACATCCCTACGACGAACGCAGCTTGCAGCTGATCATGAAATCGGCGGTTCGAAAAGCCGGAATACAGAAGCCCGCGACCTTACATTGGCTACGCCACAGCTACGCTACTCATTTACTGGAATCCGGTACGGACATTCGCTACATCCAGGAGTTGCTCGGCCATAAAAGCAGCAAGACAACCGAAATATATACCCACGTTAGCACCCACAAAATCCAGCAAATTCAGTCACCCTTTGACTCTTTGTGACGAATGCTTATTTTTGAAATAAGGCGAAACAAACCTACGCCAATACAGCTGCTGTTGGTTGTATAAGCGAGATAGTATAGCGCCTATAAACGAGTTATGCCTCATTGTAGGACGACACAACAAACAGACAAAATTAAGAATGAAAAAAGCTATAATAATTGGGGCGACATCTGGAATAGGTAAAGGACTTGCAAAACTTTTGGCTGACAACAATTATAAAATTGGCTTGACAGGAAGACGCGTTGAATTGCTAAATGAATTAAAAAACGAGAATCCAAATTTTTATATAAAATCATTTGACATCAATGACACAAATGTTGTTGGACAGAAATTAGATGAACTTACGACAGAACTTGGCGGACTTGATTTATTAATTATTAGTTCGGGCATTGGCGACATAAATGAGAACCTAGACTTTGAAATAGAAAAGCGAAC
>JAJTFW010000024.1 GCA_021299095.1 Sphingobacteriales bacterium | reverse complement strand
ACAACCGGTAGTACACATCCGACTGAGGGGCTTGTAAATCCGCAACCGAGTACTCACGGATCTGGGTGCTATTGCCGGCTCCATCCAGAACGGCAACCGGCGTAAACAGGTGTCCATCGCCGGAGCGGCTGATGGTGAAATAGTCGTTGTTCACCTCTGTAGCGGTTGACCAATTCAACACCACACGATCGGCATTGCGTACGGCTTCAAAATCCAGCAACCTGACCGGCAAGGTAGTTCCGATAGAGGTAGCATTTATAATCTGAGTAATTACACGGTTGCAGGCATCAGTAACCGTTACTGTGATGGTACCAGTTTGATTGGTAGACATCTGAGCAGGCGTGAACGTGGTAGAAGCTGTACTCGCAGGACTGAATGTTCCTGCAAGCGTACTGGCCCAACTGTATTGGTAAGGAGGTGTCCCCCCCGTTACATTGATGGAAAGATTTGCAGGTGTACCAGCGGTATAGGTGCCATTGATACTGGTGCTGACCAGGTTGAATTGTTTCTTTCTGCCAACAAGAAGACAAAAATTGAAAAATGCACGTTGAGCAGCAATTTGCTCTTGTGCTGATCCGCTACCTGCAAAATTGTGACCGCCCATATACATGACATACCCTAGACCAGTATTACCGTACGCTGGACCATACACAGAAAATACCCCCTCTTGACTAGTGATAGTGCTGTTCACGTTAGCAGTGATGACCTTTCGGCTCGTGCTTCGCCATTGGGAAGTGGATAGCGGAATGAAATACTGTTCGGAACCGTTCTGGCAAGCCGTGTGTGCGATGCCAAAAAACTGAAGAACGGGATCAATTGCTGTACGATACAAATATGGACCAGGGCCTACAGTGTTCGTGTGGGTTTCATTGACCCCGCAAGCGGCTCCCCCATTGCTTTGACCTCCGCTGAAGCACTTCACCCCAGCAGTTGTGAGGTAATTCATGGTTTGAGCGGGATTCGCAGGGTTTTTCAGGTTTTCGATAACGGATACAGCATGGCACTGGGAGAATATGTTGCCATTGTTATCCAGCATCCAGTTGTACAAGGGGCTGTGATCTGCCCAGGTAGGGTCTGCATGAGGATTGGCCCACAAATCATCGCAAGGCGTAAGTTGAGCTGGAGTTCCAATTCGGTAGGCCGTAGCCGGTATGCCTGCGTTCGTAAAATATCCAGCGATGATGGCCGAATTCCCCGTGAGGTTGTCGATCATGACTTTAGGGAAACCAGTAAGGGTCTCATACACGTAAACAGTGGGCGTGGTGGCCAAATAGGCGCCCTGAACACCCTGGGCCTGCCAAGATGCAATGACCGCCTGAACATCGGGCGTGATGTAAGTTCCGGGAACCACAAAAATGCTGGTGCGGTAAATGGTCCCGGCCAGCGTATAATCGGTCGTATCCTTCGTTGGTTTGTTTGGTCGGATGGCCCAGTAAATCGGTACCTGATAGTTGGTCATCAAATCATATAACAAACCGTAGGGTTTTAATCCATTCGAAAGCGTCTGCGGCACAACTCCCATGTTGATGTAAAAAGAGTTGGCTGGCATGATCTGATTGCCTGTAATAGCACTTGCAGGCGAAGGATTGCCCCCGGAAAATCCCGTGGCATATGAGTTTACATCGGCCGCCTTGTTATTAATTAGAGCCAGAATAACACACAAGGCCACCGCGCCCAGGGTGACCAATAAAACACCTCTTGATCGTGAGATTACGCCTGCAACTCGATGCGTGTTGACCCGCAAATCAGTCGTTAATGCAGTAGGTAGTTGTTTGCCCATGAAAAACCATTAAAAGTGCTAGACGTATTCTGGACAAAAGTAATACAACCAATCCGCCGAAGCGTAGTTTTTTTTGGTGAAATATTAATAATGGTTGGTAAAAATACATCAATTAACACCTTGAATAAAGGTAAAAATCTGACATTGAATGATTTAAACTTTTTCGGCTGTTGAAAAAAAAGGCGCACGATGTCGTGCGCCTTGGGTGAACTGCATTTCTATTGGATTAACCCAGTAACGTAAGTTGTCCTTTTTTGGCAGCTGCTGCCGGCTTTGCATTGGCCGAGGTCTTTTTAGCAGTACCGCTGAGCCCAAATGCCTTGCGAGTAGCCTCAACGGCCTCTAAGCGCTCCCAAGGGAATAAAACCACCTTGATTTTCTTTTCGATTTTCTTGCCTTTGTTGAAGACTTTGACCACTTCTTTTGAATCGCGACCCATGTGGCCATAGGCAGCAGTCTCGCGATAGATTGGCGTCCGCAGGGCGAATCGCTTCTCGATAAAGTACGGGCGCATGTCGAACTCACCCATCTTTTCAACGATGCGGGCAATCTGTCCGTCGGTCATAGGAACCTTGGCCGTACCGTAGGTATCTACGAAAATGCCAACTGGTCGGGCAACACCGATCGCATAGGCAACTTGCACCAACACCTGGTCGCACACCCCAGCAGCCACCAAATGCTTGGCAACGTGTCGTGCGGCATAGGCTGCAGAGCGATCCACCTTGGAAGGATCTTTTCCTGAAAACGCTCCTCCACCGTGGGCACCGCGTCCACCATAGGTGTCGACAATGATTTTACGTCCGGTCAGTCCGGTATCGCCGTGCGGTCCACCGATGACAAATTTTCCGGTGGGATTCACGTGATACTTGATCTTATCATTGAAAAGAGCCTGCACACGCTTGCCGCACCGAAATCATCGTGTTGGGTGGAAATGACGATGGTATCAATGCGTTGTGGCTGATGGTCATCACTGTACTCGATGGTCACCTGGCTTTTCGCATCCGGACGCAGGTATTTCATCACTTTCTTTTCCCTGCGGATAGCAGCAAGTTCGCGCAACAGCAAGTGCGAAAGTTCGAGCGGCAGGGGCATATAATTATCCGTCTCTCGGCAGGCATAGCCGAACATCATACCCTGGTCACCGGCACCCTGCTCTTCCGGCTTTTTGCGCACAACGCCCTGGTTGATGTCGGGCGACTGCTCGTGAATCGCCGATAGTATTCCGCAGGAATTGGCTTCAAACATGTATTCGCTGCGCGTGTAGCCGATATCACGAATCACTTCCCGGGCGATATCCTGCACATCGAGGTAGGCTTCTGATTTCACTTCACCGGCAAGCACGACTTGACCGGTAGTGACGAGTGTTTCACAGGCGACTTTGGATGAAGGATCGTAGGCCAGGAAGGCATCGATGAGCGCATCGGAGATCTGGTCTGCGACTTTGTCGGGATGTCCTTCGGAAACCGACTCTGAGGTGAAGAGGTATGACATGGTTGCTTGGTTGTTCTGGTTAATGGAATTCAGGGCGCAAAGATAGACAAAGGGCCTCAGGCCTGAACCTGTGCGGTCAGGTCGCGGAAAACGGTTTCCAGATCCGACTGCTCCTGCTGCAGGTTCAGAATGGTCAGGCCAGCTTCCACCGCGTAGCGGAAGGCTTCTTTCCTCAGGTCGACATCGGCAGCCGCCCTGATCCGGTATTCGTGGTTGGCGAGCACTTCAACGGCACTTACACCGGACAGCGCACGTAAAGCCTTCACATCCGCGGCCCGGTCGAAACCGATACGAATGCTGTTTCCGGAAACTCCCTTTCGCTTGAGGGAAGTTGTGGCTTCATCAGCCACGATTTTTCCTTTGTTGATAATGATGACCCGGTCGCACACCGCTTCCACTTCCTGCATGATGTGGGTGGAAAGCATCACGGTGCGGTCGCGACCGATTTCACGAATGAGGTCACGGATACCGACAAGCTGGTTGGGGTCCAAACCAGTAGTGGGTTCGTCTAAAATCAATACCCGGGGATCGTGAATCAAGGCCTGAGCCAAGCCCACGCGCTGTCGGTATCCCTTTGAGAGGGCTCCGATTTTCTTGTGCTGTTCGGGGCCCAGGCCTGTGCGTTCAATCAGCGCATCTATTCTCGCCTTAAGGTCCCGGCGTGGGACCTGAATTCCGCCGATAAAGCCCAGAAATTCACGAACGTACATATCGGTGTACAACGGATTGTTCTCGGGTAAATAACCGACACGGCGACGCACCTCCAATGATTCTTCCCGCACATCGAAACCGTCCACGGTCACCTTGCCACTGCTCTGAGGGAGAAAGCAGGTGATTATCTTCATCATGGTTGACTTCCCTGCTCCGTTAGGACCCAGAAACCCCACCACCTGCCCGGATGAAACCGAGAAGCTCACCTCATCCAGCGCTTTTTGCTGGCCGTACAGCTTGGTCACCTGTTCGACTGAAACTGACATGGGTCAAAAGTAATTCATCCGGACTCACCCTGCCGCACTAACGTATCTTTACTGCGTGCAAGGATTGGTCATGAAATCGACCGGCACCTGGATCAGGGTCGGCATACCGGACGGACGCGAAGTGCAGTCGCGTGTTCGCGGACAATTACGTCTACGCGAAATCGATGCCACCAACCCAGTCGCCGTTGGAGACCGGGTGGAACTGGAATTGAACGATGATGGCACGGGAACCATATTGGATGTGTTGGATCGCAGCAACATGATTGTGCGCAAGTCGGTGAAGTTATCGAGACAAACCCAAGTACTCGCTGCAAACATCGACCGGGCTTGGCTAGTTGCGACGCCGGCATTTCCACGAACCTCTACCGGATTCATCGACCGTTTTTTGGCCGCGGCCGAGTCCTTTCGTATACCCGCGGGCATCGTCCTGAACAAAAGCGACTTGTTCACCGGCGAACTGGAAAAATTCACCTCTGAAATCGAAGCACTATACGCACCTCTCGGATATCCCTGCATCCGGGCTTCTGCCATCAGCGGCGAAGGGATAGAAGACCTTCGTGAGTTTTTCCGAGGTAAGGTCAATCTGCTATGCGGACACTCGGGCGTTGGGAAATCAAGTCTTATCAATGCGCTGGAGCCACAACTTCAGTTGCGTACAGGTGCACTTTCCGAACAACACCTTAAGGGGAAACACACAACCACCTTTGCAGAGATGCATCCGCTAAGCCTTGGTGGATACCTGATCGACACTCCTGGCATCCGCGAATTCGTAAATATCGATTTCAAACCCCAGGAAATCGGACACTACTTCACCGAGTTCCGTCAATTGCTGGGTCAATGCCGGTTCAACGATTGCCTGCATGAAAACGAAAAGGACTGTGCAGTAAAATCGGCCCTCGATGCCGGCCACATTTCGGCAGAGCGCTACGCGAACTACCTCAGTATGCTGCACAACGAAGATATATACCGCTGAGGCTATGCGAATCCTGATTCAACGTTGCAGTAAAAGTGCCGTAGTCATTGACGGAACCGAACGAAGAACATCGGGAGCCGGGATGGTTATTCTCCTTGGGATAGGCCACGACGATTCAGAATCGGACATCGATTGGCTGGTGCAAAAAACCGTACAACTTCGGATCTTCCCCGATGATACCGGTATCATGAACCGCTCAATTCTCGAATCAGGTGGCGATATCCTGCTTATAAGCCAGTTTACCTTGCACGCTTCCACACGGAAAGGAAACCGGCCAAGCTACATTGCCGCAGCCAGACCCGAGCAGGCTATTCCGCTTTATACCACCTTCATCCAAAAACTCACTCAGTCGCTCGGGAAGTCGGTGACCACTGGAACATTCGGCGCCGACATGCAGGTAGAACTGGTCAATAATGGACCCGTCACCATTTGGATGGATTCAAAAGCAAAAGAGTAAACCCAAATGCCAACCAGCCATGAGCCAAGAGCAATTTACCCTACAAGCAGCACAAGCGAAAGTCGACGAGTGGATCAAAACCCACGGCGTGCGCTATTTCAGCGAACTCACCAACATGGCATTACTCACTGAGGAGGTGGGCGAACTGGCACGTATCATCGCGCGGCGATTCGGAGAACAGTCCTTCAAGGCAGGAGAGGAACAAACCGATCTGGGTGATGAAATGGCCGATGTGCTGTTCGTACTTATCTGTCTGGCCAATCAGACCGGGACCGACCTCAATTCCGCTTTCACGCGAAACCTCGAAAAGAAAACAGGACGGGATGCAAATCGACACCACAACAACCCCAAGCTCAGCTAAGCTTGATTGTTGAATACTTAAAAAAGACTGAAGCCTGCGCCACGGTTTCAGACTATCTTTGTTACCGGATTCTGAATCCACTGCATGCTCGCTGACCTATTTCTGACCGTACTGCTGGTCTTTCTCAACGGATTTTTTGTCGCTGCCGAATTCGCCATCGTCAAAGTGCGACTTTCTCAGGTCGAACTGAAAGCGAATCAGGGCAATTCCGTTGCAAAAATCTCCAGCCACATCCTCAACCACCTTGACGGTTACCTGAGTGCCTGCCAATTGGGTATCACACTGGCAAGCCTTGCCCTTGGATGGATCGGAGAACCGGTCGTGGCCAACATGGTAAGCCAATTCACGACCTATTTCGGTTTAACGCTGACCGAAGTGGCGCTCCATCAGATTTCAGTAGTGATCGCTTTCGTACTCATTACTGTACTGCACATCGTTCTCGGCGAGCAGGTACCCAAAACGGCCGCCATCCGGAATCCTCTTGCCTACACCTTATACGTTTCTGTTCCTCTACGCGGATTCTACTTGCTTTTCTCACCCTTCATCTGGGTTTTGAACGGCTTATCCAATGCCATTCTGCGGATGCTCGGCCTTCAAGGCAATGACACCAGCGAAATCCACAGCGAGGAGGAAATTCGGATGCTACTTACCGAATCAGAAGAGGGTGGCGCCATCAAACCTTCCGAGCACGAACTGATCCAGAACGTATTTGAGTTCGACGATCGTGTGGTGAGGCAGATTCTCATCCCCCGGAACAAAGTTTCCGCCGTTGACGTCGAGAGTACAAAACAAGAGGTTATCCGCCTAGTGATCGACGAGGGTTATTCGCGAATGCCGGTTTACAAAGACTCGCTTGATAACATCATTGGTCTCATTTATACCAAGGATCTCATCAAGGCCTTTTATGAGAAGGAATTCAAGGGTGTTGATTACCTGATCCGTCCAGCCTATTTCGTCCCCATCAACAAACGCATCAACGAGCTCCTGCGTGAATTTCAAACGCAGCACATCCAGATGGCCATCGTTACGAATGAATTTGGCGGAACTGCAGGAATCGTAACCATGGAAGACATCATTGAGGAACTCGTGGGCGACATCCAGGACGAGTACGATGACGAAAAACCGGTAGTCGAAAAGAAAAGTGAAACAGAGTTCATCGTCAGTGCATCGGCTTCCATCGGCGATGTGAACGATTACCTGCCTATCTCCCTTCCGGAGGATCCCTCATACGACACAGTATCCGGTTTATTGAATACCATATACGGTCGGATACCGGCTGTGAACGAGAAAAAACAATTTGGTGGCTACGAATTCATCGTACTTAAACGGTTCAAACACAGTGTCGATTCCGTCAGGATGATTGTTCTTGATGCGGACCAGGTGGCCGGAGAACCGGATTGATTCGGTTCTAATGTTTTTTCAGGCTATCGTAATTACCGCGTACAAAGTGCGGTAGCGTTGTTTCCGTCTGTCAGGTACGTCATATCAATCCGCTCATTTCCTCCTTGCGAAGAAAATGTACCGGAACCCTGAACAGGTATGTTGGTAACGCCGATTTGCTGTTGGGGGATTTGCAAACTATTACCAGAAACCAGCGCATACGCAACTGCCGTGTTACCGTAGCCGGAGAAATTGGAAATTCTTACGGTGTCGGTGCTGCCATAGCTTGTAAAATAAATCGTGAAGGTCTGAGGTGCTGCACTGCCAATGGTCTCTTTACAAACCCATGCACCCAGAAATTTCTCACGGGGATCAGCGTTCGGGTCCTGAAAGTCCTCGTCGGCACAGGATGTGAACAGCATGATCAGGGCAGTGGTAACAAGAATCGGTAGGATGCTGGCTGCTTTCATTCATACAAAGATGCGGATCATCCACACAGGTGTCCAAATTGGTGGATAAAATGGGTTCCATCGGGCATTCCCCTTTCCTATTTTTGCGGAAAGCCTCAACATGAAACAATACCATGACCTGATGCGGCACGTTTTGGAGTACGGTGTCAGAAAAGAAGACCGGACCGGTACCGGCACGATCAGTGTGTTCGGTTACCAGTTCCGCTGTGCGCTCAGCGAAGGCTTCCCGCTACTGACTACGAAAAAGCTGCATACCCGATCCATCGTTCACGAACTACTTTGGTTTCTGAAAGGAGAAACCAATATCGCCTACTTGCGTGAAAACGGAGTCAGCATTTGGGATGAATGGGCTGATGCAAACGGAGAACTCGGACCGGTATATGGCAAACAATGGCGTTCGTGGCCGACACCCGACGGCCGACACATCGACCAGATCAGCAACCTGATCCATCAGATAAAAACGAATCCCGACTCGCGGAGATTGATTGTGAGTGCATGGAACGTTGGGGAAATCGAAAACATGGCACTTCCGCCTTGCCACCTGTTGTTCCAGTTTTATGTTGCTGAAGGAAAATTGAGTTGTCAATTGTACCAACGCAGTGCGGATTTGTTCCTCGGTGTTCCCTTTAACATCGCCTCCTACGCTTTGCTGACACACATGATTGCGCAAGTATGCGGCCTTCAGCCAGGAGATTTCATACACACGCTGGGGGATGTCCACATCTACACCAACCACATGGAACAGGTGCAGCTTCAACTGAGTCGCGAGCCGCGTCCTCTGCCAAAACTGTTACTCAACCCAGAAGTAAAAAACCTCTTCGATTTCCGATTTGAGGACATCAGCATCGCGGACTATGATCCTCATCCTGCAATCAAAGCTCCGGTCGCCGTTTAATCATCATGAGTAGTCCTCTGCACTTACCGAGATTCGACTGGGAAGCAAGCGCTTCGCTGGAAGACCTGCTGAACGACATATTGGCCATCCAGCGGTTTCCGGATGAACTGGCCCGCGTACTTAAACAGGTTGATGATCAGAACCGCCACCACGCCTACCGCGAAGGCGGATGGACCATCAACCAATTGGTACACCACTTGGCCGATGCGCACCTCAATGCGTTTTTACGCACCAAGCATTTGGTCACAGCCGATGCCGACACCATCCAGCCTTTTGATCACGAAGCCTGGGCACAAACACCTGAGATAGAATTCCCACTCGAATCGAGTGTGATCATTTTACTTGGAGTCCACCAGCGCTGGTCGGGCCTGTTGCTGGAGTGCCTGAAGAAACCTGCTGAATTTCTGCCCCGCGCCATGCATCATCCGGAGAATGGAAGGCGTGTGACTTTGGTTGACATGATTAGGCTTTACGCATGGCATGGACAACATCACCTGATGCAAATCAGCTATGCAATCGAAAACCCCGTGGTGACCGGGAAATAAATTGATTTAACTTGCAAGTTAAACCAAGTGTATCTACCGGACTCCAATTTGAGTCCAATCCCTAACTCCGAATTATGCATCAGTTCTTGCGTTACCTGGTGGTATTCACCACGGCTTATTTCATTACTGGTACGTCCTTAGCCCAGCAATTACCGGATCACATGCATTTCAGTCCAGACGGACGCATGCTACTGACCGGCGATTTACCGAACACAGGCTACTACGATCAATCGCTGATTCGTAGAGTCGATATCACCTTTGCTTCACCGACGTTCTGGACCCAGTTAACCAACAACTACGCCTCAAAAACGTATTTACCAGGCACAGTCACGATTGATGGCATGAGCTTCGACAGTGCCGGAGTCCGTTTTCGCGGAAACACCTCATACAACACCGGTACATCCCAGAAAAAATCCTTCAAAATTGAACTTGATTTTTGGAGACCAGGAGCTGATTTCAACGGTTACAGCACACTCAAACTGAACAATGCTGCGCAAGACCCTTCGATGATGCGCGAAGTGTTCTACACAAGCATGATCAAGAAGCACTGTCCGACCGCAAGAACCAGCTTTGTGAAATTATACTTGAACGGCGGTAACTGGGGGTTGTATTCGAACGTGCAGCAACTCAACAAAGACTTTCTGGAAGAATGGTACTTCAGCAATGATGGAATCTGGTGGAGGGCCGACCGACCTGCCGGATCCGGTGGCGGCGGCGGCGGATGGGGAGATGGCACAGCAGGACTGAATTATTTGTCTCCAGACACAACCATATACAAGACCTATTACACGCTGAAAGAATCCAACAGTTTTGTACAACCCTGGTCATACCTTGTGAGGCTTTGCGACAAATTGAATAACACTCCGATTGTGGCGCTTGAAGATACACTCGCCAACTACCTCGATCTGGACCGCACCTTGTGGTATCTGGCCTCGGAACTTGCCTGGACCGATGATGACAGCTATGTGTTCAAAGGCAAAATGGATTACTATGTATACTTCGACGAAGTAAGCGGAAGAATGGTACCGCATGAATACGATGGAAACTCAGCCTTGGAGCCTACCCCCGCCACCACATGGGGCGTGTTCTACAATGCTACGAATGTGAACTATCCTCTGCTGAACAAACTCCTGAATGTACCCTCCCTCCGGCAGCGCTATCTGGCACACATGCGGACAATAATTACCGAAGAATTCGACACTGCGCTCACCAATTCAACCTTCAATGCTTTCCGTAGCCTGGTTGACACCGTCGTCCAGAATGACCCCAAGAAAATGTATACATACACCCAATGGTCGAACGAGGTGCAGGTACTAAAGAACTTTGTAACAACCCGAAAGAATTTCCTGAACAGCAATACCGAAATACAGGCAATTGCGCCAGTGATTTCACAAGCCTCTTATTACGCCGGAGGCGTGGAATTTGCACAACCGAACGATCAGCAATTGGTCAACATCCGAGCTACAGTCAGCTCCGCAAACGGCATCGATAATGTGCAGCTCTATTTTTGCCCCGGGCTCGCTGGAAAATTCCTGAAAACTCCGATGTACGATGATGGTCTACATGACGACAGCCTGGCATCAGATGGAATTTATGCTGCACTGATTCCAGCTTATGCTGCAGGAACACCGGTTCGATTTTACGTTGCTGCAGTGGCGGCAAACACGGCTAAAAGTGTTCGTTACCTACCGGAAGGTGCCGAACACAACGTGTTTGTTTATACCGTAGCACCGCAGAGCTCTGCCGCCTCAGAGGTGGTTATCAATGAAATTATGGCTACCAATATCAGCACGGTTGCCGACAACTTTGGCGAGTATGACGACTGGATTGAGTTATACAACAAATCATCCGTACCGGTGGATGTCAGTGGTTACTACTTGACCGACAACACCCTGAATCTCGACAAATGGCCGATTCCTGCAGGAACAATCATTCAACCTGACGATTACCTGATCATCTGGGCAGACGAAGACAGCAGCCAAGGACCTTTCCATGCAAACTTCAAATTATCGGGCACAGGAGAAGTGCTTTACCTCCTTGATCCTGCATCGGCAATTGTTGACTCGCTAACCTGGGGACAACAAACCGCTAACCTCGGATTGGCTCGTAACCCGAATGGGACAGGATACTTCGTCATTCAGCCACACACCTTTTCGGCCAACAACAACACCTCGTCCCTATTGGAAGAGGAATTCAGTATTCCGGCTCAACTTAGCATATATCCCAATCCGGCCAACGATTTGGTTCAGGTACAAATCCGCGATAGACAGGAACGTGATCTGGATGTACTCGATGCCATGGGACAACTTATTGAGCGACGCAGATTTCTGCCCTACCAGAGTTTCGATACACAAAGCTGGAGTGCTGGGGTTTACCTGATCCGCTGTGGTGAAACGGTCAAAAAACTGATCGTAAGACACTGATTGGCGATACACACCTGATTCAAACGGTTTCCGAAAGGGATCCGTTTTACTGTTCCGACTTTTTTCGCTTAAGCGATTTGAAGCGGTACGTATAACCTGTACCGAAGTTCAGCCGGTTTGTCCCAGATGCCAGGTGCTGCGACATGAGAAAAACGGAAATCCGCTGGCGTTTCGAGACTTTGAATTCAGAACCCAGAACTACGCGCAACTGATCGGGATTGAATCCGGATCGGTTAATGGTCTCGAATTGCTCCACACTGAGCGATAGCTGAGCGCGTCCGATGTCACGCTTAACAGAAAGTTTCTGTCTGAAAACGGCAGAACCTCCCGAAACAAAAAAACCATCTGCATCAGCACCCGCCTCATCCTCCTGTCCGAGCCGAAACCGCAAAGACACAGTTGTTTTACCGATCGGTTTTACACCGGTCAAATCCAACATGAGCCGTTGAGCCTTCTCCGCATCGGTACCGGGATCCCTCACCATAACCCTGTAGTGGAGTTCGGTACTGATATAATCACTCCATTCACGTTGAACAGATAAGTTGGCAAACAGATTCACCAGCATTCGCTCGGAAAGATCTGTCCGCGATTCTACCTGCAAAGCCGCTTTGTACGGCCCCGGAAGATTTCCCTCCGCTGTGATTGAACACCAGTATTGTCCTTGGCTGTAAGTCTGTCCATGCAAAGCTCCTGCGGTAAACACGCACACAACAAGGATCGAACAGATACGGAATGTCAATGCCATCAGTAATAATAGATCTTCAGCTCGGCACTATCGCGGATGAAATCGATATGCACCACAGACACTTTGTGAATATCCAAGCCGGTTCGTGCGCGTAAATCTTCCAGCAATTCCTCGCGTTTATTTTCATGGATGTTTTCAATCCGCTCGTATTGGAGCAGCTGTGTCTTTTCATTCCGGATGAGCACATTACCATCAAGGATCCATGCAGCAAGAACGAGGATTCCGTTGATTAGAAAGGATTCGAAATAGGTTCCTTTTACTGTGGCATTGACCAGCCCCATTGCAATGAAAAGCAACAGATAGGTCATGTCTTTTTCTGAAATGTTTTCTGTTCGGTAGCGTAAGAGGGAGAACACTGCGAACAGTCCGAACGCAGCACCGAATGACATGTCAACCTTGCTCAACAAGTAGGAAATGATGTAAATGACAAGATTGAACATGAAAAACGTGAACATGTGATCACGCTTTCTGTAATTCGGCAAGTATATCGCACGAACAATCAGTGCTACGCTAAAAAGATCTATCAGTAGGCGGAGAAAGAATTTTTCTCCAAGCTTGTCAAAGAGTTCCATGGTTTAATTGGGGTAATAGAGCCTTCAGCATACGGTGCTGCGGCAAGAAGTTATTTTTCTTGATGTCGTTTCTGAGCGCACTGATGCCCAGGCAATATTTTGAAACGGAAAAAGGCCGGATCTTCAATTCATGCATGCGCGATAAAAATGCGGAGTTTGCCTTTCCACCTTGTTTCACCTCAGCAATGACCAATCCGGGGAATTGCACGTTACCGGTTTCGTCTTGCGCTTCGAGGCTAAAGTCGAGCGTGACACGCTCGGAAGGATTGAACGATACAAAAGTCACACGATTAAATCGGATTTGCATAGAGAAACGCCAAGTATCCCCGATTGCACCTGTTTGATTATTAAAAAACACCCTCTGCGCCTCGGTGAGCCGGCGTTGTGGAAGACTGGTGCGCTTCCGCGACTTGATGGTCCTGCCCGTATTCGTCTTTCGCTTCACTTCCATGAATGCTACATCCGATTTACCATAGTGTCGCAACCTAAGCTTTAACCTGTTAGCCCGGCCGTTGTGATGAGCAAGGTATAAACCAAGCACAGCATCATCGAAATACACTGTATCGTAGGGATGCACACGAACACCATCAATCTCAAGTACGCTGTACCTTGACTCCATACCCGATAGCACGTCTTCAAGCCTGGAGTGGGGAAATACGAATTTGGTATCGATGCGATTGATCAGTGCTACGGAATCCATTTCCCGCAGACTAACTCCCACAAACGACTGAAATCCGTTTCCTGGTTCCATTTTCCTCAAAGCGCATGAGTCATCAGGACTCCCAGGTTACGCTCGCTGTGATTTTTATCGATACGCGCGTCAACCTGCACCGGAACTTGATTTCCGTAATTGGTCAGTGCCGTATCCTCCGTGTAGATGAAGATGCGGTAATCCCCTTTTCGCAAGCCTGAAAACTTGAACGAACCATCGAAACTGGTTCGCGTGCGATCATCAACGGCATTGTCATCGGTTCCGTAGCAGATATACACGTCTAGTTCCTGGGCAGGACCATCGGTATAAATCCCGGGGAAAAGAATGTAATCGCGCTGGACGACGGTGCCGCGTATTTCAGAGCTTCCGCCATCGCCAGGCTCCTTGTCGCATGACGAGAGCGTTATGAGCATAAAAGCGAGAAGAATATTGTGAAGGCTTTTTATTCCGTTCATCTGTTCAGGTAGAAGATGCTATGTTAAGAAATTATCACCAAATTCAAGCTTTGATGCCACGATTGATACCGTTGTTTAATCAACCGCATTTGGACATCTGCTTGCTTACTTTTGTACACCAACGGAGAACGCTCTATGATTCTTTCACTTATTGTTGCCATTGACCGCAGCGGCGGAATTGGCAAAGACAATCAGTTGCTTTGGCATCTCCCTGCCGATCTGAAACATTTCAAATCGCTTACGACCGGTCATACCGTAATCATGGGAAGAAAAACCCATGAATCCATTGGAAGGGCACTTCCGAACAGGAGAAATATTGTTTTGAGCCGGGGGCAAAGTACGGCACCGGTAGGTTGTGAGATCATGGCAAGCCTGGATGAAGCCTTGTCCAGCTGCAAAGGTGAACAGAAGGCATTTGTCATTGGCGGAGCGGAAATTTACAGGCTTGCAATCGACAAAGCCGATGAACTATATCTAACACGTGTAGATACCCTTGCCGATGCCGATACGTTTTTTCCGGAGTTCAACGCCGGTGAATGGGAATTGCGCTCGAGAGAAGAAATGCCTGCTGATGAGAAAAACGCCTTCTCCTGTGCCTTTGAGTACTACACCAGGATAAAGTCAGAGTAATCAGGCTACCCGTAACTGCTGAATGCTCGACTGATTCAGCTTTTCAATGGCATACTCGAGTGTCACCCTGAATTCCTTCACGGATTTTGAGCCCGGTAGTTCAAACATCGCATCAAGCATGATGGCCTCGCAGATGCTGCGCAGCCCCCTGGCGCCCAACTTGAACTCGATGGCCTTCTCAACGATATGGTCCAACACCTCATCGGAAAACGAAAGCTTTACGCCTTCGAGGTCGAACAGCTTTTCGTACTGCCGGGTGAGTGCATTTTTGGGTTCGGTCAGGATGCGGCGCAATGCAGCTTTATCCAAAGGCATGAGATGGGTGATGACCGGCAGTCGACCGATCAATTCCGGAATCAATCCGAACGTCTTCAAATCGGCAGGACTGACATAACGTACAACATTCTCCTGATCAACCTCCGATCCGTCCTTTTTGCCATACCCGATGGCATTGGCCTGTAGGCGGCGGCGGATGATCTTGTCGATGCCATCAAATGCTCCTCCACACACGAACAGGATATTCTGCGTATTGAGCGGAATGAGTTTTTGCTCGGGGTGCTTGCGTCCGCCTTGAGGTGGAACATTGACCACCGAACTCTCGAGCATCTTCAATAGCCCCTGCTGTACGCCTTCACCTGAAACATCGCGGGTGATGGACGGATTGTCGCCCTTTCGTGCAATCTTATCGATTTCATCGATGAACACGATTCCGCGCTCGGCAGCAGCAACATCGTAATCGGCGGCCTGGAGCAAACGGGCCAATACGTGTTCAACATCTTCTCCGACATAACCGGCTTCTGTAAGTACAGTCGCATCGGCAATGCAAAAAGGAACCTTCAGCAACTTGGCAATGGTGCAGAACTTTTTTCGCATGTTCCTGACCTATCACGTATTCATCCAGAAACTTCCGGATTTCAGCAGGCTTCGGCAAGGTAAGCGGGGTGCCGATGCTGGACTTCAGCTTTTGGTCCGTCTCCTCGCTGATAATCGTTTGCGCCTGTGCGACACATTGCTCACAGATGTGACCACTTATGCCAGCAATAAGCACATTGGCCTGACTCTTGTCGCGGCCGCAGAAGGAACAAACGATGTTATCCTGTTTTTGCTTCACGGAAGTGGAGTGTTATCCGGTATGAATCGGAACCGGCAGGAGTTCATCCTGCCGGCATCCCGAAATTTTATTTGGCTGCGTTTTTCGTCTTGAAGAGGACTTCGTCAATCATGCCGTAATCCTTAGCTTCCTGTGCCGTCATCCAGTAATCGCGGTCGGAGTCCTTCCATACCTGCTCGTAATCCTTTCCACTGTGCTGAGAAATGATTTCGTAGAGCTCCTTCTTCAGTTTCTGGATTTCGCGGGCCGTGATTTCTATATCTGAAGCCTGGCCTTCTGCACCGCCCATCGGCTGGTGAATCATCACACGGCTATGCTTCAGCGCACTACGCTTACCACGGGTACCAGCGCACAACAACACCGCAGCCATTGAAGCAGCCATTCCGGTGCAAACGATGCCCACATCGGGCTGGATCCATTGCATCGTATCATAAATACCCAGACCGGCATAGACCGATCCACCAGGGCTGTTAATGTAAATGGTGATGTCACGCTTGGCGTCTGAACTTTCGAGAAAGAGCAGTTGAGCTTGAATGATATTGGCCACATAATCATTGATGGGCACACCCAAGAAGATGATGCGATCCATCATCAGACGGGAGAACACGTCCATCTGGGCCACGTTCAACTGACGTTCCTCGATAATGGTAGGTGAAATGTAATCAGCATGTACAGAACTGATGTACTGGTCAACGCCGAGGCTGCTCATTCCGCGGTGCTTGACCGCATACTTGGTAAATTCTTTTCTGAAGTCCATGTGTTGAAGCGAGGTGTGAGTGGGTATAATCAGTGTTGATGGTGTTCGTGGTGATGGCGGCTCATGATATCGGTGAATTCACTGTGTGTGACCTGATGAACCTGCTTATTGACAATGCCGGAAAGGTATTCAAAAACCTTACGTCCGCTCAGGTTCTCAACCACCCGTTGTACCGACTCGGCATTTGAGAGATAGCGTTTCACCAACTCCTGCAACTTGTCATCGGAGAGCATGTGTGCCTGTCCGTAGCGCAGGTATTGGTCGATAATCATGTTTCGTGCGTAGCGCTCGACCTCATCCTGCTGGATTTCCATATTTTGGTCAGCATAGACCTTGTTTTCGATGAGCCTCCATTTCAGGTCGCGGGCGTACTGGTGGTATTCACTGGCCAACTGTTCGTCGGTGATTTTTTCGTTGCTGTGTTTGAGCCAACGCTTCAGGAATTCATCCGGAAGCTTCAGGTCTGCAGCAGCAAGGAGAACATCTTCCATCTCATGCCTGAGCGCATTTTCAGATTCGTACTTGTACCCCTGGGCGATTTCATCGCTGATTTTTTGACGGAACCCGGACTCGTCGCTGACTGTACCCTCACCGTACACTTGATCGAACAACGCCTGCTCAAGTGCTGCAGGTTGAACCTTGTTAATGCGTTCGAGGCTGAAGCGGAAATCACCGCTGTGCGACGACAGGTCACCTTCACGCAAACCAATCAGGTAACGAACCTCTTCATCTGAAGCAATATCCGCAACCGGATTGAAAGTCACTTGGGCGCCATTGCCAATCCCGATGAAACGTGCATGCGCCTCTTGGTTGGTAATCTTGGACAGCAACATGAAGGCCTGATTCTTCAATCCCCCTTCCTTCGGCTGAGCATCGGCACCGAGCTCCTCGATGGTTCCATACACAGAACACTCGCTATCCGTAGTTTCCGGACTCGTATAGTTACCGAAGCGACGGGAGAGTTTGTCGACTTCCGTATCAACTGCGGCATCGTCAACTGAGATCTGATAGTCGGTGAACGTATGTGAAGGTGGAAGGCTTAGATCGACCGGTGGAGCCAGAGCCATATCAAAGGCAAACTCGAAATCGGAGGGTTTATCCCAATCAGGTTCGAAATCATTTTCGGGCTTTGGCAGGGGATTCCCGAGTACCTTTAGGTTGTTATCCTGAATGAATCGGTCGACAGAATCGGCAACCAGTCGATTCAACTCATCGACAAGGACCGATTTTCCGTACATCTTACGTACGAGACTTTCAGGAACATGACCGGGCCTGAAGCCGGGCATATTCACCTTTTTCTTGTATTTACGGATGGCCTCATCCACCTTAGGTTTGTAATCCTCGGGCTTCAACTGCACACGCAAGACGGCATTGAGGGAATCGATGTTTTCCTGAACGATATTCATCTGAATGATTGCTTAACTGAACTACAAACGAGTGAGACCGGCATTCTGCATTATTTGTGCGCATGGAGGGACTCGAACCCCCACGCCTCTCGGCACCAGATCCTAAGTCTGGCGCGGCTACCAATTACGCCACATGCGCTGAACAAACAAGAAGCCGGGTCACACCCTGAAAGAACAACCACCCGGGTTTCCTGGCGGCGGTGCAAAAGTAGCAATCTTTTGGGCTCCTCTCCCCTGCTTATTTCCCTATTCCTTTCGGAATTTTGCCGGAATCAAACTGCTAAGACCATGTCCTTTAGAACCCTGATACCCGGCGAACTGAAAACGCAGGACGTTCACAAAATGATGTTGGGAGCAATTGCTCCACGGCCCATCGCCTTCGTTAGCACCACGGACAAGTCGGGTCAGGTCAATTTGAGCCCATACAGCTTCTTCAATGCCTTCGGGGCGAATCCGCCTCTGCTGGTGTTTAGTCCTGCACTACGCGGCCGGGATGGAGCCACAAAACACACACTCGAAAATGTACAGGAGGTCGACGAGGCCGTCATCAACATTGTAAGCTATGCGATGGTTCAGCAAATGTCGCTGGCCAGCAGTGAGTATCCCAAAGGCGTAAACGAGTTCGTGAAGGCCGGTTTCACCATGCTTGAATCGAGCCTTGTGCGCCCACCACGGGTTCTGGAGTCCCCCGCTCAAATCGAATGCAAGGTGAAGGACATCATACGTACTGGAGAACGTGGTGGTGCTGGCAATCTAGTGGTGTGCGAAATCCTCGCTATGCACATCAATGAAGATGTACTGGATCAGCATGGCCAGATCGATCCCTATAAAATCGACCAGGTGGCGCGGCTCGGAGGCGACTGGTACACAAGAGCATCAAAAGGCCTCTTTACTGTTCCGAAACCCCTGACTACACTCGGCATCGGCGTAGACAGCCTTCCTGATTCAATCCGATTGAGTCATGTGCTCACAGGAAACGACCTCGGCCTGCTCGGCAACACAGAAAATCTCCCTTCAGCAGAAGAAATACAGGTGTACACAGAGCGCGAAGAAGTGAAAAGTCTCCTCGATGCAATTCGGGGTGATGTTGAGAATTCAACAACTGCGCTGCACCTGGCTGCTCGGGAATTACTGCAAAAAGGGCTCGTAAGTGAAGCGCGGCTACTCCTGCTATGCAGCGTGGATCAAGGCTGATTTCCTCTCTGTAAATACAGGATTTTAGTTGTAATTTAGTTAAACACAAGCACAGCCCGGAATCCTCCCTCTGAAACGAGGTCGATTCTCCCTCTGAAACCGCAGTGGGATTGTTGATAAATTCCTCTGCAAAGGTGACCGCTCTCCTGCAAGTGAAATAAATTAGCACCACTCAACAACAACAATCAAACACAATGGCAACCAAAAAAGCAAAACCTGCGAAGAAGGCCGCGAAGAAGGCCGCTCCGAAGAAGGCAGCCAAGAAGGCCGCTCCGAAGAAAGCCGCCAAGAAGGCCGTAAAAAAAGCTAAAGTGAAGCGCACTCCGAATGCTGCATTCATGAAGGCAATGACCCCCAGCCCTGCTCTCGCAGCAGTAGTTGGTGCCGGTTCAATGCCCCGCACTGAAGTGGTAAAGAAGATTTGGGCTTACATCAAGAAGCACGGTCTTCAGGACAGCAAGAACAAGCGCATGATCAACGCCAACGATGCTCTGAAGAGCGTATTCGGTGGAAAAGCTCAGGTTTCCATGTTCGAAATGACCAAGCTTGTAAACAAGCACCTGAAGTAATCCACTTCAATACATATTCAGGAAGGCCGTCCTCTGGACGGCTTTTCTGTTTTATAAGTTAGAGCAACGAAATCAGGCTCTCGTATCGAATGCATCACGAAGGCCATTGCCCAGTAAGGTGAAACTAAGCACCAATACAGCAATGGCTGTCCCCGGCACAACAGCCAGCCAGGGCGCCCCGATAACAATCGCAGAATAGTTTTCCTTGATCATCATACCCCAACTGGGAGCGGGAGGCTGTACGCCCAAACCGAGAAAACTGAGACCAGCTTCGAGAAGAATAGCGGAGGCGAAGTTGGATGCAGCCACAACAATGACGGGGCCAGCGACATTGGGCAAGACATGCCTCAGAATGATGCGTGCATTGCTGAAGCCAAGCGCCTTTCCAGCCTCTATGTATTGTTGCTCCCTCAAGGAAAACACCTGACCGCGCACAATACGTGCTACTTCAACCCACATGGTGAGTCCGACAGCAACAAAGACCTGCACAAGCCCTTTTCCCAGCGCCAGCGTAATCGCTACAACGAGCAGTAAGGTTGGTATGGACCAAACCACATTGATGAACCACTGGATGATCTTGTCGGTTGTTCCGCGGTAATACCCTGCAATAGCCCCCAACAGGACTCCGATTAACAGCGAAATACCCACAGCAATAAATCCGACCGATACAGAAACGCGTGCAGCCACCAACATGCGGCTGAGCAGATCTCGTCCATACCTGTCTGTCCCTAGCCAATGTGTTTGGCTTACGATCCAACGTGCTGAAAAATCTTCTTTGTCCCTAAACGTTGGCCAGGCCTTGCGATGAAGGGCCTCCGACTCACCGGGCCAGTCGGGATCCCCACTGTACATTGTATAGCGAACGCTATCCAAACCAAGCGTCCAATCCTGCACAGGCACCCACTTCCCCTCCGGCGAAAAACCACTCACACAGGACTCCAACCAAGAGGTGTGTTCGACTTGCTTGTCGGGCACAATCAGATAAGTGATTCGAGTACCGGGAGCCTGCATCGCGCAGGTGATGTTCATGCGGTTGGCAGATGGTGAATTGTCAGGAGCAAGCAAATAACATCCCAGGGCAACAAGTACACACAGGGCGATGATGGACAATGAAACCATCGATGCCGAATCGCCTTTCACACGACCAAATGCCAAACTGAGAGGCGATTGTGCACGTTCGGAATTCAACTGGCTCATAAGGGAATGACCGGATGCAATCAGTTTTTACAGTTGCAGGGTGGCGAAAAAAACACATCTGCATCAGGGACCAGTGACCTGATTCGCTCTTGATCGCGTTGTGAAAACAGGATACCTCGCAATTCGAACACCTTCAATGCATGAAGTTTTTTCAGTTCATCGGGTACAACTTCAAGTTCGTTGTCCCACATCTCAAGAACCTGCAAACTCACAAGCCCACCGATTTCCACTGGAAGCTCCCGAATCAGGTTCCGGTTCAGTCCCAGAAATTCTAGTTTATCCAGCAAGCCAATGGAGACGGGAATTGAAGTGAGCTTGTTGTTTGACACATCCAGTTTCCGCAAGTGTGTAAGTTCGCCGATCCAATCGGGCAGTTCACTCAGGGAATTTCGGGAAAGGCGCAATTCCTGTAAGTTCCGAAACTGCCTCACCTCGTCGGGCAGGGTTTTACGTTTTTGCTTACTTAAATCAAGCACAAAGACCGAGTCGGGATTGAGAAGACCTTCACCATAACTCCTATAGACCTTAAATAAAGCTTTGCTCGTGTCGGGAGCTGAATCGGGATCCTGGGCCATTACGCTCATGGGGGTAACCATGCCCAAAAAACAGCAAACAAGAATGAGAAGCCGGATCATTTGCTGACGAAAATACAGTAAGTGTGGCAGTAAACCACTCGATTAATCCGCAAGGAGTTGATCCGCCTTGAGGCAATCTTGTTGCATTTGACGAACCAGATCATCCACAGAATCGAATTTGAGCTCGGGCCTCAGATGATGCATGCATTCAACACGCAAGGATTTTCCGTACAAATCACCGTTGAAATGCAACAGGTACACTTCGACGCTACGCTCTCCCGCATCAAACGTTGGGCGGTGACCAATGCTCATCGCCCCTTTGTGCCGCTGCCCTTCGCATTCGACCCAGACCGCGTAAACTCCGTTGGCCGGAATGAGTTTATCCGGGTCAGCAATAGCCAGATTGGCCGTCGGAAAACCGATAGTCCTGCCGATTTGCCTACCCTGTACGACCGTACCCTCAAGCGTATATGCGTATCCCAGTAAATTTCGGGCGAGTTCAACTTCTGCATTCAGCAAGGCCGTCCGGATCCGCGTAGAACTGACCGCTATGGCATCGATATCCTGCTCCGGAATTTCCTCCAACTCGAAACCAAGCGTGGGCGCGAGTTGACTAAGTGCCTGCATTCCGCCCTGCCGGCGGTGCCCAAACTGGTGGTCATATCCGATGACCAGCATTTTAATACCCAGCCCACCTACCAGGTAATCGCGAACGAAAGCCTCGTAGCCGATTTCAGAAAAGGCAGGCGTGAATTCCAAAACAACGAGCACGTCCACTCCGAGGGAATCAAAAAGCCGGATGCGCTCCTCCAATGTGTTCAACATCGACAAACGCGTTCCTGCGGGTCCAAGTACTTTTCGCGGATGGGGATGAAAAGTCAGCACAACGACCTGGCCGTGGTTCGCTTGCGCAATCACGCGCAGCCGTTCCAAAATGGCCCTATGGCCAAGATGAACACCATCGAAGGTGCCCACAGTAACCACCGGATAAGCGTGCCGGGGAACCTCACTTAACTTTCTGCAAACAATCACGTCTTTGCGGGAAATCCTTCATTATCAACAAATCAAGGAAAATTGTTGAGAAACTTCCCGGGCGCAAAAGTACACGATGCGGAGCTCAGAACGCTTTTTTGGCTATTTTTGCACCCTCAAAACCAAGAAATACCCCATGAATACAGGAAAAATCGTCCAGGTCATCGGGCCGGTCATCGACATCAGTTTCGAAGGCGAAGGCTCAGTTCTCCCGAACATCCTGGAAGCGCTTGAAATCGACCGCCCCAACGGCCAGAAAATCGTGTTGGAGTGCCAGCAGCACATCGGTGAAGATACTGTTCGTGCCATCGCTATGGACTCGACCGATGGTCTGGTGCGCGGCATGGCCGTTCGTGCTACAGGAAGTGCTATCCTCATGCCTACCGGCGACGTGATCAAGGGACGCCTGTTTAACGTAGTGGGTGAAGCCATTGACGGCATCAACACGGTTAGTAATGCAGGTGGACTCCCCATCCACCGTGAGGCTCCCAGATTCGAAGACCTTTCGACCGAAGCTGAAGTCCTGTTCACCGGAATCAAGGTAATCGACCTGCTCGAGCCTTACTCCAAGGGTGGTAAAATCGGTCTGTTCGGTGGTGCCGGTGTAGGTAAAACCGTACTGATCATGGAACTGATCAACAACATTGCCAAAGGATATGCAGGCCTCTCCGTTTTTGCGGGTGTGGGTGAGCGTACCCGTGAAGGAAACGACCTTCTGCGGGAGATGATCGAGTCAGGCGTAATCAAGTACGGTGAAGCTTTCCGTCACAGCATGGAAAATGGCGACTGGGATCTCAGCAAAGTCGACCTAAAAGAACTTGCACAAAGCCAGGCCACGCTTGTGTTCGGTCAGATGAACGAGCCTCCCGGTGCACGTGCACGTGTGGCACTCTCGGGACTTACCGTTGCTGAATATTTCCGTGATGGAGATGAGAAATCAGGCGGACGCGACATTCTCTTCTTCATCGACAACATCTTCCGTTTCACCCAGGCCGGGTCTGAAGTATCCGCTCTGCTCGGACGGATGCCTTCGGCTGTAGGTTACCAGCCTACTCTGGCTACTGAAATGGGACTGATGCAGGAACGTATCACCTCTACCAAGCGTGGTTCTATCACTTCGGTGCAAGCCGTTTATGTACCCGCTGATGACTTGACCGATCCTGCTCCTGCAACGACCTTCAGTCACTTGGATGCCACCACGGTATTGAGCCGTAAGATTGCCGAATTGGGCATCTACCCTGCTGTGGATCCCCTGGACTCCACCTCACGCATTCTGTCTGCAGCCGTTGTTGGCGATGAGCACTACAATACAGCCCAGGCGGTAAAGGAAATCCTGCAGCGCTACAAGGAACTTCAGGATATCATCGCGATCCTGGGTATGGACGAATTGAGTGACGAGGACAAGCAAGTGGTACACCGTGCACGTCGTGTACAGCGCTTCCTGTCGCAGCCCTTCCACGTAGCTGAGCAATTCACCGGCTTGAAAGGTGTACTTGTTCCCATCGAAGAGACCATCAAAGGCTTCAAGATGATTCTGAACGGCGAAGTAGATGAATATCCCGAAGCCGCTTTCAACCTCGTTGGAAACATTGAGGACGCAATTGAAAAAGGAAAGAAACTGCTTGCTGAAGCCAAGTAATCACCGAACACCTGAATCGTACTCGCATGCAGCTCGAAATCATCACTCCCGACCGAAAGGTATTTGAAGGCGAAGTCAGTTCAGTCATGGTACCTGGCAGCAAAGGCCGTTTCCAGATGCTTGAAAACCACGCCTCCATCGTCTCCACCCTTGTGAATGGTCCGGTCAAAATCAAGACCACCCAAGGTGAAACCAGCTTCGATGTGAAGGGGGGCGTTGTTGAATTGCTCGACAATAAAGTGGTCATTCTGGCCGAGTCGGTGTAAATCCTGCATAAACTAGATTGAAAGGCCGGTTAATCCGGCCTTTTTTAATTGATTAAGCTCAAGAAATAGACTTATTACAGATTCACGGGCTTCCGTAACTGAAATCCAAAGATTTCGTAGAAATCAGACAGTTATATAGAGTCAGGCAATTCGGTTCGGATTCCGTATATTTGATATTGACACGCATACTGCATTGAAGCCACTGCGCCCACATTTCTTCTTGCTTTGCACTACCCTTCTGCTTCTAAGGGTAAATGGTGCCTATGCGCAGCTTACCGTTAGCACTGCACCAACAGCAACCAGTCTAGTACAAACCACTTTGCTGGGTGCAGGGGTAAATGCCAGCAATATCACGTTTTCCGGAAGTACAATTGCCCGAGGGACATTCAACTGTCTCGGGCCTTGCAATGTCGGCCTATCGAGTGGCGTATTGCTGACTTCCGGAAGTGTGGCCAGTGCGATCGGTCCGAACAATTCAACAGGAGCCGGAGCCAGCAATGGTGTTTCGGGCGATCCCGATTTGAACGCCCTGAATCCGACAGGAGGTGGAGGATTCGATGCCTCTGTGTTGGAATTTGATTTCACCGTTGCTACGGATTCCGTTCGCTTTCGGTATGTATGGGCATCTGAGGAATACAGTGATTTTGTGAATACAGGTTGCAACGATTATTTCGGTTTTTTCATCAGTGGTCCGGGAATCACCGGCACAGAAAACATCGCCAAGATTCCCGGGAGTACCGTTCCGATTTCAATCAACACCGTCAACAACGGGCAATCCGCTGCTCTGACTACCCCCACTGGTCCGTGTTTGAATTGCGCCTATTTCCGCGACAACCACGGCAGTAGTTCCGTGCAGTACGATGGTATGACCACCGTGCTCACCGCGGCTCGTGAAGTATGTCCATGTGAAACCTATCACATCAAACTGGCCGTACAGGATTTCTGCGATGGCAATTACGATTCCGGGGTTTTTCTGGAAAGCAACTCTTTCCAGTCCGTTGGACAAATCCCCGTGTTGACCGTCAATAACCAAGTAGCCAATGTTGGTGACACCTTGTATATCTGCCCGGGCGACTCGATTCCTCTCCACATCAATACCTGCCGACCTCCGTTTTGGTCAACAGGCGAAACGACCGACTCAATTTGGGTAAGTCAGCCAGGCATTTATTACGTTTCATTGAACAACGGAGCCTTGTGCTTCGCATTCTCTGCGTTGATTTATGTCGAGTTCCTGACGGAACAACCGGTGATTACCGCCAGTGGCCCCACAAACCTGTGTCCCGGCGATGATGTAACGCTTACGGTAAGTCAGGGCAATTCGTATCTGTGGTCAAATGGAGCAACCACCCAAAGCATAACCGTACAAACCACGAATAATTATTTCTGTACGGTTCAGTACGGACAAGGCAGCAATTGCACTGCCGTATCGGACACAGTCTCCGTGCAGGTATTCCCAAATCCCGTACCTGGAATCACGGCCTCCGGTCCTACTTCCATCTGCCAAGGCAGCAGCGTAAACCTATCTGTTCCTGCAGGAAATACCGTTGCGTGGTCTAACGGATCCATATCGCCATCGATCTCCGTCAATACAAGCGGGACGTACACTGTTACAGTGACCGATAACAACGGTTGCTCGGGAAATGCGAGCCAGTCGGTTGTAGTAAATCCATTGCCAGCGGTTTCGATTGCGGGTACGCTCAGCATTTGCGATGGTTCCACAACCACATTGAGCTCCAGTGGCGTTTTCAGTTCGTACAATTGGTCGAACGGATCAACGCAATCGGCAATCACGATCGGAACGAGTGGAAATTATGTGTTAACTGTCACTGATAACAACGGATGTTCGAATTCAAGTTCCGTACAATTGGTTGTTCTACCGTTTACCCAGCCGCAAATCAGCGGACCTGCGGGTTTCTGTAACGGCAGCACGGCAACTCTCAACGTACAACCCGGATACGCTACAACCTTGTGGTCGAATGGCGCCTCTTCAACCGCTAATCAAATCAGCATTGGAGGAACATATGCGGTTACAGTAACTGCAGCAAACGGCTGTAGCGGGAATGCAAACGCCAACATCCTATCCTGGCCACTCCCATCGGCTTCCATCGCTGGCGACCTTGACATTTGTGATGGACAAACAGCAGTCGCTACTGCTGTTGGCCCAGCAGGAAGTACATTCCTGTGGTCGAACGGATCAACCGCGCCTAGTCAAAGCTCAACGGTCCCGGTTTCGTATAGCCTGACCGTTACTGACAACAATGGATGTACCGCCACATCACTTGCCAGTGTGACTGTAACTGCTGCTCCACAACCCCAGATCAGCGGCGACGACCGCATATGCGATGGAGAGACCAGTATTCTGACCGCGGGCAACGGATATGCAGGATACCAGTGGAGCTCAGGAGGTTCATCTGCCTCTGTCGGCGTGAATCTGGGCGGAACCTACAGCGTAGTTGTTACTGACAACAACGGATGCACCGGACAAACTCAATTCTTAGTACAGCTTTTCCCCTTACCCAACAGCAGCATCACCGGACCAGCCGGGGTATGCGAAGGCTTGACGGGTCAACTACAGGCCGTTGCAGGACAAGGAACCTACAATTGGTCAAACGGAAATACGGGTACGAGCATACAAGTAACACAAACAGGAAACTACTCCGTTACGGTAACCAGCCCAGAAGGATGTATTGCATCGGAATCCGTTTTATTCCAGGCTTATCCGATTCCGCAGGCGATATACACACCCGTGCAGGAAACTCGCTGCGATCAAATAAGCGTCGAATTTCTGAACCAGAGTATTTGCGAACCCTCCTCCACATATGACTGGAAATTCGGTGACGGCAGCACATCATCCGTGATGTCGCCCCTTCACGGATATCCATCTCCCGGCGACTATGTTACCTCATTGACCGTTACCAGTCCTTACGGCTGCACAGACGTAGATTCTGCTATCATCAGCGTAATCCTGCCCCCGGCACCAGATGCCGGCTTCGATGCATCGGCACGGATCATCAGTATTTTCAATTCAGAGGTAAGCTTCACCAATACCTCGACCAATGCTACACGGTACAAATGGAACTTTGGCGAAGGTGAAAGTTCTGAAGAGGTGAATCCAATACACCTTTTTGATAAAATCGGAACGCGAACTGTCAAGCTCATCGCATTCAATGGTGTGGACTGTAAAGACGAATACACCTTCGATATCGAAGTAGCTCCCTTCTTTATCCCGAGCGCTTTCAGCCCCAACAACGACGGTCGAAACGATTTGTTCTTCGACGGCACCCCGTTCATCCGGGTGAAGTCTTTCGACATGGTCATTTACAACCGGTGGGGGCAGATCGTTTATCAAAGCAAGGATTTCTTACGTCCCTGGGACGGCACTGATGCTGATGGCTCACTTTCTCCAATCGGTATTTACACCTACCGAATCGATATCGTGAGCCTGAAGGACAAGCCTTATCAATATACCGGCACGTTCAGTCTGATTCGCTAAGCTCCTGCATTCGCATTCCTCTTATTTTTGGAAACGATGCGTGAAGCGATTTACCGTTTTTTCACTCGAATCCTGTTCCAATCAAGGCAGACAGATTCAAGTTCCTACGAGTTTGCCAAGCGCATGCGCCGAACGCGCATACGCGTACAAAGTCTGATTCGCAGCAGCCTGTTCATTGCTCTGGGTATATTATCGGCTTCATTCGGACTGAAGAGCTTTCTGCTTCCGAATGATTTCATCGATGGAGGTGCGACCGGTATCGCACTGTTACTGACCAAACTGACCGGAGCACCCCTAGCGGCAATCATCTTTCTAGTCAACGTACCATTTGTCATATTGGGCTACCGGGTAATCGGAAAACAATTCGCCATCATGACCGCCATCGCCATCAGTGCTTTGGCTTTGGTAATGGCTACGGCCTCATACCCAATCATCACCCATGAAAAAATCCTGGTCGCTATTTTCGGCGGTTTTTTTCTGGGTGCCGGGATCGGACTCGCCGTTCGGGGTGGGTGTGTTATCGACGGAACTGAAGTGTTAGCAATTTCCCTCAGTAAAAAATCCGGCAGCACGGTCGGTGATATCATCACGCTGGTGAACATCGTCATCTTCTCGGCTGCAGCCTATTTCCTGTCAATCGAGACAGCTATGTATTCCATGATTACCTACCTGGCCGCCTCCAAGACCGTCGATTTCCTGATTGAAGGAATTGAAGAGTACACAGGCATCACCATCATCAGTCCGAAAAGCGAAGAGATCCGTGAGATGCTCATCCACAAACTAGGGCGCGGTGTTACCATTTACCACGGGAAACGCGGATTCGGAAAAACCGGGCACAATACCGACGTGGAAATTGTTTACACGGTAATCACCCGCCTTGAAATCAGCAAGCTTACGTCTGAAATTGAACTGATCGATCCGCATGCCTTTGTCGTAATGACCAGCATCAAGGATACCCGTGGCGGAATGGTCAAAAAACGGCCGCTGGCCCACTGATCACAGCACAACGCCCATCAGCATAGCACGCTGCAAATACACCTTCGAACCGACCTCTGGTTCCTGACCTGGTGCAAGTTCGTTCATCCGGTATATCCGCGACAACTTCACCCCGTACTGCTGGGAAATACCCCGCAATGTTTCTCCGGGCTTCACTTGATGAGCGAGTGCAGTTTCGGCCTTATTCTTCTTGCTTCGGACAAAAACAACTTCACCAGAGTGAACCACATCGTTTTTAACGGCATCGTTGAATTCGAGAACTTGCCAGAGCTCAATACCCTGATCACGGGCGATTTTACTCCAGGTATCTCCCTCACGAGCCAGAACGAAAGGCACACCGTTTATCTTACCTGCGTCTGTTGAAGCAGGAATCGCAACGGTCTTTTCAGTAGAGGCAGATTCAGTTGTCTTCTTAAACCTCCAGGTGCGAACGGGTGCCTTGTCTCGGCCGGAGACCGCTGGAACGGCGCGGCGCTTGCCCTTCACCTGACTTGCGTCGGCCTGCACGGTGCCTGCCTGGGCTACTTCGGTGCGCATTGGCTCGGCTGGCTTTTCAGTCTTGATGGCTGCCCTGGAGGCGACGAGACCAGACTGGTCAAAACGTGTCAAATCATATCGCTCAATCAAATCGATAATACGATGCGCATAGTGCGGGTTGGTGGCGTAGCCTGCGCGCTTCAAACCATGAGCCCAGCCCTTGTAATCGGTCTTACTCAATTCGAAGAGAGATGCATATCGCTCACGGGTCCGTAAAAATTCGGAGTGGTCGGCATAGGATTGCCACACATCCATGTATTTGCGAAAGCACTCATTTGGTGCATCATCATCCTGATGATAGGTCGGGCCAGTCCACTCCTTGTGGCACTTGATGCCAAAGTGGTTATTTGCATCCTTGGCAAGAGGCGAATTCCCATAATCGGACTCGAACATTCCCTGGGCCAGGGTAATACTGGCCGGAACTCCGGTTCGAGCCATATCGGTCACCGCTGCATCCGAATAGGCAGTGATGTACTGCTCGGCCGAAAGCCTTACAGCCTCGCGCTGTGTTTGGGATTGAGTCCATGCGGTTGTACTCGAAAACAAAAACAACGGGAGAGCCAATAGCTGTGTGAAAGAGACATACTTCATCGCTTGCAAGTTAGCCGGAGTGGTGCCCTGCCTAACCCGGGTCCAGAGCCATGTATCAACAAGTGCCTGTTAGCGGACATAAGCCTGCAAACCACCGGTATGACACAGCAATACCTGCCCATCTCTGTTCAGTTCTCCCCTTTCCATCAACGATAGAACGCCAAAGAGCAGCTTTCCAGTATAAACCGGTTCAATCGGAATGTCAGGAAATCGGAAATTCCAATCGAAAACCAGATCCATCAACGCTTGATCCGTTCGGGCGTAGCCACCGAATGTAAAACCAGACTCCCAGGAAACGCGCTGACTGAGTCCGTCACAAAACGGTTGTGACTCCTGCCTGGCTTCAAGCACCTTGATTCCCAGCAAACGCTGCGCTGATGGGAGAGAACGATCGATTCCGCAAAGTGTGCATCCGGTACCCACGGGAAGTGCCACATCGGTGAATCGGGAAGGAATAAAATCGGAAATCGAACTGCACCCCAATACACCTTCCAAATTGGATCCTCCTTCTGGTATCAGCATCATGTTCCCGAACTGTTTTAGAAAGTGGATCTGATAGTCCGGATTTCGAAGTGCGCGATACTCACTTCTGGATACCACTTCAATTCGCATTCCGCTTTGCGCGGCACGTTGCAAGGTGATGGTATCCATCCCGGCCTCGGTTTCCCGAACAATACCAATGCAAGGAATTCCCTCCCGACGGCAACATTCGGCCAGTGCAGCAAGGTGATTGGAGTAGGGACCTCCAAAACTCAATACCCCTTGGTACGAGCCCGCACGAAAAGTTCGGAGGTTGTGCTGTAATTTAAACCACTTGTTTCCACCCGTTATCGGATCCGACTTGTCGAGACGCAACCAGGAAATCGAAACCTCAGGCCCCCTGCCTTTCGCATACCGTACCGAATCGATTGTTATCTCGTCGGGCAACTGCATGTCTAGCCAAGTATGCCTCAGCGGGATGCAACGGGCTCCGCACACTGTATAGCGGACGAAAGCGCAACCCAGTTCAAGGACTGCGGGCAGTCAACCCGATCGGATTGACCATTGGAATGAAATATACGCAAGGCTAGTCGGCCATCTTGACCCTCCTCGAGCCGAGAAAGGGTGATGAGTTTACCGTCCTGTTCC
Source organism: Sphingobacteriales bacterium (assembly GCA_021299095.1). Taxonomy (GTDB): domain Bacteria; phylum Bacteroidota; class Bacteroidia; order AKYH767-A; family OLB10; genus JAJTFW01. Next base: position 9,104 of record JAJTFW010000024.1, on the reverse strand, counting down.
AGATTCCAGGAAGCATCCACCGGAGTGAATACCAAGCGGACTGGTTTTCGGCGGCCTTCTTCCCAAATGGTGAATCGGTTTTTTCGGGCCTCAACCTTGTACCGACGGCCTTTCTGTTCTACCACCCGCATATCCGATTCGCCGTCCTGCATGGAAAGCGGATTATCACCCGACCAGTGTTCAATCACATTCAGTACGGCAGCGTCCACGAAAGCTGCGATTTCGTACACAGGAATAATAATCAAGGCCCAAAACACTACACTGCGCACCGTCTTATCCTCAATTGTGCCATTCCAGGCGTACACCTCACGCACCAGGTTAAATGAACCATAACAGCCTGATAGGAGAATTGATCCGCTCAATAAGAGGGGAAGAAGGAGATGAGTGCTGAACTTTTTCATAGACGCTTTGTTTGATAACAAAGCTACTTCCAAGCCCGGTGTATGGAATCTTGTTCTTCCACAATCGATACACAGGGATTTCAACAAATCCGCTTCGTTCGCAGTATATTTCACCGATGGCTTTTACAGACAAGTTCGACAAAGAGGATTATTACATGACCGAAGATGGTTTTCTCGTCTTTACGGAAAAGTACCACCTCAAACGGGGCTATTGTTGCCAGAGCGGCTGTAAACACTGCCCCTGGAAGGAACAGAAAAAAACAGAGGCCCAAAAAGTGAATCAGCTCCCAAAACAAGGCTGAAACCCGCCACACCTCGGCTGGCAAATCCTACCTTCGTGCATTCATTCGACCCATGGAAATTTCCGCCCAAAAACTGGATCTTAACAAGACCAAAACACCGACCGGTAATACCCTGAACTGCAAAGGCTGGGTTCAGGAAGCCGCCTTGCGTATGCTTCATAACAACCTCGACCCTGAGGTTGCCGAACGTCCAGAAGACCTCATCGTTTATGGTGGACGTGGAAAGGCAGCACGAAATGTGGAATCCTTCCACTTGATTGTAAAGGCACTGAAAGACCTCAACGATGATGAAACCCTGTTGATTCAAAGCGGAAAACCTGTTGCCATACTTCCATCCCACAAGGATGCACCGCGCGTTATTCTCAGTAACTCACAACTGGTGCCTAAGTGGGCTACCTGGGAAGTATTTGATGAGTTGGAGAAGAAAGGGCTGATGATGTATGGACAGATGACTGCTGGCTCTTGGATTTACATCGGATCACAAGGCATTGTGCAGGGGACCTATGAAACTTTCAACGCGGTTGCGCGAAAGCATTTCGGCGGGACTCTTAAGGGTACACTGAGCGTCACTGCAGGACTCGGAGGTATGGGCGGAGCGCAGCCGCTCGCCGTCACCATGGCGGAGGGTGTTTGCCTTGCGGCCGAGGTGGAAGAATGGCGTGCACAAAAACGCATCGAAACCCGTTACCTCGATTATGTTGAACGCGACATAGACAAAGCCATCGACCTGGCGCTGGAGTTCAAACGCAAAGGAGAAAACAAATCCATTGGTGTGATCTGCACCGCTGTACAATTGCTTCGTCGGTTGTTGGATCGCGGCATCACTCCTGACGTGCTCACCGACCAGACCTCAGCCCACGATCCTTTGATCGGTTATATACCGGAAGGATTGAGCGTAGAAGAAGCCAATGTGTTGCGCGAACAGAACCCCGACCGATACATTGAAATGTCGTACGACTCAATGGCGGAACATGTACGCCTGATGCTGGAATTGCAGCAAAAAGGAGCCATCACCTTCGATTACGGCAACAACCTGCGTGGCAGAGCACTGGAACGCGGTGTTAAAAATGCATTTGATTTTCCTGGATTCGTGCCGGCCTATATCCGCCCCTTGTTCTGCGAAGGAAAAGGCCCTTTCCGCTGGGCTGCACTCAGCGGAGATCCCGAAGACATTCGGGTTACAGATGAGGCCATACTTCAATTGTTCCCCGAAGATGAGGGGTTGCACCGTTGGATCCGCATGGCTCAGGAGCGCATCGCTTTCCAAGGTTTACCTGCGCGTATCTGCTGGATCGGGCAGGGTGATCGTGAAAAAGCCGGACTACTCTTCAATGAATTGGTGCGCAGCGGCAAGGTTAAAGCCCCAATTGTGATTGGAAGAGACCACCTGGATACAGGATCCGTAGCGAGCCCGAACCGGGAAACGGAGGCCATGCTGGACGGATCCGATGCTGTTGCTGACTGGCCAATCCTGAACGCATTGATCAACACCGCAGGTGGTGCCTCGTGGGTCAGCCTGCACCATGGTGGTGGAGTTGGTATGGGTTACTCCATTCATTCAGGAATGGTGATTGTTGCAGACGGAACGGATGATGCCGCCCGTCGCTTGAAACGCGTTCTCCACAACGATCCGGCCATGGGTGTAATCAGACACATGGATGCCGGATACGATATCGCACAGGATACAGCTAGAAAACACCGACTCGATATCCGCGAGCGGCTCAGCTGATTCGACACGGCCATAAAAAAAAGCGCAGAACACGAGTCCTGCGCTTTTTTCATTTAGTCAGCATCCATCACCAACGCACAATTCGATTGGTTAAATCAAGTTGTGCGGTATGTACACGAACAAGATAAATTCCCGTCGGATAGGCAGTCAGGTCGGCCAATACTCCTTCGGTCCCGAATGTGGTGTTCACACGAAACAACTCACGTCCCATAGCATCACAAATGCTGACTTGGGCATCCATGCCATTGAGCATCCCTGTCGTAATCCTAAATAGACCAGGCGTGGGGTTCGGGAATACGCTGATGAAATCACTCTGATACTGGATATTGATGCCTGTAACCGTGACACAACCATTCTGAACCTGGGTGATGGTCTCCTCATCGTTTCCATTCACAGCAACAAAAGAGGCGTTGCTCAAACAGATGGTATTGGAGGTAAGGTTTTGGTAATACACCCTAAGAAAGGCAACGGGAATCATATTCTTCACAAGGCTCGCTCCACTGGTGTCGAGCAGGGCAATCCGCCCGGTAGTGGCATCCCACCGAATAACGGGCTGAAACCCGGCAATCAGACTGACCACCGAATCGATTTGCACACCGGTTAATCCGAAATCAACCGCCATCAGATTGCCGTTGCGATTCCGCAGCGTCACATCAAGCCATTGCGCGGTGGTGTTTACCTGGGCAAGACCAAGCACAACCGTATCGTTGATATTGATGATGTTGTAAGGAAATTCGCAGTGGCGGTGGGTGTTCTGGGTTCCTCCGGGATGCGCGTGTACACCCGATGTAAACCGCACACAGGCATTGACCAAGTCGGCGTCCGTTACGGTCAAAATTCCATCGCCATTCACATCCTTGCAAGACATAGAAGGCTGCTGACCCACGATCTCCTGCATATACTGAAGTACATCCGCATTATCACGATCGGCATCGATATCGATATCACCACGCACACGTGGACCATTGCAAACGCCCATACAATCATAGGTTGCAAGACCGAAGGTATCTCCCAGGCAGTCGACTAGCGGAGGACAATTGCTCAGCAACGTGTATGCAGGAACATTTTGAGCATTACGGGTAATATCAAGGCAAACGGAGGCCACATTGTTGTCGAACCGTTGTTCCACCCGGCCATTCTTATCGGGGGTTTCGTCCCAGTTTACACGCACCACCAAGGTGTAGCGACCGGCAGGAACATTCGTGATATCGATCCACTGACAGGCCAAACCCGCTCCGTATATATCGGCACAAGAGGCGGAAATACCCATGTTGCTACACCCGTATTTTGCCTGACCGCCAAAACACTGCAGATCCATTACACAAAAACCATTCTTGAAACCGGCCTGCAGAGGAACACCGAGTGAATCATACAAATCGTAACGAGCGTAACCGGCGTAGTGCCAGTGGCCGTGACACTGATCAAACACGAATTGATTTCCGGTCTGGGGCTGACCGATATAGTAATCGGCATCGCCGATGTTCGCGATACGTGTACTAAAATTGACAACCTGACGCTGCCCATAGCCTGTAAGACATCCCTCACCGATCAAGCAGGCATCGTTTCCGTTCACAGTACCTAGGCTCAGAGTAGTCTGAAGCTCTACCTGATCCACAACCAGGTCGGGACCACTCGTACACAAGGGATCGCCAGGGTAAATGCATGTACCACCCGGAATGATTGCCAGGGGATTGTAATTGCATGCAGCGGGGTCCATACAACCGCTCATTGGTCCGGCATAAACCAGATTCCAGGCTATAGACTGCCCGAAACATGTTGAATCGCCGCCGATGCGGATGTAATAGGTTTGCCCGGCCTGAAGACCGGCTTCGATGCTGGAATTAGGAGCACATGTCGAATCATTGTTGTTATAAAAGATCGTACCGATGTTGGTTGAATTCCATACCAGGTTGTTGCAGTGGTCGTAAATCCAGATGCGGGTATCACATGTATTCGAAGGAAAACACGTGGATACCGTGTAGGTCCCGGTACTATCGGGAACAAACTCATACCAGGTGCTGGGGCCAACACAGGAGAATGCAGAGTCCTCCAGTGCGGTAAAACTATCGCTGCAATGACTACCCTGAGGGCATCCCAAGTAAGAAACTTCATTGTAGGTAAACTGGCCACCTGTCGCCTGCAGGACACCATTGAGTGTTACATTGTAAAAACCGGTTCCAAAGCCGCAGCAGATGCCATCACCGTAACTGTCTTTGATTTCGAAGATCAGACAGGTTGAATCGGCCACACAGAGCGTATCACCGACATATCCTCCACTGCCAATCAAATTGCCATTGATATCTCTTAATGTCCATGATGTCTCATTTGGGTAATCATCGGGCTGAATAAAAACAATCAATTCGGAAAATCCGGATGGACATTGGGCACTGACATTCAGCAGACCGGCCAGTGAAAGGGCCAAAATCAACAGAAGTTTACGCATGGCATAGATGTATTTTGGGTGGAATGATAAAAGTACGCTTTTGGGCGGGCATCCGGGTTTTTATCCGTTTAAAAATGACTACCGGTGCTGAGCATGAATGTACTGCATAAGTTTTTCAACATTTGAAAAGCGGAACAGAAAAAGCATGAATCCTCACAGGCCAACCGCTACATTTGCAGAGTGATGAACACGTACCTCGACCAATTGAATGAAGTGCAGCGCCAGGCGGCTGTACACACCGATGGCCCTGTCATGATCATCGCAGGTGCAGGATCGGGAAAAACCCGTGTCCTCACTTTCCGTATCGCCCACCTTATTGAACAGGGCAACGACCCCTTTAGCATCCTCGCACTGACCTTCACCAACAAGGCTGCGCGGGAAATGAAAGAGCGTATCATGCGTGTTGCCGGCAACGAAGCGCGAAACCTGTGGATGGGTACATTCCACTCCGTTTTTGCCCGAATACTTCGTGCCGAAGCCGACAAACTCAATTACCAACAGAACTTCACCATTTACGATACCGACGATAGCAAGGGCCTCATCCGCGACATCCTGAAGGAACAGGGTCTCGACGACAAGGTGTATAAGCCCTCAGCCGTTTTGAATCGGATTTCCAGCGCGAAAAACAACCTCTACAACTGGCTTGAATACCAGGAAAGCAGCGAGTTGACAGGTGATGACCGCTCGAGTGGCAAACCGAAAATGGGCATGCTCTTCGAACTCTACAGCAAGCGCTGTTTTAAGGCCGGCGCAATGGATTTCGATGATATCCTGTACAACACCTGGAGGTTATTCAACGAACATCCCGATGTGCTGTACAAGTACCAGGCGAAATTCCGCTACCTCATGGTTGATGAGTTTCAGGATACCAATTATGCCCAGTATGTGATTGTTCGCAAGCTCACGGCAATGCACCGCAACATCTGCGTGGTGGGCGATGATGCGCAGAGCATCTATGCATTTCGCGGAGCGAGCATCCAAAACATCCTGAATTTCGAAAAGGACTACCCCGAGCTGGCCACATTCAAGCTGGAGCAGAACTACCGATCCACCAAAACCATTGTCGAGGCGGCCAACTCCGTCATCACCCACAACAAGAACCAGCTCCAAAAGGACGTCTGGACCGACAATCACCACGGAGAACGTATTCGGCTGATCCGTGCACTTAGCGACAACGAAGAAGGCAGGCAGGTTGCACAAAGCATCTTCGACGAGCAGATGAACCGTCGCCTGAAGCCGCGCGATTTCGCCATACTCTACCGTACGAATGCACAAAGCCGCTCGATGGAAGAGGCGCTTCGTAGGATGAATATCCCCTACCGCGTTTTTGGAGGTGTTTCTTTTTACAACCGAAAAGAGATTAAAGACCTCATCGGCTATTTCAGACTGGCTATTAATCCCGGTGACGAAGAGGCTCTCAAACGAATCATCAACTACCCGGCCCGGGGAATTGGCCGGACTACACTGGACCGCATCGTGGTAGAGGCCGGCGAGACCGGAGTATCCGTTTGGGAAGTCATCAACAACATCCACGAATTCAAGGGGGGCATCAACTCCGGTTTGCGCGACAAGGTGGCTGAATTCGCCGTCATGATCCGCAGCTGGAACATTATGCTTCCCAACCACAGTGCGTATGAATTGGCAAGCCACATTGCAACTGCATCGGGCTTGCTGACCGAACTGCACAACGACCGTACACCTGAAGGGGTGAGCCACTACGAAAACGTGCAAGAACTTTTGAATGGTATTCGGGAATTCAGCGAGAACGGCAAGATCCCGCTCGAGGCACCCTCGGGCGAAATGGCTCTTCCGCCTTTGCGTACACTGGATCTGTACATCCAGGATATCGCTTTACTCACTGATGCCGATAACGATGCAGATGGCGATGGTGACAAGGTATCGTTGATGACAGTACACAGTGCAAAAGGGCTCGAGTTCAAGCATGTTTACATTGTGGGAATGGAAGAGAACCTTTTCCCATCGCAATTGAGCGTACATTCCAGGACCGAGCTCGAAGAAGAACGTCGGTTATTTTATGTCGCCATCACCAGGGCCGAGCAAAAACTCACGCTCAGCATGGCTACCACACGTTTTCGTTGGGGAAATCTTGTTCACTGCGAACCGAGCCGCTTCCTGGATGAAATTGCCCCTGAATGCCTCGACATACAGCCGGAGCGGGCTGCGGCCACATTTGATGACGAAAACGAACGGGGTGGATGGGGAGATCGAACCCGAACACCATCGCGCGGTGGAAGTCAATTCGGATCACGTTACGGAAACCAGTCTCAATCAAGACCGCAACAGGCAACAAACCGGACTCCAGCCGCCAAGCCTCCTGGCGGGGGAACAACACCACCCAAAGGATTCACCCGCATCACGCAAGCCAGGCCCGTACAGTCAAACGCCGATTTTGAAGCGACCGACCCCTCACAAATCGCAGCCGGAATGCGGGTCGAACACCAGCGGTTCGGAAACGGAACCGTTATCGCACTCGAAGGACGCGCCCCAGACATCAAGGCTACCATCGATTTCGAAGGACAGGGCAGCAAACAGCTGCTGCTAAAATTCGCCAAGCTACGGGTCATCGGGTAGTTCCCCCCTCCGCTTCATTCATTACCTTTGTACGACGGAGCTGGAGGACCGCGAACAGCGCACCAAGGCGGCCAAGACCATCGTTAGTGCGATGGCCGTACTCAACCCCCAATTGCGCGAGTATGCCGATTTCAAACACAAACTATGGGATCATCTTTTCATTATATCGGACTTCCGACTCGATTGTGATTCGCCTTTTCCAATGCCTGAGCGCGATCTCACCCATGTGAGGCCGGAGCGTATGCCCTACCCCAACAAACAGATCAGGTTGCGGCATTATGGAGGTATCATTCAGGAAATGGTGAAAGAAGCCACCAAGGTCGAGGATGAACCCACGCGCAAAACGGTGACCGAACAGATCGCCAATTTTATGAAGATGAGTTACCTCACCTGGAACCGCGACTCTGTGGATGATGTGGTCATCCGTGAACAGCTCAAAGAATTTTCCAGCGGCAAGCTTGAACTTTCTGAAGAAGTCAAGCTGACAAACCGCTTCATCGACCTGAAAGAGGCTGATAAACGCGGCAACCGGAACAAGAAAAAAAGAAACAACGGATACGGACGTGGCCGATAACACAACAACAGCAGTAGCCGGAAGCTTCGAAATCACCGGCGGCACCCGCCTTGAGGGTAGCATCGAGCCGCAAGGGGCAAAAAACGAAGCCTTGCAAGTCCTTTGTGCCGTACTACTTACGGAGGAAACCTGCGTCCTTGAAAACGTACCTGAAATCCGGGATGTCATCAAGTTGATTGAACTGCTGGGTAAAATGGGTGTCGAAACCGAACGACTGGCACCCAATACCTACTCGTTCAATGCCCGGAATGTCAATATGGACTTCCTGACCACCCGTGAATTCGCCAAACTTGGATCGGCGCTTCGGGGTTCGATCATGATTGTTGGTCCGCTGTTGGCACGGTACGGCAAGGCCTCAATTCCACGACCCGGCGGCGACAAAATCGGCCGCAGGCGGCTGGACACCCACTTCATCGGTTTCCAGCAGCTCGGAGCCCGCTTCGACTTTGACAGTACCGAGAACTTCTACACAGTGGAGGCGGCTAAACTGAAGGGGACTTATATGCTGCTTGACGAGGCCTCTGTAACCGGAACGGCAAATATCGTCATGGCTGCAGTGATGGCAGAGGGGACAACGACCATATACAACGCCGCCTGCGAACCCTATTTGCAGCAATTGTGCAAAATGCTCAATGCAATGGGTGCCCGCATTAGTGGAATAGGATCTAACCTGTTGACCATTGAAGGTGTAGGATCACTCAAAGGCACACGACACAGACTATTGCCCGACATGATTGAAGTCGGCTCATTCATTGGATTGGCCGCGATGACCCAAAGCGAACTCACGATTCGTAACGTGGGGCTGTCGCATTTGGGAATCATTCCAACCACCTTTCAGCGCCTGGGAATTCGTATGGAGTTCCGTGGTGACGACATCTTCATTCCAGCTCAAGAACTCTATGAAATCGACACCTTCATTGATGGTTCGATTCTGACCATTGCCGACCAGATCTGGCCTGGCTTTACCCCTGACCTTTTGAGTGTAATCCTCGTAACGGCAACCCAGGCCCAAGGGACCGTGCTGGTTCACCAGAAAATGTTTGAAAGCCGATTGTTCTTCGTC
>JAJTFW010000023.1 GCA_021299095.1 Sphingobacteriales bacterium | reverse complement strand
CTTGTGATGAAGGAGGGACTCACCCCCGACGGAGCCGACAAGTTCCTGTTCAACCTGGCACCATTCATCGTGATGATTGCGGCCATGCTACTTCTCGCACCCATCGCATTCGCACGCAATTTTCAAATCTGGGACCTCAACATCGGCATCCTATACATCACCGCCATTTCCTCGGTTGCTGTTATCGGTATCCTAATGGCCGGTTGGGCGAGCAACAACAAATATTCCCTGCTAGGTGCTATGCGCAGCGCAGCGCAAATTGTTAGCTACGAACTTTCCGCCGGACTTTCCATATTGGCCATCGTTGTATTATCCGGTGACCTGCGCATTAGTGCCATCATCGATTCACAAAGCGATGGCTGGTGGATTATCAAAGGACATTTACCTGCAGTCATCGCCTTCGTCATTTTCCTGATTGCAGTCACAGCTGAAACAAACCGGGCACCTTTCGATTTGGCGGAGGCCGAGTCGGAACTCACGGCGGGTTTCCATACGGAATACTCCGGCATGCGCTTCGCGCTGTTTTTCCTGGCCGAGTACATCAACATCTTCATCGGCTGTGCCATCGGTGCCACCTTGTTTTTCGGCGGATGGATGCCCTTCCACCTCCCCGGATTTGACGGATTCAACCACGTGATGGATTGGATTCCGTCATCGGTCTGGTTCACCGTTAAAACCATGGGCTTGATTTTCCTCATCATGTGGTTCCGCTGGACCTTCCCCCGCCTTCGTGTCGATCAACTGCTTAATCTGGAATGGAAATACCTGCTGCCCATCAGCATGGTCAATTTGCTGCTTTGCACACTGATTGCCATAATGGGCTGGCACCTGTAACAACGATCCACCATGTTCATTAAGGAATATTTCCGCGACATATACTCCGCCATCCGCTCCCTGCTGAGCGGCATGCGACTTACAGGGTATTACTTTACCCACCAGAAAGAAATCATCACCGAGCAATACCCTGAAGTAAGGCCGGCTTTGGCCGAACGATTCAAGGGCGAGGTGGTTATGCCTCACAACGATAACAACGAACACCGTTGCACGGGATGCCAAGCCTGCGAATTAGCCTGTCCGAATGGCACCATCAAGATCGTGACCAAATCGGAGGTAAACGCAGAGGGGAAAAAGAAAAAAGCAATCGATACGTTCGTTTACAGACTCGAACTGTGCACCATGTGTAACTTGTGTGTTGAAGCCTGCCCCTCGGATGCTATCAAGATGTCGAATGCCTTCGAGCACAGTGTATTTGATCGCCGTCTGTTAACCAAAGTACTGAATCGTCCCGGCTCTAAAATCATGGAGGGTGTTGAATGATGGATCCTTCACTCATCGCGTTTTATGCCATTTCAGCCTTCATTTTGGTGACGGGTTTTATGACCGTTATCTCCACCCGCTTATTCCGGTCGGCGATTTATCTGCTCTTTTCCTTAATCGGTATCGCTGGACTTTACTTCCTGCTTGAGGTTGAATTCGCTGCTGCCGTACAAATCATTGTGTACGTTGGCGGCATTGTGGTACTGATCATCTTCTCCATATTCCTAACCAACCAGGGTGGAGCTTCCATGCCGTTCCCTCACCTAATCCGCAGAAATGTGGGTGCGGCGGCGGCGATGGCGGGTGCTGCCGTGGTTGGCACTTTAGCCGCGGCATACGAATGGCATCCATTCCCTATCACCTTCGATACCAGCATGAGCCGCATTGGCCATATGCTGGTCGGAACCGGTGAAGGAAGCCTTGTACTGCCGTTCGAGCTGGTCAGTGTGTTGCTCCTAGCCGCCATGATCGGTTGCATTGTTATTGCCATGAAATCCAGACACGAAGAAAAATGACTGCGATTCCTTTGACCCACATTCTTGTCCTGAGTACGCTGCTGTTTTTCATCGGCGTATTCGGTTTCCTGACCAGGCGCAACCTGATTGCGATGTTGATGGGCCTTGAACTGATGCTCAACAGTGTAAACATCAACTTCATCGCCTTCAACAAATACCTCTATCCTGAGCAAATCGAGGGCTTGGGCTTCACCATTTTCATAGTGGCCATCGCTGCTGCTGAAGCCGCTGTTGCGATTGCGATCATCATCAACCTGTTCCGTACCACACACCACATCGACGCCGAGCAGGCCGATTCCCTCAAGTACTAACGCTGACGTATTCCCGACATGCCATCCCTGAACAACCTGCTGCTCATCCTGTTGCTGCCCTTTTGCAGTTTCCTGCTGCTGGGTCTGGCCGGTCGCAAGCGCCTCTCGCCGCTAGCCGGAATCCTGGGCACTACATCGCTGTTTATTTCAGCATTGCTCTCTGTTCACTCGGCCTGGACCTATTTCAGCAGCACCTCATCCCATAAACCCGAAGTCGCCTGGAGTATGAACTGGCTACAGTTCAGTGACAGCCTCTCCATCGACATGGGAGTGCTTGTCGACCCGATTTCGATGATGATGCTTGTCGTGGTCACGGTGGTTTCCTTCATGGTGCATCTGTACAGCCTGGGTTATATGAAAGGCGACGAACGGTTCACCACCTATTATGCATACCTCTCGCTCTTCACCTTTTCGATGCTGGGTTTGGTTGTTTCGGTGAACCTCTTTCAGATTTACATGTTCTGGGAACTGGTTGGTGTTTCATCTTTCTTGCTGATTGGTTTTTACTACGATAAACCCAGCGCTGTTTCGGCCTCCAAGAAAGCATTCATCGTTACGCGCTTTGCCGACCTCGGCTTCCTGATCGGGATTCTGATTCTTGGACACGGAGCAGAAACCCTTGACTTCAATACGCTCATCGCTCGACTTACCGATCCGTCATCACCCTGGTTGGGTGCATTGAGTGCGGGAAGCTTTCTGGGTGCGAGTGCACTGACCTGGGGATTGCTGCTGGTGTTCATGGGCGGTGCGGGTAAAAGTGCCATGTTCCCACTACACATCTGGCTGCCGGATGCCATGGAGGGTCCGACGCCTGTTTCGGCCCTGATACACGCAGCAACCATGGTTGTTGCCGGAGTTTACCTGGTTGCACGCTTGTTTCCGGTTTTTGCGATTGCCTGCCCGGTTGCACTCGATGTCGTCTTGTGGACCGGAATCATTTCTTCGGTCTTTGCGGCACTCATTGCCTGTGCACAAACCGATATCAAGCGCGTACTCGCCTACTCCACCATGTCGCAAATCGGATACATGATGTTTGCATTGGGGCTGAGCGGTTACGGTGGCGAAGCGGGTCTGGGCTACACCGCCAGCCTGTTCCATTTGTTTACCCATGCCTTTTTCAAGGCGCTGCTCTTCCTGGGTGCCGGGGCTGTGATCCACATGGTGCATAGCAACGAAATCAAGGATATGGGCGGTTTGCGTAAACGCATGCCCGTTACCCATCTGGCATTCCTGATCGGCTGCCTGGCCATTGCGGGAATACCTCCCTTTGCCGGGTTTTTCAGCAAGGAGGAAATTTTAACTGCCGCATACGCTGCCAATCCCGTCATCTATTGGATTGCACTCATTACGGCCGGATTAACGGCATTCTACATGTTCCGTCTTTACTACCTCATCTTCTGGTCGCGCGAATCGGGAGTTTCAAATGCCCATCCCGTTGATGAACACCACGGCGAAGGCACCATCAGCATGAAGCTCCCCTTGCTTTTACTCAGCGTCGGAGCCGTTATTGCCGGTCTTGTTCCTTTCGGCAACTATGTGTCAAGCGACGGCACTCCCTTACACATCCACCTTCACATCGGTGATGCCGTGCTACCTGTACTGATTGCCCTTACCGGTATCGGAATCGCAACCTATTTCTACAAAACCGAGAGCTCAAAACCTGCAAAACTCATGCAATCCATGAGGGTTTTTTATATGACGCTCCACAACAAATTCTACATCGACGAAATTTATCTATTCATCACCAAGAACATCGTATTCCCCCTGATCGGAAGACCGGCCGCCTGGTTTGACAAATTCGTCATTGATGGAACGGTCATCGCCATCGGTCGTACCACCGACAGAATTGCCGAAACAGTTCGTGTTATGCAAACCGGTCGCGTGCAGGACTACGCCCTCTTCTTCATCGCATCACTCATCACACTGGCTGTGTTCGCCATTTACTTATTTCACTGATCCGACGACCCCATGAACCTGCATCTGCTTGTCGCGCTTCCTGTCGTCACAGCCTTGTTCCTGCTTCTGCTCAGGGATCTTAGGCAGATCCGCCTAATTGCCCTGATAGGATCAATTGTACAATTGGGAGCCTGTTTCTTGCTGCTTGACTCTTACCTGGATGTACGTGCGGCCGGTATCACTGAACCTGTTCTGTTCAAGAGCAGTGCCGCTTGGTTTCCCAGCCTGGGCATTTCCTTCACCACTGGGGTAGATGGCATTTCCCTCGCCATGATTCTGTTGTCGGCACTTGTTGTATTGGCCGGAGTGCTGGTGAGCTGGAACACCGAACACCTACCGCGTGAATACTTCTTCCTCTTGATGTTGCTCAGTGCGGGTGCATACGGATTTTTCATTTCCCTCGATTTGTTCACCATGTTCTTCTTTCTTGAAGTTGCGGTGATTCCGAAATTTCTCCTGATTGGTGTTTGGGGTAGTGGGCGTAAGGATGCCAGTGCCCTCAAACTTGCGCTGATGCTTATGGCCGGATCGGCATTGGTGTTTGTTGGCATGCTTGGCCTCTACTTCAATTCAGCCGACAGTTTTGGAGCCCACACATTCGACCTTGAAACCTTGTCGATGCAGGCCATGAGTTTGAACCAGCAGCTGATGTTCTTCCCGCTCCTATTCATCGGCTTCGGCATTTTCGGCGCGCTCTTTCCTTTCCACACCTGGGTTCCTGATGGTCACAGTTCTGCACCAACTGCCGCCTCCATGTTTTTAGCGGGTATTTCCATGAAACTTGGTGGATATGGATGCCTGCGTGTTGCAGCCTATCTCATGCCGGAAGCTGCCAATTACTATGCTCCCGTAATCATTACCCTTGCAGCGATTGCAGTCCTGTACGGCGCATTCGCCACCCTCATGCAGACCGATCTCAAGTACATCAATGCGTACTCGTCCGTCAGTCACTGCGGATTTGTTTTACTAGGAATCGGCATGTTGAACCAAACCGCCATCACGGGTGCAATCCTTCAAATGGTTTCACACGGTTTGATGACTGCCCTGTTCTTTGCTGCTATCGGGATGTTGTATCAGCGCACTCACACACGAATGGTTTCCCAGCTTGGGGGACTGCTCCGGTTCATGCCCTTCATCAGCACCGTGTTCGTTATTGCAGGCCTTTGTTCACTTGGTCTTCCCGGACTGAGCGGATTCGTTGCGGAAATGACTGTATTCATGGGCGCGTGGGAAAAGCACGATACTCTATCACGCGTAGCTACTATTGCTTCCTGTGCATCGATTGTGGTGACTGCCGTTTACATCCTGAGGGCCACCGGTAAGGTCATATTCGGTCCGGTTGCCGATGCGCACCACGGAGAAGCAGGGGATGCCTGCTGGAACGAGAAACTTGCCGCAGGTGTTTTGCTGGCCGGCATTCTAATTATCGGCATTACGCCCTTCCTGCTTACCCAACTCATCCAACCGGACATTGAACGTATTATGTTCAACATCGGGCGCGACCTTGCCTATTAATTCCAATATCATGACCGATTTCCTGCATCTCCTGCACCACGAACTCCTGCTTAGCCTGGTAATCGTCTGCATGCTGATTCTGAAGCTTGCCGACCGGGGAAGAAGCGGTTCATCCTGGAGCAATCTGCTCAATGTCCTGCTGCTGATCAATTTCGCAGGAGGACTATTGATTGAGGCGGAAGGAAGTCTGTTTGACGGGATGTTCCGCAGCAATGCCCTACTTCATTTCGAGAAAAACGTATTGAGTCTGGGACTCTTGCTTGTTGGACTTCTTGCCACTCCTTACCTACGTAACCACAAGCACAGCGCCGAATTCCACATCCTTATTGCATCCACCCTGTTGGGCATGTTCTTCATGCTTTCGGCAGGACATATGTTGTT
Source organism: Sphingobacteriales bacterium (assembly GCA_021299095.1). GTDB lineage: Bacteria > Bacteroidota > Bacteroidia > AKYH767-A > OLB10 > JAJTFW01. Next base: position 17,524 of record JAJTFW010000023.1, on the reverse strand, counting down.
GTTTTATGTTGGTCTGGAATTGGCCACCATTCCCCTTGCTGCCCTTGCTGCTTTCAACCTTAACAGAGGAGAATCCTCAGAGGCCGGTGCCAAACTCATCCTCAGTTCTGCATTCAGCTCGGCCTTTCTGCTACTGGGTATTTCATTTGTATACGGAACCTGCGGATCGCTGCAGTTCGAACAGATTGCCCTGACTGTGAGCGGAAATCCGCTTCAACTGCTGGCATTCACCCTTGTGTTTACGGGCTTCGCATTCAAACTCTCGATTGTACCCTTTCACTTCTGGACTGCCGACGTTTACCAAGGTGCGCCGATCCCGGTCGCAGCGTACCTGAGTGTGATTTCGAAGGCGGCCGTGACACTTGTATTCATCAGCGTACTGTATTCCGTGTTCGGTGCTTTACAGGCAACCTGGACACCCTACCTCCTGATCACTGCCTTGCTCACCATCATCACCGGAAACCTGTTTGCCATGCGGCAGGATAACATCAAACGCTTCCTGGCATTCTCGTCGATTGCCCAAGTGGGATTCATTCTTACTGGAATTTTGGGAGCCAATGTTGATAGCGAAGGAATCGTGCTGTACTTTCTGCTGATCTACCTGTTCTCTAACCTTGCTGCCTTCGGTGTTGCCGGTTTGATCTCTGCAGCTACAGGCAAGGAATCCATCCTTGATTACCGTGGCTTGCACGCTTCAAATCCACGTCTTGCCTGGACGCTCACCATCGCGCTGTTTTCGCTCGCCGGTGTACCGCCCACTGCAGGGTTCTTCGGCAAACTGTTCTTGCTGACTTCAGGAGCCAGTCTGGGTAATTATTTATTCATCGGAATCGCAGCACTTAATATGGTTGTTTCGATGTACTACTACTTACGAATTGTAAAAGCCATGTTCATGGAAACGACCGCACAGCCTATCGGTAAGATTCCGACCGGCGTAGCTCCCGCCATAGCACTGGCCTTGTGTATCGCAGGTATACTGGTATCCGGCCTGAGCGGCTCCTTCTACGAACACATCCACCTGCTCACCCTAAGCTACTGACCTTTCGCGATGGCACTAAACAAGAACCACGAATTTGAAGAGCTCGACGGCGTAAAATGCTGCATCGTTGAACGCGGCATCGGCCAGGAAAGGGCTCAATTTCTCCGCACACTACTTGAAGGAAACGGGTATACCGTTGTGACTGTAACCCTCGCACCCAAAACACCAGAAGCCGAAGGGACCGAGGCACCTGCACTCTTCACACTCGGTGTAACCGATATGACATTCAATGCTGTGAATGCTGTTTTTGGCCGGTTCTTACGAACGAGGGAAGGCAAGGTTGTTACATTGGCCTACTGGCAGCAAAAAGACAGCGAGGCGGAGGATATCCCCTACTTTGATTTCGGTCATCCAGATCAGGCCAGCAGCACCCTCAGGTAAAACCGGGGGTCGCTGAGTTTGCCACGCAAGTCGATATCCTCGAACATGCAGGAAATCGTGTCGCGCAACTCTTGCGAACGTGTGGCTTTATTTACAACCAGATTGAAGAGCCAGGGGTAACGAACCAGCTCCTGCATCCGCTTGCTCAGGCTGAGCTCGGGCCAAAGACGCCTGTAAACTGATTCGTCGTACTGGACGAGTGTTCGTGCTGAGTAATCACCTCGGCAAGCCTCAATGGTCTCGGCGGCCTTCAAGCCGCTGATCATCGCATTACCGATTCCCTCGCCCGTAAAGGGATCGATGAGCGCGCCGGCATCGCCCACAAGCATGAATCCGTCTCCGGATATGGGCCGGCGCTTACTTCCCAGAGGCAGTCCACAGCCCTGGATCTGACCCAAAATGCTTGCATTCCGAAATCGGCGACTGAACTCCGGGTGTGATTTGATCAACTTCAACATGTCCTCGCGAAGATTGATTTTTCGCTTGCGGGCCACATCGCTTCGGATTCCAACGCCGACATTGGCGCGCCCACCGGAAAGCGGAAAAATCCAGAAATATCCAGGTAGGAATTCGGGTACGAAGTGCAATTCGATAAACCCATTGGGATCAAGATCCTCCACACCATCGTAATAGGCCCTAAGTCCGGCACAATGGTGTTCATCTTCCATTTGCATCCCTCCATGTTCGCGTGCAAATCGGCTCAGGCAGCCATCGGCGGCGATAACAACCCGTGCATGGAACACCTGCTTTCCGTCCTTGTCGGAAACCTCCCAACCGTTCGCGGTTCGTTTGAACCGTGAAATACGAATTCCGGTATGAACACTGACTCCTGGTGCAGCGGATGCTTTTCTGAACAACCAGTTATCGAAATCCATGCGTGCGGCGATAAAGCCAGGGGGATGTAATGGATCGGGAGCCTTACGAAAGGGAATATCGAGCCTGCGCCCGTTAGGGGCGATAAAGCTTACGCCGTGTGAACCCAGGGCAAAAGACTGCAGTTCGAGGTCGCTGATCAAGGCGGGGTCGATCCTCCGAAGGGTAAGTGCGACTTTTCCACTCAGTGCATCGCCACACACCTTGTCGCGCGGAAACACAGCCTGGTCAATCAGCCGGCAGGGAATTCCACGGGCAGAGAGGGCCAGGGCAGCCGTTGCTCCGCCGGGTCCGGCTCCTAAAATCAGTACTTCCGGTTCCATTCGGCCCTAAGGTAATTCATCCGCACAAAGCATCGGCAGAGGCGAACCTATTGGGGACACCCGCCGTATAAAGCCGGTAAGCAAACGCATGAACGATTTTAGCGCCTTCCGGAAAATTGACCGGAAAATCCTTGTGGTTTTCCTGGTTGTGATTGCCATTGCTGTGGTGAATGCTGTCATCAGCACGATAACCATCCGGAACAGCCACACCATCATCAGCGATAATGTCAGCACAACCAATCCGAGTGTTCAAAGTATCAGCCGCTTTCAGCTCCTGGTGAACCGCTCACGGATGCTAGTAACGAATTGGGTGTACTTTCCTCAGCGGTATTCGGACAAAGAAGAACTGCGGCAACTTAATAACATCGACTTCATTCAATTGGATGGCCGACTTCGAAGCCTGACCGCGCATTGGGATGACACCCAGCAACGCGGAAAAGTGGAGATCCTCTTAGGCGATTACCGCAGGTTATCGGAGGCGGAAACACGCATCATGCGCTTGCTCTCCACACCACAGGACTATTCGGATCCGTCCCGCGTCAATCAGGCGGTTGCACTGCTCGAGCTGGAAGTAATCCCCCGCAGTGAAGCCATCAGCTATTCCTTGCAGCAAATTCTCGACGGGCGCATGGCGCTGGCTTCCTCGCAGCAGGATCACATCCTGTATAGCTTCAACAAACTGCAAGTGCATGTGCTTGGTATCGCGCTACTGATCATCTGCTCCATCCTGTTTGCAGCATTCATGATTAGCCGGTCGGTCATCTTACCGATACTGCATGTGCGAAAAGCCATCCTGAAAATGGGACGCGGGGAATTACCGGTGCTGAACACAGAGGTGCCCAGAAACGCAGTGGGTGAAATGATCCAAGCGCTACGCTTTATGATCGACGGATTCCGCCGCACCTCACGCTTCGTGGAAGAGATTGGAAACGGCAACCTCGATCATCGCTTTGAACCATTGAGTGAAAACGATGTACAGGGACAAGCACTGCTGAACATGCGGGAGCGACTCCGGAAGAGCTCCCACGAAGAGCTATCACGGGAGTGGATATCCGAAGGAATCGCTGCCCTGAACGAGCTCATGCGTTCCGATCAGAAAGACTTCAGTAGCTTTTTGGAGAACACGCTGGATCACATCGTAGAACGCACGCATGTCGACCAGGCTTCGATTTTCCTGTTTCACAACGACGACATAAACGATTTACACATCCAACTCGGAGCCTACAGGAACCTCAACGAACGCATTCTGAACAGCCAACGCTTCGAACTGAAAAACGGTTTGATCGGACAGGCCATCGTTCAGCGCCGAACGCTGCTCGTGGAGAACGGTTATGACCCCTATTTCACCATCGAAACCCCAGCGGGTGAAACGGAGCACTGTACCATCATGATTGTACCGTTGATGACGGGTGACAAAGTGCGGGGCGTGTTGCAGGTGGCCAGTAAGAATCCGCTAACGGATACCTGCCGTAAGTATCTGGAAAAAACCGCTGAGCCGATTGCGGCCAGTTTATACAACCTGCGCGAGAGTCTGCTGCGTACGCAGCACCTTGAAGAAACCCAAAAGCAAGCCGAAGACCTGGCCTACCAGGAGCAGCGCCTGCAGGTAATGGTTAGCGAGCTGAATGAAAAAACGATCGAACTGCAGCACCAGAACGACACAATAGAACAAGCCAAATCGGCTCTTGAACTCAAGGCCCTGAAGCTTGAGCAAAGCAACGTCTACAAATCGGCCTTTCTGGCCAATATGAGTCATGAACTGCGGACTCCGCTGAACAGCATTTTGATTCTGGCCCGTCTGCTGGCCGACAACCGCGCGCACAACCTGGACGACAGGCAAGTCGAGCATGCCGAAATCATCCACAAATCGGGCAGCGACCTATTGACCCTTATCAACGACATCCTGGATCTATCAAAAATCGAGGCTGGAAAACTCAATTTCCAGAACGAAAGCATCGATCCGAAAGATCTGGCGCAGGACATGCGTTTGTTGTTCCGCGAATTCGCTTCCGAAAAACACATCCGCTTTGAAGTAAACGATGAGTCGGCTGGTATCCGCATCGAAACAGACAAATTGCGCGTTGAGCAGGTCATCAAAAATCTGCTATCAAACGCTTTCAAATTCACACCGGCAGGTGGAGAAGTGCAGTTTCGCTTGATGACAGCTGATGCATCCACAACCTGGAATGAAATCAGCTTGATCAATGCAGCCGAAGTGTTGATCCTGGAGGTGAACGATACCGGCATCGGCATACCGAAAGAAAACCAACAGCAAATCTTCGAGGCCTTTCAACAGGCTGATGGTTCGACCAGCCGCAAATACGGTGGTACGGGGCTGGGCTTGACCATTACCCGCGAACTTGTCCAAATCATGGGCGGTGAAATCCGTCTCGAGAGCGAAGAAGGGAAAGGAAGTTGTTTCCGCGTATGCCTGCCAGCGACAAGGCAAACTGCTATTCCGGTCATTCAGGCAGATTCCACTGCTCCGGAAAAAACAACAGTTCGGACCGGGGTTGTTGTAAAAGATGATCGAGATCAAATTGCGAAAGGAGATGCCTGCGTACTGATTGTAGAAGACGACTATGTATTCGCATCGATGCTAATGCATCACAGCCATCGACACGGCTACAAGGCTGTCATTGCGTTGAATGGCGAAGAAGGGTTGATTTGCGCAGACCGATACCGACCCACGGCTATCATTCTGGACTTACGCATGCCTGTAATGGATGGCTGGACCGTATTACGCCACCTCAAATCACACGAAACACTGCGAGCGATTCCAGTACACGTAATTTCGGCTGTGAAGGAACACCGCTTCAGCCTTGACCTGGGCGCGATTAGCTATCTTAAAAAACCGACCAACGGCGATGAAATCGACACCTTGTTCGGTATCATCCGCACGGGCAGTTTAAAACCAAGGCGATACCTGTTTTTGGGTGAATATGAAGAAGAGGTCGTCCGGATCACCAAACGACTTCAAGAGCGCGAAGCAGATGCAGAAATCACCTGCGTGAGCAATCTGCAGGAATGCGATAATAGAGCATCGAGCGGATTGTATTGCGGAGTGATTATCGGAAGTGCAACACCGGTTGTTTCCGATATGCAACTTCAATCGTACAGCAGCCTAAACAAGATTCCCGTCCTCCAACTAGAATCGGTTGAAAACGAACCGGAAGAGTTGTTTCAAACCTGGTTTAGCGGTGCGTCCAACCCGGTCTCCTCCACCCAGCAATCGCTGAAAGGCAAAACGGTTTTGGTGGTTGATGATGACATCCGAAACATTTACTCCATGACCCATGTACTGGAGGCGGAAGGACTGAACGTGTTAAGTGCCTGCGATGGACGTGAGGGATTGGATGTCCTTCAGGCTAACCCACAGACCGACCTCGTTCTTATGGACATCATGATGCCCGGAATGAATGGATATGAAGCCATGCAGGCCATCCGCCAGGTGGATTCTTGGAAACAGCTCCCGTTGATTGCGCTCACGGCTAAGGCGATGCAGGGCGACCGGGATAAATGCCTGGCTTCCGGGGCTTCCGATTTTCTGGCCAAGCCAATTCGGAACGAAGAGCTCATCGCTCTGTTGAAAGTGTGGATTTGCCGCTAAGCCTCCCGCGGGACTAAAGCATTAAAAGGTAAACTGATTACCTTCACGGAAAACCCGATTATGCGCGGCTTCCGTTCCATCACCACCCTATTCATATTCCTGACCTTGCACAGCTTTGCGCAGGAAGACCATCGCTTGAGCCCCTCGGAGCGACAGCTGATTCCGCAGTACATGAACTCCCGTACAGGTCAATCGTCAGCGGTGGTGACGCCTCCTGCAAGTCCGGTTCGAACCATGGCCGAGTGGGAAGAACTACAGGCCCTACTCGTTGCCTGGAAAAGCTACCCCAGTATCCTGCGCGAAATCGTGCGGGCCGCAAAGACTGAAACCCGGGTTTTAATTGCCTACTCCGGAACCGATACCGAAGCCTCGATCACCGCCTATCTCGCTGCCGGTGGAGTCGATACGGTGAATGTAGATTTCCTGGGCACACCTGTCAATTCCGTGTGGTCGCGTGACTATGGCCCTTGGAGCGTTTACACCAACGATGTGGATAGTTTGCTGACCATTGACTGGATTTACAACCGCCCGCGCCCCGCCGACGATGCAGTCCCGGTGGCCGTGGCCAATCTGATTGCAACACCATTGTACCAAACCACGACAGCACCTTGGAACTTGGTCCACACCGGCGGAAACTTCATGACCGACGGCCTCGGAACCGGATTCTCATCTGAACTCATTTTGGAGGAAAATTCACCGGCAGGTGGATTCGGCATCAACCATACCGAACCCGAAATTGACAGCATTATGCAGGCCTTCATGGGCATAGACAGGTATATCAAAATGGATAAGCTTCAGTACGATGTCATTCACCACATCGACATGCACATGAAGTTGCTGGATGAGCAGACTCTATTGGTGGGACAATATCCTCAGGGTATTTCGGATGGACCACAAATTGAGGCAAACCTGCTTTACGTTGTCAATACCTTCAACTCCGCGTTCGGAACGCCCTACCGGGTTGTACGCATTCCGATGCCCGACGACAACAACCTATACCCGAGCAACGGAGGTGATTACTTCACCTACACCAACAGTTCATTCATCAACAAGACACTGATTGTACCGGTATACGGTATACCGGAGGATAGTATCGGATTGCAGGTGTACCGCAACGAACTTCCCGGATACCGCATCGTTCCGATCAACTGTGCCGGCATGATTGGTGCACTTGGCGCCCTGCATTGCATCACCAAAGATATCGGGACATCCGACCCTCTGCTCATCAGCCATCAGCCGCTGCCAAACACCAGCGATACAGTCAATTCGTATACGGTTAGTGCACGCATACAGCACCGTAGCGGAATCACACAGGCAGACCTGTACTGGAGAACCGACACACTACTTCCCTGGCAATCGGCCATGATGAATCCGGTTGGTCCCACCTATTTCTGGAACGGAAGCATTCCGGCACAACCTGCAGGAACCACCATTTATTATTACATCGCCGCCAGCTCGAGCAGTGGAAAAAACCAGGTCAGACCCTTACCCGCTCCGGCTGGGTACTGGAAATTTGATGTGACGGGTACTACAGGACTAGCAGAATCGGCGCAAGACCGGATGGATGCGGTTTTTCCGAATCCCTGTCGCGCCATTACCTGCGTACCGGTCAGTCTATCCAAACCGTGTTTTGCAAGCGTTGACCTTGTTGATGCACAGGGAAAATACGTAATCCGTGTCCACGAGGGTGCGCTTGCGTCCGGAGAGCACAAGCTCTTCTTCGATGCTTCGAATTTACCCGCTGGCGTTTACACGCTCCAGCTGAACGCTTCGGGCATCAGATCACGTCAACGCGTAGCCGTTATACATTGAACATTGCCGAAGTGCGCGTGAATCGACTTTGGTCTGCTTTCAAGGAAAATCCCGGAAAGGCACTTCTGGTGCTGCTTTCCCTTCATGTTCTGCTGCACCTTCCCTTTCTGAACCTGCCGCCCTGCAGCATTCACGTTTGGAGGCAATGCAATACCTTGGCTGTATCGCGGAATTTTTTCGAGGAAGACAACCGAATCCTTCTGCCGCGTGTTGATCGTCGGGGCGATCAATCGGGAGTAACCGGCATGTCGTTCCCTGCCTATGAATGGTTGCTGGCACAGGCTTATCACGTTGCGGGAACTGACAACGCGGTTCACCGGGGATTTTCTTTGTTGATTTCATTGATCACACTTCTGGCTGCTGCCGCATGCTTCCGTTCCTTGAGCGAATCGGCCTGGCTGGGAGTTGCTGGTACCTGGGCCATCGCTTGGTCGCCCGAGTTTTTTTACCACAGCATCAACGCACTGCCGGATGTGCTTGCATTGGCAACGGCATTTACCTCCTTGTGGGCCGGACTGATTTGGAGGAAACAGCGCACACCGATTCTGCAGGTTTTGACTTTGCTTCTCCTGATCCTGGCTGGACTCATCAAAATGCAGTACGGCCTGTTCGGTGTTTTATTGGGAGCACTCGTGCTTCAAGACCACCTCCGCGTTCGCCCATTCCGGCGAATTCAGTCGACGGCATGGCTCCTGGGCGGAATCATTAGCCTATTCATCGTATTGGCCTGGTACCGCTATGCGAACGCACTCACCAAGGCCAGCTTACTAACCGACTTCGTCTTGACCATCCGGCCAGTTACTGATCTATCCAAGGCTGCGGGCATAGTCCTAAAAAACACCTTGAGCGATTTGCCCGAGCTGATGCTCAACTATGCCAATACACTTTTCTTCCTCATCGGCTTTTGGGTCTTCATCGCCTTTAAAAACCAGCGCAGGGATTGGCTGTGGCCCCTGTTGGCTGCAGGAACCGTGCAGTTGATCTGGTACATACTGATGCTCGAACAAATGCGGGTGCATCAATACTACCTGCTTCCCTTTCTGCTGATCAGCACCCTGATGGTGCTTGTTGGTATCCGCTACATCGACCAAACGAAATGGGCCGTACTCTTGCCCATCCTGTTGTTGATTCAACCAGTACTGGCAAGTGCACGCATCCTTCCGGCCAGGTGGCTCAAGTCCGACCTGGGTATCCCGGCCGAATTTGCAGATCCGGTACAGCTAAAAACCCTGCAAGGCAACATTCCTGATCCGCAGCACGTGATTGCAGGCCCTGACCGATCGGGCTGCATCTGGCTATATTTTTTGCATGCCAAGGGATTCACCTTTGATGAAACCCGACAGCTTTTCGAGTCCGATGCCGATGGCCCCGACCTGGAACGTTACACCCGACAAGGGGCGCGATGGCTGGTAACCCGGGAGGGAGAGTTATCGGAAGCAGAGGCTGTACGGTATAACCTGGTTATCCATGCCCGGACCGGTCGGTTTGCGGTGTATCGGATCAAATGACGGCTTTCACATAATAATTTGATTAACAAGTATTTGAACATCGTTTGAAAGCCCGATTTTCAACACGAAAACACACGGCGAACCTGCTTCGATTCAGGCACTTTCAAACTCAGTGTTAATTTCCTACTTTTGCACCCCTTGCGACGGTCTGAAAACCGTGGCGGGTGAATACGTTCTGATATGGCTGATTCTCCATACATTATCCGTTTCATCCAGCTCTCACCGGGCGACCATACGTTCGACTTTCGCATCGCCGATTCGTTCTTTGATCAACGTGAAGAATCCATCATCCGCCGGGCGGCTGTAGATGTTCACGCCGTACTACACAAAACAGCCAACTCCATCTCGCTCGACCTGAGCTTCAGTGGAGCAGTAACTGTGGATTGTGTACGCTGCCTTGAACCTTTCAGCTTACCTGTTGATTTTCAGCGAAGTTTGCTGGTGCGTATGGTGGAAACACCCTCGGAAGAAGAGGACGATGAGGATGCTATTCAAGTATCCAAAACGGCTCATGACATTGACTTGAGCCGTGCTCTCTACGACTTCCTGACACTGGCCGTACCGTACAGTCCGGTTCATCCCGATCTCGAAAATGGGAGCCTTGGATGCGATCCCGAAGTCCTTCAGCACATCCATCAGGGTGGAAGTATTGAGGAGCATCCCGACGGTGAAGCCGAAGGTGACGATCGCTGGTCGATTCTTCGCAAAATCAAGTTCAACTAATTGATAAACAACTAGTAATAGTACATATTTACTGCCATGCCAAATCCTAAACACAAACACTCGAAGTCGAGGAGAGACAAGCGCCGCACGCACTACAAGGCCACTGCCCCCACCCTTGCCATTGATCCTACCACAGGCGAAGCCCACCTTTGGCACCGCGCCTACTGGCACGAAGGCAAGCTCATGTACAAGGGCAAAGTCGTCATGGAGCGCGGAGCGTAACCATTTAGCGCTTTAAATTCCCTGACAGCATTGATGAAAATCGGAATTGACATCATGGGCGGCGATTACGCTCCGGAACAGATTGTTCTGGGTGTGATTCAGGCTCTTGAGGAACTTCCTGCGGATACGCGTCTGGTCCTGTTTGGCGACCAGGAAGCCGTCCGTGCCATTTTCGACCGTGAGGGTGCCGATTGTGCCCGCGTTGACCTGGTTCATACCACGGAAGTGATTGGCATGGATGAACATGCAACACGCGCCATCGCCCAAAAGCCCGACTCGAGTATTTCGCGCGGCTTTGAACAGTTAAAAGCCGGACAAATCGACGCCTTCGCCTCGGCGGGGAACAGCGGTGCGATGATGGTTGGAGCCATGTTCAGCGTTAAAACTGTCCCCGGAATACTCAGACCTGCCATCTGCTCGGTCATTCCCAAAGAGGATGGTAGCTGGGGTGTTTTCCTCGATGCCGGGGCCAATGCCGACTGCAAACCTGAGCACCTGCAGCAATTCGCCATTCTGGGAAGTTTGTTCCTGGAACACGTTTACGGTGTACCGCAGCCGAAAGTCGGACTGATGAACATCGGTGAGGAAGAGGAGAAAGGCAATATGCTTTGCCAGGCCACTTACCCTTTGCTGAAAGCCACGCGCGACATCAACTTCATTGGGAACATCGAAGGACGCGACCTATTCAACAACAAAGCCGACGTCATTGTATGTGACGGATTCACCGGAAATGTGATGTTGAAACTGGCCGAATCGTTCTACGGCCTGATGCGAAAGCGTAAAATTCAAAACGAATACTTCGATCGCTTCAATTTTGAAAATTACGGGGGCACACCCGTGCTCGGTGTCAATGCTCCGGTGATTATCGCCCATGGCATCTCCAATGCCAAAGCGATCAAGAACATGGTGCACATCACCCGTAAAGTCACTGCGGCCGGACTCACGGAAAAAATCGCCCTGGCCGTACAAGAGAGCATCGCTTCCTGAACTATGAGCAAACGCCACGCCGCGATTACTGCCGTAAACGCCTGGGTTCCGCCCGATCTGCTGACCAACGAAGATCTGATCAAATTGGTGGATACCACCGATGAGTGGATTCAGACCCGTACCGGCATTCGCGAGCGACACATCCTCAAAGGCGAGGGATTGGGCAGTTCCGACATTGCGGTACAGGCCATTCTGCCGCTGCTGAAAAAGCGTGGTATCGGCGCCGATGAAATCGAGTTGATCATTTGCGCAACCACCACGCCCGATATGCAGTTTCCGGCTACGGCCAACATCATTGGCGACAAAATCGGTGCGGTGAACGCCTGGGGATACGACGTGAACGCTGCCTGTTCGGGATTCATTTTTGCACTTACTACCGGAGCTCAGTTCATTGAAACGGGTAAACACAAAAAAGTCCTGGTGGTCGGCGTCGATAAGATGTCTTCCATCATCGATTATACTGACCGCGCCACCTGCGTGATTTTCGGAGACGGCGGCGGTGCCGTTCTCCTTGAACCCGACGAAAGCGGAAACGGAATCATTGACTCCATTCTGCGTGTTGACGGAAGTGGTCGTGCATTTTTGCACCAGAAAGCCGGTGGCAGCGTGAAGCCTGCTACGGCCGAGACTGTTGCGGCCCGAGAGCATTTCGTTTACCAGGAAGGCCAAACCGTATTCAAATTCGCGGTTACCAAAATGGCCGATGTCAGTGCTGAAATCATGGAGCGCAATCACTTGCAGGGAGATGATATCTCCTGGCTGATTCCGCACCAGGCCAACAAACGCATCATTGATGCTACAGCCCGCCGGATGAATGTGCCCGACGAGAAAGTGACGCTCAACATCGAGCGCTACGGTAACACCACCAACGGAACCATTCCGATTTGCCTTTGGGAATACGAGAACAGGTTCAAGAAGGGCGACAACATCATCCTCGCCGCCTTCGGGGGCGGATTCACCTGGGGGTCGGTGTACATCAAGTGGGCCTACTGAGGCTCTTCTTAAGCCGTATTGCTTTAACGCACCTGTTTCTTGTATTTTTTTCCAGGCTATGGGTCATACGCCAGCCTTGTGCTTTCCTGGGATTGCTGAAAATTGATTTGATTACCTTTACCCGTAGCCAATAATTATATGAAAAAGTTCGCCTTCCTCCTTGCCGCCCTGCTGATCAGCTTTCAAGGCCGCAGCCAAAGCACCTTGCTGATCGGAACCACGCCTGTAACCGTCGACACCTTGATTTCAGGACTGGACGTGCCCTGGGAGATCATTTACCACGACGGGTACATCTGGATGACCGAACGCAAAGGGATTGTAAGCCGCGTTGATACAGCTACCGGAACCAAGCAGGTGTTGCTAAACATGACTACGCTTGTAACCCAGCAATCGGAGAGCGGACTACTTGGCATGGCTTTGCACCCCGACTTTACCAACACACCGGAAGTTTTCTTGGCCTATACGTATTTGTCAAGTGGATCCATCCGCGAACGGATCGTGAAATACAGCTTCGATGGAACCACACTGGTAAATCCTGTCATCCTCTTGAACAACCTTCCGGGTAACAGCACCCACAATGGATGTCGTTTGCTTTTCCTGCCCGACACCACACTCATTGCAAGCACCGGCGACGTACAGAACCTCAGCTACCCGCAAAACCTGACCGCATTGAATGGGAAAATACTCCGCATGCATACCGATGGCACGGCACCGGCTGACAACCCCATTCCTGGAAGTCTTGTTTACAGCTTCGGACACCGCAACGTACAGGGTTTTGTGATGCTCCCCAACGACAGTATTCTGATGTCGGAGCACGGTGCCTCAACCGATGACGAAGTGCAACTCTTGCATGCCGGACGCAATTACGGCTGGCCGAATGTGGAAGGATTTTGCAACACCACGTCCGAAATCACCTTCTGCAATGCCAACAATGTTGTTGAACCGTTGATTGCCTATACACCAACCATCGCAACATCCGATCTGGCTTTTTATCAAAACCCGGCTTTCCCCGAATGGGACAATGCTGTATTGATGACGGTGTTGAAGAACAAGCAAGTGAGAGCGATGAAACTCAACTCCACTTATGATTCGGTGCTAAGCGACGTCATTTACCTCAACACCATTTTCGAGCGCCTGCGTGATATTACAGTAGGCCCCAACAAAGAAATCTACATTGCCAACAACGGAGCAAGCTGGGCCAATACGGACCCGAACACGCACGTGATCATCCGCATCACGCCTCCCCAGGTAACGACCTCGCTGAACACAGCCATCACGGCTGCCGAAATCAACCTCGTTCCGAATCCGGCCACAACCGCGTTTGAAGTGCGAAGCGGACAGGGCGGATTTCCACTGGGCTCGCGCATTGAGGTGTACAACACCCTGGGACAGTTGCTAAATCAGACTCCAGCCATTGGAAGTCGCCTGCAGTTGAATGCAGACACCTTCGGAGGCAGTGGAGCCTATGTGATCCGCCTAAGCGATGCCAACGGCTCGACCCTGAGCATGCGCAAGCTGATTGTGCGCTAACTACACCTTAGCAGGGGATTTTCGCCACCTCTGAATGGAACAGGTCGTCGTTTGCTTTGCCGCCTTTGCAACGGCGCTGATGACCTTCTTCACCGGTTTCGGTCTCGGCACTATCTTGTCGCCGGTCCTGATGCTCTTTTTCCCGCCGCCATTGGCCATCGCCCTCACGGGAGTGGTTCACTTTCTAAACAACCTGTACAAACTCATTCTCACGGGAAGGCATGCCCGAAAAGAAATCGTGACAGGATTCGGGATTCCTGCAGTTATTGCTGCACTTGTCGGAGCATGGCTGCTGATCCGTATGGGCGATGCGGGAACCCTGTACTCCTATAATTGGGATGGGCGGGTGCGCGAAGTCAGCCTGCTGTCTTTTTTACTAGGCATACTGATGCTCACCTTTACAGTGATTGATCTGGCGCCACTCCCGAAACGCTTCGGAGAAAGTCCGCAGCATTTGCTCATTGGGGGATTGCTGAGCGGCTTTTTCGGTGGACTCTCCGGACACCAGGGGGCCTTACGCAGTGCGTTTCTGGTTCGCACCGGATTGAGCAAGGAGCAATTCATCGGCAGTGCTGTGCTTGTTTCGGCTTGTGTGGATCTTACACGACTGAGCATATATTATTCCGGTATGAAGCAATCACTTAGCCAGGAGCACATTCCGCTTCTTGTAGGGGCAAGCCTGTCGGCATTCGCCGGTGCCACCATCGGAAACAAGTTGCTTCAAAAAGTCACCTTGAAATTCGTGCAGGCCAGCGTGACTTTACTGCTGGGTGTGATTGGCCTGGCTTTGTTGACCGGGATCTTGTAAACGAATCGCCAAATGGACTCAAACGAAGACTACCTTTCCGTCAACCGCCAGCACTGGGATTCGGCGGTTGCTGCACACCTGAAGTCCGATTTTTACAATGTAAAAGGCTTTTTGTCGGGCACGTGCTGCTTGAATTCGATTGAACTGGATTTGTTGGGTGATGTAAGCAGCCTGCGCATTTTACACCTGCAGTGCCACTTCGGCCTCGACACCTTGTCGCTGGCGCGTAGAGGTGCGGAAGTGACTGGTGTGGACTTTTCGCCCGAAGCCATTGCTGCAGCCCGTAAACTCAGTGCACAAGCAGGGGTACCGGCAGAGTTCATCTGCTGCAACCTCTACGACCTGCCGAAACACCTTGATGTGCAGTTTGATGTGGTATTCACTAGCTATGGCACCATCGGCTGGTTGCCCAATCTAGATGCCTGGGCCGGGGTAATTGACCGCTTTCTGGCACCCGGTGGACGATTTGTGATGGCTGATTTTCACCCATTCGTATGGACATTTGATCCTAATTTAACACAACTAACCTACGATTACTTCAACACAGGACCCATCGTAGAACATGAAGAGGGCAGCTACGCCGACCGCGAGGCTCAAATCAGTGGAAGCAACATCACCTGGAACCACCCCTTGAGTGAAACGCTTGGCAGCCTGCTAAAAAAGGGATTGACAATCAGTCGCTTTGAGGAATACGACTACTCACCCTACCCCTGCTTTCCGAACCTGCGACAGGATGGTCCGGGTGTATTTCGTTTTCGAAACGTTAAACAGCGTGTCCCGGTGGTGTTTGGATTGGTGTGCACCAAGTTCGCCTAACTGCCTGTTAAATAGGTCTATAGACTAGGGTACATAGAATCTGCGCATCAGCATGGTAATGCAGAAAGCAAGACCATGACATCGATCGCGAATTCGATGAGCAGTATGATGGCAATGGTAACCGCATCAGCTGGTAGTGACCTGGGAGAATTGAAAAAGGCCGATATGGGCGTTTTTCAAATCGTAGCCCAAAATTCCTCCGAGGACTTTTCCTGGGGAGGGTCGTTTAATACCAGTTCCAAACGGAAAACGGCCAATATTACGGTTCGACTGGAGTACGAAACCGATTGACCGGCTGATTTAACACACCATTATTTAAACGCGGCGACCGCAACGTAGAGCAGCGGACGCAGTGACCTTAACCCATTCCCGGAATGCCCTTGCGCTCGTTGCTGTCCGCTGCGCACGCCGCGTTTAAACTATGTCCTAAATCCTCGCATGGAATCTGATTTCAGAATTTCAAGTTTTTAGAAATATCCTAAAACCATCGGTTTTTCAATGTTTTTTGTCATTTTTTAGCCAAAAAGCCCCAATTTCGGCTTAAAATGACGCTTTTTCGCAGGTTTTTTTCAAATACCTTTGCCCTCGTCAAAAGACCTACTCATGAACAAAAAGGAAATCGAAGAACTGATCAAGTTCGTGGCTAAAGCCGGTGTGAGCGAAGTGAACCTGGAGTTGAAGGACATGAAGATCACCATCAAGAACGCTAGTCCCCGCACCGAGCAGGTCATCCATACGGTTGCCGCTCCAGTTGCCATGCCCGCTGCAGCACCTATCGTAGCAGCAGCACCTGCAGCCGTTGCCGCACCTCCAGCTGCTGGCAAGGCTGGCGATGAATCGAAGTACGTCACCATCAAGAGTCCGATGATTGGAACGTTTTATCGTTCCTCTGGTCCAGACAAAGCTCCATTCGCCTCTGTGGGTGATGAAGTGAAGGCCGGAAAAGTGGTGTGCATCATCGAAGCCATGAAGCTGTTCAACGAGATCGAATCGGAGATTTCGGGTCGCATCGTGAAGGTGTTGGTAGATGATGCCAAGCCAGTGGAATACGACACGCCGCTCTTCCTGGTTGACCCTTCCTGAACCGGGGCTGTGGCCGATGTATAGGCTACTCAATACGTCCTCTTTGGTTTAACTGGTTCGTAACGGACCGCATTACCTGCTGAATCCATGTTCAAAAAGATATTGATTGCCAACCGGGGCGAGATCGCCCTGCGCATTATCCGGACCTGTAAGGAGATGGGCATACGCACCGTCGCCGTATACTCCACGGCCGACAAAGAAAGCCTGCACGTGCGTTTTGCCGATGAGGCGGTGTGTATCGGGCCACCCCCCAGTCGTGAGTCCTACCTCAACATTCCGCGTATCATATCGGCGGCAGAGATCACCAATGCCGACGCCATTCATCCGGGCTACGGATTCTTAAGTGAGAACTCGCGTTTCTCGGCCATTTGCGCACAGCATGGCATCAAGTTCATTGGTGCTACACCTGAGCAGATCGATGCCATGGGCGATAAATCGAATGCGAAGGACACGATGATCAAGGCGGGTGTACCTACCATACCCGGCTCTGCAGGACTTCTTGAGAGCGTGGAGCATGGCAAGAAGACCGCCAAAAAGATTGGCTATCCGGTCATCATCAAAGCTACGGCCGGCGGTGGCGGTAAAGGCATGCGCATCGTGTGGAAAGAAGAGGACCTGCAGAAAGCCTTCGAAACCGCACAGGCCGAGGCTGGCGCTGCCTTCGGAAACGATGGGTTGTACATGGAGAAGTTCATCGAAGAGCCCCGACACATCGAAATCCAGATTGCCGGCGACCAGTTCGGGAAGGCGTGTCACCTCAGTGAACGCGATTGCTCCATCCAGCGTCGCCATCAAAAGTTGCTCGAAGAGACTCCG
>JAJTFW010000022.1 GCA_021299095.1 Sphingobacteriales bacterium | reverse complement strand
TTTTACGAAATAGGTTCATGGTTTATTCGAAGTATTCAACTGTGCAGTGGAGCTGCGGAGCGAGTGGTTGACTGGTGATATGTGGCAGCAAGGCTAAGTAAAACCAACAACAAGCCAGGAAGCCTGAAACGAATCAGGGTGCCAGCCACGGGCATGGTCAGTGCACTGATTGCAATCATGCTAAAACCTGAGATAATCGAAATGGAATGAAGCGGAGTGAAAAGCGACTGAAGCCGCGTGCGTCTGAAGACTAAGGCAGTAATCAATGCAGGAAATAAAAGATTCTCCAAAAAGAAAACCATCGCGACATCGTTGATTGACTTTGGCAATGGTTGCATCAGCGCGACAGCTAGTGCCTCAGGTGTATGTCGAAGTATGCTCAACCAATCAGGAGAAAACACAATGGGACTGAGAACACTTCCGGCACCTGAATAAACCGCAAGTCGCCAGGCATTTCGCTGCTGTCCGGCAAGCATTTCCGGTATGTTGGGAATGATATGTCCTGCAGAAAGCAACAACAGAAGGAGCGCTGAGACCAGGTATGCCGAAAAGACATGCCGCCCAGCAATCGACTTTCCGCTTGAAAATACCCAGACCGCCAGTCCGGGCAATAACATAAAAAACCAGTAGGACTTGAAACATATCATAAGGGTTGCACCCACTCCAAACAATCCGAATACCTTCTTGCCATCTTTTGCAAGTCGCATGCAGCTGTACAACACCATACCCATCCCCAGCAACAGCAGATGTTCTTTGAGTAACATAGTGCTCCATACCAAGGCATTGGGCATTATCATACAGGCTGAAGCCCAAACTGGAACTTTATCGGGGAAGAAAGCCCGCAGGAGAAAAACAAATCCAAAGACTGCAAGCAGATTCACCCAAACCAGGTGAACGAGCGGATTACCATTGCTTGTGAGTGCGATCAAGGCATGGATTCGGATCAGATTTCGGCCGTCATTAAACCAGGGGTTGTAGCCACGATCGATCCAGATTTTTGAACCATTCAACTTTTCGACGGTTGCATCCGATTCGGGTTCAAATCCAGCGAATAATCGGATAAAGTCGACGGGCGCTTCATCAGCAACTTCCGCGAGCAGGCGTGCATCGTGTAAATAACCATGCATATCACCGCCTCCATAACGCTTGGCATAACCTTCGGTAAACCAGATTCCGCACGCGAATCGAATGGCAAGTAGCAGCAGGATCAGCCAAGAATGGGAACCGAAGATTCGCCAAAATCGGGTGCCCCACAAGAGGAGGCCGGCGAGAGCAAGGTGTAGTAACAGGATGCTCATCGGCTTACCGGCACTTTCAGGCGATTGGGTAAATCCAGAAATCCGATTCTGGCATAGGACACGAAAAAGAAAAGCAGAAAGGGAAGTGCAGGAACTTTATACCGCACCAGCGCTCCAATGACAGGAGTGACAAGAGATGCTAGTAGCATCAATGCGAGTGCGAAGAACAAACCTGCAAGAGCAGCAGCACCCGGTCGGCTACCCGAATGCTTTGCCTGAATACCCATCCAAACAATAAAAAACAACACGAGCAAATTCTCGAGAACGGACATCACGCCCAGAAGACCTGAGACCTGATTTGGCAGCGGATAAAACAAGGCCCTAAACAATGCCTTTGGACACTCGACCAGCAGGCCAGCCCAGCCGGGTTCCATGGATTGCATCGGGATGAGGGATCCAGCTTTTACCTGTGTTGCCAACCTGATGAATTCATCACGCTTGGCCGATAACAAGTCGGGGAGCGAGGCCCCCGTAACCATTGGTGCGATTCCGGCCAGCAACACCATCCATGCGATAAAAACCACTGCTGCTACAACACGGCGTTTTGCAGGTGGAAACACGGAGGACGCAAGCGGTGCGAGAACTACAGGAGCGAATAGAAAAAACACATAGGCCTTGATTGTCAACAAGACAAATACAGCAAGCAATACCGCCAAAATCCTCATTACAGGCTTGCCGGAACGCTGCTGCCAGCATTCGATTTGAAAAAGCAACAGACCCATTGCATAAAATAAAAAAGCCTCTTTAATCAGGCCCGAGGTCCACAGGAGGACTGATGGTGTCATAAACAACAACACAATCAACGCCAAATCGCGTCCGGGCGCCAGAGAACGCATAAACCGGAACATGCCCGAAAGCCCGATGGTCGATAAAAAACAAATTACCACGACCTGAGGGAAATACGTATTGAGCGTAAAGACACGAAGCAGTGCACTGAAACGGATCATGGTACGCGTATCCCTAAATACCAATTCCGTGTTGTACCAGTTGTGCATCCGGTCGTAGTATAGAGAAAGCTCGGGGGCTGCACCATCGATACCCGTAAGCATCCGGAAGAAATCCCAGGGGTGCGCGGTAAGCGATGATGCGATTACGGCGGAATCATCGAAATACCTGAAAATGTCGGCATATGCCCTATCGGGATAGATCACCGTATAAATCCACACCAGGGAGAGACCCGCCAGCAACTTAACACCAAACAAACCCATCATCAACTCTACCCGAACCCCCTGAATCCGAAAGACAGGCATTCTGGGAATCAGGTGAATACAAAGTGCGGTGAACGCCAGTGTAAGCGCGGCCTCAAGCATACATTCCAAAGGTAACTTTTCCCGGCCAAGGGGACGAGTTGCTACCTTTGGGCGTTGTTTAACCCTGACCCTACGTTACCCCGAATTAAACCGCACATGAGCACCCGAACCGAAGAATTGACCACCACCGAAACCGCAGCCAAACTTGGACTGTTGCCCCAGGAATTCGAACAGATCTGTTCCATTTTGGGTCGCACCCCGAATTTCACCGAGCTGAGTATTTACTCTGTGATGTGGTCAGAGCACTGTTCATACAAGAACTCGATAGTCTGGCTTAAGACGCTTCCCAAGGACGGCCCACATATGCTGGCAAAAGCCGGGGAAGAAAATGCGGGCTTGGTTGCCATCGGAGATGGTTTAGCATGTGCCTTCAAAATCGAGTCGCACAATCACCCCTCAGCCATTGAACCCTACCAGGGTGCGGCCACCGGTGTCGGCGGTATCAACCGCGATATTTTCACCATGGGTGCTCGGCCTATCGCCCAATTGAATTCGTTGCGCTTTGGGAATCCGGCTCACGAACGCACCCGCTGGTTGATGCGTGGTGTTGTAAAAGGAATTGGTGATTACGGAAATGCATTCGGCATTCCGACTGTCGGAGGAGAAGTGTTCTTTGATGATTCATTCAACGTGAACATCCTGGTGAATGCCATGTCGGTTGGTATTGTGCGGGAAGGTGAGACTGTATCCGCCATATCAAAAGGCACGGGGAATCCCGTTTACATCGTGGGCTCATCAACCGGAAAAGATGGAATTCACGGGGCCACTTTCGCATCGGGCGATTTACACGAAGATTCACACGAGGATCTACCGTCGGTGCAGGTGGGTGATCCTTTTATGGAAAAGCTGCTCCTCGAAGCCACACTCGAAATCATCCGCACTGGTGCCGTAGTCGGCATGCAGGATATGGGGGCGGCCGGAATCATTTGCTCAACCAGCGAAATGTCGGCCAAGGGTCAGCATGGTATGGAAATCTGGCTCGACAAGGTACCAACGCGCCAGGCCAACATGAAAGGATGGGAAATCCTGCTGAGCGAATCCCAGGAACGTATGCTCGTAGTGGTAGAAAAAGGACGTGAGGAGGCAGTGGAACAAATCTTCGCGAAGTGGGACCTGAATTGCACACAGATCGGAGAAGTCACCTCAGGTGATCGCCTGCGTTTCCACATGAATGGTGAGATGCTCGCCGATGTACCGGCCGAGTCGCTCGTGCTGGGTGGAGGTGCGCCAGTGTACGAACGCGAATACCGCGAGCCCGCATACATGAAACTCAACCGGGCATTCAATCCAGATTCCATCGCTCAACCCCAAGATCTTAAGTCGGTGATGCAACACCTCGCGAGCCATCCGAATATTGCATCGAAGCGGTGGGTCTATACGCAATACGATTCGATGGTTGGCACTGTGAACATGAGCACCAACCAACCCAGTGACGCAGCAATAGTGGATGTGCGTGGGACGGATAAAGCCCTTGCCCTTACGGTCGATTGCAACTCGCGTTATGTGTATAGTGATCCGGAGCAAGGATGTGCGATTGCCGTAGCAGAAGCGGCGCGAAACATCGTGTGCAGCGGAGGCGAACCGTCGGCAGTCACTAACTGCCTGAATTTTGGCAATCCATACAACCCCGAAGTTTATTGGCAATTCGTGCATGCAATCAAAGGCATGTCGGCAGCTTGTCTCAAATTCCAGACACCGGTAACGGGTGGCAACGTCAGTTTTTACAACCAGTCCAAATCCGAACAGGGTGAAGTACCCGTCTTCCCTACCCCAACGATTGGCATGGTGGGCATACTACCGAACAAGTCACAACGGATGACCCTCGACTTCAAAGCGGAAGGCGACAGCATTTTCCTGATCGGAAGCGCGCAGAACGACCTGGGCTCATCGGAATATTTGTACTCATTCCACGGTGTAAAAAACAGTCCTGCACCATGCCTCGACCTCGATGAGGAAATGGGGGTTCAACAGGTCGTGTCTGATTTGATTCGAAACGGACTTGTATCGAGCGCCCACGATGTTTCGGACGGAGGCCTGTTCATTACACTGCTCGAATCGGGTATGCCTCGCAGACTGGGCTTCAGAATCGATACCGATGAGGATTTCCGCAAGGATGCCTACCTGTTCGGAGAATCGCAAAGCCGGGTTGTCGTTACTGTTAAACCCGAGCAGCTCGATGCATTTGTGGAGCTGCTGGCCGAAAGCGATGTGGATTTCACCAACCTCGGAGAAGTCAGCGGTGATTCAGTTGTAATCGATGGGATTGATTACGGCCAGGTACACGAATTCAGACTGGCTTACGACAATGCGATCGGTACGTTAATGCAGGATCACTGATTCTTTCGTAACAGTTCTTCCTTTTCTGAAAACGAAGCCTTTCGACGGGGCCATACAATCCCGTAATAGTAGGCTACCAGGAGCAGTCCCATCGCGAAGAATACCATAGCAGCGGGACGCAGTCCGTCATTGAAATAAAATTCACCGATCATCCAAACAGTATTGGCACAAATCCAGCACACGACCGCCAGATTATGAGCCAACTCGGCAGCGGAGTTACGGTGCAACCAGGTGATATGCAGAGCAACAGCGATGGTGGGAATAATCATAATTAGTCCCGCTGTTTTGAAATCTGACACCCAACAAGCGTCTTTCAGCAACCATAACACGATATGAAAGTTTTCGTAAGCTCGGAAGCGACCCGGTTTCATGCATTCAAAAGTACAGTAATGGACGAATGTAGCTCTAGCCTGCTTGATTACCTTTGATGCATGATCCGGAAAATCGGGAAAATCCTCCTCAGAGCGCTCGCGGCATTCTTCATACTCAGTATCCTGAGTACCCTACTCTTTCGTTTCATCCCAGTTCCAGTTACGCCCCTGATGCTGATTCGCGCCATGGAGCGTGAAGACGGCAGAATGGATTACGAATGGGTGCCAATCGAAGCTATTTCCAAGCAATTGCCCAAGGCGGTAATCGCCGCAGAAGACCAAAAATTCGAATCGCACAACGGATTTGACCTCGAAGCCATCGAGAAAGCCATGCGATACAACGAAAAACACAAAGGGAAACGCGTTAAGGGTGCCTCAACAATTTCGCAACAGACCGCTAAGAATCTTTTTTTATGGCCAGGCCGAAGTTGGATCAGAAAAGGGCTGGAGGTCTATTTCACCTTCCTAATCGAATTGCTCTGGAGCAAAGAACGAATCATGGAAGTCTACTTGAACATCATCGAATTCGGACCCGGTGTGTACGGTGCTGAAGCAGCAGCACACTATCACTTCGATAAAACAGCACAGAAGCTGAACAAACGGGAAGCGGCGAGCCTCGCTGCTGTATTACCCAATCCCATCCGCTGGTCGGCTTCAAAACCGACAAGTTATATTCAGCGCAAGCGAAACCGCATCATGATTTTCATGGACAGAAT
The DNA here is from genome assembly GCA_021299095.1 of Sphingobacteriales bacterium. Classification (GTDB taxonomy): domain Bacteria; phylum Bacteroidota; class Bacteroidia; order AKYH767-A; family OLB10; genus JAJTFW01. Next base: position 17,501 of record JAJTFW010000022.1, on the reverse strand, counting down.
CGATCGCCAAGAGAAGAATGCGGAATAGCGTGATAACTACATGCCAACAACGAAACCCGTGCGGAACACCGGATTATCGTAGGGAGAATAGGAGTCTTCCAGCAGGTTATACAAAACACTAATCATTACAGCAGAACGCTGTCCGATTGGTGCCAGATAACCACCTCCTACAAATAGACTGCTGATATTCCTCCGTTCGAGTTTGGTGTACAAAAGATCGGGCACTTCCGCATTCAGCAATTCGTATTCACTGTAGAGCATGATACTCTCATGCACGCGATACTGCGCGAATAGGCGTCCGCCATATGTTTCCGTCGTGAATTTCAACTGGGGATTGCGACGGTCACTGAAATAGGAATAACTGGGTCCGATTCCCACTCCCAGCTTATCGTTCAGCCGGACGCCCACCAACGGAGCAACCTGGATAAAGGTCAGGCTACCGAAGCTTAGTCCGACATTGCCTCCGAAAAACAACCTGTCGCGCAATGGCATACGGGGCTGCGCAGGACTTGGAACCATACGTACGGGCTCTTGTCCAAATAAGAGGGTGAACTGCAGGACGAAGGCTAATAACAGAATACGGAACAGTGTCATGATACGATGGCTGTTTCAAATGTACTACATTCACGGCACCAATAGCCCAACCAAATCATGCAATCGCGTCCACAAAATCTGCTCATCACCGGAGCATCATCGGGCGTAGGCTTTGAAACGGCCCTGCATCTCGCCGAACATCCGGAAAACAGGGTTTTTGCTCTGGCCCGATCGGAGCAAAGGCTTCAAGATTTACGAACGCGTTCCAACGGACGAATCAGCACCCTGGTTTTTGACCTAACAAAAGACAAAGCAGCAGGTCTTGTCACTTGGCTGAATGAATCGGGAGTCGAAGCCTTGCACGGTCTGGTACACAATGCCGGATTCCTGGTCAATAGAAGCTTTGCAGATATCACCGAAGCAGAACTTGAGTTGAGTTATCGCACAAACCTCATGGCGCCCTTCCGGATTACCCAGGCATTGCTCGGGCATTTGCGTGCAGCGAATGGAGCACATGTTTTGCACATCAGCTCGGTGGGCGGCGTACAGGGCAGCGTAAAATTTCCCGGATTGAGTGCTTATTCCTCAAGCAAGGGGGCTTTATCCGTACTGACCGAATGCCTGGCCTGCGAACTCGAACAGGACAACATCCGTGTGAATTGCCTGGCGCTTGGAGCAGTGCAGACCGAAATGCTGAATCAAGCGTTTCCGGGTTATACTGCACCGATGGGTCCTGAAGAAATGGCGAAATGCGTTGCCTGGATGTTGTGCGAAGGGCACCGCTACTTCAACGGGAAAATTCTGCCTGCATCCATTTCCACTCCCTGATTGTATGCTCTATCGTTTACTGCGTTTCGTCTTTACCTTGTATTGTGCCATCCCCATGCTGCTTTCCCTGCTCGTGGTGGTGCCGCTTTACTTTTTTGTATTCAATCTCGCCTCAAAAGAACGCGCATCGCAAATTGCACACCGCATTTCACAAGGCTGGGCGCGATTTCTATACCTCGCATTCTTCATCCGATTCAAACTCCGTCACACGGAACGCATTGACCCAAATGGATTGTATGTATTTGCCGGAAACCACCGCTCTTTTCTCGATATTCCAGCCTGGGCCATGGCCTGCCCGCATACGTTTCGATTTTTGAGCAAAGCCGAGCTCGCCAAGGTGCCGATGCTGGGTTATGTGATTCGGAAGCTATACATAACAGTTGACCGAAAAGACAAGCACGACCGCTATAGAAGCATCGAGCGCATGATGTCGTCGCTTCGCGAAAACGTTGCTGTGTTCCTGGCACCAGAAGGAACGAGGAACACAACCGGTGATCCATTACTACCCTTCAAGGATGGAGCATTCCGACTGGCTATCGCGGCCCAAGTTCCGCTAGCAGTGCTTGTGCTCCACGATGCTGATCAGTTACTTTCTCCCAAGAGGCCCTGCGAAATGCGACCCGGAATCCTGCACGGTGAATGGCTTCCGCCCTTTGAAACCGTTGGTTTGACGGAATCCGACCTGGAAACCTTCAAACTGAACGTTCGGAATGCCATGACCGAAGTGCTGGCACGTGGTCCGCTGGAAATTTGATTCAATCCGCTTGTACTGCAACGACAGATCCGCTTTGCCCGTCTGCAATCTCGTAAAAGGTACACCCCTGCACCAAGGCACAGGATGACGAAGTTCCTGTCAGGGCCTCACAAAGTAGAAGGATCCGCGAAGCGTTCCACTCATCACCTGCTGATCGGATAAGTAGAAAAGAACCTTCGTGCACATAACCGACAAGGCTGAGCCCCGATTGGCCCTGGAGGGATTGTTGTAAACGATAGACCGTGTATTCAGTGAGCGGAGGAGTTTGAATAACCCACTCGCGGTGCTGAGCTCCACGAAGAGGGAGCATTTGCATAGCCAGAAAAAACACGAGTACGAAGCTTCGCATAGAGTGCTTTTACGCAGGACGGGGGTTAAGGTTACCCACTCCGAAAAGCCGATTATCTTTGAATTGAATCCAGCTTCTGCACCATGGAAAATATGCGCATCAAGAGCCTTGAAGAATACCACCAACGTTACGCGGAAAGTATCGAAGACCCTGAGCGGTTTTGGGCTTCGATTGCAGATTCATTCCTATGGAAAAAGAAATGGGACCGGGTATTGCAGTGGGATTTCAACCGGTTTGATGTGAAGTGGTTCGATGGAGCACAGCTGAACATCACAGAGAATTGCCTGGATCGACACCTGGCTGAACGAGGCGATAAAACGGCCATAATTTGGGAGCCCAACAACCCGAATATGCAGAGCCGTCACCTCAGTTATCGTCAACTGCACGCCGAAGTTTGCCGTACAGCAAACATGCTGAAACAAGCCGGCGTAAAAAAAGGGGACCGTGTCTGTGTGTATATGCCGATGGTTCCCGAAGCAGCCATCGCTTTGATGGCCTGTGCACGTATCGGAGCGATCCACTCAGTCGTGTTTGCCGGTTTCTCAGCCCAATCGCTTGCAGATCGGATCAACGATGCACGATGTAAAGTGGTACTGACAGCCGATGGTGTATACCGTGGTGCAAAACCGATTATCCTGAAAGACATTGTAGACGAAGCGTTGCTGAAATGCCAAGATGTTGAACGTGTATTTGTGCTCAGACATACAGAATCAGCTGTCCGCTGGAATGAAACAACCGACCGCTGGTGGCATGAGGAAATCCGAGAATGCAGCGAGCTCTGTCCTGCCGAACCCATGGATGCAGAGGATATGTTGTTTATCCTTTACACTTCGGGGTCGACAGGTAAGCCCAAAGGTGTGGTCCACACCACAGCGGGATATATGGTGTGGGCGGCCTACACCTTTCAGAATGTTTTTCAGCCGGAAGAGAACGATGTATACTGGTGCACCGCCGATTTGGGCTGGATCACCGGGCACAGCTACATCCTGTACGGACCCTTGTTGTCCGGCTGCACCACACTCATGTTTGAAGGCATTCCGACCTGGCCGGATGCCGGAAGGTTCTGGAATGTAGTGGACCGCCACAAAGTGAGCATATTCTACACCGCACCAACTGCAATCCGTTCGCTGATGGCATTTGGCGAAGAATATCCGGCCAAAGCCTCACTTGCAAGTCTGCGCACACTGGGCAGCGTAGGAGAACCCATCAACGAAGAAGCTTGGCAGTGGTATCACCACCATGTCGGCAAAGGACGTTGCGCAATCGTTGACACCTGGTGGCAAACCGAAACAGGCGGAATCATGATTTCTCCGCTCGCACACCTCACTCCTACCAAGCCCACCTTCGCGACACTGCCAATGCCTGGAGTACAGCCGGTCCTTGTCGATGCAAATGGTCAAGTGATGGAGGAAACCATTGCAGAAGGAAACCTCTGTATACGATTTCCCTGGCCCGGAATGCTGCGCACAACCTACGGGGATCATGAACGTTGCAAACAAACCTATTTCAGTACCTATCCTGGACTATATTTCACAGGGGATGGTTGTCGCAGGGATCATGATGCCTACTACCGCATCAACGGACGTGTTGACGATGTGATCAATGTATCGGGACACCGTATGGGTACGGCAGAAGTGGAAAACGCTATTAACGAACATCCACACGTCATAGAGTCAGCCGTAGTGGGTTATCCGCACCCCATAAAAGGTCAGGGAATTTACGCGTACATCATTTGTGACAACAGCACATCATCGGAAGAATCCAAAAGGAAGGAGATTCTGGAAGTAGTCAGCAAAGTGATTGGACCAATCGCCAAACCCGACAAAATTCAATTCGTAGATGGACTTCCGAAAACACGTTCAGGGAAAATCATGCGCCGGATATTGAGAAAAATCGCAGAAGGCGACACGGATTCGCTCGGTGATACCTCCACCCTGCTCGACCCGAGTGTGGTAGACCGGATTAAGGACGGATCAATCTAAGTATCCCCGCTCCTACTTTCTGAAAAATGATCCGCATGAACGGCCAGGGACTAAACGTGGACATGATCTGAAGTTCATCCCCGAAACTACTTTCCTCATCCAGGAAACGGAAAATCCGGTCGATGGGATTGTTTTTATACATGACCGTAAACAACTCATGACCGATGGCATTTTCGTTTTTCAGCCTGTGCAAAAACAAGGAATCGTAAAAGCGATGACGGGATGAATAGATACCGCTCGAGGGAACTCTTTCCGTCTTCAGATTGCCAATCAACACATCGATATAGCGTTCTGCATTTCGGAAACTGTATCCGGTGGAGGGTTTGACCCATCCACCACCAGTACCGATTTGCGTAATTCGGGCAGTATGGTGTTGGTGAAACGGATAGTCGCTCATAGGAATGATACCAAATTCCGTGTCAACTAATTCAAAGTGCTTTCCCGGAAAATGAGTCTGGATGTACGACTCCACTTCAGACTCATAAACCGATTTCGAAACACATTTCGGCGAAAAAAACGTGAACTCAATCAAACCCTGATGCGCAGTCTCAGGGAGTATATACGTAAAACTGCATGTATCTTCATAACGACGATTAAAGTCCATCATCGTAAATACTTCGGGATTGAAAACAGGCTCATCAAATCGCACAACCCAGCCCCCGAAATGTTGCCAAATACCCGTCACATTGGGATTGTCTGAATCGAAACCGTTAGGAATCCGGCTATCGAAGACCAATTTGGCGCAAACTTTCTGTCCTGAGGTCAACGCAATGCACACACCATTCTCGTCTTCGAGGAGAGAAGACGCGTTTTCCAATATCCTGGTCACATTCGGAGCCGCATCGATGAGGCTCAGGGCATGGCGATAAAAATCGGCGCTACGAAGTGATTTGTATCGATAGGGCCTTAGTGGAATATCGGAACTGAATCCAGGAGCAGTAAAACGCGCAGCATCCCAGCTTTTCCAGATCAAGGAATCCCAACGACCAGCACCTCGTTCCCAGAACGACCAGGTCCGATCGTTTTGTGTTTTAGCATCTGCATCGATCAGGAGAATCTGTCGACTTGAAAAAAACGGATCTTCCAGCAAACGCAAACACAGCTGTAACCCTGCTGCACCTGCACCAATGATAGCGTAATCAGCTTGAGTGGATGACATTGGCGGTGATAAAGAACACGAAATTGGCAGCGAGGAGATGTGCACAAAAACGACGATTGGATTTGGGCTGGACCTTGACCAGTATCAAATGCATAGGAAGGGCGACCAAAAACCAACATACATAATTCCATACCGGCACTTCATTTCCGGAAAAGGCCCAAAATCCAAAACCCGGTGCAAGTGGTTCCATAAACACATCCAGCAAGACCATCAGGAGCGACCCGAGAATCACTTGCAGGTATTTCGCGATCGGCAGCGCACTACACAACCCGTGGGTGATAAAGGCAAGCAATGCCCAATTGACTCCGATGAGCCAGGGGACACCCGCAAACTTCGGCCCGAAATTGTTCAAGTATTCATAATCACCGAACAGGATTCCGGTGTGCACCCCAACCTGCTCCGCTCCGAATCCGATGGCAAAACAGGTCAGAAATACGGAAAGTAAACGGGCTTTAAGAATCGGATAGTTGAGCAACAAAAGAATAAAACACAACAACTGATTCAGCGGGGTCATGGAAATGAACCACTGCGTGTATCCGAAGTTCATTCCAACCAAAACGGAGCTATAGGTTAACCACAAGCTGAAAACCGACACCGGAAAGGTGTATGGGCTTTGGGCTATGGATATCAATTTACTTTGATTCATTTGCTCAGACAGTCGGAATCTGGTCGGCTACGATTCGGGCACTGTGCAGGCAAAGCGGAATACCGCCGCCCGGATGCACCGATCCGCCGCAAAAATACAGGTTACGGATCCGCGAGCTGAAATTGGGATGACGCAAAAAAGCCGCGAAGCGCGAATTACTCGAAGTGCCATACAAGGAACCTTGGTGCGAAGAAGTCCGTAGTTGAATCAATGTCGGATCAAGTACCTCTTCCATCTCAATCAACGTAGCGATATCGGCTTTTAGGTTGTATGACAATTTCCGGAGAATGGCTTCCCGTGCTACTTGCCTAAGCTTTTCCCAATCCTGACCGGTATCGCTGGGCGCATTCACCATTACGAACCAGTTCTCAGAACCGGAGGGTGCATCGCTGGGAATATCCTTCGACGTGATATTCACGTAAACGGTGAGGTCGTCGGCCAGCGTTCCATTGAACTGCGCATCGAATTCAGCGGCGTAGTCACCACTAAAGAAAATGTTGTGTAGATCCAATTCAGGAAAGACTCTGCGAACACCCCAATAAAAGATCAAAGCAGACCCCGAACGCTCACGGGCTAGTACCGCCTCAGGCTGATTCTCGCCGCTGAGCAACTTGCGGTAGGTCGGGAGAACGTCCATATTAGAGATCACACGGTCGGCAACATGTTCTCCAGTTCGGGTGCGTACACCACAAGCTGAATTCTTTCGGACGATAATTTCATCCACACCTTCGTTGAGCCTGAACACAACACCATTACGTTCTGCCAACCGGGTGAGGGACTGAGAAATATCGTGCATTCCGTTTGCAGGTAAAAAAGTACCGTAGTGCATCTCCAGGTGCGGAATCATCGACATGATTCCGGGAGTCCGAAACGGAGAAGATCCGTTGTACGTGGCGTAGCGATTGAACAGCTGCACCAATTTCGGATTCTGAAAAAACCGTCGATTCACTGCATCGAGTGTGGTCGATGTATCGAGCTTGTGCATTCGCATCAGTGCCCGAGGTACAGCAGCATCTAGATAAGATTTGAACCGATGGAGCGACCGCTCCAAGAACAATGGTGCGGTCAGTTCGTACTTTTCTCGGCTATTGCTGAGATAACGCTTGAGCACTTCGGGTTCGACACCAAAGGTGTGGGCAGCATCACGAATGAAATCTACAGGATCGGAAGGAACAGTGAATCGGGTACCATCATCCCAAGCGTACGTACATACCTTTTCCTTGCGGATGTATGGAAAATGCAATCGGGGATCCTCACCAAACAATTGAAACAACTCATCCACCAGTTGAGGCATGGTAAACAGGGAAGGACCCGCATCGAAACGGTAGCCACCTGACTCAAATGCATGTAGTTTCCCTCCTGTGTAGGGGTTGGCTTCAAACACCTCAACCGCATACCCCTTATGCCTTAGTCGTAGGGCAGTGGCAATGCCGGCAATACCGGCTCCGATAACAATGGCTTTGGGTGTATGCACGCGGACGTAAAGGTAATTGACCTCAGCGCTTACAACAGCCGGAAAGCGGTATTGTTATTCGCCGCTGCCTTTCATGAGTTCCTGCTTGAGGGCCTCGGCCTCATCGGCCGATAATATGCCGCTCTCGCGCAGACGCACAAGCTTATGCATGCGTTCGATGCGAATATCAGTATCGGAAGCTGTTTTATCGGGTTGCGCACGCAAAAAACGCCTCAAAAAAATTGCTGAAAACGCAAACAACAGGATGACGGTAAGCACAGCCGAAAGGAGCAGCAGCTGGTCGTTAAAGTCTTCCAGGTGTCCGACCCTGGTCTCCGCATCCTGCCGGGCGTAGTTCAGCCGACGGTGAACCGATGCCTCACGTACCGCTCTTGCCTCGCAAGAATCAACGCGGGCTTGCAGACTGTCTGCTATGCGAATCGCCGAATCACGCTCCACAGCGTAGCGACCGGAGAGGACTTCGAGGGAGTCGCAGATCTGACGCAGGCCAGAGCCCGGGACCAAAATGGGCAGCGTGGCCAATAAAACAGCGAGAAGGAGCTTTCGCATGGGTCGGCAAGGTAATTTACCGCAAGGGATTGTACAAGTTCTTTGAAGCAGATAGCATCTGAAGCGGGGTCAGGGTGCAGGAACCAATACCTTTGTAGGGCGCAATGATCTCGATGCGAATCCTCCTTCCGGTGATTTTATGCCTGCTGAATGTGCAACTCAGGGCACAGCAGCCGTCTATTCATCTGTACGGGAGTATCCATAGCCATTCGCAGTATTCAGACGGAAATCAGGAAGCGAATCCTGCCTATCCCGATGCAGCATCCTGTTTCGGCTATGTACGTGACCGGGCCATGCAGGTCGATTTTTGGGGAATATCCGATCACAACCATAGCGGTGGAGGGATGTCATTGCCCGACTATGCCAAAGGTGTACGCGAAGCCGATTCGCTGAATGCAGACGGGCAATTCGTGAGCCTGTACGGTATGGAATGGGGCATCATCAGCACCGGAGGACACGTTGTGGTGTATGGTATCGACAGCCTGATCGGATGGGAATTTGGCAATTTCAGCATTTACAATGCACAGGCTGATTACAATTCCCTCTTCGGAAAAATTGCGTCACGCGGCGACGGCGCATTTGCCTGGCTTGCACACATGGATGCCGGCGATTTCGGCGACTTGCTTACATCACCGTACAATGCCGTTTGGGATTCGGCCATCTGTGGGATTGCCATCCGCACCGGTCCGGCATTTTCAACCGACACCCTTTACAATGATCCTCCCGGAGGGAATTATGCCGACCGCTACCGCGATTTGCTGCGTAAAGGTTATCATCTGGCTCCGGGCATCGACCACGACAGCCATTACATCACATTCGGAAGATCACACCAGGGACGCACAGTCGTGGTGACGGACACCCTTACCCGTGAGGCTGTCATGCGGGCCTTCCGGCGGAGGTCGGTGTATGCGTCCGACGATTTCAATGCACGTGTCACTTTTTCGGTCAGTGGTCTGGCCATGGGTAGCAGCGGAACCGGCACCACGGCAGCCCAGATTTCGGTGCAGGTGAATGATCCGGACGGAGAAGGCGTCAGCAACATCAAACTCTGGAAAGGTGTTCCTGGAGGAAGTGCAAATGCGACTACTTTTGCCACATTATACAACCTGCCGAATGTGAACTTCAGTGATAATATTCCAGTCGGAAGTCCGGTATACTACTTCGCCGAAATCACCCAAACCGATGGACACCGCATATGGACGGCTCCGATCTGGTACACACGCACCAACAATCCCGGCTATGAACTGCTGAAATTCGATGCGGTTCTGGTACAGAATCAGGCCAAACTTGATTGGAGTGCAATCAATGAAACCGGCATAATCCGCTACGGAATTGAACGCTCTTCCGACGGGCTGCAATTCAATCCAGCCGACTGGGTGAACAGCAATGGTGGGAACGGCGTGGTGAACGCCTACACCTGGCCCGACCCGATTTCGGTCACCACAGCAACCTATTACCGCCTGAAAATCGAGGATGTGAATGGACAGTTCAGCTATTCGCCTGTCCGCAAACTCGACCCTCAATACACTTCACTAAACGTCGAAGTTCAGCCCAGCATCACGGCAGAAGGTGAAGTGTTGATCCAGATCAGCCACGACCGCGACGAGCCACTGCTGCTTGAAGTTTTCGATGCAGCAGGCAGGCAATTACTCCGTCAGGATATAACCGGAACCAAAGGTAACACGGAAACCAAATTCGATACTTCAAGATTGTCTGCGGGACATTATACAGTTCAGGTAAGTAACACAGATTTAAGCTTTCGTGACAAGACCGTCTTTATTCGCAGATGAAAATCACGCATGCACATAATCATCCGATTGAATGAAGAGATTTCTTTCGCTTGCAATTTCACTGCTAGTGCACGGTGACGCGTTTTCACAGACCGATACGATCAGGACGTTTTCATTCCAAGCGTATGGCGAGCTCTATTACAGCTATGATTTCTCCGAACCGCAGAACCACGAAAAACCATCCTTTGTTTACAACCACAAACGACATAACGAAGTCAATGCGAATCTGATTCTGCTACAGGGACGTTACCAACAAAAGAACCAGCGTGCCTCTTTGGGACTTATGACGGGAAATTACGCGCAGTATAACCTATCCTCAGAATCCGTATTAGCTCGGGTAATATACGAAGCAAACATCGGGGTGAAACTTTCAGCAAACCGACAACTTTGGCTCGACGCAGGCGTAATGCCTTCGCACATTGGATTCGAAAGTGCCATCAGCGCAGACTGCTGGACCCTGACGAGAAGCATACTGGCAGACAATTCACCTTACTACGAAACTGGAATCAGGATTTCAAATACCTCCAAAAACAACAAACTATATCTGGCAGTGCTTTACCTGAACGGATGGCAGAAAATCCAAAAACCCGATTTTATCCAGCAACCATCATTCGGTTTGCAACTGAATTATAAGCCCAGTGCGAAGCTGACTGTCAACTACTCCAACTTTGTTGGAACGGACCAACCTGACAGTCTTGAATCCATGCGGCAATACCACAATTTCTACATGCAATATGAGCCGTCAGAAAAGGTTGGCCTCCAGGCTGGATTTGATTTCGGGGCTGAAAACACGCTTGGAAAGGGCTATGGCATCTGGTATTCACCTGTGCTCATCATCCGAACTAAATTGAGTGACAAAACAGCGATTGCCGTTCGGGGAGAATATTACGAGGATCGTGATGAGGTCATCATCAAAACCGGAGGAGCGAACGGCTTTAATACGCTTGGCGTATCGACCAATTTCGATTATGCTATCAGCGATGAAATCAAGTTCAGAATTGAAGGAAAGCTTTATCATTCAAGCAACCGGATTTACACAAACGATACAAGCCGCGACAATTATTCCATCACGACAAATATGACCATCAGGCTCTGAGCTTGATTCAACCTACACAACTCAAGCCTACAAGCAATACGGTTTATTGGTTATTTTCAAACCCACAAGCCGCTGATCAAAATCCACACATCTCACCCCAACGATCTACTTTACGAATTCGAAATCCCTACAAACGATGGCACTTATCAAACCCGTAAACGGAATTGCACCACGCTTTGGATCCGATTGTTACTTGGCGGAGAACGCCACGGTAGTCGGCGATGTGGTGATGGGTGACCAATGCAGTGTTTGGTTTAACACCGTTGTACGCGGCGACGTGAACAGCATCCGGATTGGCAACCGTGTAAACATCCAGGATGGTGCGGTGATTCATTGCACCTACCAAAAAGCAGCAACCACTATCGGCAACAATGTATCGGTCGGGCACAATGCGATTGTACACGGCTGTACTGTGCATGACAATGTATTGATTGGAATGGGGGCCATCGTGATGGATCATGCTGTGGTGCATTCAAACAGCATCGTTGCTGCAGGGAGTGTGGTTTTAGAGAATACCGTGATTGAGTCCAACAGCATTTACGCCGGTATACCGGCTAAAAAAGTCAAGAGTATCGATCCGGAGCAGACCCAACGCCTGATTGAAGGCATCGCCAGCAATTACATCATGTACTCCGACTGGTTTCGCGAGGAAGGATAACGATTGTGTTCAACACCTCACACAATAGGACGAGATAACCCTGCGTTCTAGTGCTGAATTCCTTGCTAACATGCCAGTGTTGACAAGAATGACAGCGCTAAAAATGAGCACCCTGCAGGAATTCTACTTTTAGGAACTGCATTCAAACCTCACTGCACGCAAAATACCATGTCGATATTTCTTCAAGTAAGTGGCGGAATGACGCTGGGCGATACTGCCGCAGCCGCCGCCAACACCATGAGCGCCGCAATTCCTCCTGCTGCCGCACCTGTAGCCGAGCAAAGCATGTCGCTTTGGGAAATGGCCAGCAAGGGTGGCCCGATCCTCATTCCCATCGCCATCCTCAGCGTAATGGCATTGTACATCTTTTTCGAACGCCTCTTCGTCATCATGAAATACGGTCGTCTCGATCAGAACTTCATGAACCAGATCCGCGAGCAGGTGCACCAAGGCAACATCCCAGCCGCACGCAGCTTGTGTAAAGCTACGGACAGTCCTATCGCACGCATGATTGACAAAGGGCTTTCACGATTGGGTAAACCGGTGCGTGAAATCGAAGCTGCGATTGAAAACCAGGGGAAACTGGAAGTCTTTGCTATGGAACGCAATCTGGGATTCCTCGGAACCATCGCCGGTATCGCACCGATGTTCGGCTTCTTGGGTACCATTTTCGGGGTTATCAAAATTTTCTACCAGATTTCACTGCAGAACAGCCTCGAGATCGATACCATCTCCGGAGGATTGTACGTGAAGATGATTTCTTCGGCAGCAGGTCTGCTGGTAGGTATGATTGCATACTCCTGCTACCAATACCTGGTCCAGCGCGTTGACCGTGTCATCAATAAAATGGAGATCAACGCCGTACAATTCATCGACCTGCTTGAAGAACCCGCCAAGTCATGAACCTGAGACGCAGACAGAAAGGGCATACGGAAGTGTATAGTCATTCATTGAATGACATCATGTTCTTCCTTTTGTTGTTTTTCTTGATTACTTCCACGATGGCCACCCCCTCGGTACTGAAGCTGCTGCTTCCGAACGCGAAGACGGGAATCCAGAGTGTGAAGCACCCGGTCGTTATCGCCGTAACCCCTGACCTGCAATTTGTGGTAAACGAGGATATCGTTCCGCGCGAAGGGGTGGAAAACGCTGTCATTGCTGCAGTTGCCGGACAAACGGATCCTACAGCCCTTCTCAAGGTAGATAAATCCGTTCAGTGGCAGGAAGTTGTTTTCCTGCTCGATATCGGTAACAAGAACAAGATCAAAATGGTGGCGGCCACCAACCTCACCAAGGACAATTCCGGAAAATGAAATCCCATCAGCTCCGGTCGCTCGGACTCACGTTGCTGATCCACGGGATCATCGCCGTGCTGTTGCTGTTTTTATACATCTCCTCCCCGATTCCACCCTGGGAGGAAGGATTGGCCGGTGGTGGCGGTGGTGGCAGTTTTGTGGAATTCGGAGAACTTGAATTCAATGATGTACCCGAAACCGCTGCAATGGAAAAAACCAGCGCGTCGGAACCGGAAAACGAAGAGGAGTTTATCACCTCCGATCTTGAAGAGACCGTAGCGGTGGTGAGTCCGGAAAAAAACAAGGAGAAACCTAAGGAAAAGCCGAAGAAGCCTGAGAAGGCGAAAGAAACCAAACCGGTCATCAAAGAACCGGAAATGCCCAAAGTGGCTGAGCGAAAGGCGGATCCACGCAGCTTGTATCAGGGCAAGAAAAATACGGGTGGTGCACCGAACGGTTCGCAGCCCGGTAGCGGAAGCGGCGGACAAGGAACGGGCAGTGGTGGCGGCATCGGTGATGGTACCGGAAGTGGTTCGGGAGGTGGCTCCGGAACGGGTAGCGGAGGAGGCAATGGTCCCGGCGTGGGCGTCGGTTTCGACCTGGCCGGACGCGATATGCGTAGCAAGCCCCGCGTGGAAGACAATTCCCAAGAGCAGGGACGCATTGTGATTGAAGTACTGGTTGATAAGAACGGTGTGGTATTGCGTGCCGATGGACCTGCCAGGGGAACCACGCTTTCCAATGGCACCCTGCTACGCAAATGCAAGGAGGCCTCCATGAAAGCACGCTTCAGTCCAAGCCCGGCGGGAGTGGAAGAACAACGCGGGACCATCACCTACAATTTTATTTTGCGGTAAACCGGTATTCAGCCAGTTTTCTATGCGGGTTCTCAGCCGGCTTCCCTACTTTCGCAGCCGTGAATTACACTGAAACCCTCGATTACCTCAACGCGGCATTGCCGATGTTTCACCGCACCGGACCCGCAGCTTACAAACCTTCTCTGGACAACACCCTCGCGCTTGCGGAAGCCCTGAACAATCCTCAAAACGGATTGCCCTGCATCCACATCGCTGGGACCAACGGCAAGGGTAGCGTAGCCTGTATGCTTGCTTCAGTTCTGCAAGCTGCTGGGTACAAAACCGGCCTCTACACTTCGCCTCACCTGAAAGATTTCAGGGAGCGCATTCGTATCAATGGAGAAATGGTTCAGGAAGAATGGGTTGCCGAATACGTCAGCAACAACAAAGGCCTATTCGACCGCGTACAGCCTTCCTTCTTCGAGATGAGCACCGTCATGGCATTCTCCTGGTTCAGTGAGCAGGAGGTCGATATCGCCATCATCGAAACCGGACTGGGTGGCCGCCTCGACTCTACGAATATTGTCACGCCACTGCTTTCCGTCATCACCAACATCGGTTGGGATCATATGCAGTTCCTTGGTGATACACTCGAAAAAATCGCCACCGAAAAGGCTGGCATTATTAAGGATGATGTACCAGTGGTCATTGGCGAAACCGATAAATCACTGATTGATGTATTTGTTGCGGTCGCTAACGAGCACAATGCAGAACTCACCGTTGCGCAGGAGACCTACAAGGCTGAATGCATCCAATACGACCCACTCGCCGACCACATGATGGCGGAAGTGAACTACGAGGGAACATCATATTACAAAAACCTGCGCCTCGACCTGACCGGTTTGTATCAATTGAAAAACCTCTGCACGGTTCTCGCTGCTTTGGACGTCCTCAAAGACGAATTCGAACTCACGGAAGCGAACATCCGAAAAGGATTACGCACCGTACGCAAATCGACCGGTTTCGCCGGACGCTGGCAGGTGATCGGCCAGGAGCCTACGGTGGTCTGTGATACCGGACACAACAAAGATGGCTGGGCACAGGTAATGCCGCTCATCAACCGCTCGGCACACCGGAATTTGCACATGGTTATCGGCACAGTTGACGACAAGGACATCACTCCCCTTTTTCAAATGCTTCCCAAAGGAGCGTCCTATTATTTCTGCAAAGCCGATATTCCCCGCGGTCTTGACCCAACGGTATTGCAGGAGCAAGCAAGCGCTTACGGACTGAAAGGAAACGTGTTCCCCAGTGTAGCTGAGGCACTCAAAAATGCCCGCCACGAAGCACATGGCGACGACCTCGTGTTTGTCGGTGGCAGCACCTTTACAGTTGCCGAGGTTGTTTGATACAACCAGTCCCTGAGAAGAGTCTGAGATTTTGGCCGAAGCCCCGGCCCTTCGGCTCCGCTCAGGGACCGGTAAATGTTTTATCAAAAGAAAGCCAGGTTGAATTTGTAACAGGAATCTATTCGCCTTACAGCAAAATCCTTGATTGTATGTGGATAAAAGGGCACAACCGAATTTCGCAAAAAACCGGTCCCTGAGCGGAGTCGAAGGGCGGTTAATCAGTGAACAAAATCAAGGAATTTACCTCCCCCTTCGACTCCGCTCAGGGTACGGTAATTGTTTTTTTTCAGAAGAATACTAGGTTCATCTTGCAACAGGATTCCATTCGCACTACTACAAAATCCTTGATTGTTTTATGAAATTCGGGACAACCGAATACCTAAAGCAACCGGTCCCTGAGCGGAGTCGAAGGGCGGTTAATCAGTGAACAAAATCAGGGAATTTACCTCCCCCTTCGACTCTGCTCAGCGAGCTGGTATTTCTTTTGACGTTAGCTAATTATACCCTATAACAACTTTAACGCTCAACCCATCATCCAACTTAAAAATTCAGCATAATCGGATGACAGCAATGTGGCTTGCTTCTCACGATTCATAATGCTGCGCAGTGATTCCGGAATTTCAGGCTTCACACCAAGTGTATCCTCCACTACCTCGGAGAACTTCACCGGATGTGCCGTTTCGAGGATGACACCCGGAGTGCCCGGTTGGAAAGCAGATTGCAATTGCTCCCAGGCTAACCAGCCCACTGCAGCGTGGGGGTCGAGCACATAATCATACTGACTATAACATTGACGCATTGCCGAACGAGTAGCCTCATCGCTAAACGTGCGAGCCTGCAGCGCTTTTTGCATCAGCGAACGGTCGTTCCCATATAAATCCAACAGACGCACAAAATTCGAAGGATTCCCTACATCCATGGCATTGCTGATGGTCGCTATGGTATCACGCGGCTGGTAGTCTTCACCTGAAAGGTATCGAACCACAGCATCGTTGCGGTTTGTGGCCGCAATAAATCCCGACGCAGGCATGCCGGAACGGTAAGCCAGCAATCCTGCGGTGAGGTTTCCGAAGTTGCCACTGGGCACTACGAAAACAGGGGGAATGGATCCCTCGGGAAGTTGACGAAGGGCATCCATGTAGTAGAAGCTTTGCGGAATGAGTCGGGCAATGTTGATGCTGTTCGCCGAAGTGAGTCGGTAACGTTTGTTCAGATCCTTGTCGAGAAAGGCGGTTTTCACAATCCGCTGGCAGTCATCGAAACTACCTTGTATTTCCAGTGCACGGATATTCCCGCCATTGGTAGTGAGCTGCTTCTCCTGCAAGGGACTCACTTTACCGGAAGGATAAAGAATGACAACTTCTATCCCGTCTACTCCAAAGAATCCGCTCGCAACCGCGCTACCGGTATCACCGCTGGTAGCCACAAGTACAGTGAGTTTTTCCTCTTCATTTCGGTTGAGCCACGACATCAGGCGTGCCATAAATCGCGCACCCATATCCTTAAAAGCTAAGGTCGGACCATGAAACAACTCAAGTGTATAGGTATCGTCGTGGATGTGTTTGACCGGAACCGGAAAGTTCACCGCATCGTCCACAATCGCACGGATGACCTCTGCTGGGATTTCGGGTGAGAAATAACGCACTGCCACTTCATAGGCGATTTCAGGCAATTGCATGCTGCGGATATCAGCGAAAAACCCTTCGGGCATGAGTGGTATTTGCTCGGGCATGAAGAGCCCATTGTCCTCGGGAAGGCTACGGAGGATTGCCGTTGCAGGATCGAAAGTGAGCGATGAATTTCGGGTGGAGTAGAATCGCATATCAGCGGATCAGGCGTACACCGCCTGTATTGACAGGTGAAACATAGAGGTCAGCAGAAAGCTTATGCCTGCGGCATACCGAACGCATGGCGCGCCCGATGCGCTCAGCGGCATCTTTTCCGAAGGTAAGTGCAAACACAGAAGGTCCACTTCCACTGATGCTACAGGCCAACGCCTCTTGCATAGCTGCCTCGCGGATGGAATCAAAGTGTGGAATCAGTTTTTTTCTCGCCGGTTCTGCTACGAAATCAACAGCAGCGGCGCGAATGAGGTCTGCATCACTTTCGTAGAGGGCGGCCGTGAGGAGAGCCGTGTTAGACCATTGCCGTATAGCAGTCTTCAGCGGTACCGACTTCGGC
>JAJTFW010000021.1:33273-45212 GCA_021299095.1 Sphingobacteriales bacterium | reverse complement strand
TATATAAAAAAATTACCTTCCTAGCCAATCCAAGTCATTGGCTTCATAGACTTTCTGATTATTGACCGAATGAAAGATGGCCGTCATGGCCTTTGCGATGGTGATATCTTCGAGCGGTTTGTACTTTTTGAATCGACCAATAAAGAATCCCGCAATCGGAAAAAGGATCAATTGAGCCCAACGCTCTGCAGGTCTGACCTCATCCCTTGCACCAATAATCAGGGAAGGCCTGATGAAGGCCAGTTTTTTGAATTGAAAGAGTTCCAGGATATCGCGCTCCATCTCCCCTTTGGTCCGCAAATAAAAATTGCGGCTGGATGCATCGGCCCCCACAGATGAAATCACCATAAAACGGGGAATGCTACAAAGAGATGCCAGGTTGGCCAAAGCCATCGGAATTGCATAATCGACTTTTCGAAACGCCGCTTCGGATCCGGATTTTGCCATGGTTGAGCCAACGCAACAGTACAGGACGTCAAAACCTTCCAGTTGACTGCGGAAGCGCTCCAGCTTGGTATAGTCGGATGTGACATGCACAATCACCTTTGGATGCGAGTATGTTCGGGGCTTGCTGGAAAAAACCACAATCTGGCTAACGGTTAAATCGGCCATGAGCAACTCCATCAGCCTGCTCCCGACCAGCCCACCTGCTCCAGCTATAACAACACGCTTCAACTGATTGGCAAACATGGTTCGGAGAAAATCAAATTATGAGTCCGGAATATTGCGAATGTAAGCAGGAAAACGCTGCGGAAAAACGGTCCAAATCCAGTCTAAAATGCTTATCTTTGTTTAAGAACCGAGCGAATGGAGGAAGAGGATAACGAATTTGAAGGCGCGGAGGAGAGTAACGAGCTCATCCAGCGGTCACTTGATAAGTACAATGAGATGCTCGAGCGCCGCGAGCGTTATTTTTTCGATGTTGATGCGCTTGTCCGCATTATCGATCATTTCATTGAACACCTGGACTACGATAAAGCCTTCGAAGTCACACGTTACGCGCATTCCATTCATCCTCAATCACTTCAGTTCAAACTTAAGGAAGCCCATCTGCATGGATTGATGGGCCGGGAACAGGAAGCACTGCGTCTGCTGGAAAACCTGGAGCATGTCAATCCCTTCGACGTTGAAGTACACCTTGTCAGAGGAAACATCTACAACGCGCTTGAACAGTACCCTAGGGCCATCTCCAGTTTCCGAAAGGCATTGGAGCTGGCCGACGATCAGAAAGACGATATCTACCTGAGCTTGGCCATCACCTACCAGAACATGGCTGACTACACCAAGGCGGTCGATTTTTACAAACTCTGCCTGCTGTCCAACGCATCCAACGAGGTGGCCATGGAAGAAATGCTGGTCAGTCTAGAATTGGGAAAGCGCCTCGATGAGGGCATTTCCTTTTTTCAACGGCTAATTGATGAACAGCCTTACAACCATATGTTGTGGTATTACATGGGTGATTTGCTGGCCAAATCAGACCGGTTCGAGGATGCAATCAAGGCATACGATTATTGCATACTGATCCGTGAAGACTTCGCTCCGGCCCACCTTGATATGGCTCAGGCACTGGCACTGAAAGATCAGTTCAGGGAGGCCATTGAACGCTACAAGACTGCCTTCGAATACTGCAAGCCCGATGCCTTCACCTATTACAACATCGGAGAATGCCACGAAAACCTGCGTGAATTTGAACAGGCTCGGTCCTACTACACCAAAGCGGTGAAGCTCACTCCGGAAATGTCGCAGGCCTGGTACGGAATAGGGGTCACATACGAAGAAGAAGATCGCTGGTATGAGGCAGTTCACTACATCCGCAAGGCCCTCGAACTCGACGATCAGAACGGTGAATACTGGCTTGCCCTTGGCGATTGCGAGTACCGACTTAGCAACCTCACGGAAGCGGAAGAATGCTACCGTAAATCGGTTGATTACGATCCGGAGTCTCCCGAATGCTGGATGGCGTTTTCCGACTTGCTGGCTGAAACGAACCGGCCTTTCGAGGCCTCTGAGTTGGTCAACGCGGGCTTACTTTATCACAATGAAAACGAATTGCTTCGATTCAGGCAGGTCTGCTACCTCTACCAGGCCGGATACCTGGAGGAAGCCTATCACAAACTAGGAGACGCGGTTCAGGAGTTTCCCGGTGGTGCTGCAGTGCTTTTCGAACTTCAGCCCTCCCTGGAATCCGACCAACGGATCCGCACCATCATTCACCAAAACGGAAACAAGGCATGACAATGAATTTCCCTCTCAGCCACATTCCGTCTCGAGCGGAAAAACCAAGACAATCGGGTTTGACGATGGTCATGGACAAAGGCCTCAGTCTGCGCGAATGCGAAGACATGGTTGATTCCTCCGGCGAATACATCGACATCGTAAAACTTGGATTTGGCAGTTCACTGGTAACATCGAAACTGGACCGTAAGCTGGCATTCTTCCGAGAAGTTGGCATACCGGTGTATTTCGGCGGCACCCTATTGGAGGCTTTTATTGTTCGAGGCCAATTTGAAGAATATCTGCGCATGCTGGACCGCTTCAAAATGGAGTATGCTGAAATCTCCGATGGCTCCATCACCATGCCACATCAGGAAAAATGCCACTACATACACCGCCTTAGCAAGCGTGTTACGGTTGTGAGTGAAGTCGGAAGCAAGGAAGAAGGAATTCTGATCAGGCCGAACAAGTGGATCGAAATGATGAACCTATTTTATCAAACACTTTGGAGCCAATGTAAATCTTGGTAATATCGCACCACACGAAGTGATTGCGCTTGAAACCCTGCGCCTTGGACTCCGCAGTGATACGTTCTTCCTGCACTTGGACAAGTCCTTGCTCAATCCGGAAGAACGACATCACGCCGCCGAACCCACCAAGGAACCCGCTACAAAATGAGTAACCAGGAAAAAACCGTTTTAGAACTTAAGGCCTTGCAGGACGAGGGTCATCCCTTTCAATTGATAGATGTGCGCGAGCCTCACGAATATGACATGGCAAACCTGGGCGGAGAACTCATTCCGTTGGGCACCGTTGTGAACGAAAAGGATAAAATCAGGCAAGACGTACCTGTTATCGTTCACTGCCGCAGTGGTGCCCGCAGTGCTGCAGCCATATCAGAATTAGAAAAACGATTCGGCTTCACCAATCTGTACAACCTGAAGGGGGGCATCATGGCTTATGCCCGCGAAATTGATCCGTCCTTGACGGTCATGTAGGCCATGCTCCACGAACTCATTGATTTTATTCTTCACATCAATGACCACCTGGCATTGCTGGTGCAGGAGTACGGTTTGGCCGTTTATGGCATCCTGTTCCTTATCATTTTCGTTGAAACAGGTCTTGTCGTCATGCCTTTTCTTCCCGGCGATTCACTCTTATTTGCCGCCGGAGCCCTGTGCGCCAATGAGGCCACAGGTCTTAGTCTGGCGATTTTGATTCCCCTTTTGAGTTTCGCAGCAATTTTAGGCGATAACACCAACTATGCCGTAGGGCGTTACCTGGGGCTGCGTGCTACAGCCATACAAATCGGCGGAAAGAGGATTGTGAAGCAAAAATACCTCGACGATACCCACTCGTTTTTCGAAAAGCACGGAACCAAAGCAATCATTATGGCTCGTTTCGTCCCCATTGTGCGCACATTCACTCCTTTTGTTGCTGGGCTTGGGAAAATGGATTACCGGGGCAAATTCCTTCCGTACGATATTTTCGGCGGGCTTTTGTGGATTAGCAGCATGTCGATTGCCGGCTATTTTTTCGGTCAGCTCCAATGGGTAAAAGAACATTTCGAAGCTGTCGTACTTCTGATTATTTTCATTTCCATCCTACCCATGATTGTGGCCGCCTTGCGCGAAAAACTGGGTCGCAAATAACATCTTCATCATGGCGCGCTTTGGATTGCTCGGAAAACACCTGGGACATTCTTTCTCGAAAGCTTGGTTCACCGCCAAGTTCGAACGTGAGGGCTTAAAGGATTTCAGTTACCATAACATCGAAGTGGAAAACCTGAATGGTCTTCGTGAGAAGCTCATTCAAGAAGGCATTGTCGGTTTCAATGTGACCGTACCTTACAAACGTGAGCTCTTGCCCCTACTCGACAGCATAGACACGGTTGCCAACCAAATCGGAGCCGTCAATACGGTAGTCATGGGACCAGATGGAACTATGACCGGATACAACACCGACCACCGCGGATTTGAAAAAACGCTGCGGCCTCTGCTAAAGCCATGGCATACGGCAGCACTTATCCTGGGTACTGGAGGTGCAGCCCGGGCTGTTGCCCACGTATTGGACGAACTGATGATCGACTACCGGTTCGTATCGCGAAATCCGAACAACTGCCCGGAGTGCAATGCGCTGGACTACGCGAACCTTACCTCGAAAGATGTACGCAACGCCCCGCTGGTTATTAATGCCAGCCCAGCCGGAATGCATCCGGATACCGACTCATACCCCGACCTGCCTTATTCCGGATTTGAGAAATTCCACCTGGCTTATGACCTCGTGTATAATCCCTCCGAAACCGTTTTTATGCAACGTGCAGGAGCTCGTGGCGCGCAAACCCTAAATGGGCATTCTATGCTGATTGCACAAGCTGAATACGGCTGGGAAATCTGGCAAAGTGCATTAACCAGCCCTGGTCAGGCCGTATGAGTTTCAAAGGTTTGTAAGTCCTATATTCGCTATTCTAACTTTCAGTAAACCGCCATGCAAAGTCAGCGTTCCTTTCAGCTCATCAGCCTTCTCATCATTCTTGGAGCTGTATCCAGGTTGATTCCCCACCCTCACAATTTCGCGCCAATCGGAGCCCTGGCTCTTTTCGGTGGCACTTATCTAACCGAAAAGCGCATGTCATTTCTCATACCGATGGGTGCCATGCTGATCAGCGACATTCTCCTGCAACTTATCAACGGAACCGGATTTCACGGAGAAATGATTTGGGTATACGGCAGCATGGCATTGATTACCTGTATGGGATTTTTTCTGCGCGGTCGAGAGCAGCGCCAAACCATAATGGTAGCATCACTGACCGGTTCCATGCTTTTCTTTTTTGTGACCAATTTCGGTGTATGGACCAATGGAGGCTACGGATACACCGCATCGGGACTTGGCGAATGCTACGTTGCTGCTATTCCCTACTTCCGCGGCACGGTTATGGGAGACTTATTTTACAACCTTGTCCTTTTTGGAAGCTTCGCTTTGCTTAAACGTTTTGCTCCAGCATTGAGCAAATAAGACGCCTAACCACATGATTACGCAGGAACAGGTTCTTGAAGCGCTCAGCCATGTTGAAGAGCCGGATCTAAAAAAAGATCTGGTTACACTGAACATGATTCAGGACGTAGCGATTGACGGCAAGAACGTTTCATTTACCGTTGTCCTAACCACGCCAGCGTGTCCGCTGAAAGAACTCATTGCCAACGCCTGCCGAAATGCCATCATTCACATGGTGGATCCGGAAGCGAATGTGACAGTGAATATGACTGCTCGAGTCACTACCCGCAGAGAATCGGATCAGACTTCCCTTGCCGGAGTAAAGAACATTATCGCAGTAGCTTCAGGTAAAGGTGGAGTCGGCAAATCGACTGTTGCAGCCAATTTGGCTGTAGCCATGGCTCAAACCGGTGCACGTGTTGGTCTTGTTGATGCGGATATTTTCGGGCCCTCACAACCCATCATGTTCGGAGTGGAGCATGAACGACTTTTCATCACGGAACGCGATGGAAAGCAACTTATGGAGCCCATAGAAAAGTACGGTGTGAAGCTTTTATCCATTGGATTCTTGACCGACCCTTCACAGGCCATCGTATGGAGGGGACCGATGGCGTCCAAGGCACTGCAGCAACTCTTCCGCGACGCTGATTGGGGAGAATTGGATTACCTTTTTGTAGATCTGCCTCCCGGTACAAGCGACATCCATCTGACCTTAGCCGCTACGGTTCCGATTACCGGAGCTGTGGTCGTCTCCACACCTCAGCAAGTTGCACTTGCAGATGCCCGCAAAGGTATTTCCATGTTCCAGATGGACAGTATTCATATTCCCGTTCTCGGTTTGGTGGAGAATATGGCCTATTTCACACCCATGGAACTTCCCGAAAACAAATATTACATCTTTGGCCAGGGTGGCTGCCGACGTTTAGCCGATGAACTACAAGTACCTTTCCTGGGTGAAATTCCACTTGTACAGGGAATCTGTTACGGAGGAGATGCCGGCCAGCCCATCGTACTCGACCACGACCACCCAGCTTCGTTGGCTTTTCTGACCGTGGCTGGAAATGTTGCTCAGCAAATCGCGATACGCAATGCTGCATTCACCCACCAAGCTGCCAACAGTTAAGTTGAATGGCTACACCGACCACACTCCACGACAGGATTGAGGAGATTCTCGCTCAACTTCGCCCCTATCTGGAGGCAGATCAAGGCAACATATCGTTTGTTGAGGTGACGGATGACATGATTGTAAAAGTACGTCTCGAAGGAGCGTGCAGTTCCTGTTCCATGAGTATGATGACCTTAAAAGCAGGAGTCGAACAATCCCTGATTAAGGCTATACCTGAAATCAAGGCTGTCGAGGCCGTTTGAATCAGGGTTTTTCCACCCCGTTTACGAAGTTTGTTTTTGACACCACGGCTCCGGTAGTATCATAGTGAATCCAAAGTCCGGACTTCAGACCCATTTTATATTGACCGGACTCACGTAGCTTCCCATCGGAATAGTAAATCCGCACGGGGCCGTCCTCCTTATCGGAGCGATAGGCCATTTCAAAAATCAACTGACCATTTTCGTTGTATTGAAGGTATGCACCATCACGCCTTCCATTCTTATACGTTTTCACCTCTGCAACCGTATCGTTGTCGTAATACACAATCCACTTACCCTGGGGGACACCTTTTGCATAACGTTCACGAGACTTGACCGAACCGCTCTCCGAATAATAGATCCAAAGACTATCCTTGAGCTGAGCCAAATAGGTTCCTGATGCCATGATTTTACCGCTTTCATACCAGGAGACTGCAATACCTTTGGAATGAAGCGGACCGTATACGACCTCCGCCTTTATTTTGCCGCTTTCATACCAAGTTCTACTTGTCCCTACCGGTTTATCATTTTTGAAGATAGTTTCAGCACAAAGGGTATCGGTCCGGTAGTACTTACGCCATACGCCCTGCTTGAGTCCTTTCGCATCTCGGCGGTTGATGGTGTCACCTTTGAAGACCTGGTATGAATTGGGTTGAGCAAGAATAGTTTCATGGGTAATTAAAAAGAACACAGCCAAGAAACAGATTTGAATCAATCTGAAGGGGAGGTAATCAGCAGGTGAATACTTCATTTGATTTGATCGATAGGGCCAGGATTTATGCTTTCGGGAATAACTGAAAACAGCCTGATTTGGCAGGGGGCCGCCACTCCTCCTCCCCAAGTCGAAAATACAGCAATGAACAATTCGAACCAAGAAATAAGCATTTGTAAACGCCTGTTTTCGCCTATTTTTGAATCAAGCCTTATGTATAGCAACATCTTCCTCAACATATCCCGCCAGCTGCGCATTGTTCTGGTCTTACTTTTTGCAAGCACGCCCCTACTCCACGCTCAAAACCGACTAAATGGAATTGTGCGTGATGCCAACTCGCGGGAAACATTAATCGGCGCCACCGTTGTACTTAAAGGGACGAAGTCCGCCACAACAACTGATATCGACGGTAAATTCGAACTAATCATACCTCAGGAAACGGTTTCACCTTATACCCTCACCATCTCATATGTCGGATACGCTCAGACTGACTATTCGGTGAAAAACCAATCCGTCACATCGGAAATCCTGTTGAAGGCCGACAATAAGGTTTTAAAAGAAGTCAGTGTAGTTGAATCGCGACTGACCGAGAAACAGCGTGAATCGCCACTAACGGTTGAGGCAATGGACATTCTCGCCATCCGACAAACACCAGCAGCAAACTTTTACGATGGACTCGGAGCCCTCAAGGGTGTTGATGTAACTGCTGCCAGCCTTGGATTCAAGGTCGTGAACACACGTGGCTTCAACAGTACATCGCCTGTGCGCTCATTGCAGCTGATTGACGGTGTCGACAATCAGGCACCGGGATTGAATTTTTCCTTGGGTAATTTCCTGGGCACGTCCGAGCTTGATTTGCTGAAAGTGGATCTTGTTGCCGGAGCAAGTTCGGCATTTTATGGACCGAACGCATTCAATGGTGTGATCAGTATGACTACGCGAAGTCCATTTGTAAAGCCAGGACTGGAAGTGAGTGTTAAAACCGGCTCACGCGAGTTACTTGAGACTGCACTGCGCTATGCAAAAGTTTGGAAGAACAATGAGGGCGAGGACAAACTGGGAGTCAAGTTCAATGCGTTCTTTTTAAAGGCCTACGACTGGGTGGCCGACAACCGGGATGCTACCCCGCAGTCAAGGAGCGATGTACTTAATCCGGGTGGATACGACGCTGTGAATGTTTACGGTGATGAGTATTACAGCGGCGGTGATTTCAGCCTTGTGCCATCCTTACGTCCCGGATTTGGAATCATCTACCGAAGCGGTTACGCAGAAAAGGACTTAGTGGATTATAATACGCGTAATGCAAAACTGAATGCAGCGGTGCATTATAAAATCAATCCGAAAACCGAGCTGATTGCAAGTTCAAATTTCGGAACCGGCACTACTGTCTATCAGGGGGACAACCGCTACAGTCTGAAAAACATCCTCTTTTATCAAAACCGACTGGAAATAAAACAACAAGACAAGTTTTTCTTGCGTGCCTACATGACCAATGAAGATGCAGGGGATTCGTATGATGCGTTCTTCACGGCCTTGTTACTGCAGCGTGCCGTAAAAAGCGATGCGGACTGGGTTGACGATTACACCAAGTTCTTCAACCAAAACAATTACTTCAATAAAATCCGATCATTCCCAGGATATCCCCAGGCATCACAGTATCCTGATTTTGTCAGCTACCTTGCCTCCATTAATCCCTTCCTGCTGGAAAACTACTACGATTCGCTTGTACTTTACCATGGTGGAGCTCGTGACTATGCAAACAGCTCTGGAAATCCAATCAAGGACAATGATCCGTATCTGATTCCAGGGACGTTTAGTTTCGACTCTACGTTTCAAGCCATTACTTCACGCGAAAGCTTTGCGCAAGGTGGATCAAAATTCTTTGATCGATCTGCACTGTATCATATTCAAGGTGAGTACACCTTTGATGTCGATGCATTCAAGTTCACTGCCGGCGGAAACTTCAGGCGCTACACACCAAATTCACGAGGAACCATATTCAGCGATACGAGTGGTATTAGAATCCAGAATAGTGAATTCGGCTTGTATTCCGGCATCGAGAGGAAATTGATGGAGGACCGTTTGAAACTGAATGCGACGGTCCGGATTGACAAAAACACCAACTTCAACTACCTCGTATCGCCTGCAATTTCCGGCATTTACATGCCCGATGAAAAGCAATCGCTGCGTTTGTCCTTCAGTTCGGCAATCCGAAATCCCACATTGGCCGATCAATATTTGTATTATCAAGTTGGCCGCGCTACATTGATTGGAAACCTCAACGGTTACGACTCTCTTGTTACCATCCCATCACTGCTATCGGGATTGAATTACCAAAATCTTGATACGCTCTCGTATTTCAATGTTGACCCGGTAAAACCTGAGCAGGTCCGGACACTGGAACTGGGTTATAGGAACACCTTTTTCAATTCACTCTTTATCGATTTGAATGCTTATTACAGTGTGTACACCAATTTCATCGGCTACAAAGTCGGTGCAGATGTGACCGTCATTCCTGGCTCTCCACTACCCATTTACCTGAACAACATCTATCGCGTCGCTACCAATTCTCAGGATCTTGTGGCAACCCAAGGGGTGTCCGTTGGTGCGAGTTGGTACTTCAAGCGCTTTTACACCCTAACAGGTAACTATTCATGGAACCAATTGGACCGCATGGGCTCCGACGACCCCTTGATCCCGGCCTTCAATACGCCGCGGAATAAATTCAACATCGGAATTTCCGGAACGGAAATCGACAACAAAATCGGACAGAATTGGGGGTTCAGCATCAATTACAAATGGGTTGAAGGTTTCCTGTTCGAAGGCTCACCCCAGTTCACCGGAGAAATTGAAAGCTACGGATTGCTTGATGCACAAGTCACGCGAAAATTCCCCGAAACGAAAAGCACCTTTAAGCTGGGATGCTCCAACATTCTCAACAATTTGCACTACGAAGTGTATGGTGGACCGCTGATTGGTCGCCTTGTATATTTCCAGGTACTAGTTGAATTGAACTGATTCTTTACTGCGGATCCACATCAACCTGGACAAGTAATTGTCGATTTTCCGGCACCCTTCTGTATTCCTCCAACGCACTCATCAAAAGCCGTTTCACCTCTGCAACAGACAGGTTTTTCTCAACTTTGAGCATGAGGTTTCGTAAATAATAATTCCGAACTCTGTTTACATACGGAACTGTAGGACCCAATACACGGGTACCGAATGTACCGCGCAAACTACGGCTCAATTCCAGCGCCATCCGTTCTAGTTTACGCTCATCCTTGTGCTTCAAACGCACTTCAATCAATCTGCAATAAGGCGGATAATTGAATCGATGTCGCTCATCGAGTTCATGCATGTAAAAGCCCCGAAAATCATGTTTAAGTACAAACCGAATGACAGGATGATCCGTCGCATAGGCCTGAACAACAACGCGGCCATGCTCCTTTCTTCCCGCACGACCGCTTACCTGGGCTAGAAGTTGAAAACCACGCTCATTGGCCCTGAATTCCGGAAAATGAAACAAAGCGTCGGCATTCAAAATGCCAACCAAAGAAACCCGATCGAAATCCAATCCCTTAGTGACCATTTGCGTGCCGACAAGAAAATCGATTTCGCCCGACTCGAAAGTGGAGATGATACGGGCAAACCCTTCTTTCCCACGTGTTGTATCATAGTCCAAACGGGCTATCCTTGCCTCTGGAAAAATGAGTTGCAGATCCTCCTCGATTCGTTCCGTACCGAATCCCCGCATCCGCAGATCCTGGTCGCCGCAGGCGGCACAATTGGTTGGGATGTGAAGTATATATCCACAGTAATGGCAACGCAATTCATGGTCGCGCTTGTGATAGGTCAAAGAAACATCACAGTTTACACAGCGGGGCGACCACGCGCAAACATTACACTCCAGGCTGGGAGCAAAGCCCCGGCGATTCTGGAATACAATTGCCTGCTTCTTTTCGTCAAGTACAGCATGAAGTTGTTCCAGCAATGCAGCTGAGAAATGTCCACTGACCTGCTTTCGGCGACGCGCATCCTTCATATCGATTACCTCCACAGAAGGCATAGACAAATCAGCATGGCGCTTATCCAGCGTAACAAGGGCATATTTACCCGATAAAGCATTGAAATAAGACTCCATTGATGGAGTAGCGGAGCCAAGCAGCACCTGCGCATCTTGGCGTTGTGCGATGACGATAGCCGAATCCCGGGCATTGTACCGAGGTGCGGGATCCACCTGCTTGTAACTGGGATCGTGTTCTTCGTCAACAATCACAAGACCAAGTCTGGAAAGCGGAAGAAATAATGCAGAGCGGGCACCTACTACGAGCTTACCCTCTCGGCTTTCGATAGTTGAATTGGCCAGCGCGGAATTCCATACCTCGACACGCTCCTGCTCATTGAACCTGCTGTGATAAACCAACATGGAGGGCCCGAAATGCCGCTGAAGCCGAAGAATCAACTGGGTTGTCAAAGCAATTTCAGGAACCAGATAAAGCACCTGCTTACCCGCTTCAAGCTGCCTTGCAATCAAATGGATGTACAATTCGGTTTTACCCGAGGATGTCACTCCATGCAGCAAAGTAACGCGACCTTGTTCAAGGGCAAGATCGGTTTCGTGCAAGGCCTGAATCTGATGGGGATTGAGTGCAGG
>JAJTFW010000021.1:0-33213 GCA_021299095.1 Sphingobacteriales bacterium | reverse complement strand
TAGGCTTTCAAGCGTCCTTCAACCCGCTTGGAAAGTTCAAGCACTCCTGACTTGATCAATGCACTGAGTGCAGATGCGGATGCATCAGGTATTTTCATGAGCGTTGACCGCGGAACTCCATCAAACACTTCACCTGCCACGTTCCGGTGGTGCAATAAAGCCATAACCAAATCGCATTGCCGAGGGGCCTTCCGCTCCAATTTATCCAGTATCTTTCCAAGCTCCGACTCTTCAGAGAAACGTTCGGACAAAGAAATCACTTCAATCATTTTGGGCCTTACCCGTTCCTCAACTTCCTCGTGCACATCAACCACTCCACGTGCAATCAGATTACGCACCAAGGGTATTGCTTCTCTGACATTTAAGAGTCGGGCAAGCTCCTTAAGGCTAAGACTGTTTTTTTGCTGGAGCAATTCAAGCATTCCCAACTCGCGCTGGTTTAGTCCGGTAACATCACCGTCGAAAGACGGATTAATGCAGACCGAGGTCTCACTCTGAAGCCGAAGTGCTACAGGCAGAGCTGCAGCCATGACTTCCCCGGGTGTGCAGAGATAATAATCGGACATCCACCGCCAAAAATCCAGTTGTCCGGATGCCAGCACTGGAACTGGATCCAGCACGTCCATGATTTCCTTAAATGAATGACTGGCGGGTGGAGCGGATGTTTTGACTTCCTGTACAATGGCGGCATAAATCTTATGCTTTCCGAAGGGTACAACTACACGGACACCGACTTTCACCTGAAGTTGAAGATGTGAAGGAATTGCATAGGAAAAAGTCCCCGGCAAAGGCAAAGGCAAAATGACATCTGCAAAAAGCATGCGGGTTGAGGCCATATCAACTCTTATCCAGCCAACCTTTTCGCCAGAAAATCAAAAGCTGGACGATTACCAACACCAACATAAATACCATCACACCGGTATACCCATAAGGCGAGTATAACTCGGGCATGTTCATGGGTAAGAAAGCTCCAGTAGAAGGATCCGTACTTGAAAAATTCATTCCGTACACACCCACAATAAACGTGAGCGGTATAAAAATCGTAGAAATGATTGCCAAGACCTTCATCACCTGATTGAGCCGAAAGCTGACACTTGATAAGTAAATCTCCATCAATGAAGCGATGATTTCCTTGTAACTCTCAACCAAATCCATCACTTGGATCGTGTGATCATACGTGTCGCGCAAATAGATCTTGGTTTGGTCGCCGATCAGATCGGAGGCTGTACGCAACATATCGTTCACCTTATCTCGCTCTGCGAAAACAGTTCGCCGTACCAAAATTAGCTCGCGCTTCAGGCTTTGGATCCTATGCAAGCAATCCCGATTTGGCTTTCCGAACAACTCATCCTCAAGACTATCCAGTTTCTCACCGTAAATCTCAAGCAAAGGAAAATAATGGTCAACAGCACAATCGAGCAAAGCATAGGTGAGATAATCAGCATAGGACGAACGCAAATGACCTTTTCCGGATCTAAGACGCACACGCACAGGATCGAAATTCTCATCGTATGTTTCCTGGAATGTGATGACGAGATTCTGCTTGAGAAAAAGTGCGAACTGGTCGTTTCGAATTTGATCATCACCATTTTTCCGTAACAGCCGGGTTACAACAAACAAGTGATCGTCATAATCCTCCAGCTTGGGACGCTGATAATTGTTGATGACATCCTCCATTTCCAGGCGATGTATTCCGAAGGCAGCGCAGAATTGCTCCAACAGCCTGCGATCTCCAAACCCCTGAAGCTCGACCCAGTTGATCCGGTTCGGATGCTGATCCAAGTGCACCATCAAGGCCTGCAGATCGGTAAAGCTCAGTTCCTGAATAAATACCGAGTCGTAAGTGGTAACCAGAATACGTGGAACCATCGCGTCCTCGGCCGGCGTGATCATCCCCGGAGCTGCACCGGGTGAAGTCCGCTTGGGCTTCCACAAGCGAATTCGCCTGTGACCATTTTTTCGCTGCGAGGACATGCATCAAAAATAGCTGAATAGATGCCAACGGAATTTGTCTGGTCGCAGCTATTTGGGGACTTTTGTGTCGAATTCATATGGAAAACCTGGGTACTGGAATGCGCGAGGGGAATCAGTCAGCTGAACAGGCCTGGTATCAGGCCTGGTTCAATACGCCCTATTACCACGCCCTTTACAACAATCGGGATGAGTCGGAGGCAGAAGCATTCATTGCTCGACTCATGCAGAAACTTCCCCTGCCTGAAGGAGCGAATATCCTGGATTTGCCTTGTGGAAAAGGACGCCATAGTTTGAGCCTGTTCAAACTCGGTTACCGGGTGACGGGAGCCGACCTCTCCCCCGCCAACATCGACCACTGCTTGAGGACCCTTCCCGGGGAAATACGCTTTGTGGAGCATGACATGCGCAAGCCGGTTGGAGTGCGTCTGTTTGATGCAGTGCTAAACCTGTTCACGAGCTTTGGATATTTTTCGCAAGACTTCGAAAACGAGCGCGTTGTTCGCTCTGCAGCCAGTGCATTGAAACCTGGCGGCTACCTTGTGCTCGACTACCTGAACATTCATCGGGCACTCAGGAATCTTGTAGCAGAAGAAACCCAGTTGAGACCTGATTTACGGTTCACCATTCGACGCAGCCTGAAGGAAGGAAAACTAATCAAATCCATTGCGGTTGAAGACAAGGGTGAAATCCACAACTACTCGGAGGAGATTCGCTTGCTCAACATAGCAGACTTTGAGCGGTATTTCAAAGCTGCCGGACTCGAGATCGCAGGCGTTTATGGTGATTACTTTCTACATGATTTCCTGCCGGAAGAATCGCCAAGACTTATCTTTATAACCAGGCTTTCATGAATACAACCGACCTCATTCTCCTCTTTCTCTCGGTTTTGGTGAGCGGGACACTGTTTTTTCTCATCCGGAACCCTTCACCTCACCTGCTAAAACTTATTCTCGCTTTTTCCGGAGCTTTCCTGTTTGCACTCACTGTTTTGCACCTGATGCCCGAAACTTACGCCAATTCAGGTCCTGGTATCGGCGCTTGGATCCTGGCAGGTTTTTTAATCCAGATCATTCTGGAGTTTTTCTCCGAGGGGATAGAGCATGGCCACGTGCATGTCCATGACCATAATCAAAACCGGTTTCCGCTCGCCATGATGCTGAGCCTCTCGTTGCATAGTTTCCTGGAAGGAATGCCTTTGTCAAGCGACACAGGACAGGATGGCCATGGCCATGGACTCTTGTACGGAATCATGTTACACCATGCACCTGTAGCCTTTGCGCTCACGAGCATGCTAACGGCATCAGGTTTATCACGCCGCTACGCATTCCTTTATTTGTTGATTTTCGCTGCGATGGCCCCGCTGGGGGCCTTCTTCTCCATGTGGGCACATGAAGCCAGTGGCGAAATGATTCGGGCCGCCTATCCGGCACTGATGGCCATTGTGATTGGCATATTCCTTCACATCAGTACAACCATCCTCTTCGAATCAAGCAACAACCACCGCTTTAACCTCTATAAAATGGCTGCAATTACCGGTGGCGGTTTGATTGGACTCTTGGCCTATTGGTCATGATTTTTTGATTTTCCTGATTTAACTACCTTAGGCCTAGAAACCTAAGCCAAACCCTATGAAAAAACTTTACAGCTTATTGCTACTTTCCCTCGTTTTCCGGATGGTAGCAGCACAAACTTCCGGCGGACCCGATACCTATGGAACCATCTGGCGCGATAGCAATGACCCGAATGGTCCTGCTTATTCTTGGATTGATATCAGCAACCGCGCTGAAACCATGGAAATCAGTGGCCTTGCCGATGACAATTTTGTAGGACCCTTTTTCCTCCCGGCTCCCTTCCCTTACTACTGGTACACGGTAGACAAATTCTGGATCGGTTCTAACGGGTACATCGCATTCGGCCCAACCCAATTTGCGCATCCGTTTCCCCTGATCCCAACACCAAACGGCGCCAACGACTACCTGGCTGCCATGATGACCGACCTGAACTTCGTCAACACAGGCGCCGCCGGAGCAGGGAACCCCGCAGCATGCTACTATTGGAAAAATGCGGCCATGGATTCGGCCATCATCAGTTTCGACAGCGTACCATTCTGGACCAGCGGAACACCTCAGTGGACCGGTAGCAATAGCTTCCAAATCGTCCTCAATTATTCCGACAGTACCATCACTTACCAATACAAAGACCAAAACGGAGTTAGCCTTTCAACGCTCGACTATGTCACCGTCGGAATCGAGAACGCTTCAGGTACGATTGGACTTCAGTATGCCCATGACGCTTATCCGCCCACACAGTACGCCATCCGATTTTACCAGCCTTCCAGCAGCACCTTGCAAATCAATGATGCTGCGTCCGTTTACAACGACAATCCAACCTCGGGTGCACGCTTTGTTTCGCGAAATGTAGGAGGAGCATTCTCCCTGCAATCAATGGTTAAGAACGCAGGTAACACGGCCCTCGGTTCCTTCTCTGTAACTGGCCAGGTGAAAACCCTAACAAATGCTACAGTCGTAACCAACACGTTTCAGGCCGGTCCTTTGGCTGCACAACAATCCCAGTTAATCAATTACACGAATCCGTTCATTCCGACAAACGCTGGAACATTCCGCTATATCAACACAACAACCCTTGCTGGTGATGCAGTTCCCAGCAACGATCCCTGCACGTTGGAATTACAGGTGGTAGACACCACACTGACGGACATCGAGCTTAAATACGACAATGGTATTGCTGCAGCTGCAGGTATTTCATGGAACGGTGGTGACGGAGGTTGTGCCAATTACTTCATTCCGCCATTTTATCCCTGTGATGTCACCAAAGTTTCAGCGCACATTGTAGCCGATCCGAATGCAGTAGGATATTCTATGTTGGTGTTGGATGATGACGGCCCCAACGGAAGTGCCGGAACCGTGTTGGATTCCATTTCAGTAGCATCGGGCTCAATCATCACCGGCACATTTACAACCAGCCAACTGACACAGCCGGTACGAATCGATAGCGGTGGATTCTATGTAGCATGGGTTATGAATGGGGACGGCGTTGCCCTGGGCCAAAATCAGGTCACACCATTGTCAAACCGTGCCTTTGAAATTCTTGGTGGTGTCTTGGCGGATTATCGTTACCGTGAGGTTGAAGACCTGATGATCAGAGCAACAATCAGCCGTGTTGCCACAGGTATCGCTGAAAATACCGCAGAGCGAATTTTCGGACCAGTTTACCCAAACCCATCAAGCAATCGGATTTACGTTGATGTTGACAATGCCTTGATTAAGGCACCCGGAATTCTTGTTCGCATTTTCGATGCCACAGGAAGAATTGTAAGTTCCAACTTAACTCCGGTTTCCGGCAACCGCATCGAACTCTCTACCTCCGAGCTCGCCAATGGCTTGTACACAGCCCGCTTCAGCCTAAACGCTGCAGAAGTAAGCAGGAAGTTCACCATTGCCCGCTAATTGCTGCATACCGAACAGAAAACAAAAGGCCGCTCAACAGCGGCCTTTTGTTTTTCAACTGAGCCTTACTCACACCGCTTACCTTTGTGTCATGGGTGAACAACAGGCCGGAAAAACCCGCATGGATAAGTTCCTGTGGGCAGTGCGTGTTTTTAAAACACGTGCGCTTGCTGCAGAGGCCTGTGAAAAGGGGCGTATCAAAATCGATGAGCAGGCCGTTAAACCTTCACGACAGGTGAAGCCCGGTGAAACCATCGTCATTCACCGTGGACCTTGGATGCAGCATATTCGGGTGAAATCCCTTTCCGAGCGAAGAATGTCCGCGTCGGCAGTTCAGGAATTTATTGATGACATCACACCTGAGACAGAGCGTGAACGCTTGAAGTTGCACCAGGCTGCAATGTCAGCGTTTAATGTAGGGAGTGGTTTAGGCCGGCCGACTAAGCGCGATCGTAGGCAGATGGATGAATTCATGGGTGACTGGTAATGCAATACAACAATTCGCCGCAACTTTCCGTCCTACTCCCCTTTCACAATGAAACCGACTGGCTTTCAGAGGCGGTCGAGAGTATTCTCAACCAAACATTCAGGGATTTTGAATTGATTTTGATTGACAGTAAGGCCACAGCCGCTGCAGCTGCGGTTGCCTGTGATCTTAACCTGCGCGATGAACGGATTCGCATCGTGGAAGCGAATGCTCCAGGTATCTCTTTGGCATTGAACACCGGCCTCATACACAGCAAGTCCGATTGGATTGCGCGCATGGATGCGGATGACTGGTCAAATCCGATGCGGCTACAAAAACAACTGGAATATCTACATCAGCATCCAGAGATCGGCCTAATCGCCTGCCAAACCAGTGTCCACCCTGATTGTGAAACCGGCCAGGGAATGCTCTCCTTCATGAATTGGCAAAATGGTATTATTGACCAAGATTCGCATTTCTGCAACCGCTTCATCGAATCCCCAATTGCCCATCCAACTGTCGTATTTAGACGTAGTTTGATTGAATCATACGGACCGTACTCTGAGCTTGAAATTCCCGAGGACTATGAACTTTGGCTTCGCTGGATGAACAACGGAGTTCATTTTTACAAACTGCGCGAACCACTTCTATGCTGGCGCGATCACGCACAAAGACTCACACGAACCGCTAAGGCATGTCGCAGCGACCGCTTTTTTAAGGTAAAGTTGGACTACCTCAGTCCATTTCTGACTGAAATCCAACAACACAGGAGCCTGTACATCTGCGGAGCAAATCGGCACATCCGCAAGAAAAGTTTGCTGCTAGAAGAATCCGGAGTTCGAATTACCGGATACACCGATGTAGTTAAGCGAAACGCGGGAGAAAAAGCCTTTTTACCCGCAAACCAAATCCACGCGGGTGACGGACGGTTTTACATCAGTCTGGTTTCTTCGCGCGGAAAAGGTGAAGAGATTCGAAGTTTTCTGATCGAAAAAGGGCTCGAGGAAATCCGGGATTTTATCCTTGCCGCCGGATGAAATATGCAGCAATCAGAGTACATTTGGATATGCGGTTCGTTGCACTTTGCCTGCTAATTGTTTGCACTTGCGCAGCGAAGGCTCAGTCGGGTTTCATTCGTGCTGGAATTCAAACCGGTATCGCTTCCGTAGGACTAAAAGGCGACCCCAATCTGGACATTTTTCTTGAACGCGATTTACGTCCGCTCATCGGCCCTGCTATTTGGGTACCCATGAAAAACAACCGCGCATTCAGAGCGCAGCTATTGTATTGCCAAAAAGGCGCAAAGGGAGTATTGCCCTTATTCAATGAGGACGGAGACCCCTTGGGTTTCTTCCAAACGGATATTCGTTTCAATTACCTCAGCTTGCCCTTACTGTTCGAAAAAGCCTGGGGAAAGAGGCTTCAATTTTGCATTGGCATCGGTACCTACCTGGGCTTGATGCTTAACCAACGCACCGAATACAATGACCTCATTTCCGGTGAATCATTCAGTGACAACAGCACGGCGCCATATGTCCCTTGGGATGGGGGTCTCGTTCTTGGTACGGGATTGCGGTTCAATGCCGGGAAAAGAATTCACTTCTGCCTGGATATGCGTGGTGAATGGGGTGTAGCCAATGTGGCCAGTAAACCTGTTTTGTTCAGTCAAATCGTTCGCCAAAGCGCAAACCAGGTTATGCTGGGTTTCTATTATGCGCCATCCAAGCGGGCGGGGCAAACCCGAGGTTTATGGTAATCAACCAGCATTTGCCTGTTGCGTTCGCACCAACAGTGATGCATCACCGAAACTCAGGAAACGAAACTGATGTTCAAGCGCATACGAATAGCATCGCCTCCAGTCCTCGCCTATGAAGGCAGCAACCAGCAGCAACAAAGTGCTGCCGGGCTGATGGAAGTTGGTCAACAGTAAATCCACAAGTTTGAAGTCATAGCCTGGTGCAATAAGCAATCTGGTTCTACCCATCAGACTTGATTTACCATGTGCATGCAGGTGGTTTGCCAGGAATTCCAGCACCGCAGAGGCAGCAGGTAATTCCCTATCATGTGGTTGATATGGATCCCATTGATCGACCAGCAAATCACCTCGCTCGGGAGCACCCAGCATACAACGCAATCCATACCAATAGAGTGACTCAAGTGTTCGCATGGAAGTGGTTCCTACCGCAAGGATCTTCCCCTTGCATGCCTGAGAAGCCAAAGCTCGAATTGAATCGATATCAACATCTATCCGCTCGGAATGCATGTCGTGTTCCTCTAGCCTTGACGCACTAACAGGCATGAAGGTTCCTGCTCCAACGTGCAAACGAACATTCAGTGTAGAACACCCTTTGCCTCGTAATTCCTCCAGGAGTTCAGGAGAAAAGTGCAGACCTGCAGTGGGAGCAGCGACCGAACCACTTATCCGTGCATACACCGTATTGTAACGGGATGCATCCTCGGCATCAGCCTTGCGCTTGAGGTATGGTGGAAGAGGTAGTTCTCCGGCAGCCTCAAGGACTTCTGCGAAACGTACTCCGGGTGTATCCCAAAAAAAACGAACACGCGACTCACGACCCATGTCTGATACTCGCTCAACACATAAACGCCCGCCCCCCATTGACTGAGGCAAGTCCCGGCTTAGAACCTGTTGCGACCAGCGCTTCTTATTTCCTACCATCACAGTCCACTCCACTTCTCGCTCTGACTGCAAGGCTTCCGTAGGTAAAACACCTGCAGCAGGTTCAAGGCAGAACAATTCGATGCGGGCACCTGAATCCGTAAAAAACTCGAGCCTGGCATTCATGACTCTGGTTTCATTCATCACAAGCAGGCAATCCGCTGGCAGCTCAGTTCCAATCTGGTCAAAAATCCTGTGCCCGATAGCTCCATTTCTGTAAACAAGTAAAGCGGATTTGCTTCTCTTCTCCAGTGGATAACGGGCAATTCGTTCATCCGGGAGATGATAATCGAACGCTTTGATGTCCAGGTCGTGGGGATTCGTACTCATGAAGCGGAATTTATCCCGGAATGCAGTGAGTGTAACCCGGGATATTGATCCGGTGTAAATCGGCTATCCGAATTAAATAAAAACACAACCAGTAAACTCACCGGTTGTGTTTGCGGTACCCGGGATCGGAGTCGAACCGATACGATATTGCTATCACAGGTGTTTGAGACCAGCGCGTCTACCAATTCCGCCACCCGGGCAAGTGAAGCGATGGCAAATGTAGGAGTTTTTCGTCTTGCCCCGAACTTCAAAACAAGGACAATTGCAGTTCTTTCAATTGAAAACTGCGGCGGTGGTAGGGGGAATAACCGTATTGACGGATAGCTTCAACATGGGCCTCTGTACCATAGGCTTTGTTTCTGTCCCAACCATAGTACGGATACTCTTCGTGTAACCGGCGCATGTAGGCGTCTCGGTGGGTTTTAGCCAAGACCGATGCAGCTGCGATAGATAAGTAGGTGGCATCACCTTTCACGATACAGCGATGCGGAATGCGCGGGTGCCCCGGAAATCGGTTCCCATCAATCAGGAGAAACTCGGGTTCAGTTCCCAGGCCTTCCACCGCACGGTTCATAGCCATGAACGTAGCATTCAGGATGTTGATGCGATCGATTTCTTCGGGCATAACCATGGCGACACTCCAAGCCAATGCATCCTTTTCGATGAGCAACCTAAGCTTTTCGCGCAGTGTTTCCGGTAGTTTTTTGGAATCATCCAAGACTTCGTACCAATCGAGCTTGAGATCCGGCTTCAGAATTACCGCAGCAGCCACAACAGGTCCGGCGAGGCAGCCCCGACCCGCTTCATCCACCCCGGATTCAAGCGTTTGTGTGGTGTAGTTGAGTTCCAGCATCTGTAGCGACCACCAAATTGGACTAAATTTGCCGACCTTACAAGCGATGCAGCGGAAATTTGTTACCAACCTGGCTTTCCTGCTGTTCCTGAACCTCCTGATCAAACCGTTTTGGATTCTGGGGATTGACAGGGCGGTACAAAACGAGGTTGGGGCCGCAGAGTATGGATTATACGCCGCACTTTTCAACTTTTCCTTCCTGTTTAACATCCTGCTTGACCTGGGCATTACCAATTTCAACAACCGAAATATTGCCCGACACAACCATCTGCTCAAAAAGCACTTAAGCGGTATCCTCACGTTGAGGATCATTCTGGCTATAGGTTATTCCCTGTTTAGCATTGGTATTGCATTTGCATTGGGTTATCGTGGTGGAGAGTTGTCCCTACTGTTCATTCTTCTACTGAATCAGGCACTTTTATCACTCATCCTGTACCTACGTTCCAACATTGCCGGTCTCCATCTTTTCCGAGCCGATAGCATCGTTTCTGTGTTGGACCGTTTCATCATGATTGTTATGTGTGGATTCTTGCTGTGGACCGACCACGGAGGAGGTTCATTCCGAATTGAGTGGTTCGCCTTGACTCAAACAATCGCATATGCGATCACGGCGATCCTGACATATCTCTTCTTAAAGACCCGCGTTACGGAAATCCACCTTAGCTGGAATCCAAAATTCGCCCTAGTGATATTGAAAAAGAGTTACCCTTTTGCCATTCTGATTCTCTTGATGACGTTTTACAATCGGATTGATTCAGTCATGCTTGAACGCTTGCGGGACGATGGCGCGGAACAGGCCGGGATCTACGCCCAGGCTTACCGTCTTCTGGATGCAGCCAACATGATTGCGTATCTTTTTTCGGCCCTCTTGCTTCCCATGTTTTCACACATGATCCGACATGGCAAATCACCCGAA
The DNA here is from genome assembly GCA_021299095.1 of Sphingobacteriales bacterium. Taxonomy (GTDB): domain Bacteria; phylum Bacteroidota; class Bacteroidia; order AKYH767-A; family OLB10; genus JAJTFW01. The sequence goes on along the minus strand of JAJTFW010000021.1, from coordinate 22,530 downwards.
CAACTCACCGAGCTGGCATTTTCCTTCATTGCCGTTCCCGCCCTCATCGTCATGTCGGTCGGCACCGCTCACGCAGATGCATTGATGAACCTTCTTTATGTTCACCATGGCCAGGAGGCTGCCTCAGTATTCATGATCCTGATTCATTGTTTCCTTGCCATGGGTTCCGTATACATATTTGGAACCCTTCTGACGGCAAATGGCAATTTGAAACAACTAAACCAAATTGCACTTGGTGCCATGGTACTGAACATGGCCCTCAACTTTTTCCTGATACCCACGTACGGAGCAGTTGGCGCTGCACTGGCGGGTCTGATCACCCAAGCTCTGGCGGCGTTGGCACAAATGCTCCTGGCCCACTCCATCTTTGCGTTCAAGTTTCGCTGGAGCCTAGCCATCCGTTACCTGGCCTTTTTGGCCACTTGCTTTTCAGTAGCCTACGCTGGAAAAGCATTGCCTCAATACTTCCTGATACAGGCTGTGCTCACAGCCCTGATTTGCATCGCCATAGCTTTAATCCTTAGGCTGATAAGACCAAAAGAGCTTCTACAAACGCTACGGGCGGAAGCATAATACACGTAAAGTGTCTGTCGACGCCCTTTCGATTACTTTTGACGCACTGTTACCTCAATACCTGCCATGAACCCCTCCAACCATATGTCCGGAAAACTGGATTCCATTCGACTACTGAAACTTCTGATCAAGTGGCGGAAACAGCTGATCATCACAACTATCCTGTCCGTTGTTGCGGCCATCATCATTACCATGCCGCAATTCATGACTCCGATGTTCAAGTCAACCGCGGTAATCTATCCGTCCAACTTGAGGGCCTATTCGAAGGAATCACCCACCGAGCAGATGGTCCAGTATCTGCACTCGGAAGATGTATTGATTCAATTGGCCAACGCCTTCGACCTGTATATGCATTACGAAATCGACAGCAATGGGCAATTCCCTCGCTTCGAGATGTTAAAGCGAATCAATGAAAACGTCAAAGTTGCCAAAACTGAGTTCGAATCCATCGAAATCAATGTGTGGGACAAGACCCCAATCACGGCGGCTCAAATGTGCGATAGTCTGATCCGCTTTGCCGATTTGAAAGCACGCAGCATTCACCGAGATTCCTGTCAGGAAGCACTTATTGTCATCGAACGTATAATGACTAAGAAGAAATCCGAACTGGATTCAATGGAGAATGCGATTAAGGTGATTCGTATGCAATATGGCATCACGGATTTTGAAAATCAGGTAGAAGGATTTTCGAGGGAGTACTATCACTCACTGGGTGCAGGCAACTTGAATGAGGGAATGCGTACTGCACAGCAAAACATGCAGGAGAAAGGTGGTGAATACATCCTATTGAAGGAATTACTTTGGAGGGCGCGTGGCGACTATTACGATACCAAACTCAGGTACGACTATACGCTATCTGAGATTCGCAAGGAAAGGAGCTACCATTCCATGGTTTCTCGCGCAACTCCGGCTGAACGCAAGGATTATCCGAAGCGGACCCTGATAATTTTACTCTTTTCCATCAGCGTATTGTTCGTTTCCGTACTTGTTATCGTTTATAAGGAGCATTACCGAAAGCGGTTTGAAGACGAGATTCTGAACCCTGAAATGCCGGCATAAGTATAGTACCTGCATGAAGCCAGCACCTGTAAGCATTCCCAAAGATGACAAGCTGCACTTTGCGGTACTTGTCGGAATCTTTGCTGCGGGACTAGCCTGTAGTTTGTTGATGGGGTGGACGGTTGCGGTGGCTTCACCGTTACTGATTCTATTTGGCTTACTCGCCATTTTCAGGCTCGATTTCATTGTGTATTTCTCGGTTCTGATCACACCTCTGTCCATCAATCTGGCCCAAACTTCCTTGGGTATAGGTATGAGCTTACCTTCGGAGCCTATCATGTTCATGCTTTTCGTTTTATTTTGGCTTAAGGTTTTTCATGACGGACTTTTGGATCGAAAGATTCTCTTGCATCCAGTCAGCGTCGTGATTATTGTTCACCTGCTGTGGTTTATTATCACCACGGCATACAGCACCATGCCGCTGGTATCGGTGAAATATACGCTGGCAAGACTTTGTTACATTTCAGTATTTTACTTCATGTTATTGGTCCTTTTCAGACGAAAAGGAGATATTTTACGCTTCATTTGGCTGTATACTGTCCCGTTATTGCTAGTAGTTGGCTACACGGTTTTCCAGCACGCTTTAGGAGGATTTTCGGAAGAAGTGGCCCATACGGCCATGGTACCCTTTTACAATGACCATACAGCCTATGCTGCAGTACTCAGCTTTTTCATCCCGGTCATGATCGGACTGACCGCTGACAGAAATCGATCGAAGAATCAACGCTTCATCACCGGATTTGTCTCCTTGGTTCTGCTTTCTGCTACGGTACTGTCCTATACGCGCGCAGCTTGGGTCGGTTTAGCGGCAGCCCTTTGCTGCTACCTGATTTTTGTAATGCGCCTGAAAACCGCACTCGTTTACAGCGGAATCATCATGACGCTACTCTTCGTTATCCTGTTTTGGACGCAAATCACCATGGCGCTCGAATCCAACCAGGAAGTTTCCTCAGACGATTATGGTTCGCACATTCAATCAATCGGGAATATTTCAAGTGACGATTCCAATGTTGAACGCCTAAACCGATGGGCTTGTGCTTTACGGATGTTTGCGAACGAACCGATTCATGGATACGGTCCGGGAACCTACATGTTCAAATATGGTGCCTTGCAGAAATACAGTGAGCGTTCGGGAATCAGCACCAATTTCGCCGAAGGTGGTGGATCACACAGCGAGTATCTGGGGCCCTTATCAGAGCAAGGCATCCTGGGTCCAATTTTATATCTGGCCATCATTGCGGTAACGGTTCAAACCACAGCACGGTTCATGGTTAAAACCCGAAGCAACAGTGATAAGATCCTTGCCCGAAGCATTTTACTTGGCCTGGTCACCTACTGGGTTCACGGTTTATTGAACTACTTCCTGGATACCGAAAAAGCATCTGTCCCCCACTGGGGATTCATTGCTGCCCTCGTTGCACTTCAACTAGGGCTTAACCAGGAAATCGAGTCGAATCAATCACCTTCCGAGCATCCTGCACGACAATAAGGTCACATCATCCAGGGCGTCTGTATCAGCCTTATACTCCTGGAAGCTATTCAATACAGCCAGATTCAATTCATGTACGCTGCGGTCTTTTTCCAACTCGGCTACCAATTCAATCAAACGCTCAAGACCAAAGGGAATTCCTTGTGCATCTTCCTGTTCTACCACTCCATCCGTGTAACTGAACAGAATCGCACCTGGAGGTAATTCTGCCTCTCCAGTCTGGATAAAAGGTAAATCCGGAAACATACCCAGACCGGTTGTTCCCTTTTCTAACAACTCGCATTTGCCCTGATTGAGGATGAAAGGAGGGTTCTGACCGGCGTTGATGTAGCGCAGATTAAACGTATCCGTATTAAGTATTCCGATAAATGCAGTGATAAACTTCTCACCTCTCGCTGCACGGTTAACACATTCATTCAACTCAGCAACCAGTTTTTCAAGCTTTTTAAAATACGGAGCCTTGGCATTGAGGTTGGCCTGAAAATTCGACATGAGCAGTGCCGCTGAAATGCCTTTGCCTGAAACATCGGCAAGACATAGCAACAGTTCCTGGTCATTCAGGCGTATGTAATCGTAATAGTCACCACCTACCTGCGTATGTGGCAGATAACTAGCCGCAAGATCAGCTCGGTGGTTGTGTGGCGCTTGAACGGGAAACAGCATGGATTGCATGCGCGCAGCAAGTTCGAGTTCACGCTGCATCTGGGCCTGGCGGATCGTATCGCGAGTCAAACGCTTGTTCTCGATGGCGACAACAATGATATTCGTAATCGTATGTATGAAGGGAAGAATCTCCTTGAGATGCTCAACCTCCTCATTGGTTGTATCGCCAATGAAGGCATAAGCCAGTGCTTTTTCGTCATGAAACACCGGAATAATACTTTCAAAACCTTCAACCCAATCGGGCATATGAACATTGTTCAGCTGCAACTGATTCAATTCGCCCAGCCTGGACTCGACATCCTTCAGATCAAATGAATTATCGACACCGTAAGCCAGCATGCGCGCCCAACGGTCTTCGTGGATATACAGAACCAGCTTTTCAATCTTCAGCTGGTCCCGCATCACCGTTTCATAAATGGCATATAGCTGCGGTGCTGGAAGATTGTAATTGATTGCTTTTGTAATCTGAAGCAACCAATGAAGCTGAAGCTTCTTGATACTGAGTTCGCTAGTCGGCTTACTTTCCGGATTCATAGACATCAGGTGGCAGATGGAAATAATTCATGTAGTCGCCCCGTGAGAGCGATTTCCTTCAGCTTCTCACGAGCAGGCTTGGCCGGTGTGCCGAAGTAGGTCTGGCCGCCTGCAATTGACTTGGTGACACCCGATTGACCGAGAACTACTGCGCCTTTGCCGACTGTTAGATCTTTCTGACAACCGACCTGTCCCCAGAAGATGACTTCATCCTCAATATTTACACAACCTGCAATTCCGACCTGAGCGGCAAACAGACAATTCGACCCGATAACGGTATCGTGTCCGACATGAACCTGGTTGTCGAGCTTGGTTCCCGAACCGATCACCGTATCGGATGAAACACCCCGGTCAATCGTACATAATGCACCGATTTCCACATCATCGTGAATCACCACCCGACCACATGAATGCATCTTGTCGTAGTGGTCAGGTCTACGCTTGAAGTAGAAGGCATCGGCCCCAAGCACGGTGTTAGCATGAATGACGACACGATCCCCGATGAATGTATGGTCATAAATGACAACACCACTGTGGATGATGCAATCACGCCCTATACGCACTCCGGGTCCGATACTGACATTGGGCTGCACCACAGTCCCCTCGCCGATGAACGCATCGGGATGAATAGAACTGGACGATGGCACAAAAGGCATGAATTTCCGCGTCAGAAAGACATAGTCGCGAAATGGATCATCAGAAAACAAGAGCGACTTCCCGGTTGGCGGCGTAACCTCCTTGTTGATGAGCACAAAGGTGGCATCTGAGTTCAGCGCCTTCTCGTAATATTTGGGATGATCGACAAAGGTCAAATCACCGATTTCAACCCTGTGGATTTCATTGATACCAATAACAAGTGCATCCGGATCACCGATGACTGATGCGCCGGTGATCGCGGCAAGTTCGGAAAGCTTCCGTGGCGGATTTAGTTTCATGCGTATGCACACAAAGGTAGAATGCAGCAGTGGCTCGACCGCTGCACTTCCAGAATTGTATCAACAACCGAACAAGGATTTCAACATCACAAGGCTGAAAATACGGCTGGACCTAGGGATTGACAAAGCTACTTTGCGCTTTCATTTGCATTCATGCTCTCAATGAAAGCCAGGTACGCTTTACATGCATTGGCCTACATGGCCCGCAACCGTGACAGGGGTGCACTCCGTATTGCTGAGATTGCAGAGCAAAATGGTATACCCCGGAAATTTCTCGAGGCCATTCTGGTTGAACTGCGTAAAGACGGATTGCTTTCCAGCAAGAAAGGGCAATCGGGCGGGTATACGCTCAACACCGATCCGAAACTGGTCCCGCTGGGCCGTGTCATCCGATTGGTTGACGGACCCATTGCCCTGGCGCCTTGTGCATCTCCCAACGGACCCGAACGGTGCACCGAGTGTGTTTTGCAGGGAACTTGTCGGTTCAGGCCCGTTTTCCGATCTGTCCGTGAGGAAACCGCACGTATTTTGGATGACACGATGCTATCGGATATTGTTCCCGGAAGTGGCAATAGACCAACAGCCGGTAACAGCAAAGGTGTGCGCCGTACGAAAAGAAGAGCCTAAGCGCTTTTACAGGGCGGGATTCCTTACCTTTGCAGTCAGACTTCAACAAGATTTAAATTATTGATAATCAGCGCATTAACAAAGCGCAATCCCCCAACACATGTCATCAATTCGCAACATTGCCATTATTGCCCACGTTGACCACGGCAAAACGACCCTGGTTGATAAGATTTTACATCAAACTGAGCTGATCCGTGAATCGGACAAAGCAGGAGATCTGATTCTCGACAACAACGAACTTGAGCGCGAACGCGGAATCACCATCATCGCGAAAAACGTCTCTGTACAATACAAAGGTGTTAAAATCAACATTATCGACACACCTGGTCACGCGGATTTCGGTGGAGAGGTTGAACGCGTACTGAACATGGCGGACGGCGTTCTTCTGCTTGTAGATGCCTTTGAAGGACCCATGCCCCAAACGAGATTCGTGCTTTCGAAGGCACTTGAAATGGGCAAAAAGGCCATTTTGGTCATCAACAAAGTCGATAAGGAAAACTGCAGACCGGAGGAAGTTCACGAGAAGGTATTCGATTTGTTTTTCCATTTGGACGCCACAGAGGAACAACTGAGCTTCCCTACCGTATATGGATCATCGAAGCAGGGCTGGATGGGACATGACTGGCGCACTCCGACCCAAGACATTACGGCTTTGCTTGACACCGTCATAGATTATTTCCCTGCACCCGCTGTGGTGGAGGGCACACCTCAATTGCTCATCACTTCACTTGACTTCTCAACCTTCGTTGGCCGTATCGCCATCGGACGAATCAGTCGGGGGACATTGCGCGAAAACCAACCGGTTTCGCTCATGAAAAAGGACGGAAGCATCAAGAAGATGCGCACCAAGGAGGTATTCGTTTTCGAAGGGCTTGGTCGCCGCAAGGCTACCGAAGTGTATTGTGGTGACATCTGCGCTGTGACGGGCATTGAAGATTTCGACATCGGCGATACCATTGCCGACGCCGAACAACCCGAAGCCTTGAAACCGATTGCAGTGGATGAGCCTACCATGTGTATGCTCTTCACCATCAATAACAGTCCGTTTTTCGGAAAAGAAGGACGCTTTGTGACCTCCCGGCACCTGCGCGACCGCCTCTATAAGGAACTGGAAAAGAACCTTGCCATGCGGATTATCGAAACCGATTCTCCGGATGCCTATCTCGTCTACGGCCGAGGAGTACTCCACTTGTCGATTCTGATTGAAACCATGCGCAGGGAGGGTTATGAACTTCAGGTTGGCCAGCCGCAGGTCATCACCAAGGAAATTGACGGAATCAAACACGAACCGGTGGAACACCTCACGGTTGATGTACCGGAGGATGTAGCAGGAAAGGTGATTGAGCTTGTCACGCAAAAGAAGGGTGAACTGAAAGTGATGGAACCCAAGGGTGATCTCCAGCACCTCGAATTTGAGATTCCGGCGCGTGGACTGATTGGTTTGCGCAGCAATGTACTCACGGCAACCGCAGGTCGCGCCATCATGGCTCACCGATTTTCAAGATTTGAACCCTGGAAAGGAGGAATTTCTGGCCGTATTGCCGGAGTACTCTTGGCCAAGGAACACGGTGCAGCTACCGCCTACTCCATCGACCGCATGCAGGATCGTGGTTTCTTCTTCATTGAACCGGGCGACCAGGTCTATGGCGGTCAGGTAATTGGGCAGCATATTCGTCCAGACGACCTCATCATCAATGTCTGTGAAGCCAAAAAACTCACGAACATGCGGGCATCCGGATCGGACGATAACGTGAGGATTGCGCCAAAAACCCAGTTCTCCTTAGAGGAATCGATGGAATACATCGAAAAAGATGAATACTTGGAGATCACCCCGAAGTCGCTCAGGATGCGTAAAATCCACCTCGACGAGAACGAGCGCAAGCGCCACGCAAAAAAGCTGGCTGAAGCTTGAGTCCGACCAGTTAAACCTTTTTGTCCATCGTACAATCTGAATCAAATGCCGGCGCTGTTTCACAAACCAGCACCGGCATTTGATTGTTTACGCTTAAGTTTATCTTTGATTCATACCTCATTCTCGTGAAAAAATTACTCAAACTCGTCCTGTTGATTTGCATCGGCATCCAGGCTCAGGCTCAACTCAACGTTACCTTTCGCTCCAACCTTCAATATCCGGGACAGGCCTTGTCCAACATCGGAGGTTATGTTGACTCCAGCGGTAACGAATATGCACTTGTTGGCTACTCGGGCGGTCTCGATATTGTAGATGTAACAGACCCTGCGAACCCCTTCGTTGCACACACGGTTCCGGGCACAAATTCCAGTTGGCGAGAAGTAAAAACCTGGCAAAACTATGCTTATGTCACCACGGAAGGTTGCTGCAATGGGCTTCAAATTGTGAACCTTGGCTACCTACCCGACTCCGTCACCTACACCTATTGGACCGGATCCGGAAGCATTGCCGGTCAAATAGAAACCATCCACGCCCTCCATGTCGAAGACGGATATGCCTACCTGTTCGGAAGCAATCTTTTCAACGGTGCGGCCATCATAGCTGATTTAAGTAATCCATGGAACCCCTCCTATGTGGGAAAGACTCCGGGATCATACATCCACGATGGATACGTTCGCGGCAACTACTTGTACAGCGCGCACATTTACGATGGCTTTTTCTCGGTATTCGATATCACGAACAAGTCCAATCCAGTACTGATTACTACACAGCTCACACCAACGCAATTCACACACAACACCTGGCTCAACGATGCGGGCAATGTACTCTTCACAACCGATGAGAATACGGGTTCCTATCTGGGCGCTTATGACATCAGCGACCTGAACAACATTACGGAACTTGACAGGGTGCAGGTCACGCCGGGCTCGGGCTCCATTATCCACAATACCCATACATTGAACGACTTCGAGATTGTAAGTTGGTACAAAGATGGGATTGCCATAGTGGATGTAAGTCGACCCGACAACATGATTGTTACAGGAAGCTACGACACGTACACCCAGGGTTCGGGAAGCGGTTTCAATGGTGCATGGGGAGTATACCCTTTCCTCCCATCCGGAAACCTCGTTGTTTCGGACATCAATAACGGTTTGTATGTACTTACGCCGGACTATATCCGCGCTTGTTATCTTGAAGGTCTGGTTACAGACAGTGCTACGGGAGCCCCGCTCAACAATGTTTTGGTAACCATCATTGGACCGGGCACCACAGACAATTCGAAACTCAACGGAGAATACAAAACCGGGCTTGCTCAATCGGGCACATACAGTGTACAGTTCAGCAAGTCGGGTTATACAACCAAGACCATAACAGGAGTCAGTCTTGTGAATGGTCAATTGACCGTGTTGAACGTAGCGCTTAGCACCTCCTCTCCTACAATCACCGTGAGTGGCACCGTAACGGAGGCCGGAACAGGCAATCCGATTCCCGGAGCCATCGTATTATTCAAGAATTTACAATTCGACTTCACTGTACAGGCGGACGCCAATGGCCAGTTCAGCATTTCGAACTTCTTTGGTGGCACGTACGATGTCACCGCAGGACACTGGGGGCATCGCACCTTTTGCACAACCGGTCAGAACCTGAATGTCAGTGGCCCCTACTCCATCACCCTTCAAAAGGGATACTACGATGATTTCTCACTCGATTTCGGGTGGACGGTAAGCGGACCTTCGGGTAATGCGTGGGAACGTAGTGTGCCAATCGCTACGACAACTCAGCAAGGACAGACGGCCAATCCTGGCACCGACATATTCGGTGATTGCCAGGACTTAGCTATGGTTACGGATAATGGGGGCGGCGGAGCCTGGGACAACGATGTGGACCAGGGAAGTACCATTTTAAACTCACCAACATTCGACCTGACCACATACCAAAATCCAGTTATTCAATACAAGCGTTGGTTTTTCAATGGAGGAACCACCAATGGTGCACCCGATGATTCCATGAAGGTTTTCCTCAGCAATGGAACGGTTGCCATACTGGTTGAATCACTTGGTCCAGCTGCATCGACTTCTCAATGGAACCAAGCGACTTTGAATGTGGGTGGCTTCCTAACCCCTACTTCGACGATGCAGTTTATAGTTGACGTTGGTGATCCGGGTCCTATTTTCAACATCGTTGAGGGTGGATTGGATGCCTTTGAAGTTGTTGAAGCAACCTCGCTTTCTGAAAGTAACCGCGCCTCGTTCAATGCATGGCCAAATCCATTCTCAGAAAGCCTGTACATAGATTTGGGGCAGCGTCTTCCTTCCGGAACCATTCTTGAAGTGACCGACACACAAGGCAGATTGGTTCAGCGTGTATCCCTTGGCGACAACACCCGATTCATCAACCTTGGCCAGGATTGGACATCCGGCGTATATGTGATTACCCCTCTGGGGGAAACTTCCTCCTACGCACCGCTTCGTGTCGTAAAACGTTAATCGGCTTTCTACAAGGACTTGTTGACATTCAGATGCCCAACCCCTACCTCCAGAGGTAAAGGTTGGGCATCTTTGTTTCCATGCACATCCGTCTGTTCACCTGTATTAGCCTTGTACTGCACATTACCGCGAGTACGCAGCTCTCAGCGCAGGGAAAACAACATTGTCCGCCTTGCTCCGGAAAAACGCATGAACGATTTCTTGAGAAAGCCAAATCAGCACGTAACGACCGCAAACCCTACGATCAGGTACGCGGTATCGTTTTGAAAGCACTAGAGGACGACAGTACCTGTTGGGAGGTTTTGAAATGGTGGGGTGATTATGCCTGGCAGCAACACAAAGACAACGATGCCGGACAAGCCTATACCCGCTTGCTGGAACAGTGCCCAGATATCGGTGCTGATCCTTACTACAGGCTGGGTGAATATCATTTTGGCATAAAGGACTACGATCTGGCCATTGCGAAATACACTTCATACCTCGATTTCGCCAAAATCAATGAAGAACAAGCGGCAACAGCGTCGAAAAAGATTGTTCAGGCAAAGCTGATGAAAGTTCCTGTCCCATTCAATCCTACACCACTGGATAGCGTTAGTGGAGCAGATCCAGAATACCTTGCAATCATCTCTCCCGACCAGGACTTTTGCTTTTTCACCCGTCGCTACGAAGAACAAAAAAGAGGCTCGTTGTTTCCAAGTACAGTAGAGAAATTCATGGTCAGTCAACGTTACGGACAACGCTATGGCCGAGGCGAGCCCATGCCTCCGCCTTTCAACAAATCCGGTTCGAATAATGAAGGTGGTGCCAGCATCACCATCGATAACAAGCACTTGTTTTTCACCGTAAACAAGAATGGCAATTTTGACATTTACACAAGCGATGAATCGGGGAATGTTTGGTCGGAACCCCGTAGCGTCGGCAATGGACTAAATCACCCCCTACGTTGGGAAAGCCAACCTTCGGTTGCACCTGACGGAAAAAGCCTGTACTTTGTCAGTATCCGCGACTCAGTTATTGGCACCAGCGATATTTACGTGAGCAAGCGGCAGGCTGATGGCACATGGGGAACCGCTTCACCATTGGGCCACAACATCAACACAGAGGGCAACGAGAAAACACCTTTTATCCATCCCGACAACCATACCTTTTACTTCAGTAGCGACCGTCTTCCGGGAATGGGAGGCTATGATATCTATGTAACCAAGTTAACGTCTGAAGGTGGCTTCAGCGCACCGGTCAATCTCGGATACCCCATCAATACCGAAGCCGATGAGCTGGGATTCTTTGTGAGTACAGACGGAAAAAAGGGATACTTCGCCAGCAACAACCTCAAAGGACATGGTGGATACGACATTTATTCCTTCGAGCTGCATGAAGCTGCAAGACCTGAGAAGGTGATTTTCATCAAGGGCGAAGTCAAAGCAGATGACGAAACGGACCTGGAAGGATCTAAAATACAACTTAAGAGTGCGGGCACCCAACAATTGGCTGATGTGAGTTACGATAGTCTAAGCGGTCGATTTGCCTCAGTTGTCAGGGCTGACGAGGACTACATCCTTACCGTAAAGAAAAAAGGATTTGCTTACTCATCGGCTTATTTCAGCAAAGGAGATACACTAAATGCCGAACCTCGTAAAGTCGAGTTGAATCTCAAAACCAACAAGATCGGAGAGGCGTATGAACTGGACAACATCCTATTCGAAACGGAGTCAGCGGCTTTGACACAACAGGACCGCTATATAATCACTGATTTTTCCGAATACCTGAAGGAGAATCCTGGAATCCGAATCGCCTTGCATGGACATACAGACAGCAGCGGATCACCAGAGCGAAACAAACGCTTATCGGAAGAACGTGCAGAGGCAGTGTATGTTTTTCTGGGTCAACTGGGCATCCCCCTGTCCCGAATGCAATACAAGGGATACGGTTCAGAAAAACCAATCGCAGACAATGCCACGCAGGAAGGTCGCTCCAAAAACCGGCGAACGGAATTCCTCATCCTGGCTCAATAAATCACTTTCCGGACCAGGCGCGGAATTTGGCGTCAACGGATAGTAAAGTACCCGTATCGGAATGATCCGCCTTTGTTGATCCTGAAATTCGATTGATCTGATACTTGACGTTCGGATTGGATCTCAAGTTCATTTTAATGCGTCGAATCGTTCCAGCCCGCGAGAGGATGATTTCAACAGCTTCACCAGACTTGTAGGATGATATCACTTTGGTCAAATCATCACTAAGCCTGAACTCATCAACGGCAATCAACTCATCGTTTACATTGATACCCGCATCCCATGCAGGCGAACCACGCTCGATAGCACTTACAGTCAATTTTCCATCCTTAGCGTTTGTCGTAATGCCTGACCAAGCAACCATCGAGCCCTGATTCAAATCCTTGAGAGAAAGTCCGACTACGGAAAGCGCATCCGCAGGATCGGGAAAGGATAGCGAATCAACCAATCCGCTTAAAAATGTACTCAAATCGACACCCGCGATTTGCGTACACATTTGGTCAAGATCTGCGCGCGTAAAGCCCTTGTTGAGGCTTTTGAAATACCGCTCGTACATAGCCTGCATCACATCATCCAGACTTTTCCTGCCAGCGGTCCTTTCGCGAATTTGCATATCAAGTAGAAAAGCAACAGCTGCACCCTTTGTGTAATAGGACACCGATGTGTTTGAACTATTCTCATGGGGTCGGTAGCAAAGGTCTCAATCGCTTCACATTCCAAAGATGGAAATACTCATGTGCTACCAGACTCATGAATCCAGTATATGCACTCTCAGCGTTATAGGTTGTGCGCGCAGTTTGAAGGGTAGTCGAATTTTCATGCTCCAGACCTCCGCCGCCCGATGGCAAGTGGTGTACGATGAAAACATAGCGTTTGCATGGGTGCGTTCCAAAAATCCGTGTGCAGGTTTCAGCAACACGCATCATATCTTTTTGAAGTCTCAAGCTGTCATATTCATCTATTCCAAACATGGCAACCTCATGAGGCACACCCGCTGCCTGAAAATGGAATATACTGTGATTTCCAATCTCGAACGGCGCGTCAACCAGGCAATCGTAATTATCAGCCTGAACAGTCCATGAATCATTCTTCGCAGTTGGATCAAGCGCCACTGACATTCGTTTCCATGAAGCATATGGCTCTACTTTCACGGTGCAGGGACGCTTAAGTCCGCCCTTGGCATAGAGGAAAATACTGGTCCCGTTCAAATAGGCGTGTTCATCATCTATATAACTGGTACGAACACTCAGTTCATTCGCATACACTGCATAGCGGATACGAATACGACGTTGGCCTTCAAGTTCAACTCTCCACGTATCCTTGCTGACTTTCAGGTGCCGAAGTGGAACGGAGCTCGCTCCGAATGCACGGAAACGCTCAACATGCCTTGGGAATTCGCGAACCAGATAGGAACCAGGCGCCCAAACCGGCATACTGAGATCGACGGTTTTTCCATTCAGCATGTCTAACTCCATTTCAACCTCCACATAGTGGGTATGTGGCTCAGGAAAACGAAGCGTATACTTTACCGGATTGCCAGCTCGTGCAAAAAATACGCTACAAAGCAATAGGCAAAGTGTTAAGCAAATGGAGCAGATTTGTTTCATAGCAACAAAGGTACACTGCCTAATCAAGGCAAGCCATTGCATGAATTAGAATTTCGGCCGACGTTTACCGTCTTTGAAAAAAACGCCTTTGAGGTGTTTTTCCGTCCGGATATAGACAAAGACCAAGGAAAGCAAACTGCATACGAAAACGACCAGAAGCTCCCGATCACGCCCCAAGCGATAACTTTCCATAACGACAAGGAGCAGTAAAACAAGACTGGCACTCCGCATCAGGACCTTTCCGGCAAAAAGATTGGCCTCGTACCAGGTGTCATCATTTCTACGCGCCAAATCCGTGCGGTAGGCAAACAGCGAACCGAAATCGGGTGTAAAGCGATTGACTCGCAAACCAACTGTGAATTGGGCAATAGCGACAAACGCCGCAAGAATCAATGAAAAGTTCATTCGTTTTTTTTGAAAAGCTTCACCGTGTTCCGTTCAACAGCTGTTCCAGTTCACGTTGCGTCATGATTTTATAGTCAGTACCTGGCTCGAAGACAGCATCCGGTGGCATCGTTTCATCAAATTCACGTGCTACCATTCGCAAACCGATGTCCATCGTTTTATAATCGAATTCAAAAGGGAACCCATCGAGACCCTGAAGGCGATAGTACCAGTTACCCGACAACCTGATCTTTTCGGTGTACCAAACCACCATATCGTTTTCACCCGAAGCGGCGAAAATTGCCTTACGGCATGGCTGATTGGCGATGGTACGCGTTTCGTCAAGATTCTGCCTCAAAACAAAGGGCTTAGACGACTGTGACTCCAATTCTTTCCGTGTATTTCGGATAGCCATACGGTTACCCATTAAATCAAGCATGACCAACACCTCATCGCCTCGAATCAAAACATCTGATCCGATTCCGGGGCCTAGTGCCATACGCATCTTCATCTTGCCGGGAGCGAACCATATATGTGCTTCGGTGGGTAGCAACGCCTTCTCCTCATCTGATAATTCGGGCGACTCAAAGCGAACATCGTATGTGACGTGACCGGATTCCTCCTGACCAAAAGCCGGGATTTTACCCACTAAGACACTGAAAATGAAAAAAGTGGTTATTAACCGTATCGACACCATCAAAGCGGGGCTAAAATAGGGCTTTTTAAAACGTGATGATCTGTAAGGCTGTATTTTCAGTAGGTTTGATGACTCATTCTTGTGCTCAACAATGAAAACCATTAAACTGTTTACCTTATGCCTACTGACACTGACAGCTCAGTCGGTATTGGCGCAAAAAAAAACACTTAAAAACGAAGACATCTGGTCGAGCCGAAAACTGTTTGCAAAAACCGTAGGAGGCTTCAACGCGATGAACGACGGTGAACATTATAGCCAGGAGGAAACGGGCGAAAAAGGGGTATCAATCCTCATGTACACCTTCAAAACCGGTTCGGCAAACGACACCCTTGTGAAACCCAGTATGCTGATTCGCGCAAATGACACACTCACTTTTGATTCCTACACTTTTAGTCCCGATGAGAAAAAAATACTCTTCAGTTCGGAATCAGAAATGATCTACCGGCACTCGAGCAGGGATCATTACGATGTGCTTGATCTGAAAAGTGGCAGCTTGAAACGGATAACCGGAGGAGGTAAGGCCATGTACGCAACGTTCTCGCCTGATGCCGGAAAAATCGCCTTTGTCCGCGAAAACAACCTGTATTTTGTTGACTTGGCTACCAACAAAGAATTCACGGTCACTACCGATGGCAAGAAAAACAGCATCATCAATGGCGCTGTCGACTGGGTATATGAGGAAGAATTCAGCATGGATATCGGTTTCGCTTGGTCGGCCGATGGCAAACACCTTGCTTTTTACCGGTTTGACGAATCGGCTGTAAAGGAATTCAACCTGACCAATTATGGTGGGTTGTATCCGAAAGAGGAAAACTACAAATATCCTAAAGCGGGAGAGGAAAACGCCAAGGTGGAAATTCGCGTTTATAGTCTTGAAACCGGCAATACGCGCACAATCGCTTCAACCGACAACGAATGGGAATATCTTCCCAGGATAAAATGGACTCCCCTACCTGGAATCCTTGGATTTCAACGCAGCAATCGGAACCAAAACATTCTTGAGCTAGTGCATTACGATGTCACCAAAAACAACCAACAGGTCATTGTCCACGAGGAAAACACCAGCTTCATCGAAGTCACCGATGACCTAACCTACCTGAAAGGCGGCAAGCAATTCATTTGGACCTCCACCCGTAAGGGATTCAATCACATTTACCGGTACTCGATGGACGGAAAAATAGCGGTTCAGATAACGAATGGCGCGTATGATGTAACGCGGTTTTATGGCTACGATGAGAAAAGCGATTTATATTATTACCAAAGTGCGGAACAAAGCCCACTTGAGCGTCATGTTTACTCCATCAACGGCAAAGGCAAAAAAAACCTACTTACACCCACTCCCGGAATCCACAACGCCGAATTCAGCGCCGGGCTACGCTATTTCGCTGATACCCATTCGAGCTTTGGAACACCTTTCGCTTGTAGCCTGCATGATAGGACTGGGAAAAAAATCCGCACCCTTGAAGATAATGCCGCATTACGCGAACAGCTTGCCTCCTTTGCACTTGGAGCCATAGACACCTTGAGTTTCCTGACTACCGATGGAGTTCGACTTTATGGATGGCGGATCGTACCACCCAACTTCGATCCCTCAAAATCCTATCCGGTTCTAATGCATGTGTACGGTGGACCTGGTGTCCAAACCGTGACAAATGACTGGGACGGTCCAAACTACCTCTGGCATCAGATGCTGGCCCAAAAAGGGATTATTGTTGTTAGTTTCGACAACCGCGGAACACCAGGCAGGGGTCTCGAGTTTGCCAATTGCATCCATGGTGACATGGGCGGTCCTGAATTGCGAGACCAGCTTGAAGTGGTACAATTCCTTAAATCGAAGAAATGGACAGATCCGAACCGGATTGCCGTTTGGGGCTGGAGTTTTGGTGGCTATATGACCTCTCTACTGATGACGCGTGGTGATGGCGTATTTAAAGCAGGCATTGCAGTTGCACCTGTGACGACCTGGAGGTATTATGATTCCATTTACACAGAACGCTACCTCAAGACACCACAGGAAAATCCAAAAGGGTACGACGACAATTCACCCATTCGATACGCAAAGGACCTTAAAGGTGCTTTTCTATTGGTGCACGGTTCTACGGACGACAATGTGCACATGCAAAACACCATGGACTTCACTACGGAACTCGTCAAGGCGAACCGGTCCTTTGAACAGTTCATCTACCCGAACAAAAACCACGGGATTTCCGGAGGAGGTGCTCGTTTACACCTGTATTCAAAGATGACCGATTTCCTGATGGAGAATCTGAACGGAAAATGAATGAGTCCAGTGTCGTTTTGCTTCTGGGAAGCAATCAAGGTAATGCGATGGAATTCCTCTTTGAGGCCGCACGACGCATTGGTCAATCCATCGGCAATATCACCGCAGAATCGGCGACTTACCAAACAGCCCCGTGGGGAAAAACCGATCAGCCAGATTTTCTGAATCGGCTGGTTGTGGTTGAAACCGATAAGAAGCCGACAGAGATTATGCAATCCATTCTTCAAATTGAAGCGGACATGGGACGAACACGTGCCGAACGCTGGGGACCTCGCATCATCGATATCGATTTGCTCTATGCAGGTTCGCAGGTGATTGACAACCCTGGACTGCGTGTACCACACCCAGAAATTTCCAAGAGACGTTTCGCACTGGTTCCCCTTTCAGAATTGATACCGGATTTCATTCATCCTGAACTGGGTCTAAGCCAGCGTGAATTGCTTGAACGCTGCAACGATTCGGGATTGGTGGAAATGGCTCATTATCACAACCCGACCGAATGACTTGACCATGAACGTTTCACAACGCATACCGTACCGTTACATGGTGGTTGAAGGCAACATTGGAGCTGGTAAAACATCCCTGGCCAACATCCTGTCAATAGTTCACAATACAGAACTGGTACTCGAATCATTCGCCGAAAACACCTTTCTTCCGCAATTTTATGCGCAACCGGAGCGCTTCGCTTTCCCGCTTGAAATGTCGTTTCTTGCCGAGCGTTACCAGCAAATCCATCAGGCTCAAGCCCACATGGAACAGACTGGCGGGAAGTTGATTGGTGACTACATTTTTGAAAAAAGCAGACTATTCGCAGATGTGACACTAAGCGGTGCTGAACTGGAGCTATTCAGTCGCTTTTTTCACATGATTGAAGGAGGACTACGAAAGCCCGACCTGATCATCTACCTGCACAAAAGCACACCCTCATTGCTGAAAAACATTGCAAAACGCGGGCGGGAGTATGAGCAGCAAATCAAACCCGATTACCTCGATCGACTCAGCGAAAGATACCTGGATTACCTTCAAGGTTTAAATAGTCAGCGTATTCTTTTGATTGATTCGGACGAGCTTGATTTTGTTGAGCGGCCAGAGCACCTTAGGCTGGTCCTGGACCTGGTTATGCGGCCTTTGGAACCCGGCCTAACCCGAGTCAATCCGGTGTAATTCAGCCTCAGGAATTATTTCATTATTATTGTGCCACAAAGACTTAAACTCCATGAAGCACATTCTGATCGTGTTTGCACTGTCGGTATTCAGCCTTTCCGCTGCCAAAGCTCAGGAAGAAGCCCCTCAGGGAACAAGTTCCACTGGATTACCTCAACCCCGCAATTTCGACCGGTGGTCTGTAGGCGCCACAGTCGGCATTAGCCACTTGTTCAGTGACCTTCTCTACGGCGACGGCTCTAGTAACAGTCGCTACTTACAGCAGGGTCTTTTCCCACTCGCAGTCGGTCTGCAGGGAGGCTATCAGGTTACGCACAGTATCGGTGTACGTGCGCGAGGAATGGTGACGCGTTTCGAAGGATATGATGAAGAATTTATCGATGCTGTTAATCCGAACACAGGTGCTATTTTCAAAAAGCGGATCGGTGTGAAATATTCAAGCCCTGTTAAAGAAGGATCGCTTGAAATGGTTTACAACTTCGGCAACATCTCATTCCTTAATCGCAACAAGCATTTTCACCTCACGGCTTCACTCGGTGCAGGTGTATTCGGTTTCGACACCGATGTAAAACTGGATTCAGCGGATGCTGTATTGTTGCGTTCATCCGGAAAAGTGACCGAATTCATGATTCCGATGAGCATTGGCTTCCGGTACAACGTAAACCGTGTCAGTGCCGGTTTATCCTTGGAGTATCGCAAGACCTTTACGGATGACGCGGATGCCACCTACAAATCGTTCTCTGAAACCGACAACTACGCCATGGTGACCATCGGTGTAAACTATACACTCGGAAAGAAAAACAAACCCATGGAGTGGGTTAACCCCATGGAAGTGGTGTACAACGACCTGGCCGATATGAAAGAGAAGGTTGACATCATTTCAGGCGATAAAGACAAAGACGGAATCTCCGATCTTTTTGACAAGGACAACAATACACCAGAAGGCGCCAAGGTTTATGGTGATGGAACGCCTGTAGATACCGACGCCGACGGAATAATCGACATGCGCGATGCCGATCCGTTCACTCCCAAAGGAGCTAAGGTGGATGCCAACGGTATGGAATTGGATTCGGACGCTGATGGTGTACCCGACAGCCGGGATCTTGAACCCAACACGGCACAGGGATCACTCGTTAATTTCCAGGGAATGACCGTAGCCGCACCGGGCCAGTACCGCAGCCCATCTGAATCCGGCTCTGGTAACGATGGCCGCGATGGCGGTGCTGTCGGTGGAGTTGCCGGGGTGATGGGTTCCAACAGCGGTAATGCGGGCAGCAGTTATCTCCCCAGTGTGTTTTTCGAATCAGGCTCATCAGAAATCAGCTCAACATACCACGACAGGCTTCTTACCGTTGCTCGAGCCATGTTAGCCAATCCCAATCTGCGCATTCGCGTAATTGGAAACTGTGATGTAAACGGAGGCTCGTCTGAAAACCTTCGTCTGGGTCAGCGCCGTGCAGATGGCGTGCGCCAACACCTTGTAAGCAAATACGGTATCGAGGGCGATCGTATCCGTACGGAATCGCGCGGCAAGAACAATCCAATCGCCAACGGCTTGAACTCCATGAACCGCCGAGCGGATTTCACCGTAGAATAAGCGTCACATAAAGCATAGAAAAGCCGGGCCGAAACCCGGCTTTTTTTAGTTCATTGGCTGTCGAATGACCTTATGCAGCGACCAGTACTGGCTCCTGGGTAAAGAAATTAGAAGCGCGTGCGGTGAGTGTGCGGGTCACCTTGTCGAGTAATTCCTCCTCGAATTGTTCGGTGGCGGTAGTTCCGATAACGCCCTTACGGGTGAGTTTGCACTCGGCAGAAACCTTGATGAAACCGGTTTCTGTGTGAGTAACGGAAACGCTCAGCACATATCGGCTGAACAGTAAACCGTCTCCGCAAACCGCCTCAACATAGTTGTCTTCGCTTACACTCAGTGTGAATCCGCTGCGGATTACTGCTTTTCGAACTGCCTTAAGGGTTTTGGGCTGTTCGAATTGGAAGAATTGATTCTTCATCGTATTTGGGTTTTGTTGGTTATTATATTCTGTTGAATTTCAATTCGATATTAGACTATACATCAGTATGTACAATAACCGATGAATTCCGGACATGTGCAAGGAAAATTTGGTGAACGGCCTAAATGAGGCGCGAATTCAGGGAATCAATGGCCTGATCCTGAGGCTTGAATCCGACAATAACTGCAAAAACAGGCCTGATTTGCTTCGGCTGACCTGATAACCCGATGATTGTGCTTGCAAACGATGTAAGCGCTGACCTGCCGTGTTTAGCACCAGCAACTCGACTCCATCCCAAGCCAACAGGGCAATCTCCGACTTTTCGCGTATGACTTGAACCGATTGAACCGGACGTGTACTGGGATACCGGAACAAGACCCATCCATCGGAGGTTTGAAGGCGCACTCCCCGCTCATCACCGATAAACCATTCCGCTGTTCCGTCCCTATCAATATCAATTCGGGCTCCGCACAAGGATTTGTCCGTTTGTCCTGAAAAAGCTTGACGGGTCTTCGCCTGCGAATCAACTGTATAAATCAAACTATCACTCAGCGACACGAAGGCGGGAATGTCACTGGCATGCGACTGGGAAATGAATGTTCCCACCATACCTATCGACTTTACACCTGGTGTGTTTACACGACCACCGGGAACCAGACAGTTTAGCGAACGCTGAGCTGTTGCATACCAAACGCATCCGGTACTGGAGTCCTGCGCGCACAGCGAACCGAATTCGCGTAAGGTACCTGAGGAATAAACCCTTCGCTTACCGGTAAAATCAATCAACATTGGCTTGTCCGGACCTTTGAGAAGCAGACCGCTTCCAACGCCAAGAGAATCGTTTAAGATTGAAACCAAACGGGAAGTTGAATTGCCAACAAAAACGGGAAAACCAGTCAAATTATCTCCCTGATGATTGAATCCGTAGAGCGAGTCGGCAGCCAAGAACATGCGTGTTTTTCCGGTAATCGGGTCGGCGGCATAAATACATGGACCGGACGGTAATGCTCCAAGCCTGCGGCTCCATAGCATCCGTCCATCAAAGCTGCTCACATGAAGGACCGCGGTACAATCCATCACACACAGCCAATCCTCACCTGCGGGCCCCTCCATTAACCTGTAAATGCTATCTGCAGAACAAGGGAGCGGAATTTTCTTTTCAGCCTCTGCCGTATTTTTAGTCGTACTCAGTACGCCTTCGCTGATAAACACTCCATTCGAATTGGAAATCGAAAACAAGAATTGACTCAAGCCTTTTGTGAGCGATCCATATTGCCCCATCCATCGAATCCATTCCGGTGCAGCCAGCTCATCCAGCACTCCCAGCGAACGGTGCACATCAGCATAGAAACGAATGTTGCCTTTTGACGAAACAGCTGATTCAAGGCGAACGAATTCTTCTCTGCTATTCAGAAGATTCCCATTCCTGTAATCGTTCAAATAGGAACGAAGAACGCTGGCTTGTCGAGCCATGATTAGCTTGTTGTCCACCACACAGTAGTAGAAGCGTTTCAGTGGCGAGTAGAGAGGGCCAAAAACCGTTGAAAGCAGGCCATCCTTGCCCATGAATCTAATCTGCGTTCCAGCATAAATTTCTTCGCCGGCACCTTGCTCCTCCAGGTTACGAAGTTCCTTCCTGCAAAGTGCTGAGTCACGCAAAGTGCACATAGCCAAAAACACCTTTCCTTCTGCGTCACTGCTACTCTCCTGAACTGAAAATACAAGCTGGGTTCCCAGAAAGCGCGCAAAAGTTTTTCGCACCATTTCCGATTGTATACCATCCACTTGGGATACGACGGAAGTCGCATGAAGTTCATCCAACAGCGCAGGCGGGTCATGCATGCCCCAGGCAACAGCGGCGACAGTACGAATTGACATATTGCCCAAAAGATCCTGGCGTACGGGTCGTTGAGAGTAGAACACCTTCAAAAAGGAGAAGGTATCAGCAACGAGCGTTTGACCAGAAACGTTGAACGCATCATTTTCCATTTCTAATTTCAAAACGGTCCACTCCCCTACACGCTCCAACAAACGAACTGCGTCCTGCATTTTTTCGCCCGTTTGGCTCTTGACCCAGGGAGAGACTCCTCTGTAC
>JAJTFW010000020.1 GCA_021299095.1 Sphingobacteriales bacterium | reverse complement strand
CACCGGCGTGGTACTTAAACGAAGGGCCCAGGCCTTAGCAGGTATTTCCTCCTGTGCAAGCAGCGCTCGTTGCCGACCAAACTCCACTCCAACAGATCGGAATCCTGCTGTAAAACACAGGCACATCAACAGAAAACCATAGATCCATCTACCACGAAAGGAACGGAGGTACCTTGAACAAGTCAGCAGTGTAAAAAGCGCTGGTGCAAACCAGTGTCCATTCATGAAATGAAGTGAAGTTGACTCACCCCATTGATCACCCAAAACAATCCCGACCATGAAGGGGCATACCATGCGCAGGACAGGCGCCTGACGCATCAGTGCCCAGTCGATTCCAAAAAGTTCCTGCCTGCGGATCAAAGTAAAAGTGTCGGGCGAAAATCGGCAGCGCTACGTGTAAATTCGGGAACAAACGTGTGCAAACGTGTTGCGCGAAATACGGACACACGCAAGCTTCGCTATCTTTAACGGCATGGAGATCACACTGCTCATTTGTGCCGCAACGGTGCTCATATCCCTGGCCGCATTCAACAACTCCAGCATGCTGTCGGCCTGGATGCTCGACCCCTATTTGGTGCACCATAAAAATCAATGGTGGCGCATGATCAGCTCCGGATTCATCCATGCGGATTTCATGCACCTGTTCTTCAACATGTTTTCGTTCTACTTTTTCGGCAGGGCAGTTGAAGTCTACTTTGGCTTCTATTTCGAAGACAAAGCGGTGTTTTATTACCTCCTGCTTTACATCGGGGGCATACTGATTGCGAATGCACCCACGCTGGCCAAACACAAGAACAACCACTGGTACCGGTCGCTGGGAGCCAGCGGTGCTGTAGCCGCGGTCATTTTCACCGCCTTGTTTTTTAACCCCTGGAACAAGATTTACTTTTTCGGAATCATCGGTATTCCGGGAGTCCTGTTCGGCCCTTTGTATCTGTTTGCGGAGTACAGAATGAGTAAGCAAGCCAACACCGGAATCAACCACGATGCGCATTTTTTCGGCGCCGTGTTTGGCCTTCTCTTCCCAATCATGCTTCGTCCATCGCTGCTGAATGACTTTTTGCATGCATTGGTCAATCCCGCATGACCCCAATTCAAATCATTATCAACGGCACCTGGATCCAGAAATCGATTCCGGAACTGCATGCGCTGTTGAAACGACCACTCCCTGATGGACTGGGTGTTTTTGAAACAATGCGGATGGTTGATAGCACCATTCCATTGCTATCCAGCCACTACCAACGCTTACAGCATTCGGCCACTGCATTGAATTTTCGACTACCTGATTTACCGGGGCCTGAACAAATCCTGGATGGTATAAAGGAACAACTATTTGATGAATCAAACCTGTTAAATGCAAAGGTCCGCTGGGGCATCGTGTACCAAAGCGAGCGACTTCAGCAAGAAACAGCATTCACTCCACCCCTCTGGTTTCTTGAAGTGATTCCGGGACCCGCGTATTCCGAATTCGATACTAGACCGCTGCACCTCGGTGTATACTCCGAAAAGCGCAAGCAATCCGACACATCAGCAATCCATAAACTCTTACACGAAGCCCTATACGACGAGGCCTATGCGCTTGCATTATCGGAAGGATGGGATGATGCTTTCATCCTGAACACCTCGGGAAAAATCATTGAAAGCGTTAATTCGAACCTATTCGTGTGGGATGGCACCCATCTCAGAACACCACCCTTGAGCGAAGGATGCGTTGGTGGAATTTACCGGAATCACCTGATGGAAGTGTGCAAGCAGGCCGGTATACGCGTGCAGGAATCTGCACTGAACAAGGAGGACCTTGAACTGGCCAAGGAAATCATACTCTGCAATGCACTCCGCGGTGTTCGGGCTGTGACCCATTTCGCGGGAAAACAATTCAGCTCGGAATTTTCAATCAAGCTTTTTGCAATGTGCCGTACAGCCGAAAGGCCATGAATACATCAGGCTCCAGCAAGCTCCTGCAACTCAAGCCAGCGCATCGTTTTCTCGTCAATTTGCGTTTCGATGGACCGGAATTCATCGGAGGCCCGCTGCAATGCTTCGTGCTCCAACCCTGAGCCCATGGCCGCAACCAATTCTGCCTTTTTCTTTTCCAGCACAGCTATTTCCGCTTCGAGCGAATCCATCTCTTTTTGCTCCTTGAAGCTCAGCTTGCGCTTGGCAGCAGTTGTGTTCGCCGTGCTTTCGACTATAGGTTTCTGCTCTTTTGCAGGAGAAGCTTTGTCATTCAATGCAGCATCGTACTGACTTCGGTATTCCGTGTAGTTGCCGTGGATGTCTTTGACACCACCCGATCCGTCGAGTACGAATACGTGATCAACCAAACGGTCCATGAAATAACGGTCGTGCGTAACCATCAGCATACAACCGCCATATCCCTCCAGAAATTCCTCGAGCGTATTCAGCGTAACGATATCCAGATCGTTCGTCGGCTCATCCAGAATCAGAAAATTCGGATTGCGAAGTAGAATGGTCAGCAGATACAGGCGCTTCTTCTCACCCCCGCTGAGGTTAGACACATAGACGTGCTGCTTGCTTCCGGAAAAATTGAAGTGATTTAAAAATTGAGAGACACCCATCCAGTTCCCGTTCCCGGTCTCCACATATTCGGCAATGTCTTTTACCACATCAATGACGCGCTTGTCTTCGGGCAAAGAAATGCCGGTCTGCGAGTAATACCCGAACACAACGGTTTCACCGGTCTTTACGCGCCCTTTATCGGGCCGCACCAGATCCATGATGATATTCAGCAGGGTCGATTTTCCTGAACCGTTCCTACCAATCAGTCCGATCTTCTCGCCGCGCTTGAAGGTGTATGAAAAATCCTTCAGCAAATCCTTTCCATCAAACGACTTACAGATGTTTTCCAATTCCAGAATTTTACTTCCGAGTCGGCTCATCTGCATGCTGATCTGCATCTTATCCTCGATGCGCTTTCCGCGTGCATCCTTCTCCAGATCGTAAAACGAATCCTGCCTCGACTTCGACTTGGTGGTGCGGGCCTTGGGCTGGCGACGCATCCATTCCAATTCACGCCGGAAGGTGTTGCGCACTTTCTCCAAAGTGGCACGCTCCATGGTTTCGCGCTCCTCTTTTTTCTCCAGGTAATAGGCATAGCCTCCGTGATAGGTATACACGGTGGAGTTTTCCAATTCCACAATCATGTTACTCACACCATCCAGAAAATAGCGGTCGTGCGAAATCAAGACGATGGATTTGTTCATTCGCTTCAACTTGTTCTCGAGCCACTCAATCATATCCAGGTCGAGGTGGTTGGTGGGCTCATCCAGCAAAAGCAAATCATGATCTTCGATCAGCAAGCGTGCAAGGGACACCCGTTTCCGTTGTCCACCCGACAACAAATGCATGGGCTTGTCAAGTTGATGTATACCCAATTTACCCAGCACCTCGGCGGCGCGGCTCTCATAGTCCCAACCGTTCAGGGCATCGATGCGGTCTGTTAAACGCTGCAAGTGATCGGGATCCAGATCATCCGCCTGTTTCAAGGCACGTTCGTATTCCCCAATGGCATGTAAGACGGGATGTCCGGGCTCAAAAATGCAATCCATCACGCTGGCTCCAGTGGGAAACACGGGATCCTGCTCCAGATAACCGATTCGCAAGTCCTTTCGGAATGACAGCCGGCCTTCGTCCGCAGTCTCTTTTCCGGCCAAAATGCGCATCAAGGTGGTCTTTCCACTCCCGTTGGCTGCAATCAGCGCCATTTTTTGCCCTTCTCCCAAGGAAAAATCAATCCCTTTGAACAAAGGCTTTTCGTTGTAGGCTTTCGCCAATCCTTCGGCAGTAAAGACATTCATGGTGCAAAGGTACGGCTTGGCCGGCAGCCCTATCTTTGCCACATGCAGGTTAACATCGCCGGACCGGATCAACTTCAATCCATCGCCACCATGGCAGAAACCATCTGGAACGCGTATTACCCTGCAATCATCAGTGAGGAACAGATTCGGTATATGCTCGAAAGAGGCTATTCGAACGAGGCATTGAACGATCAGCAGAAAGCTGGTCATTGCTTCTACTTGCTTGAAGATGGGGATGAAAAGCTGGGGTATGCATCGGTCAGCGAGGAGCCGGTAGGCCACTTTTTCCTACACAAGTTCTACCTTCAATTGAATAAGCATGGTCAAGGTCACGGAGCTCAATTCATGGCCGAACTTGAATCGAGATGTGCGGGTATCAAGTCGATGAAATTGACCGTTAACCGCAAGAACATCCGGGCCATTAATTTCTATTTCAGCCGGGGATTCCGCATCGACCATGCTGCTGATTTCGATATCGGCTCCGGGTATTTCATGAATGATTTTGTGATGGTTAAAACCTACTGAGCATACGTACGCCTTACCTTTAAACCATGTCGGGAAATTCATTCGGTCATCTCTTCCGTATCAGCACCTTTGGCGAATCACATGGCCCTGGCGTCGGTACTGTAATTGACGGTTGCCCGGCCGGATTGCATATCGATCCCGAACTGATTCAACAGGAACTCGACCGGAGAAGGCCTGGACAGTCCGCACACGCGAGTCCGAGGCAAGAAGCGGATCGTTTGCAAATCCTGAGCGGCGTTTTTGAAAATAAGACAACCGGAAGTCCGATCGCCTTATTCATCGCCAATGGGGATGCCCGCCCGGAAGACTATGCACACCTCAAGGACAATTGGCGTCCGGGGCATGCCGACATGACCTACAGTCTGAAATACGGACACCGGGATCACCGTGGTGGGGGCAGAAGTTCGGCCAGAGAAACCGCCGCACGGGTGATGGCAGGGGCGCTTGCAAAGCAATTGCTCGCGCATGCAGGCATTGAAATTTCGGCATACGTTAGCAGCATAGGACCTCACGCCATGCCGACAGCAGATGACTTTTACACCCGCGAGGAAGTAGATGCCAGCACAGTGCGTTGTCCGCATCCAGCGACCAGTGAAAAAATGATTCACTTTCTGGATGAATTGCGGACGCAGGGAGATACCTGCGGGGGAATCATCACCTGCATCTCCAACGGTGTTCCTGCAGGACTTGGGAATCCGGTATTTCATAAACTGCAGGCCGACCTGGCCCATGCCATGCTCGGAATCAATGCAGCCAAAGGCTTCGAAAGCGGTGATGGTTTTGCGGCTGCAGGCATGCTTGGCAGTTTGTTCAACGACGCAATTGAAGCGACTGTAGACGAATCCGGACATCCAAAATTCCATACACAGACCAACCACAGTGGCGGCATCCAAGGTGGCATTTCCAACGGCTCACCGGTTGTATTCCGTGTGGCTTTTCGACCGGTATCGACCATTATGCAAGACCAGCAGAGTGTCGACAGCCGCGGCAATGCCGTAAACGTGGAAGGAAAAGGCAGGCACGATGCCTGTGTGGTTCCCCGGGCAGTACCGATTGTAGAGGCCATGTGCGCTCTTGTACTGGCCGACCACCTGCTGCTCAACAGAAGCGCAAGGATATAAATCAGCCCACCGTGGATAAACTTCTGTCTACGCGGTACATTTATCCCGCGCAGGACACGAATTTTGCATGATCAGCGTTTTATAACCATGCGTAAAAAAATAATCATCGGAGTAAGCTCATTTGTCGTACTCCTGCTTTCCGCCCTTATTGTTATCCCGCTTCTTTACAAGGACCGCATTGCGGGAATGATCAAGGAAGAGGCCAATAAGAATCTCAATGCGAAGCTCGAGTTCGGTGACGTCAGCCTTAGCCTCATCCGGTCTTTTCCGAATCTGAATCTCGGCGTGAGTGCGCTTTCAATTACCGGAAAGGGAGACTTTGATGCGGATACCCTGATCCATGCCAATGAATTGTCCATCACCCTCGATCTGATGAGCGTCATTCGCGGAACGACGATTGAAGTGCGAGGCATCAGCCTCGACAAGGCCCTATTAAATTTCATCGTGCTCAAAGATGGCAGGGCCAACTGGGACATCACACTTCCCGATAGTACACCATCCACAGGCGATCCGGCCGCAAGTCCCTTCAAAGCTGCCCTCAATTCGTTTCGGATTTCGGATAGCCGGATCAGTTATCATGACCATGAAATGGGCATGAAACTGCAATTGGCCGGCCTGAATACTGAGGGGAACGGAGATTTCACCGAGAAAATATTCACCCTCAGCACCAGCAGCCAAATTGCGGAAAGTAATCTTTGGTACGGTGGTGTCCATTATCTAAACCGGGTTAAAACCAGCCTCCGTGCCGACCTGAACATGGATATGGAACGCATGCGCTTTACATTCCTCGACAACGAATTACAACTCAACACACTTCAACTGGGAATGAACGGATGGGTGGAAATGCCGGAAGATGCCATCAAGATGGACCTTGCCTTTGCGTTGAAGAAAGCGGATTTCTCCGCTCTGATGTCTCTTGTTCCGGGCTTGTACACCGAACAATTCGCCGATGCCAAAGCCTCGGGCAAAATCGCTCTTGACATAAGTTTGAAAGGCG
This sequence comes from Sphingobacteriales bacterium, assembly GCA_021299095.1. Classification (GTDB taxonomy): domain Bacteria; phylum Bacteroidota; class Bacteroidia; order AKYH767-A; family OLB10; genus JAJTFW01. The sequence goes on along the minus strand of JAJTFW010000020.1, from coordinate 29,058 downwards.
TTTACGACAGCCTGTCGATGCCCGGATTCAAATTGGGCTTGATGGTTGAAAGGGGACAATTCCGTTACCCTTCGCTCCCCACCGGCATCAACAACGTAAACATCAATTTGCTGGTTGAAAATCCGGATGGTGTTCCGGATCACACCCGTATCGACTTGAAAAAATTCCACGTCGAGTTGGGAGCTGAACCCTTCGATGCCCGGCTATCGGTACGCACACCCGTAAGTGATGCAGCGCTAGACGGGGAAATCAGAGGCGCGGTAAACCTGGACAACATCCGTTCGCTGGTACCACTTGAGCAAGGCACTTCCATCAGCGGAAGAATTAACAGCAACCTGCAATTCAAAGGACAGGTGTCGGCACTCAACAACAAACAATACGATTCATTCGCTGCCTCCGGCGCACTTGAACTGAATCAAATCAAGTACAAGACAGCAACCGATCCCATTCCAACAGAAATTGCTGTCTGCAAAATGAGTTTCAACCCGCAACGGGTATCGCTTGATGCATTCAGTTTCAGAAAAGGGGTAAACAACCTCACTGCGACCGGACACCTGGACAATCTGATCCAGCATTTGATCAACGACACAACCCTGTCCGGGCAGTTGAGCATCAGTAGTCCACAAATCGATCTTGATGCCCTTGGCATGACATCGGCCGACAGCAGCACCAGTGCAACGGACACCTCCGCTTTGAGTCTCATCGAAGTTCCCGACTGGATTGATTTCACCATCAACGCACGCATCGGTCTTTTGAAAATGGGCGACATCAAGGCTTCTGCTCTGCAAGGCAGCCTGGAGGTTGCCGATCAAACCATACGGCTCCGCGACATGGACTGCGACCTGATCGGAGGGCATGTCCGTATCAACGGAAGCTATGCAACCAAAACGCTCCGCAAGGCGAATGTAGATTTCAGTTTGGACGTTCGTGATGCGGACATCACCGAAACCGTGAACACCTTCCCGACAGCAGGCAAAATGGCAGCCATAATGAAACAGGCCAGTGGCCGTTACAGCGCTACAATGACCTACATGTCGGACCTGGATGAACACATGTCGCCCGATTTGAACTCGATGAGCGGATACGGAAAACTAAGTACGAAGGGTGTTACAATCCGAAATTTCAAACCGCTGGTAAAAGTGGCAGAGGCAACCAAGCTTGAGCAGTTCAAAGCACTGCCTGTAAGTGATGTGAACATCAGTTTCAGTTTTAAGGATGGGAAAATCAGCACTGAGCCGTTTAAGGTGAGCCTGGGCGGAATCCCCTGCACTGTATTCGGTTCAAGCTCGTTCGACCAACGGATAGACTACACCGTATTGATGGAATTACCGAGCTCCGGACTACCCGGTGGCACCAATCAGGCCATCACGTCCCTCCTGAGCAAAGCCAACGCCAGCGGTGCGAACTTGAGCCTCGGAAAATCAATTCCCCTGCAGGTTGGTATCGGTGGTACCGTGAGTGACCCAGTCATCAAAACCGATTTGAAAAACCTGGCCTCTGCTGCCACAAGCAAACTGAAGGACGATGCGAAAGCACTGATCGAACAACAGAAAAAAGCGCTGGAAGAACAGGCCAAAGCAGAGGCGGATAAACTGAAAAAAGAAGCGGAAGACCGGGCTAAAAGGGAAGCGGACAAACTCAAAAAAGATGCGGAAGAGAAAGCCCGACAAGAAAAAGAACGGCTAAAAAAAGAAGCTGAAAAGCAGGCCAAGGATGCCCTGAATGGGTTGTTCAAGAAAAAATAGAAAGCGGAAAATTGTGTACATTTACCACCCATGAACCGTTTTCTGAAAATAACCGGTGGACTGGCTTTCGTGTTGCCCATTGGCTTGTTAATCGCCGCGACGGGCACATCCTGCAACACCCGCGAAGATGAAGGCGAGGTAACTGTCGATACCGTTGATACGGATTTCTTTGAGCAATTGAATGCCGCAAACGCCGTTAAATTTTACGAGGGCATTTTACCCTGCCAGGACTGCCCGGGCGTACTGACCACCCTGAGGATCCACGAGGATAGTTTGACCTATCGATTGAAACAGGAATACCTCGTCACCAAAGGAAAAAGCCGCGCAACAGAAGAAAACGGCGCTTTTTCACGATCAATGATGCAGGATGGTCTAAGGACAGCGTTGAGACTGAAACCGAACGGTGGATCAAATAATTTTGGATTCCAGACCAGTGGCGACACCTTGTTAATTCTGCTTGATCTGGATGGCATAAATCCGGTTAGCGGAAAAAACAACAGCCTCAAAAGACGTTAAGATTCCGACGTCTTCAATTCGCCTTCCCACTTGCTGACAACCGCCGTGGCTACTGCATTACCTATTACGTTTGTAGCGGAACGACCCATATCCAGAATCTGATCAATCCCTAGCAAGAGGAGGAGTCCGGCCTCGGGAATCTGGAAAGCCGACAGCATGCCGGCAATCACCACAAGCGAAGCCCTGGGCACACCCGCCATCCCTTTGCTGGTCACCAGCAGCATCAGCATCATGGTGATTTCCTGAGACAGGCTCAATTCGATACCATAGGACTGTGCAATGAACACCGTTGCAAAGGTCATGTACATGATCGAACCATCGAGGTTGAATGAATAACCCAGTGGTAGCACAAAACTGATAATGCGGTTGCTGCACCCGTATTTCTCCAGGGCCTCAACTGTTTTGGGGAAGGCCGATTCACTGGACGCAGTGGAGAAAGCGAGCAGAATCGGCTCCTTGATTTCGCGAAGTAGGCGCAAAAATGGAATGCGCAACGAAACACAAATCAGACCCAAAATAACCAAGCCGAAAAACAGTAAGCCTGTATAAAAGCACACGATGAGGTACAAGTATCCTCCAATGATACCGAGCCCCTGCTTGGCAACAACTGCTGCAATAGCACCGAACACACCGAAGGGTGCAAACTGCATGACGTAATTGGTCACCTTGAACATGATATGCCCAAGTGCATCCATTGCATTCACAACCACTTTCGCTTTCTCGCCCATGGACGCGGCAGCTATGCCGAAGAACAGGGAGAAGACCACGATGGGCAGAATTTCATTGTTGGCCATGGCTTCAACCACGCTTTTCGGAATCACGTGGGTAATGAACTCCTTCAGTTGCGGAACCTTGCTGGCCACTCCGCTGCTGGCCTCCTGCGCAGGCAGCGGCAATTGCATCACATGACCGGGTTCAAACACATTCACCAACAAAAGACCAAGCGCAAGAGCCAGGATAGTGGCGAATTGGAAATACAAAATCGTCTTCAATCCGATTCGGCCAACGGCTTTGAAATCACCCACCTTGGCCACTCCATAAACAAGGGTACTGAACACGAGCGGCGCGATGATCATTTTGATCAGCCGCAGAAATATGTCGCTCAGAATCTGAACCCCATCAGCAAAAGCCTGAAAGTCGGACGGTTCGGGATACACTTCACGAACGATGAATCCGGTCAGGATTCCGGCAAGCATGCCGATGAAGATCCGGCCGGTGAGGTTGATTTTCATAGCTTGTAAAAGTAAGGGAATTCGGTTCAGGTGGAATCCGGAATGAAAGACCAGAAAAGCCAAACAAAGGCTCAGAAAAAGCAACACACCTCCGTGAATATCAGAGGAGAAATCGAAATCCCTGAGCAGGGTGATTCGCTATCTTTGGTGACGGCCCGGAATACCAGGCCACACGACTGATTATGGAGATTCCAAAGACCTTTCAACCTGCGCAAGCCGAACAACGCTGGTATTCACACTGGCTTCAAAAAGGATACTTCCGTTCCGTTCCGGATGAACGCGAACCGTACACCATTGTCATCCCCCCGCCCAATGTGACCGGCGTACTGCACATGGGTCACATGCTCAACAACACCTTGCAGGATGTGATGATCCGCCGGGCTAGAATGTTGGGGAAAAATGCCTGCTGGGTACCCGGAACCGATCATGCATCCATTGCCACCGAAGCCAAGGTAGTTCAGATGTTGCGTGAAAAAGGAATCCGTAAAGCCGACCTCAGCAGGGAAGAATTTCTGCGCTATGCCTGGGAATGGAAAGAAAAATACGGTGGTATCATTCTCGAACAGTTGAAAAAACTCGGCGCGTCCTGTGATTGGGATCGCACGCGATTCACCATGGAAGAGGACCTCAGCGAGGCCGTGATTGATGTATTCATCGATCTGCACCGCAAAGGCTATATCTATCGCGGGCTACGTATGGTGAACTGGGATCCGGCCGGACTTACCGCCATCAGTGATGAAGAAGTGATCCACAAGGAAGTACAGTCGAAGTTGGTCTATGTACGCTACGTCCTGGTTGGGCCTGACGAACCGTTCGACGCCACTGATGCCACAGCGGTACAACGAAAATTCGATGCGGGAGAAAGCATTACCATCGCCACTGTGCGTCCGGAAACGATTCTGGGCGATACAGCAGTGTGTGTACACCCCGACGACCCCCGATATGCACACCTGCGTGGAAAGCAAGCCATCATCCCGATGGTAAACCGCAGGGTCCCGGTGATTTTCGACGATTACATTCTGATGGAATTCGGAACAGGTGCCTTGAAGGTTACTCCTGCCCACGACATCAACGACTATACACTCGGCACCAAGCACGGACTGGAGGTGATCGATACGCTGAATGCAGACGGAACCATGAGTGAAGCTGCCGGGCATTATGTAGGTGAAGACCGATTCGTTGTCAGAAAACGCATCGTCAAAGACCTTGATGCATTGGGACACATCGTCAAAGTGGAAGATTACACCAACAAAGTAGGCTATAGCGAGCGCACCGATGCCGTGATTGAACCCCGACTGAGTATGCAGTGGTTCGTCCGCATGAAGGAGTTCTCCAAACCGGCACTCGATGCGGTACTCAACGGCGAGGTAAAGCTACACCCCGAGAAATTCGTAAACACAAGCCGAACTTCACTCGATCCGGCAGGATGAAGATGTACTCGACACCTGGTTCAGTTCATGGCTGTGGCCCATTTCCGTATTTGATGGATTCAAGGACCCCAACAATCCGGATATACGCTACTACTACCCGACCAACGACCTGGTTTCTGCACCGGAAATTCTGTTCTTCTGGATCGCGCGCATGATCATGGCCGGCTACGAGTACCGTGGCGAACGCCCCTTCCGGAATGTGTACCTCACGGGAATCGTCCGTGACAAACTCGGACGGAAAATGAGCAAATCGCTTGGGAATTCACCGGACCCGTTGGATCTCATTGCGCAGTATGGCGCAGATGGTGTCCGCGTTGGCATGCTCTTCTCCTCGCCTGCCGGTAACGACCTGCTGTTTGATGAATCACTGTGTGAACAAGGCCGCAATTTCAGCAACAAGATCTGGAACGCCTTCCGTTTAATTAAAGGATGGCCTGTAGACGAACAGGCATCTATGAATGAAGTCAACCGATCGGCCATCCACTGGTTCGAATCGAGGCTCTCGCAGGCCCTTGAAGAAATCAACGACCATTATTCAAAGTTGCGGATATCGGATGCGTTGATGGCGACGTATAAATTGGTCTGGGATGATTTCTGCGCATGGTACCTCGAGCTGATCAAGCCAGCATATCAGCAACCCATCGATCCCGAATCGCTGAAAGTTACAATCGATTACTTCGAACAATTGCTTGCCATCCTCCATCCGTTCATGCCCTTTATCACGGAGGAACTCTGGCACCTGTTGCGCGAACGCAACGATGACATCATCGTTTCGAAATGGCCCAACAAAGCAGGATACGACAGCGACTCGCTCAACAACTTTAATGCGGCTTCACAGTTGATTGCCGATATCCGTGCATTCAGGCAGTCGAAGTCCATCAGCCCCAAGGAAAGTTTGCGCCTTATCATACGCTCGGAGAAGACGCCGGCAGCTATCGAACAATTTGGCTCCGCGATTACCAAGCTGGCGAATTGCGAGGATATTTCCATCGTTGATTCCAAACCGGCCGATGCATTCGCACTGTTATCGGGGCAACTGGAATGCTTCATACCGATGACCATGCAAGTTGACAAGCAGGCAGAACGTGCAAAGCTAGAGGAGGAATTAAAGTACACTCAGGGCTTTTTACGTTCCGTCATGGCCAAGCTCGGAAACGAACGTTTTGTTTCAAATGCCAAGCCGGAAGTGATTGCCATTGAGCAGAAGAAAAAAACGGATGCAGAGGCAAAGATTCGGGCCATTGAGGAAGCACTGAACACCCTCTGATATGCACATTCCGCTCCGGCAGCTTTTTCTGGCGCACGTTGCGCAAACCAGTCCCGCGCCCCTCGGCCTTGAAATCGAGCGAGCGGAGGGCATCTGGTTGTACGGAAAAGAAGGGAAACGCTGGATTGACTTCATCAGCGGAATTTCTGTATCAAATGTCGGACATCGCCATCCGCATGTCCTTGCTGCGATTCAACACCAACTTGATCGCTATATGCATTTGATGGTTTATGGTGAATACGTGCAGTCGCCACAGGTGAAACTCGCAAGCGCACTCGCTGAAGTATCGGATGGCCTTGATTGTGTCTACTTCGTCAACTCCGGCACGGAGGCGACCGAAGGTGCATTAAAACTTGCACGTCGCGCTACCGGGCGCACAAAACTGATCAGCTTCCGCAATGCCTATCACGGCTCCACCATGGGTTCACTCAGTCTGATGAGTGAACCGATGTTCACCGACCCGTTCAAGCCACTGATTCCGGATGTAATTCACCTGGACAGCGGCGATATAAACGCATTGGAAGCGATTGACGAGTCAACTGCAGCAGTTGTATTTGAATGCGTACGTGGAGAAGCAGGAGCAATTCCTCTTGACCAAAGCTACGCCCAGGCAATAATGGACCGATGCCGAAGCACAGGCGCCCTGCTCATTGCCGACGAAATCCAGAGCGGATTTGGTCGTACAGGAACATTTTTTGCGTACCAACACTACGGCATTCGTCCCGACATCGTGCTCATGGCCAAAGGTATGGGCGGCGGCATGCCAATTGGCGCATTCCTGGCTGGACGAGATCTGATGCATTCCTTGAGCAACAATCCCGTGCTGGGTCACATCACCACCTTTGGCGGACATCCGGTCAGTTGTGCAGCGGCCATGGCCACGCTTGAACTAATTCGTACGCCAGAGATGCCTTCGCAGGTTGCGAATCACGAAGCCTTTATCCGTAAGCGCCTGCAACATCCTGGAATTCTCGAAATCAGCGGCAGGGGCCTTCTGTTATCAGCCCGATTCCGTGATGAGCACACAGCGCAGGCAGTGATTCGCCACTGTATCGAGAATGGTCTCATTACAGATTGGTTCCTTTTCGCACCCGACCGGCTTCGGATCAGTCCGCCATTGACCATCAGCCCACAGGAGCTCGAACTTGCCTGCGACATACTTCTGAACGCAGTAGAAGCCTGTTGCGGATGACCCGAACTTCCATGAATCTTCATGCTGAGCGGATTATCTTTACCCATCACACCCGTAGATCACCATGAACGTACTCATTGTAGAAGATGAGCGCTCCCTTTCACATGAAATGGAGATTTATCTAACCCGTCAGAACTTCAACTGCGATGTCGCATTCAACGGAAAAATCGCATCTGAAAAAATAGCCGACAACAGCTATGATTTCGTACTGCTCGACCTTGGTTTGCCTGACACGGATGGCTTGGAGCTGCTGAAGGCTGCCAAGAAATCCGGCAAAGAAAGTGCGTTCATCATCCTGACGGCACGCGGTGAAGTGGAAGATAAAATTGCAGGACTCGACATGGGTGCCGACGACTATATCGCAAAGCCATTTTCGCTTGCTGAACTTCAAAGCCGTATGCAGGCCATTCTGCGCAGGAAACACGGATTAAAATCCAACACGGTTTCCATCCACGATTTCAGTATCGATATCCAGAATCGGACCGTACAGTGCAAAGGAAATAACGTGGTTCTGACCAAGAAAGAATTCGACTTACTGCATTATCTGGCGTTGCATAAAAACAGGGTGCTTACACGCATGCAACTGACCGAACACATCTGGGGCGATGTACTTGAGGACGATTACGAATCGAACTACATCGATGTGCATGTAAAAAATCTCCGCAAAAAACTATCGGCACACGGCTCAATAGACTGGCTGGAAACAGTAAGAGGAGTCGGATACCGCGTCAATGCCTGAGATGACACGTAAGCTTTCGTTTATCCCACTGACCATCCAGGTCAAATTCGCATTGTATAATGCGGTTTCGAAAGCACTCATTTTCTTGGCCTTTTTCACCCTCCTCCCTGTGCTTGTGGAGCGTATCGTGTACGAGCACATCGACAAGCGCTTGCTCGCGCGCAGTGAGCGGGTCCTACTGACAGTTAGAAAAGGGAGTATTGCCGACATCGTACGCGAACAGGACTGCAGCTTTGAAAGTTACAATATTCTTAAAGAGGAATTTGTTGCCATTTACCCACTAACCGATATCCGTCGCCTCGACGAAGGCCCAATCATCCGGAACGAGCACTGGGAAATCGAAGGTGAAAAACTACAGCACCGAATCATCAAACGGCCCTTCGTGTACGATAACCAACTGTATGAGCTGAATATTGGTGAGGGTACAGGTAGCATCGATGAGTTGAAGCAAACCATTCAGCGTTTCATGTTGGTGCTGATGCTTTCCGTGATCATGATTTCATTGTTCATCGACCTTGGATTCGTACGCTTGTTGCTCCGTCCGCTCAACCGCATCATACGGCGAAAACTACAGCCTGTCCCCTCGCCTACATCCTTTGATTTCAGTCCGGTAAACAGCTCGACAACGGAATTCAACCAGCTCGACAAACGCATCAACGAAATGATGCACAAACTACGTGACACCTTCGAGATGGAGAAGCAGTTCATCACCAATGTTTCACATGAACTACAGACGCCCATCAGCGTAATCCAAAACCGTATCGAGAACATCTTGGTAGAAGGCAATGTTTCTGAGGATGTGATGATCAGGCTGAGTGATTCCCAGCGAACGCTCAACCGGATGTCGCGCATTATCCGGGCCCTGTTGCTGATCTCTAAAATCGAGAACGAGCAATATGCCAAACCCGACAAAGTCAACCTGCTCGAACTTCTGGACGAAGTAATCGAGGAAACCGAAGTTCAGCGTGAGGAACGGAAAATCAAGCTGGAAAAATTCTTCTATGCCGATGAGTCTTTTTCACCTTGCAACCGAGCACTCTTGTTTACCATGCTTATGAACTTGGTGAATAATGCCATAAAATACAATAAACCTGAGGGATACATCCGCATCACCACCCAAAAATCCGGAACGGGATTCACCATAGAAATTACGGATTCAGGTATTGGAATGGACCCTCAGGAAATCGGCGGCATCTTCGATCGATTCAAACGACTGAATACGAGCACAGCAGAGGGTTACGGACTTGGACTTCCAATTGTGAAGACCATCGCCCAGTTCCATGCCATTGAAATCGATGTGGAGTCGGCGCCCGGAAAAGGAACCAGTTTCAAACTACACTTTCCGTCTACAGATCAGAATTGACCCGTAGACAACATCACGAGTGTACACGCTTCAACCGCCTCGATTCCATTTTCACGCAAGCGTGCAAAAAACACATCGTCTTCAGTTCCTGGATTGAAAATCACCCGTCTCGGACTGAGGGAAAGAATGTAGTCGTGCATAGTGGCCAGCCGCTCCGGACCGACATACAACGTTATCGTATCTACATTGTTTATTACAGGCTGTCCGGTATGAATAAGTATATCACCGATTTTTCCGGGACGTAAACCCAAAGCCATTACAGCATGCCCATGAGCGAGGAGCTTTTGAACGGCCATATTGGAATATCGGGAAGTATTTTCCGATGCTCCGATCACGAGTGTCAAGCCCCTACTCATGCGTGCTCATGAAAATCGAGTTCGGTAGCAAATGTCTCGCGTACATAAGCCGTCCCCCACAATGCCAGCCCCATGCAAACGGAGCCGACAAGCAGTGCACCTCCAACACTGCCTATCATCGTTTCAACGTATTTATAGGAAAGTGTAATTGGAATGACGGCGCCACGCACAAAATTGGGAACGGTAGTGGTGACCGTTGCACGGATATTGGTTCCGAACTGTTCCGCAGCAACAGACACAAACAAGGCCCAGTATCCGGTTGCAAATCCAATCAGGAAACACAAGAAGTAGAAGGATGATGTAGAGATGTTTTGTTTGAACAGGTAATATACCACGAGTATACAGGTGGCAATGAGGTATCCAAAAATGACTTTCTTACGGCTACGGAACACCTGGCTAAGAATTCCACTCAACAAATCGCCGGAAGAAAGTCCGACGTAGGTCCACATGATGACCATACCCATTTCAGGAGAACCGGCTACTCCATTCAGCTCGGCGAAATGAAGTGCGAACTTTATGAGGATACCAATACAAAACCACACGGGTAGTCCAATACAGATGCTGGCCAGATACCGCAGAAACTTATCGCGTGTTCGAAATAAGAGGAAAAAATCTCCACGGCGAACCAAGGTGTCTTTTTTCAATTTATCGAACATACCCGATTCGTATGTGCCTACCCGTAGGGCCAGAAGCAGTAGGCCAAGCACACCACCGGTTACATAACTGAACTGCCAAGGGTCAAGTCCGAATACGGGCGTAGTAACTTTACTAAGCAAACCCGCTGCTACGGCACCCAACGCGCCCATAGTAACAATCAACATGGTTCCATACCCGCGATTCTCCTTGTGCATGATTTCAGACACAAGTGTAATGGCAGCACCAAGTTCTCCTGCCAATCCAAGGCCGGCGAGGAAACGGACCACGACATACTGATCGAGGTTCACAACAAATGCATTTGCGATGTTTGCAATCGAATACAACAAAATCGAACCAAAGAGCACAGATTTCCGCCCCTTGCGATCGCCAAGTATTCCCCACACTAAACCACCGGCCAACATACCGCCCATCTGCCACAAGAAAAGCAGGTAATCGTACCGTTCAAGTACATTGGTATCCGTAATTCCGATTCCACGGAGGCTGGACTTACTGACGATATTGAATAATTGCAAATCGAAAATATCAACGAAGTATCCCAGCGCAGCTACTAGCACCACCAGATTAAAGGGGGATTTTTTATTTGTGTTTTCCATACATCAACAGTTAGACATCCGTTCAGGCGGGTATCAATTCAGCATACACAACCACTGTCAATTCGGGCTGAAACGGTTTCATAGAAGCCATCAGCACATCCATCAGGTCCTGACCAGTTCTGGAATAATGCCAGAACACATTATCGGACCGCTCCTGCGGAATCCCGTTTGGGCTGACCAGTGAAGCGTGACGCTGAATCTGGCTAACTGTGGATTCGTGCCTTCTTTTCAATGCGGCCGTCACCTTCTTTCGCAGTTGATCCAGTCCGTTTTTGGCACGCTGTTCCTCGGCCCGAACACTCGACTCCAGGGTCGGATCTATGCTTTGTGCAAGCTGCACCAGTTGAATATAAATTCCGGATAAAGAATCCTGTGCCGTATCAAATGGCGTATCCAGATTTGCATTTCGAAGCAACCAGCGCTGCAGCAGCTCATCCGGTTTGAGAAACACTTCCTCAAGGCTAAATCCCAACCGTGTGAACTTGGCGAGATTTTTCTGTGAAATCAACAAGCCTTGATTCCTGGGGATAAGGATCGGAAACGCTACCCCGTGCAATACGAAACCTTCCTTTAGTTGTAGCCAGTAGGCCAGTTCCCCCGGACCCAAAACAACACCGAGATTCGGTAAGATCTGTTCCTGATACAATGGCCTGAGCAGTACATTCGGACTAAACCGCTCGGGATGTTGCTCCAGTTCGGAAATCCAATCCGAAGCCGAACGGACTTCTGAGGAACCGGACAGTCTAAGGCCCTCTCCCTCACGCTCGATACGAACTCTAGCATCGGAGGTCAAATAAAATAGGTTCAGGTCGCGCACCATGGCCTGCACCTTGGTATATGTGCCAAGACGCTCACTCGTTTCACGAACCACGCGCGCAAATTCGTCGGTGGCGATTTCGTTTCGCATAGTGGGCAGAAACGCCTTTTTCAATCGCACATCATCTGCATCAATCACTACCAATCCATGCTTGCCGAAAACCTGTAGCACAAGTGCCCGCATGGATGCAGCGATTGAATTCCCTTCCGCGTAACACGAACGCAGCAGCTTGAGTATTTCAGCAGCACCGGCAGTACCCTGCAGTACATTTCCGATTTTTTCCCATTCCTGATCCCATGATCCGGTCATGAGACGACCGGTGCATGAGGCCGTTTCGAATGGAAAGCGAATCATGTCCACCCCTAGGTTCATGTGATCCATTTCGGCAACATCATGATCCTCGGTAGCCATCCAAAACACGGGAACAACCTTCTTACCTGGCAATTCGCGCTCAAACTCGATTGCCGAATTGATACAGGAAATCAACTTGTACACCAAAAATAGCGGACCAGCAGCCATACACAATTGATGTCCGGTAGTGACCGTAAAGGTGTTTGGATCCGATAAGGAAAGAATGTTCTTTTTTACAACCGAAAAATCCTCTAAAAAGGCTGCATTTTGTTCAAGCAGAACCGATGTGAGTAGTTCACGATCGATGAAACGCTCATTCCGGCTCGCTACAGCTGCCTGTGCAGAACCAGCACCGGGTAAATGACCATAGAACGTGCGCAAGGAAGGATGCCCCTCCATGTAATCCGTAACTAGCCTGCTCCGTATTCCGGACAGATCAGCATCTACATAGTGGACTTCCATGGCTGCAGGGATCAAACCGGTTCGCCGAAAAGATCAAATGCCGCGGTTGACTTGACTCTTATCTGAGCGAAATCACCGACACGAACATAATGATCGGCTGCAGAGACCAGGACTTCATTATCCACCTCGGGCGAATCGAACTCGGTGCGCCCCACAAAGTGATCGCCCTCCTTCCTATCGAAAAGCACTTTGAATACCTGACCGACTTTTTTGCTATTGATATCCTCAGAAATCTCCTGTTGTACCGCCATAACAGCTTCGGCCCTTGCCTGCTTGAGGTCTTGCGGCACATCATCCTCTAACTGATAAGCATGTGTGTTTTCCTCATGAGAATACGTGAACACACCAAGACGATCGAACCGCACCTTTGAAACAAACTGTAGCATTGCTTCGTGGTCTGCTTCGGTTTCTCCGGGGTAACCGGTAATGAGGGTGGTTCGCAACGCGATACCGGGAACCTTTTCCCTGAAGCGATCGATCAATTGCATGGTCTTTTCTTCGGTGGTTCCACGCCGCATGGATTTAAGCATGTGGTCGCTTACGTGCTGTAGGGGAATGTCGATGTACTTGCAGATGTTCTCGCGTTCGCGCATCACATCCAGTACCTCTTCCGGAAAACCGCTGGGAAAGGCATAATGCAGGCGAATCCAGCCGATACCCTCCACGTCACTTAGAGCACTAAGCAGTGATGCCAGCCGCCGTTCCTTGTACAAATCAAGACCGTAATAGGTGGAGTCCTGGGCGATGAGCAACAACTCCTTGGTTCCGCTTGCGGCAAGTTTACGGGCTTCCTCCACCAATTCCTCCACCGGACGCGACACATGTGTTCCGCGCATCAGTGGGATAGCACAAAAAGAACAAGGCCTGTCACATCCTTCAGAAATCTTCAAGTAGGCAAAATGCTTGGGCGTGGTCAATAGTCGTTCACCAAGCAACTCATGCTTATAATCAGCACCAAGGGTTTTCAGCAGGTAAGGCAAATCGCGTGTACCGAAATAGGCATCCACATTGGTAATCTCCCGCTCAAGTTCCGGTTTATAGCGCTCCGAAAGACATCCTGTCACAATCAACTTGTCGATGTATCCTTTTTCTTTTTTCTTGGCATAATGCAAGATGGTGTCAATCGACTCCTGCTTGGCATTGTCAATGAATCCGCAGGTATTTATGATTACGACCGAGGCGTCGTTGCGGTTGCTTTCGTGAACAACATCAAAATCATTGGCCCGAAGCTGTCCCATCAACACCTCGGAATCGACGAGGTTCTTGGAGCAACCCAGGGTGATGACATTCACCTTATTCTTGCGGAGGGTCTTTGCTTTCACTGTTCGTTAAATTGGGTGAGACCCTCTTTGCTGTAAACGATTCGGACTTCGTCGGGAAGCATGGGATTCATCACGTTGAAGATACGGCTGTATGCCTCAACCCAGGCATTGGTTCCGCGGGATGCGTAGGGTTTGCCGTTCACGGTCACTTCGAGCAAAATAGAACGGGGATAATTGCCTTCATGAATAACCTGAAAATTGCCATACCCGTCGAAGTATTCGTCGCGCAAGCGATCGGCGCGAAAGGATTTCATGAAATGCGCCATACGACGCTTTTCGCGGGGATTCAATGCACGCTGGATATAGCTAACCTGTGTCCTGCCATAATCCGAAAGCCCGGTAACGATGAGGCTGTCGGGGGTAATGCGGTAACGCTGATCCATGTTCATTCGACCAACGTTATCGACGATCCGGATTTCCCAGGACTGAGCAAGGCAGACACCACCTCTCAGCACGATGAACAGGAACAGAAATGCGAATCGCATCGGCACGGAAAGCTCAGTTTTCGCCAAAGAGGGATTTGACAAACTCATTTCGGTCGAACACTTGCAGATCCTCCATACCCTCACCAACGCCGATGTAGCGTACCGGAATACTGAACTGATCGGAAATGCCAATCACCACGCCTCCCTTTGCTGTTCCATCGAGTTTTGTGAGCGCAAGCGCATTCACCTCCGTAGCCGCAATGAACTGCCGGGCTTGCTCAAACGCATTTTGCCCCGTAGAGGCATCGAGTACCAATAAAATTTCATGCGGAGCATCAGGAACGACTTTCTGCATCACGCGTTTGATTTTCGACAACTCGTTCATGAGGTTCACTTTGTTGTGCAAGCGACCAGCGGTGTCAATGATGCAGACATCCGCGCCCTGGGCTTTGGCGGATGAAACCGCATCAAACGCAACGGAGGCAGGATCTGCTCCCATACCCTGACTAACCAAGGGCACATCTACGCGGCTTGCCCAAATCCCCAATTGATCGACCGCAGCAGCTCGAAACGTATCTGCAGCACCCAAAACGACCCGCTTTCCGGATTTCTTGAATTGGTATGCCAACTTGCCAATGGTGGTGGTTTTTCCAACTCCATTCACACCAACTACCATGATCACATAGGGTCCGGCCCCGGGGGGTAGATCAAGACCGCGTGCCAGCCCATTGCCGCTTTCCGCCAACAGGGTGGCCATCTCCTCGCGAAGAAGCCGGTGCAAATCGGATGTGCCGGTGTACTTGTCCCGTGCAACCCGTTCCTGGATGCGCTTGATGATTTTCAAGGTGGTTTCCACCCCAACATCACTGGTCACTAGTGCCTCTTCTAGGTTGTCCAGTACATCATCATCAATGGTACTCTTACCGATGATGGTTTTGGCTACCCGTGAAAAGAAACTCTCGCGGGTTTTTTCAAGCCCTTTATCGAGCGACTCTTTTTTCTCCTTGCTGAAAAAACCAAACAATCCCATAGTTGAGCGGCCAGGCCATTAATGAAAACAGCTCCTTTCGACGGAAAGAAGCTGCCTCCAAGGTTGATGTCAGGAATTATTTTTCTTTGAGGAAATCCTTGATGTGGTCGTTGTGAACGACTTCTTCCTTAAAGGAATAGGCACCTGTAACAGGTGATTTTACCATTTTAATGACCTTAGAAAATTCTTTTCCTTTTCCGGTCTTCAGGGTTGCAACTACTTTCTTTGCCATGGTACGCTATGTTGTGCCTAGGGGCTTATTTGATTTCCTTGTGAACCGTCACCTTTTTGAGGATCGGATTGTACTTCTTGAGCTCAAGACGCTCGGTAGTGTTCTTTTTGTTCTTGGTGGTGATGTAACGGCTGGTGCCGGGCTTGCCCGAGGTCTTATGCTCGGTACACTCCATAATCACCTGAACGCGGTTCCCTTTTTTTGCCATGATTCAGCGGAATTTTCCCTCAAATAGGGTCGGCAAAGATACGACAATTCAGTTCACATCTCAAAATGATTCGGGAAAATCTACGTATCCGGGTCATCTGGCAATTCCCTGCCCCGAAGATGCCTTGGATTTCATCCACGCTTCAATCTCTTCTGATTTACTAATCAATGCTTTAGACATTACATCCGGATCCGAGTCGGTTACCAGCACATCATCTTCAATGCGTACGCTGCAATTCCACCATCGTGATTCGCAAGGCGATCCCGGTGGAATATAGATACCAGGCTCAACCGTCATCACGGTTCCGGACCGAAGCGCCTGATAGGTTCCGGCATCATGAACATCGAGGCCCAGATAATGGGAAGTACCGTGCATGAAGTAGCGGTCGGCATCACCTGCGGATTTGATGATGCCCAGCTCCTGGAGACCCTTCGAAATGACCTCGAATGCTGCTTTGTGGGCCGCACGGAAATCACGCCCTACCCTACACTGCTGTATCCCGGCCTGTTGGGCCGACCACACCAAATCATAAATGGCTTTTTGCTCGGTGCTGAACGAACCGCTCACAGGCATGGTCCGCGTAATGTCAGCCGTATAGCCATGGTACTCTCCACCAATGTCAACCAAAAACAACTCCCCATCCTTCAACTTCTTTCGGTTGAAGGTATAGTGCAACACAGCCGCATTTTGTCCTGATCCACAAATGGATGGGTAACCCATGTATTCGGCTCCTTCTTTGCGCGCATGGTACTCCACCAAGGCCTGCGCTTCGTATTCATGCATTCCGGCCTTTAACGATGACATCAAATCCTGAAAGCCAGCTACTGTGATGTCGACCGCCTTTTGCATCAAAACCATCTCCTCGGGAGTTTTGATTTCACGAAGTCGGGCAAGCATAACGGGTATGCCCTGTGGATTTACCTCCACACGCTGAGTACGGAGTGTTTCAGAAAGAAATTCAGTCAAGTCCCTCAAGTCGGCCTTGTCGCGATTCGTTCCATTGGGTGCATCGGGATATTCGGCAAACACGGTTGTAAATTTCCTCCAGTCCAAGTTCAACTGGAGCCATTCGCTTGCAGGTAATGCCTGCTCAAGAGCTAGCCTTGATTTGGCACGTTCGGAGCCGAGGCGCTCTCCGGTCCAAAGTTCTTCCCGGGGATTACGCTCCTCCACAAACAAAACCTCCCTACACCATTCACCTCTGACCTGAACAGTATCCTTGAAAACCACAAGCACGGCATTGGGTTCAAGGTGCCCACTCAGATAATACAAGTTGGGAGCCTGACTGAACTGATAATCGACATCGTTGCTGCGGTTGCGAACTGGATTTGAAAAAAACACAGCTACAGAATTGGCCGGCATCAAATCCCGAAGTGCATCGCGGCGTCCACTGTGGAAGGTCGCTGGTAAACGATCGGAGTCGTCCCACTGGCCAAAGACCAGTTGAGCGGAAAGAAGAAGGCAAAAAAGAACCGGTGACCCGCGTAGCATCCTCACAAAGGTAAGGAGCGACGGATCACCGGTGTTGATTCGGGGAACACCCAAATCAGAGCGTGCCCTTCACGATGGCGCGGGTAATGGCCTCCGTGATGCCGATTTTGTCAATCGTGCGCAGCGCAGAGGTGCTCACCTTGAGGGTGATCCACTCGCCTGTTTCGGGCATGTAAAACTTCTTGGTTTGCAGGTTCGGATGGAACTTGCGCTTGGTCTTGCGGTTGGAGTGGCTGACGTTATTACCGGTGATCGAGTGTTTTCCGGTGAGGTCGCAAATCTTTGACATGGTGTCAGGTATTGGGAGGGCAAAAGTAGAAAAAAAGCTTGATTAGAACAAACCTTCGCCAAGAATCGCTTTTCTGAGCAAATGAAGGGCGGTTTCAGATGCCATCTGTATGGTTATCAGCCTATTGTCGCCAAACTGAAATCGCTTTGCCACAACAAGGCCTGGAACTGCAGCCGCAATCCAAACCGTTCCGACCGGTTTTTCGGGGGTTCCACCACCCGGGCCGGCGATCCCCGAAGTGGCTACAGCACATTGAGTACCCATTTTTAAACAGACTTGCTCGGCCATGGAACGCACCACAGCTTCACTAACCGCCCCCTGTTCCTGAATCATATCTGCAGGCACATTCAAGATATCGGTTTTACTGGCATAAGAATAGGTAACCGTGGATCCCATGTACCAGGCAGAGGCTCCCGGGACGGAGGTGATCATACGGCTGATGTTTCCTCCAGTACAACTCTCGGCTGTCGCCATGGTCCACCCCTTTTTCAGCAAGAGTTCACCTAAAACCCCTGTAATGGTTTCATCATCGAACCCGAAGTGATAATGACCGAGACGGACGAGCAGATCTGCCTCGAGTTCGGCCATCACCTCACGCACACGTGCTTTCTCTCCCGTTGCACTTAAACGCAATTTCACGGTTCCGGGCGAAGGAAGATAGGCAAGTCGGACACCCTCGGGCAAATTGTCTTCGAACTCGCTGATTTGTTCGGACAACACACTTTCGCCAATTCCATGGGTGAGAAAAGTACGGTGCAAAATATAAGGAGTCTGGAAGCGCTGACGCAAGCGTGGTATCACCTCAGCCTCCATCAGGTACTGCATTTCGTAGGGAACACCCGGCATCGACACATAAACGACGCCCTCATGCTCCATCCACATTCCCGGAGCGGTTCCTTTCTTGTTCTCCAGAACCTGACAGCCGTCGAGTACCTCTGCCTGTAAACGATTGATGGGACTGACTGTTCTGCCGCGCTGCTGAAAAAAAGCTTCAACGTTTTTGTAAGCTTCATCACTGAAGACCAGCGGCACGCCGAAATAGTCGCTGAGGGTTTTCTTGGTGATATCGTCCTTGGTCGGACCCAAGCCACCGGTAATCAACACAAGCTCGGCTCTGCCGGAGGCCAGGCGGAGGGCCTCCAGAATTTGCTCCTGCCGATCGGACACAGAAGTGATTTGAGCCACTTGAATTCCGGCCAGATTCAAGGCACGACCCATCCAGGCCGAGTTGGTGTCGACTACCTGGCCAATCAGAAGCTCATCGCCTATTGTGATCAATTCAGCCTGCATGCCGTGTTTTTTGCTTTAAGAAGACGAAGGTATACAATCAGGCAGGGAGCAGCCTGCCTACTTTTTGGCTTTATTTTTGAGAACTGTCCGCTATGCGAAAACTTGTTGTTGCCCTAACTCTCTTGATCCTATTCGATGCCATCTGCGCGAACGCACAGGATTTGAACTTGCCCGGAGTTCTTCAATCAACACTCAACGGTACTTCATCGTTGAGCGATACTGACATCACGAAGGGTTTGAAGGAAGCGCTGAAAGTAGGCTCGGAAAATGCGGGCGGGCGCGCATCTAAAATTGATGGATTTAACAAGAATCCAAAGATTCGCATACCATTCCCTCAGGATGCTAAAGACATGCGGAAGCGCCTGATTGATTTGGGTATGAAAAAACAGGTTGATGAATTTGAACTTCAACTCAACCGGGCCGCCGAGGACGCATCCAAGAAGGCGGCTCCGATTTTCCTGGATGCGATTTTTAAAATGAGCATCAGCGATGGTCTTGGCATTTTAAAAGGAAAGGATGATGCCGCTACCGATTACCTTAGAAACTCAACCAGCAGCCAATTGAAAGCAGTTTTTCTGCCGATTGTTAAGAGCTCATTGGACAAGGTGGAAATCACACGTTACTGGATGCCCTTGTTCAAGCGTTATAACAAGCTACCCATGGTGAAAAAGGTAAACCCCGACTTGAATGACTTTGTAACACAACGGGCAGTAGAGGGATTGTTCATGTTGGTGGCCGAAGAGGAAGTGAAAATCAGGAAAGATCCTGCAGCACGCATCAACGGTATCCTACAACAAGTTTTCGGAGGTAAATAAGTCCACCAAACATCAGGGCGAAAACAAATCGCCGCGTTCCAATGGTCGCTCACTACCCCTCCAATTGAAACCAGGCAGTCGTAATTGCTCCGGATCCGCATCTTTTACAGGCGTCAATGTGGCCTCAGGCTTCGTTAGTAATGTGACGCGCGAAACCTTGTTACCCTCGAATCGGATTCGCATATCGGAGCATACAGCAGCATTGACTCCGCTCAGTTGTTTTTTACGGTTCCTGAGAAAATACACGGTCTCACCGTTTCCTCTTACATAAACCAGGTTCACCCGATTGCTCACAAATCGTGCGTCCATGGATTTCCCCCTGACTTGACTAAACCTTCGCTCGTCTTCTTTTGTAGCAATGAATGCCGAACTTACCAGGTTAAGACTGTGCAGGGTATCACCCTTCAATTCAAGCACCATGGTATCTGCGCTTAGTTGATTGTTGTCGGACCACAATACCGGTCGGCCAAAAAACCGGATGGAAGAATCCGCAGCGGCATATTCAAGGGAATCGCATCGTCCTTGTAAATCGGACTTAAAGAGGCGGACATCGCGATACGCCCGATACCGTTTTGATTGGGCTGAACTATCACTGAATGCCCACAAGGTGTCGGCATGCATGAACAGGGAGTCACCGTCCACGTCCTTAGCCATCAAGCTGTTTCCGGTCACCCAAGAAATTCCACTACGGTCATCCGTCCTTGCCCGATCACCGCTGATGCGAATGGATTCGGCCGAATCGCTAATACTGACATTGTGCCAAGCCTGGCCGATTGCCTTGTTTCGATCGTACAGAATGCTGTCGCCGAGAAGCAAGCGACCATCCTGTTTCAAAGAAGATCCGATGCCGAACCAGGCTTTCTCCGCCTTGGTATCGTACCAGCCAGTTGTACATTGAATCAATTGCCCGTCTGGAATTCCAGTTATCCGGGTCGGACCCAGGAAACGACAGGTCGCGCTTGGGGCATGGTACCGGAGCGTATCGGCCAACAAACGGAAGCGGGGATGCTCGAGTACGACATCCTGACGAAAATAGACGGCTTGCTCTGCGGCAAAATAATACGCCCTGCGACTGGTCAACACCCCTTCCCCATCGACCATTCGGCCACCTTGGGAGTAGGAACCGATGTCGCGCGCCATATCATACTGCATGGAGGTCGTAATTAATTCCATACGGCCATCTTCGAGGCGCACACGGCGGCCGGTGATGTCGGCAAGCTGGGAATTCCCATCGTAATGCAGGTAATCGCCAAAAACGCGTGCCCGGGGACCGGTGATTTTTACCGAACCATAGGCATCAATGACGTTGTCGTCTTCAAAAAACAATGCACTGTCGCAGTACAGGTAAGTTTCCTCTTGGCGAAACACCACACCACCGACAAGTCGGCGCACTTCACGGCCGGCAATCCGATCACCCTCTAAACTTCCGGCCTGAACAATTTCCACCTGACGACCGGTTTGTGCTTGAAGCTTTTCAACAGTCAACAAGAAACAAAGCAGCAGTGAAGCTGCAACTACTAAGCGGTTCAGGTTGGAATGCACATGCATCAGGCAAGCACCGTGCGAAGCAGGGTTTGCATGCGGTCGGGTCCTACTGAAACAATGGTGACAGGAAGTCCCGTTTCGCGCTCTATAAAATCAATGTAACGGTTGAGTCCGTCAGGTAAAGCCGCTACATCTGTCACACCGGTGAGATCCTCCGACCATCCTCCCAATTCGGTATACACGGGTTCGATGTGCTCGTTTACAACATCGTACGGGACGTGCGTAATCTCCTCTCCGCGGTAACGGTACGCAGTGCATACCTTCAAGGTGTCGAGACCGCTGAGCACATCCGATTTCATCATGATAAGCTCTGTAACACCATTCAGCATGATTGCATATTTCAATGCAGGCATATCGAGCCAACCACAGCGACGTGCCCGACCCGTTGTAGAACCGAACTCATGCCCACGTGTACGAAGCAATTCACCTGTTTCATCGTTCAACTCGGTGGGAAAAGGTCCGCTACCGACCCGCGTACAATACGCTTTAAAAATACCGTAAACCTTGCCGATGGATGTGGGTGCAATTCCCAAGCCTATACAAGTGCCGGCAGTAACCGTATGCGAGGAGGTCACAAACGGGTACGATCCAAAATCGATATCGAGAAGTGAACCCTGAGCACCTTCGGCAAGAATGGCTTTACCGGAATTCAATGCGTCGTTGAGCACATATTCACTATCAATAAAGGGTATGCTTCGAATGACTTCAAGTGCAGTGAAGAAATCGGGTTCAAGAGCCGACAAATCATAAGCGTATTGGTGATGTGCAAGCATCGCTTTATGCTTATCCACCAGGGCGGTATAGAGCTCAATGAATCTGGGGTTTTCCAGATCACCAATTCGAATTCCATTCCTGCCGGTCTTGTCCATGTAGGCTGGACCGATACCCTTTAGTGTGGATCCGATTTTTGACTGCCCTTTAGCGGCCTCCGATGCAGCATCGAGTAAGCGATGGGTTGGCAGAATGAGGTGTGCCTTTCGGGATATCTTCAGGTTTTTCCGAACATCAACACCACGGGAGAGCAGCGAGTCGACCTCCTTTTTAAACACGACCGGGTCGATGACCACACCGTTGCCTATAACGTTGAGTGTGTCGGCATGAAAAATTCCCGACGGAATGGTGTGTAATACGTGCTTCGTACCCTCGAACTCCAGGGTATGTCCCGCATTGGGTCCTCCCTGGAACCGGGCAATCAGGTCATACCGGGGGGTTAAAACATCAACGACTTTTCCCTTTCCCTCGTCGCCCCACTGAAGGCCGAGCAATACATCCGCTTTCATGATGCAGGCCCCGGCTCAGTTGGCTTGAAACGCTTTAACAGCCTGGTCTTCGTTCTCAACGACCTGAAACACATTCACCAGCTTGGTAATAACCAAGAGGCTATGGGTTTTTTCGGGAACTGCACACACAACGGCTTCTCCACCCGAACGACGTGCCTTGGAGAGAATGCCAAGCAGCACATTCAAGCCTGTACTGTTCATGTATTTGAATTCATCGAGGCTAATGACAAAACGGCTATTCTCCTTCTCCGAAAGTCCTTCAATTTCATCCATGAGGGAATTGGCCTGATTTTTTTCGATGAGGTTTCCCTTCAGGCGAACCAGGTGATAGCCTTGCTTTTCAGTAATGTCGTATGCGAATTCCATGAACGCGTGGTGATTAGTCAGGTCAAAGGTACCGGATTTTCCGGCGTAGCGTGCGGGCAGGAGCCGCTTTCGCGCAGCTTCCTGCATTTTCCAAAGAGGTTCAGCGAATGGCTGGCTACATCAAACCCCAAAATATCCCCCATCATTGTCTGGATTTGTTGCACCCGGGGGTCACAAAACTCAAGAATCTTTCCGCAGTCCTGGCAGATCAGATGATCGTGCTGACGGAAGGTCAGCGAACGCTCGTATACGGCATTCGACTTTCCGAACTGATGCCGGGTCACGAGATTACAGGCCAGCAAATGCTCGATGGTATTGTACAAGGTAGCCCTGCTGATGCGGTGGTTTTTACGCTTCATATGAAGGTACAAGGCATCCATATCGAAATGATCGTCCATGGAATATACTTCACGCAGGACCGTAAACCGTTCAGGGGTTTTGCGAAGGTTCAATTGTTCTAGGTAACTCTGAAAAACAGCCATGGCCTTTTCCACGAGTTCATCGCGCGCGGAGGCAGAACGGGTTTGAGATGCGGTCATGCTGCAGTATCGATACGACTGACCGAAAGGATCCCCGGTAGCTTTTCCAGTTTTTTCGTCAGGGTTTTGAGGTGTTCCGTGTCATGCACGAAGAGCATAATGGTTCCTTCAAAAAGTCCATCGGTACTTTCGATGTTCAGGGAGCGGATGTTCACTTTCAGCTCGGATGATATCACCTTGGTAATGTTGCTGACCACACCCATATCATCCATACCTGTGATTCGGATACCGACCAAAAATGCGATTTGCTGCTGACCGAACCACCGAGCCTTCACAATCCGATAAGCATAGTTCGACATGAGCTGAATGGCGTTGGGGCAATTGGTCCGGTGAATCTTAATGCCTTCGTCCAGCGTAATGAATCCGAACACATCGTCGCCGGGTATCGGATTGCAGCAAGGCGACAATTTATATTCGATTTTATCGATGCCTTCACCGATAACCAGCATATCGCTTTTTCCACGGATGTTGCGCACCAGCTCCTCGAAATTCTGCCGATCACTTTTTTCGGGCAGGCTGAGTTGCCCGGTTGCTTTTTGAGTAAAGAAATCCTTCAGGTTGCGCAGATCGATAGCCTCGAGTCCGATGCGGTGGTAGAAATCGGTGAGATTGGAAACTTTATAAAACAACAGTAGTTCGTTGACATTGTACGGCACCCCATTCAACCGGAGTAAGCGCATCCGTTTCTCGAAAAGGTCTTTTCCACGCTCGGCGATTCGTCGCTTTTCCTCCTTCAGTGCTGCTTTGATTTTCGACTTGGCCTTTGCCGTTACCGCATGGCCCAGCCAATCGTCTTTGGGCTCCTGTTTAGCAGAGGTAAGAATCTCTACCTGATCGCCCGAGCGAAGCACATGACTCAAGGCAACCAGGCGGTGGTTGATTTTAGCACCGATGCACCTTGAACCGATGTCGCTATGGATCTCATAAGCGAAATCGAGAACCGTACTGCCGGCTGGAAGTGTACGAATATCGCCGGTCGGCGTAAAAACGAATATCTCATCCGAAAACAGGTTGAGCTTGAAATCATCCATAAAATCCAAGGCATTGGATTCCGGATTTTCGAGCAACTCGCGGATGCGGCCAATCCACTCATCAAGTGCACTCTCCTGATTGGACTCTTTGTATTTCCAATGCGCCGCGTAGCCTTTTTCTGCAATTTCATCCATCCTGCGCGTCCTGATCTGCACCTCTACCCATTTTCCTTCACGGCTCATCACGGTAGTGTGTAGCGACTCATACCCGTTGGCTTTGGGAGTCGAGATCCAATCGCGCAGGCGATCGGGGTTGGGTGTAAAGTGATCGGTGACGATGGAATAGACCTTCCAGCAATCGGCCTTTTCGCGCTCGTATGGCGTATCAATGATGATCCGGATGGCAAACAAGTCATACACCTCCTCGAAGCTGACCTGCTGCTTCTTCATCTTGATCCAGATGGAATTGATGGACTTCGGCCTTCCTTTGACTTCGTAAGCAAACCCTTCCTGGTCGAGCTCCTCACGCAAGGGCCGCGTAAACTCCTGGATGAACTTTTCACGATCTCGCTTGCTTTGCTGAAGCTTGGTCGCAATGGTCCGAAACACGTCCGGCTCCGTGTACTTTAAGGCCAGGTCGTCAAGCTCTGTTTTAATGGAATACAACCCAAGCCTGTGAGCCAAGGGTGCATACAGATAGGCGGTCTCGGAGGCGATTTTCAACTGCTTGTCCTTGGCCATCGAGCCCAGGGTACGCATGTTGTGCAAACGATCCGCAATCTTGATCAGAATCACTCGCACATCATCGCTGAGGGTCAGGAGCATTTTCCTGAAATTCTCCGCCTGCTGAGATGACTTGTGATCGAATACGCCGGAGATTTTAGTGAGCCCGTCGACAATGCCCGCCACCTTGGGGTTGAAAAGTCGTTCGATGTCGTCAAGGGTGTAATGCGTATCCTCTACAACATCGTGGAGCAGGGCACAAACGATTGAAATTCCTCCAAGGCCGATTTCCTGGGCCACAATGGTGGCTACAGCAATGGGATGAAAAATGTAGGGCTCTCCTGTTTTCCGGCGCATATCTTTATGCGCCTCGAGTGCAAGGTCAAATGCTTTTCGGATCAGCTTCCGTTCACCTTTCTCAATATTCGGCTTACAGGCGCGCAGCAGTGCCCGGTATCGCTTGAGAATCTCTTGCTTTTCGGCCTCGGGATCAAGCACAATCGGCATTTCACTGGTATCGGCTTTCAGAAGGTCCTGCTCATTGTTCGACATCATTTCAAAGATACGGCAGCAGCAGAGCGCGTTTGAAACAAAATAGCCGGAAAATCCACAGCGCTGATGTGAAAAACAAAACAGGCGAACCTAAGCCGGTCCGCCTGTCTGTTCGGATAATCCGAAATCAATTGACCATCACGGGCATGACCAGCATTAGCAGGTCTGCATTGGGATCTGCCTCAGTTTTGGGCGGACTCAACAGCCCGGCACGGTTTGGAAGCGAGAGCTCAACAAGAACATGTTCACTCTGGAGGTTATTCAACATATCCTGCAAGAAGCGCGCATTGAAGGCGATTTCAATGTCTTTTCCATCGTAGGTGCAGTTCAGACGTTCGTTGGCATCGTTACCAAAATCCACATCCTCAGCGGAAATATCGACCTGGCTACCGGCGATTTTAAACTTCACCTGGTGCGTGGTCTTATTGGAGAAAATGCTCACGCGGCGGATGGAGTTCAAAAATGACAAGCGGTCCACTTCCATCTTATTGGGATTGTCGAGTGGAATTACAGCTTCATAATTCGGGTAACGTCCATCAATCAAGCGACAAATCAGACTGACATTTTCGAATGAGAAAAAGGCATTCGATTCGTTGTAATCGATTTTAACCTGGGTATTTGCAGAAGGCAGGGAGGCCTTCAGCAATCCCAAGGGTTTTTTCGGCAGGATAAAGGAGGTCTCTTTCGCCGAACGAATATCGGCACGACGATAGCGAACGAGGCGATGGGCATCCGTTGCAACAAATGTGGCGCCCTCGGATCCGAACTGGCAAAACACTCCGGTCATTACCGGGCGAAGTTCATCGTTGCCGGTGGCAAAAAGGGTGTGATTGACTGCTTCAGCCAGGACATCGGAAGGCATTTCGATGGTGGAGGGCTTGTCAAGTACGGGCAATTTCGGAAAATCCTCTCCATTGAGACCTGTCAACTTGAATTTTCCATCCGAGGAATTGATTTCAACCTGATGGGTATCCTTGTGAACCTTAAAGGTCAGTGGGGTAACACCGAAAGTCTTCAGGGTTTCGAGCAGGATTTTGGCAGGCACCGCAACGCGACCTGTTTCTTTGCTGTCGACCGAAACGACCGAACTCATGGTGGTTTCCAAGTCGGAGGCGGAAACCTTCAATGCGCCGGGGGACAGTTCGAACAGGAAATTTTCAAGAATCGGCAAGGGCGTGCTGCTTTGTAAGGCACCACTGACTACCTGCAATTGTTTCAGGAGAATGTCGGAGGATACGATGAATTTCATAGCGGAAAGGAATTCGGCATAAACGATTATGCCGGCTCAACAAAGATACCGAAGGCCTATTGGCGGAGGTTCCACCCCAGCCCGGATTTATCAACAACCGGGCGGACTTGACACGGCTTAAAAGCGGGATTGCGCCGGGGCACTGTCGGGTCCGGGGCTGAAATTCACCGGATCTTTCAGGATGCGGTCAAAGTGGAAATACTGACAAACGAGCAGGGTTGAATCACCCTGCAATCGGGCATAAAAGCGATCGTAATCGAATGGCAGGTCCTCTCCGGTAAAATCGATCTGAAGGCGCGACTGGGAAGTGACCGGCTTTCGGTAACAGGTCAGAATCATCTCTTTACCGGCATCGGTCCTGACCCGTATTTCCGCAAATGGTCCTGCGCGAAGCACGGAGTCGCGGCGCTCGGGTTTAATATCCAAATCAATCCGCTCAAAATAGGTTTCTGAGAAGGCGGCAAGGAATGCCCTAACCTTATTGATGTCGAGGGGAAGCACAGGCTTAGTTCCAATTGTTGTAAAAACAACATAGGAAGAATCGGGTTGCCTGTCGAGGGTGAATGAACGAGCCGGACGCAAGTACTCCGTTATACCGACACGGGTGATCGATCTGGGATCGAGGCGAAAAATCGATTTGTCGCGCCATTCCGCTTCGGAGGAAAAATAGCGTGTGGACAAAAAGCCGTTGAAACCGGGAATGTGGGTGATAAACGGTACTGTGGAACCCTCGAGGTACATGAATGTTCCGAGATTATCCATAGTAGGATGCCCTACGTAGTAGACTTTAACAGCTTCCGAACCGGCATACACCTCCACCTTGACCGACTTGGCAGCCATCAATTTCATGGTGTTGTTATAAAGGTTTTTACCGACCGGACTTTTCACCTCAACCGACTTGATGGTATTCAGCAGGTTGTCAATGGCATCCTTTCGGGCGGTGAATTTTCCGTTTACGGTCCACGCGCCTCCGGGTTGACGATCGATGGTTACCCTGCGACCGTCTTTATCGGCCATAAAAATGCGCGTGACAGCGGCTGTATCGGCGAAGGCAAAATCATTGAGTTCACCCTTGAGCGTTGACCCTTTCCGGGTCAACATCAGATATGCGGCCAATGCGGCCAGGCCTACAAAAAGCAGAAGAACCGGTTTGATACGTTTCATAGACGTTGCTTAGCAAATTTCCTGCGGCGAAACAGGGCCTTGAATACACCCAATAACACAACCAGTGCGACTGGAACAGATACGGCAATCAAACGAACAGATCTGGTATCGGACTCCAATACCACGGGGTCGATTTGCCGCATCCGCAATTCTTTGTTTCGGGTCGACATCAATCCATCGCCCTCACAGAGGTAATCCATCACATTCAGGAAGAAATTCTTGTTGCCGAATGTTGTCCCAGTGTTGCGATCATAGCCCAATGCCACCGGACTCCCCTTTACAATGTCGTTCCGGATGAGATCACCATCACCGATCACCAGCATTTTTCCTCCTTTGCACGACTCCTTATATCCAATAGCGCTATCACTCAGAATTGCAGGTGGTAAACGATTTTTATATACGGATGTAAAATCTCCCTCGAGCAGAACTGCAATCGGCACATCCTTATTGGGAAAACGGGCGGGATCGGGCTTATACTCGAGTTCACCAAGACTGACCCTGACCGGAGCGGGGATAACCTTGCTGTATTGAGAGGTAGACAAGAGGACTGTTGCCTGTACGCCGGGTGCTTCGATCGGATCCACACTGCTGATAAATTGCCCACGGATCGAATTCAGATTTCGGACAACCGGATGGTTGTCCTTCGGTGTCATTACAGGGAAATAATACCAGGGAAGCAACTGCTGCTTGGCCTGATCACCCATGCGGCCCGAAACCACAACAATCAAGGACGAAAGCAAATCCTGCACGAGATCATAGTTGACTCGGGCTCCATAACGGAAGAGCATATCCTCAACCTTGAGTTCACGGGCAGGTGCCAGCATCCATCCGCCCATACTTTTTAGGC
>JAJTFW010000075.1 GCA_021299095.1 Sphingobacteriales bacterium | reverse complement strand
TTACGGGAAGTGGTTCGGCTGAGGAACAAATAGCAGCTCAGCGTGCATTTTTCAATTACTGTCTGATTGTGGGTAGAAAGAAGCAGTTCAATCTGGTAAGTACAAGCATCACAGGTACATATACCGCCGGCACGCCTGCAAACCTTTCCATCAATGTGACAGGCGGAACCCCTCCTTATCAATACAGCTGGACCAGTACGCTCGCAGGTACATTCAATCCAGCGAATACAGCTTCGACAACGTTTACTCCTGCTCAGATGTCTACCAACCAGTCGGGTACCATCACGGTAACAGTAACGGATGCTTGTAACCGCGTCATCACTCAAATCATTAATGCTTCCTCAATCGGGACCAGCTTGCCGGTCAGGTTGCTTGATTTTGAAGCCGTACGCAATGCCGATCGTGTGGTGTTGAATTGGTCAACCGCTACAGAGGTGAACAACGACTATTTCACCATCAGCCGCTCCGGCGATGGACACCTGTTTACACCGGTTGCCGTTCTGGATGGAGCCGGCAATAGCACCCAGATCCGTGAGTACTCGGTTGCGGATTTACAAGCCCCTCAGTCGGATGTGTACTACCGGTTGTCGCAAACCGATTTCGATGGAAACACCGAACACTTTCATCCCATCGTCGTCAAAGCATCGGGGCCAGCCCATTCACTTTCGGTTTTCCCGAATCCGGTCAGTCGTCAGGCAAACGTATTGGTGAAGTCACACCTACAGGGTGTGGCCTACATCGAACTTTGGAATACGAATGGTCGACGGGTGCTCTCCCGGCCGGTTGTACTAAACACGGATGCCGAGCAGATACTCCTCGATGAAATCGATCAGATTCCCGCAGGTAAATACATCCTTCGCCTGAGTTTTGAAGGAGAGTACATCGCAAATACCGTCCTGCTCAAAGCATTTTAATCACGTTGACACAGTTCAACTCTATTGAAGAAAACCGTCGGAGTCCCCGGCGGTTTTTTTATGGAATGTTGCAGCAACGTTGGAAAGTTTTTTGCGGTGGCTGATTTATCAACCTAAGATTGTGAAATTAACTCATTGATATTCAGACGTATAAAAATATTCGTACTGCACAATTTTGTTCATTTCGCTCAAAACTTTTTTACATTTGCCACACAAGTTAACATTGTCATTCAACCAATTAAGTATCCTGCATCCTAAACACCTCCTGGCCGTCCGCCGATGAAAACGCCTAAAAAGGCTGCAAAGCCTGCAGCAGACAAGTCGAAGAAAGCCGCTCCTTCCGCCAAGGCGCGCAAAATGGAGCCGCTTGGTACCAAGTCATCACGCAGCGCATCGTTTGACGAAAACGATGAAGATGATGACGTAGACGGAATGGAACCGGATGTAGTTGAAGACAACTTCAAGGCTTTCGACGACCTCTACGACGACGAGGACGACGAACTTTAATCAACCTCCTTTGTAAAGTGCTCCGCCGATGTGGTTCTTGCTTGAACCCGTTGCTTCAGATAGTACATTGACGTTTCCGACGATGTATAAGGCACCCAGAAAAGCGAACACAACAGCCTCTTTATAGTCTGCAAGGGTGTCATCTGGCACAACAATCCGTGTTTTTGTGTGTTCCTCAATCCTGCTGACAAGGTATTTATGGTGTACACCTCCTCCAGTGGTCAGCACACGTGAGTCCTGTGGCAGTTTCTGAAGTGCTTTGCCTGTTTCTAGTGCAATCAGTTCGCAAACTGTAGCTGATAAGTCGGCCGTGTTATCATGCACGAGCAGGGGCGCAACTTCCTGTTCAAACCACTCCCTGCCGAGTGATTTCGGTGGTGCTTGTTGGTGATAAGGGAGTGCCTGTAATTTTCGCAGTATGTCCTGATCAATGGAACCGCTTCGTGCAAGTTCTCCGCCTTTGTCATACGGCAGACCCACTCTCTCGGCCAGATGATTCAGGGCCATATTGGCTATGCTGATGTCCCAGGCGCTCCGTCCTCCGCTAAGCTGCATCGACACATTGATGATACCACCGATGTTGAGGCAGGCTTCGTAATCGCTAAAGAGCAGGGCGTCCCCGATGGGTACCAGCGGTGCACCTTGTCCGCCCAAGGCTATGTCCTTGCTCCTGAAATCACACACCGTATCGATTCCCGTACCGGCAGCGATGCCTGCACCTGATCCGATTTGTACAGTGTAGTGCTGGCTCGGATTGTGAAACAAGGTGTGGCCGTGCGATGCAATGAGGTGCGGTTTCTCAGGTGCTTGACCGATGAATTCCTTGATGCAGGCCCCGTAAAACGTTCCCAGCTCAGCATGTGCCTTGAAAATACTTCTGGCGTCGGCGTTGAACAAATCACTAAGCCTCCGTTTCCATGCGTCGGGATAGGGTAGGGTGACAGCCCGGTGCAATTGATAGTTCCAGCGATTATCGGAACGTACGAAGCTGCAATCAGCCAGGTCTATTCCGTCAAGTGAAGTCCCCGACATCAGGCCGAGCACGCGTAAGGTCTGTCCTCCGTGTACATCCATGCCTGCAAAGGAAAAACTTTCCTGCCCAACCTCCGACTCCGTCCGAATGCTCTATTTTTGGTTCATTCAACAGCTTGATTATGCATTTTGAACTCAGTGAAGAACATGTGATGATCCGCCAGGCGGCGCGGGATTTTGCCCAGCAGGAATTACTGCCGGGTGTGATTGAACGGGACGAACACCAGAAGTTTCCTTCCGAGCAGGTGAAGCGACTCGGTGAACTCGGTTTCCTCGGTATGATGGTCGATCCGAAATATGGTGGTGGCGGTTTAGATACCATTTCCTATGTGCTGGCCATGGAGGAAATTTCGAAAGTCGATGCATCGGTGTCGGTCATCATGTCGGTCAATAACAGCCTCGTTTGCTGGGGTCTTGAAACCTTCGGTAACGAGGAACAGAAGCAGAAATACCTTGTGCCCCTGGCCAAGGGTGAAATTATCGGCGCTTTTTGTCTCTCAGAGCCCGAGGCTGGATCCGATGCCACCTCCCAACGAACTACGGCCATAGACATGGGTGACCATTATCTACTGAATGGCACTAAAAACTGGATCACCAACGGATCTTCTGCTTCCGTGTATTTGGTGATGGCTCAAACTGATGTAGCTAAAGGACACAAGGGTATCAATTGCCTGATTGTCGAGAAGGATATGCCCGGTTTTACGGTCGGACTGAAGGAAAACAAACTCGGAATCCGTGGTTCCGATACGCATTCCCTGATGTTTCAAGACGTGAAAGTGCCCAAAGCCAATCGTGTGGGCGAAGACGGATTCGGATTCAAGTTTGCAATGAAGACCCTGACCGGGGGACGAATCGGTATCGCGGCACAAGCTTTGGGAATCGCAAGTGGAGCGTTCGAGCTCGCGCTCAAATATTCCAAGGAACGCAAGGCTTTCGGAACGGAAATCTCCAATCACCAGGCCATTCAATTCAAGTTGGCCGATATGGCAACTGAAATCGAAGCGGCTCGCCTGTTTTGTCTCAAGGCGGCTTGGCTCAAGGATAACGGGCTCGATTACAACCAGGCCAGTTCCATGGCTAAGCTTTATGCATCCGAAGTGGCTATGCGAACTACTGTTGAAGCGGTGCAGGTACATGGCGGATATGGCTTTGTGAAAGAGTTTCACGTCGAGCGCCTCATGCGGGATGCCAAGATCACACAGATCTACGAAGGCACCTCTGAGGTTCAGCGCATCGTTATAGCCCGTAGCATACTTCAATAGTCCGCATGCAGATCCGCCAAACGCTACAGTTGTTTTTTTGCGCATTGTCGTTGGCTTTGCTGATCCTATCCTGCACACCACAGCGAAAGTTGGTATACATGCAGGGAGATCAGACACTCATCCCCGATACGAGTCGGTTTGCTATGCCGGTTTCATCGGGAGATATCCTGCTTGTACAACTGGCCGCAGTCAATCCCGAAGCATTTCCTGCACTGGGTGTGGTATCGGCCAACAATGAAGGCAATGATAGCCGCTCGGCGTATGAGAAAGGCCTTGTCGTGAGCCCGGATGGCATGCTCGATCTGCCGTATATCGGTTCGGTCAAAGCGGCTGGTCTGACACTCGAGATCTTACACGATACACTTGTAGGACGTTTCAGCAGACTGGTGGAGGATCCTGTTGTGATCCTTAAAAAACTCAGTTTCAAAGTCTCACTTCTCGGAGAAGTGAACAGACCCGGCCTGTATTATGTGCCCAACGAGCAGCTCACGTTTCTGGAGGCTCTTTCGTTGGCTGGTGATCTCAACAATTACGCCGATCGTACGGCCTTGCGTCTTTATCGGAAAACGCCAGAAGGTACCGTTGAATATACGCTCGATCTGACAAGCAAGGCGGTATTGAGCGGCCCATTGCGGTATGTGTATCCCGATGATGTGATTTACGCACAACCTACCCGAAAGAAAGCCTTTACTGCCATAACGCCTGCAACCGCTGTGGTTACCTCGCTGCTGACCGCCGTTGCCCTGATAGCCACAGCCTACTTCCGTTCTAAATGAACAACAAGCCCGCTGCACAGGTTCGCGAAGACGAATTCGAACTCCGGTACTTCTATCACCTCCTTAGAGCACGTTGGCGTTGGTTCCTCTTGACCTTCGCGTTTCTTTGTGCTGCCGGTTTCCTTTACATGAAGTTAACGCTCCCGGTGTACCAGTCCACCGCGAGTGTAATTGTGGAGGACAGCAAATCCGGTGCAGGTGACATCGAAGATTTTCTTTCCAGTGATTTGTTCGGATCCAATTTGAACCTACCGACTGAAATCGGAATTCTCCGCTCCAGAAGTGTGTTTGAAGAGACCATCCGAAGGCTTGGGCTGGATGTGCAGTACTGGTCAACAAATCGTGTGACGCCAGTTCCACTTTATCCTAAGACTCCGCTTCATGCCGATTTTGATACGATTGTACCGGAATTCCGAGAACAGACGTTTAAAGTGTTAACCTTGGATGGTGGGCGTTATGAACTTGAAGTGGAATACGAGGGTGACAAGCTTCCTTCCTTCCGTTTTGCTAAGACCTTGAAGTATGGCGAAACCGTGAAAACGGATTATTTCTGCTTCACTTTAAACGATGTCAGCGAGGGGCGTTTGCAACCCGATCGCTCATACGCGTTCAAGGTGCGTTCGATAAACAGGCTGGTGGCCGAGATGTTGGAGAATTACACGGCTCAGCCACTTGAAAAGGATGCCAATATCGTCCAGCTCACGTACCGCGATGTGGTACCTGCTCGTGCACTGGATGTGCTCAACACGATTTCTGAGGCATATATCGACCGTGATATGCGTGACAAGGCTCAGGTCGCATCACTCACCTTACGCTTTGTCGACGAGCAATTGAAAACGACCGGAAGCGATCTTGGCGATACGGAACGAAAGCTTCAGGCATCCCTTGTTGGTTCAGTTGGTGACCGAATGCCAGAGTATGCAAACCAAGCGCAAGAGCCTTGCCTATGGTGTGAAAGCGGATGCTCCGGCTGTTCGCATACTCGATCAGCAAATTGCCGAGAATAAGGCTGCACTCATTGAGAACATCAAATCCATTCAGCGTCGTCTGCAGACATCGCTTAACACCATCAACAGCCAGCTTGGTCGCTACGAAGATGACATTCGCGGAGTCCCTGAAATGGAGCGCGAACTACTGGAGATCAAACGGAGTGTGGAAGTGAATCAGAATATTTACACGTATTTGCTTCAGAAAAAAGCAGAGACCAGTATCGCACAGGCAACAGTTGTATCGGATAACAAGGTGCTTGATCAGGCGGTACTGTCCGAGGAGCCTGTGCAGCCCGATCGTAAGATCGTAGCGGCCGTGATTCTGTTACTTTCTCTTGTTGTACCGACCGGCCTGGTACTCGCGGGCACCTTGTTGCGCACCACCGTCATGAACAAGGAGGATATCAGCAACCTGACCACTGTTCCCGTCATAGGTGTGGTGGGCCATTCCGATGATGCCGATTCGAATCTTGTGGTGCACAAACGTCCGAAATCCGTTTTAGCGGAAGGCTTCCGTACTGTGCGTACCAACCTGCGTTTTTATTCAACGGGTAGTGGGTGTCAAACCATTCTGATCACCTCTTCCGTTGGAGGTGAGGGCAAGTCCTTTGTTACGCTCAATCTGGCTACAATCATGGCCTTACAGCAGCAAAAGGTGGTGGTGGTTGGTCTTGATCTCAGAAAGCCCAAGCTGTTCCAGGATTTCGGTTGGTCGAATGACATCGGAGCGAGCTCTTATCTCGCAGGAGCCGCCAAACTGGACGATATCATCCGCAGCAGTCCGATTCCGAATCTCGATCTCGTCATTTCGGGTCCGATTCCGCCCAACCCTGCCGAGTTGCTTTCAAAGCCTGCCTTGCGTGAAATGTTTGATGAACTCAAGCATCGTTACGATGTGGTAATTATTGATACGCCACCGATTGGTGTTGTGTCAGATGCCTATTTGGTCATGCCCAATGCTGATATGGTATTGTACATGGTTCGACAGGGATACTCTAAACTTGAATATTTGCGTTCATTGGATGAGTTGATTCAGGATGGACGACTCAAGCAAGTCAGTATCCTACTCAATGATTCCGATTTCAGCCATTCCTATGGTTATGGCTACGGGCATCACTACGGCTATGTGAAGGGTAATTCCGGTTACTATGACATGGGAGAATCTGAACGGCCCAACTCGCTGTGGAGTCGGCTGTTCAAAGGCCGGAAAAACTAATTGCCTTTCGCTGCCGAAGTTTACTCGAACGCCTGGAGAAGTTTTTCCATTTTGCTGCCGCGAGAACCTTTGATTAGAATACTTGCTTTTTCCGGCAGCGCTTTCTGAAGCCATTGTGCACAGGCTACTGAATCTTCGAAATGGCTGGCACCTGTTTCAGCGGCTGCACCAGCGAACCCGGGTCCGACCAATAAAACGCGGTCAGCGCCGCATCCTGACGCAAGTGCTGCAATTGTGGCGTGTTCTTCAGCAGAAGTCTCACCCAGTTCAAGCATTTCGCCGAGAGCGATAATCCGGTGACCGCTGAAGTGTTGAGCGAAGTTTTTTAATGCTGCAGCCATACTGGTCGGATTCGCATTGTAGGCATCCAGTACGATGGTGATTCCGTTTTTTTGGATGACCTGCGATCGTTGGTTGTCGGGATTGTAATTTTCGATGGCGTCATGGATTTCCTCAACGGGTATTCCAAAGTGCAGACCAACGGCTACCGCACACATCACGTTGTCTAAATTGTAATCCCCTGTCAGGTGTGTTGGAATGAGCGCGTACTCCGGTTCTGTCAGTTCAACGCAGAGGAAGGGTCCATCGCCATTTACAACATTCCCCCTGAAATCGGCCTCTTCCGATCTCCCGAACAAAACGCATTCCGGGTAATCTCCCGCCAGATCATCCAAGGCTGGTTGGTCACTGCTGCGGAAAATGAGGCCATCATGCTGCTTCAGGAAGGTATACATTTCGCCCTTGCCCTTCTTCACCCCCTCAGGACCGCCGAATCCCTCCAGATGCGCTTTGCCGATGTTCGTGATGATGCCATAGTCTGGTTGTGCAATAGAGCATAAGAGCGCAATTTCGCCTTGGTGGTTTGCGCCCATCTCCACTACAGCGAAATCGTGGTCTTCGGTGATGCGCAACAGAGTCAGCGGAACACCGATGTGATTATTCAGGTTACCCTCGGTGTATAGCGTTTCGAATCCGCGGGAAAGGACTGCTGCGGTGAGCTCTTTCGTAGTCGTTTTGCCGTTACTGCCTGTAATGGCCAGAACATGCACATCCATAGCCCTGCGATGGTATGTGGCGAGTTCTTGCAATGTTTTAAGCGTGTCCTGACAACGGATCAACCTTGCATCTTCTCCGACATGTTCATCTACAATTGCATAGGATGCTCCATTGTTTAATGCCTGCAAGGCGAATGCATTTCCGTTGAAGTTCGGTCCTTTCAATGCAACATATATGCACCCTGCAGGGAGGTTCCGCGTATCGGTCGACACTTGGGGGTGCTTCAGAAATAGTTTGTGCAGTTCAGGTATTGAGATCATTCGGCCAGGGTTGTAGTGGTGGACTTTGTCAATGAGATCTGTCGAAACTTGCGCCGAGCGATACCGGTCAGGATCAACATCAGCAAGAATGGAGTAGAGACAATAAGCTTGAGTGTGCGTTCTTCGGAATCCATAGAACCCGAATGCCAAGGATTCCACCAGATTGCGATCAGGCATGCAAAACACAAGGTTACCGATATGCGGGGTTTATGGATAACTGCGGATGTGTTCTTTGTCAACACTGTTCCGGAAGCCAGCGTTAAAGCCAGGCTGGAAACTAGACACAATAAGCCGTGGATTCTAATTCCGATATCGGGTCGGGGAGAGCCAAGCAAGGGATAATCTGTTTGTGGACCTTCGCTC
The DNA here is from genome assembly GCA_021299095.1 of Sphingobacteriales bacterium. Taxonomy (GTDB): domain Bacteria; phylum Bacteroidota; class Bacteroidia; order AKYH767-A; family OLB10; genus JAJTFW01. The sequence continues at coordinate 5,289 of JAJTFW010000075.1, read as the reverse complement.
CAAAACACTGTTTCAGAGGCATAGGCCAGTGCGAGCAGAAGCAATGGCAAACTGAATACGAATAGGAAAAAAAGAAAACCACGGGCAATTGCTTCAAAGGAAAGTTTCGGCCAGTGCTTCACGTGTACGAAGGTAAAACGAAAAAAGCCGCCACTGAAACAGCGGCGGCTTTTGTATTCTGGAGGAAGAAAGGCTTAGTACATACCGTCCATACCACCACCGGGCATAGCCGGTGCGGCAGGCTTGTCTTCCTTGATTTCGCTCAACACACACTCTGTGGTTAAGAGCATTCCTGCAATCGACGCGGCGTTTTCGAGCGCTACACGGGTCACTTTGGTCGGGTCGATGACACCGGCTTTGAGCATGTTCTCATACTCGTCGGTGCGGGCGTTGTAGCCGAAATCATCCTTTCCTTCTTTGACTTTTTGTACAACAATCGAACCTTCCAAACCTGAATTCGCTACGATTTGGCGCAAGGGCTCTTCAAGCGCGCGCTTTACGATGCCGATACCGGTAGTTTCGTCTTCGTTTGATCCCTTGAGTTTTTCGAGACCAGCGATGGTCCGGATATAGGCTACGCCACCTCCAGGTACGATTCCTTCTTCTACAGCAGCACGGGTTGCATGCAGTGCATCGTCAACGCGATCTTTCTTCTCTTTCATCTCCACTTCGGTGGCAGCACCTACGTAAAGTACGGCAACACCTCCTGCGAGTTTGGCGAGGCGCTCCTGAAGCTTTTCCTTGTCATAGTCGCTGGTTGAGGTTTCGATTTGTGCTTTGATCTGGTTTACGCGTGCAGTGATATCCGCCTTGGTGCCGGCTCCATTTACTACAGTCGTGTTGTCTTTATCAATGGTCACCTTCTCGGCACGTCCGAGGAAAGTCAAATCGGCAGCGTCCAGCTTGAAGCCACGCTCTTCGCTGATTACTGTTCCACCGGTCAGGATGGCGATGTCTTCCATCATAGCCTTGCGGCGGTCACCGAATCCTGGCGACTTTACGGCTGCAATCTTAAGGGATCCACGCAGCTTATTCACAACAAGGGTTGCCAGTGCCTCTCCGTCTACGTCTTCTGCGATAATCAGCAATGGGCGACCGGTCTGAACCACTTTCTCCAGCACGGGAAGGAGTTCCTTCATGCTGCTGATTTTCTTGTCGTAAAGCAGGATGTAAGGGCTCTCAAGAACGGCCTCCATTTTGTCGGGATTGGTCACGAAATACGGACTCACATATCCACGATCGAACTGCATTCCTTCTACCACATTCACCGTGGTTTCAGTTCCTTTTGCTTCTTCAACGGTGATGACACCTTCTTTCTTCACGCGCTCCATCGCTTCGGCGATAAGCTTTCCGATTTCGCTGTCGTTGTTTGCAGAGATGGTAGCAACTTGCTCGATTTTCTGGTTGTCGTCACCCACGCTCTTGCTCATTTTCCTGAGCGACTCAACAACGGCTACTACTGCCTTGTCGATTCCACGCTTAAGGTCCATGGGGTTTGCACCCGCTGCTACGTTTTTCAGACCTGCAGTGACGATGGCTTGTGCAAGTACTGTAGCAGTAGTTGTTCCGTCTCCGGCTACATCAGCAGTCTTTGAAGCCACTTCCTTGAGCATCTGAGCGCCCATGTTTTCCACTGGGTTCTTCAGCTCGATTTCCTTGGCTACGCTTACACCATCCTTGGTGATACTAGGCGCACCGTATTTCTTGTCGATGATCACATTGCGTCCTTTGGGACCGAGGGTCACTTTCACGGCGTTCGCCAGAGCGTCCACACCGCGCTTGAGGGCATCACGTGCTTCGAGATCGAATGAAATTTCCTTTGCCATTTTGTTCGGTTATGTTAAAATAGTTTGAATTGAAACGTGTTGGAATCAGATGATGGCGAAAATGTCAGATTCGCGCATGATCAATAGCTCGCGCCCTTCGACGGATACTTCAGTTCCGGCATATTTACCGTATAGGACGGTGTCGCCAACCTTAACGGTCATCGGTTCGTCTTTCTTTCCTGAACCTACGGCCACTACGGTTCCGCGCTGTGGTTTCTCTTTTGCGGTGTCAGGAATAATGATGCCGCTGGCTGTCTTTTCTTCTGCCGGTGATACTTCTACGATCACACGGTCGGCAAGGGGCTTGATGCTAACATTGCTCATGGTACGTGTATGTTTTTGGTGTTAATGTTGGATTTTTCCGGCGCGCTCCTAGCGAGTATTGTGCCAGATGGTGTAAACATGAAAAATGCTGTCAAAATTTCCCGCTATCAGCGGATTTTGACAGCATTTTCTGACAGCGACTGAAAAGCTGTCAGCCTTGATGGTCAATCAGGGGGCAGGTTGGGCTGCGGGAGCCGGTGCCGGTTCAGCAGCAGGTGCTGGTGCGGGAGCCGGTGCAGAGGTCGGCATAGTGGTATTTGACATCTGCTCCTCAATAACAGATGTTTCGGCAGTCGATGCATTGCGTGGGAGAACGAAATTGCCAATCATGGCCAGAACGAGCATGCCGATGGCAAATCCCCAGGTCAGTTTCTCGAGGAAGTCGGTCGTTTTACGCACCCCCATGATCTGATTTGAAGCCGAAAAACCGGAGGCCAGACCCCCGCCTTTTGAATTCTGTACAAGAACTACCAGACAAAGGAGCAGGCTAACGATAACAAGAAGGACAACAACGAGGGTGAACATGGAATTAGGGATTTAATTTGGACTTCAGTTCTTCAATAAGGGTTGCAAAGTAACGCTTTTTTTCGGGGAATTTCAAGGCCAGAACCTCATAGCTGGCAATGGCTTTCTGGAAATGCCCTTGCTCGGCATGGATGCGTGCGAGTGTTTCAGAGATGAGGTCGTCCGGTTCCTCTTGCGCGCTCTTTTTGGCCATGTTTACCGGACTGTAAAAGGCACTACGAGAAGGATGTATGCGGGGTTCATGCTGAATGAACCGTTCAATCAGTTCCTTGGCCGGAACCTGACTTCGAGGTATTTCGGTATCGACATCCGAGGGGTCCGGAATCGGCTTCCGAGGAGGCAACAATTCGTAGTCGAATTTTTCCTCGGCGGATCCGCTTTCTGAGACAGATTCAGGGGTTATGTGCTCCGTAACTGGGCCAGGCTGTTTCGAAAGGCTTCTTGTTGCACTGGCTGGTTCAACGGTTCCGGCAGAATTGATGGGCTGCCATTGAGTGGGATCCGGTGTTGTTTGCTTGCTGAAAATCAGTCTGGGTTTTCCTGCCGGCTGCAAAGCCGCTTCGCTGGCGGGTGCAATGGTCTCCTTTTCGGCTGGTTCCGATTGCGTTTGCGGGGGTGAATCTTCCTGTTTACCCATCTTGAGCCAATCCGAAAAGCTGTGATTTTCTCCACGGTGTTCGACAATCGGATTCGGCTGTTTTTCAGGTTCCTGCGGTTTGGGTTGTGGCTTCGCAATGGATGCCGCAACAGGCCGTAGTGTTTCAGTGTTTTTAGCCGTAATGGGCGCTTTGGTAGCGGGCACCTTTGCTTCCCGGTGTGGGGCGATTTTGTCCCGTTTCTCCCTGTTAGGTCCCTGATGCTCCTGTACTTGGAGATTGGGCGATGAAAGACCCTGTAACGCGTGTAGTTCCTGTTGGATTAGTTCCTCCTGACACCGGTTTCAGGTTGCCGGACGCGTTCTCCCATTGGTTGAGTTGATCCAGTTTTTCATCCAAGCGCTGAATCAGTACTTCTTCGACTTGTGGCTTATTGGGTTCCTGGACGGGCGGGATTTTGGTAGGGGCAAGAGATGGAGACTGCTCTGTAAAATGGACTTCAGCGGCCATCGGTTGGACGGTTTCAATCGGACTCAATTCGTCCTCAGAAACAATCATTAATTCAGGCTCAGGATGGATAATCCTGAATAAACGTCCCCGATCCGGTGCGTAGGCCGATGTGATCTTCAGTTGCTGGGGATAGTGGATGCTGTCTTTTTCGGACAGGTAACGCAGTTGCAGGTAACGAAGCGCCTGGCAATACGGAAACTGACGGATAAGATCGGGAAGCTGCTCTGCAGAGGCTTCGCTTACGCCGGCCGGATGGTTCACCAGGTGGTGGAATTGCTCGCGTGTCATCACCAGTTGCTTACGGACTTGTTAAAAATATCGTCGATTAGCTGTCGGTTGATCTCTTCAATCAAGTCCTGTTCCACGCTTTCGAAGGCGACTTTGCTGTCGTAATCGGCGTAGCGCGTAAATGTAGTCTCAAAATTCTGTTTCGCATCCTTGGTGTTGGTGAATTTGACCTGCACACTGATGGTTAGCCTGTTCAATGCGGCTGTTTGACTTCCCTGAATTGCTGTTGGGGTGTTACGGTAGTCACTGATGTACCCTTCAAATTGCAAATCACCCTCGCGTTCTATTTGTTTGAGCCCGGAAAGTGAAAGCATGCGCTGCTTGAGTTTTTCCGTAAAGGCCGGGCTCAGTAATGGTTGTACCAATTGCGCACGGTTACTGAAGTACTGCACCGAAAACGTTTTTACTTCTGGTGAAATGGATGCACCACTAAACGTATAGACACCGCAAGACCCAAGTTGGAGTCCGAACAGGAGGAGGAGAAGGGGACTTAAGCGGTTCATTCTTTGATTTCGTACTCGTTGATTTTACGGTACAGGGTGCGTTCGGAAATGCCCAGTTCTTTCGCTGCTTCCCGACGCTTCCCCTTGTGCTTAAGTATGGCTTTCCGAATGAGCTCCTTTTCTTTTTCTACAAGCGATAAGGGCTCGTCCGCAACGACCTCATGGGCATCGATGCGTACGGGAGAGGTGGATAGGGTCACTCCGGGTTGTGTTTCAATCAACTCGGGCACATGTCTTCTGAACGGCTCGGATTCCAAAACCGGTGCATCCAGGTTGCTGACCGGCGCCCCAGACATCAGGTTGGCAACGACCTTTTTCAGGTCGGTCAGGTCTTTCTTCATATCGAAGAGTACCTTGTAAAGTAATTCGCGCTCGTTGAATTCACCACCGCCCCTCAATTCTTCACGCAGCAAGACCGGCATTGAGCCTCCTTGATCTGCAGGCAGGTACTTCAATAGTGTCTCTGGGCCGATTTCCTTTTGTTGTTCCAAAATGGAAAGTTGCTCCGTCACATTTTTCAATTGACGGATGTTACCGGGCCAACGGTATTCCTCCAGAAGTTGCCGAGCTTCTGGTAGTAGCTGGACTTTAGGCATACGATATCGGTCTGCGAAATCAGCAGCGAATTTCCGGAAAAGGAGGTGTACATCCCCTTTGCGATCGCGCAATGGCGGTATTTGGATGGGCACAGTATTCAACCTGTAATACAGATCCTCG
>JAJTFW010000074.1 GCA_021299095.1 Sphingobacteriales bacterium | reverse complement strand
CCTGGCTTCCGACTACAATCAGGAAATGTGTGCCGCGTTTGGTGCTCAGTACGACACATTCGTGTATGGAATGAAAGGAAATGCACGTCGATCTGCATTTCTGATTGACGAGGAAGGCATCGTTCGCTACGCTGAAGTCAAGGAAAGTGCAGGCGATAATCCCGATTTCGAAGCAATCAAGTCTGTAATCAGCCAGCTTCCTGTAGGAGCCTGATTAGGTTCACTTCCCAATAAAACGGCCCGCTTCATGGCGGGCCGTTCTGTTTCCTACCTTTGGTTCTGCCTCTCATCTATTCACGCATGCTAAAAAACGCCCTCATCCTACTCGTGCTTGTTTTGCCTCAGCTCGGGTTAGCACAAATCACAGTCACCAATGCCGACATGCCTTCTGCAAATGATCTGATTCGTTTCAGTCTGGCTCCGCCCAGTACCGTAGTCAATCTAACGCAGGCCGGCGCCAATGCAACCTGGGATTTTTCCGGATTGGTAGCTCAATCGCAGGATATTGATTCATTTCTTTCAGTTTCATCCGCGCCGCTTACCTACCTCTTCGCATTTGGTTTTACATCCAACCTGTATTCCCGAGGCGAAGGACTCAATTCCATTGCGGGTGTGCAGTTCAGTGATGTGCAGAATTTTTACAACAAATCGACTACATCGTATCGGCAGACCGGTTTCGGAGCCAATGTGAATGGGCTTCCAACACCAATCGTATTCGGTAACGATGATTTCATTTACCGGTTTCCGCTGGTCTTTGGCGACATCGATACTTCCGATAGTGATTATTCCCTCGTGGTGCCGGGTCTTGCCGCTGTAAGTGGTGAGCAGCGCCGGATCAGTGTTGTAGATGGTTGGGGGAGTCTGACGACTCCTTATGGCACATTCAATACCCTTCGCGTGGTCTCAACCCTGACGGGCGAAGATTCCGTGTTTCTCGACACACTCGGCTTCGGTTTTACGTTCCCCAGGCCACTGACCCGCGAATACAAATGGATTGCCAATGGTCAGGATATTCCGGTGCTTCAGATTAACACCACCCAGCAGCTGTTCGGTCAAGAAACGGTTTCCCGAATCAAATACCGCGACAGTTTACGTGTATTTACCGGCTTGGAGGCCATCCGGAACGAGACCCTCAATCCATTGCTGTATCCCAACCCGACTACCGATAACACTACAATTCGTTTTCAGTTGATGCGTGCCGGCTGGGTTGAATTAAGTTTGGTGGATGTATCTGGGCGTATCGTTTATCAGCGAAATACCGAAGAATTAGCCGGCGAGCAGCAATGGCTTTTACCGGTTTGTGATCAGCGGCTTTCCAACGGCGTTTACGCCGTCCGGTTACGCACATCCGATGGCGTTTGGACCGGAAGGCTGATTAAAAACTGACTTAACCTTCGGCCTTTGCCGAATCAGGATTTCCGTATATTTGCGTCCCCTTTTGGAATCGACATTCGTGTTGTTTCCGGATAGGCCCAGGTGGCGAAATTGGTAGACGCACCATCTTGAGGGGGTGGCGCCAACAGGCGTACGAGTTCGAATCTCGTCCTGGGCACGTAAGTGAAGTTCTTCCGGATGACCAATCGTCAGCCGATTTTTCCGAATCAATTGCCCAGGTGGCGAAATTGGTAAACGTTGCGGTCTCAGAAGCCGTTGGTGTAACTACCTTGAGAGTTCGAGTCTCTCCCTGGGCACTCAAATCCCGTCCTTTGGCGGGATTTTTAGTTTTCAGGCAGAACCATCAGTTTTCCAAGGTACCGGATTCCGCTTTTTCCCTCCATCACCATACTGTAGCTTCCGGGCGCCCATCCGGAAACCGATTCCGAATATTTCCCGCTGTGCCCGTTCAGGATTCTGATGCTGACAATCCTTCCTGAAGCATCCGTAATGGACAACGATTTTATCGGTTCAGGAATGCCAGCGTTGAACCGATCTCTGCAGGGGTTCGGGTTGATTTGAATGGTTCCAGTTTTGCCGCGAACTTCTGCGATACCAGTTACTGCTGTCAGGCTTACATCATCGAGCGAAAATCCGGCATCAACTACGTTTGGGTCACTAACAAATACCATCCGGAGGCGCAGGTAGGGGGCGTTTTGCGCAGGTCGGTATGTGTAACTGACCTGCGTCCATCCGTTACCGATACCACTCCAGCCCGATCGTCCACCGTATAAAGGGCCATTGTACCAATTGGTACCAAGGCTGTCATTTAAACTCCCCAAGCCCTGCCAGTTAATACCATCGGTAGTGTATTCCCAGCTTGCGCCATCTGCGAATGCTTCCGAGCGGTAGTTTATCCAACAAGACAACAGAACCTCCGAGGCGCTACCAAGGTCGAAGCCAGGCGAGGCGAGATAGGCTTGAGCAAGGTTACCATAGGGTGTCGACAGGTTTACGTCCCAGCAATAGGTGCCGGAGTGTGCGGTATTCAATGGTCCAAAAGATGGGGTGCCGTATTCCCATTGTGTTCCTGGGGTATTCAGTGCGTTGAGCCATGAGCCCTCGCCATTTTCAAAATCTTCAGCGTAGGGGAGAGGCAAAGTTGGGATGCCCGTAAAGGTTGATTGGAGGGTGTCGTTGAGGTTGTTTTGGTCGAACGGCCAATCAATCCACGCGAGGAGAGTATTCGATCCGGAAACAACAAGGCCCTGGCCGAGTGTAACCAGTGTGGAGGAATCCTCCGGAAGAAATCCTGACCAGGAATAGTTGCCTAACGACCCGTTAATATTATATCGGATGTTGAGCCCGCTGATGGAGTTGACTCCGGCATTTTTCAGTCTGACCGTAAGCGGGACTGAAATGCCTGAAATGTAGCTTCCGCTTGGACTGGCTACAGCGCTGATGGTTGCATCATTCATGTAGTCGGTTTTAACACTGAAGTCGTCAATACTAACGCCATCAATGCCGTTGAATGTGCCGGAAGTAAATACCAGACGGAATTGAACAGTTCCAGTCCCAATAAATGCCGAGTCGAGATTAAATGAACTTCTGATCCAACCCAAGGATGAACCATCCCAGCCTGGTTTTCCACTGTTGCCCACCCAAAAGCGGTTGTACCAGTTTGTGCCGTTCGGATCCTGATAGTCCCCCAGCACAGTCCAAGTAGTGTCGTTGTTTTTTCGAAAATCAATGCGCAAACCATCGTTTGCAGGATTGATGTTTCGGTTTTGCATGAACGTCAGTTCCGGGTGGATGGCGGTTGATAGATCATACATCGGGCTGTACAATTCACACACCGCTGCCGGAGCGTACACACTGTCGAGGTTTATGTCCCAGCAGAATGGCGGTGAGTAGGCAGTGGATGTTTGGCCATACTGGGGCGTACCGTGCTCCCATCGTGTGTATCTGCCACCAGGACCGAAACTACGTTCGACCCATCCCGAACCTCCAGCATCAAAGTCGAAGGTGGATGGAACAGGTGCCGAACCGACACCTGCTACGGAAAAGCAACCCGAATTATCCGCAGGGTTTTGATCCAGATTCCAGTCGATGTTTGAGCATACCGTCAGGACACCTTGCGAAACAGTGAATCCGGGTAACTTGACAAGCAAGGAGCCCCCTGGGGCGATGGACTGGTTAATCAGCACACTGGAAGCCACACTCCCATTGATTGCATACGAACACGTGAAACCGGAAGCCGGTAAGCCGCCCAAATTCGAAATTTTAAGGGCGATCGAATCGGTCTGGGTCCCGATTTGATAGGTGAACAAATTTGTTCCAGTTGAGTCCAATCTGAGATCATACTCCGGAAGTTCTTCGATGCGGAAATTATCAATACTCACACCATCTTGGCTGATGGTACCGTCGCTTGTAAACAGAAAGCGAAAGCGAACAGCGGCATAGCCGTTTAAAATAGATAGCCGGTATCGGGGTAAAATCCATCCCGGAATTTGTCCTTCCCAGGCAGGCTGGCTTGAGGAATTCAATTGGGGGTCTGTATACCAATTTGTTGCCAATGGGTCATTCACACTCCCAAGTACAAGCCATGTCGCACCATTGTTGAGGCTATAATCGATGCGCAACCCATCCCAGCCATCCTCGGATTTGCAATTGAGAGCAAATTCCAAATAGGGTGCTACGGTATTTCGGAAGTCAAAAGTTGGGGTGGTTAGCGTAGCAAAGGCATTGGGTGTATAGGCCGAGTCAAGATCGGTATCCCAACAAAAATTGCCCGAATAAGCGCCGGTGGTTTGTCCATAAACGGGCAGCCCATATTCCCAACGCGTCGCTCCTAAAGTTTGGTCACGCCACCCCGAAGTGTCACTTTCAAAGTCGTTGAAATAGGGTAAAGGTTGGCTATTGGCCACAGAAATTCCAGATGAGATGGTGTCATTGAACGGATAAGCATCGCCGGCTGCAGTAGCAAACAACCGGATGACATTATATCCCACTGGCAAAATGGTTGTGCCAAACTGAAATGTATCCAATGCGCCTGGCGCAAGTCCAAAAGGGATTGTTTGCTGAACGAAATTTCCGCCATTCACAGAATAGCCGACGCGAATGGAATCTACCAGTGCGGCGCTGAAGTTTTCCACCAATACCTTGATGTCGAATGGCTGCGAAGCACCCAGGCTGGCGCCAGGCTGTACCATGTAGAGCGGACCAACGTCAATATTGGCGCCGGTGGTATCGGTGAGGCTAAAATTGTCGATGAAAATTCCCGGCTGAGCGCTGCCAAAGGAGGTGTTGCTATGAAACACAAAACGGATCCGGAGGGAGTCACCAGCGTCAAGCAGGGGCAGGCGTATGCCCGATCGAATCCATCCTCCGCTGATTCCGGTGAAACCAGAAAGGCCGGATGAAAAAACAGATGGGGAATTGTACCAATTCAGGGTGTCACCGGGACCACCATTGATCAATGTCCAGGGCTGACTATTTAATTGTGATTCCAGATACATGCCGTCGATGCCTGTCGACATATACCGGTACTGGTAAAAACTAAGATAGGGTACAAGATCAGATGAATTTAGAAAATAAGGGGATGTAAGCCTCGTCAGTGCACTGGCAGTATATCCGGAATCGAGGTCCGTGCCAAACACATTTGGTGCTGAAAACGGACCAGCAGTTCCAGCAGCGGTAGGCGTACCAAGTTCCCAACATGTACCCGATCCACATGTGATGGCCCATCCGGCAGAGCCAGAGTCGAATCCGGATTGGTAGGGCATCCCGACTGGCGCTTGTGCCAGGAGGAAGCTGCACTGTAGCTTTAAAAATACAACCCAAAGGCATGCCATGCTGGCCCGGACAGGGAATATTGGTTTATCAGCCATGTGTGTAAAAGTAATGTCTTTGAGTTCCGATCTTGTTTTTTGGTCAAATTGCGGCCCTATCATCAAATTTGATTAATATTGATTCGCAAAAAACTGTGGTTTAGGCCGCCCAACTCCGCTTCTCATGAAGAAAATCCTACTCGCATTCGCGCTCTTGTTGTCAACCCTTGGTTCGCTCAATGCGACTCACATGATGGGTGGACAGATAACGGTCCAGCACATCTCCGGCATGGATTACCGGGTGAAGTACACGGCCTACCGAGATACGACCGGAATACCCATCGCCAACTATGCCATCTTGACCTTTGTCGACAGCTCAAGTATGAATTCATTTACTGTTTCAGTTCCCTACGACACCCTTGTGGTTAGTTTGATTCCGGGTGTGGAGGAGTATGTGTACGATACGGTTTTAACCTTTCCGAACACGGGTTCCTGGTATGTCAGTTACGAGGAGTGCTGTCGTAATTATGCGATTCTCAACATGAGTCAGCCCGGAAGTGAAACACATCATTTCTACAGCCGTGTACTCATCGATTCACTGAATTCAACTCCGGTTTTCCTGAATCCCCCAATCGTTGTGGCGCAGGAAAATGTACCCTTTTATTACAATCCCCTGCCGTTTGATGCGGATGGAGATTCTATCGCCTGGTCCCTTGATGTACCTCTGAGCTCGAATGGATTGTCGGTACTGGGCTACACCTTGCCTCCTTCCGATTCGCTGGTGCCGTTCAATATGGATCCGCTTACTGGTGAAATTACGTTCCTGCCCAATGCTCTAGGTAACTTTCAGGTTTCCGTTCGAGTGCGTGAGTACAGAGCCGGCGTTCAAATCGGAGAAATTTCGCGCGACATGCAATTGATCGTTGTGGGAAGCGGAAACCGTCCTGCATTAGTCACAGTGAATGCGAATCAGGCTCCATTCAATGCCAAATCGTACACCATTGCACCGGGTGCTGGCTTCAGTATGGCCGTATCGGTTTATGATCAGGACGGTCAGCAAGTTCAGGTACAAGGTGCAGGTGAGCCGTTTCTTCTGAATACCAATCCTGCAACATTGAGCATCACGAATTCCTCAGCAGGTTCCACGGCCACTGTTCAATGGACCCCATCGTCTGGTCAGGTTCGTGTCGCTCCGTACCTGTTGGGTCTTCGCATCACCGAGCAATTCGGGATGAATGTATTTCAAAGTGATATCACCTTCACCTTGCGTGTTGGGAATTCTACAACAGGCATACAGGCCGTGGAGGAATCAGTTCCGGTAAGCATTCATCCGAATCCCAATTCAGGTGCCTTCGCTTTGTCCTTTTTCAGCGATCGCTCCGAGGAAATCGAACTTAGCCTGATGACCCTCGATGGAAAGCGCGTGGCGACCTTCAATCGGGATGAAGTTTCAACTGGACTGAACATTGTCCGTTTTGAGCGCATAAGTCTTGCCCCCGGCTTGTACATGGCCATCGTTCGCCAGGGTGGACGTGTACTCGGTACGCAGCGAATGCTTGTTCAATAAACATTGATCATTGAGTCATAAAAAAAGGGGGGCTATCGGCTCCCCTTTTTCTTTTTCGGGATTTGGATGCGAACTTTGGAACGGGATTTGAAG
>JAJTFW010000073.1:11211-11808 GCA_021299095.1 Sphingobacteriales bacterium | reverse complement strand
TCCACTTGGGCAATTCGCGCGAGCAGTAATCAAAAATATCGGTGATGATCCGCATGCTTGGTTGCGGAGGATAGATATAGGTTCCCCGTGCGGCGTACTCTTTCAGAATATCGTTCTGGATTGTTCCGGAAACATTGCGCAGGTCAGCACCTTGTTTTCTGGCCAGAGCCATATACATGCACAGCAACGTGGATGCTGTAGCATTGATGGTCATGGACGTGGTGATCTTCTCGAGGCTGATTCCATCGAAAAGTGTTTCCATATCCGCCAACGAATCGATGGCGACGCCGGCCTTCCCCACTTCCCCTTCGGAAAGGGCATGATCCGAATCGTATCCGATTTGGGTAGGCAGATCGAAAGCGACCGAAAGTCCTGTGGTCCCTTGGTTCAGGAGGTAGTGATACCGCTTGTTGCTCTCTTCGGCCGTGGAAAACCCCGCGTACTGACGCATGGTCCACAATTTACCCCGGTACATATCGGGCTGAATGCCCCGGGTGTAGGGAAACGCACCCGGTTCAGCGGAGGGATTTGCGGGTACGGAATACACCCGTTCGATGTCGATTCCCGAATCGGTGGCCGGATTACTCTTGGTTTTTT
>JAJTFW010000073.1:6935-11201 GCA_021299095.1 Sphingobacteriales bacterium | reverse complement strand
CCGGGGCGGCAGGATCAAGTCCGGCGGCAGAAGCGTTGATCTGCCTAGACAGCTCTTCCTTGGCATTTCGGATGACGGTCCAGAGGGGTACTGTTACATAAATCTGCTGGGCGAAGTTGTGTTCAAACTCCGAGCGGATCATCTCCAACATACGCACCCTGAACTCTGCGACGGTCAGGTCGGTATCGTACTGGCTGATGAGCATCACATTGGGGGAGATCCGCTCCAAATACAAAGCCAACCGCTCATAGGCCTGCAAGCGTAAGGGCATCAACTCTTTGCGGCTCGCAGAGGCCAGCTCGAGGGTCTTCAATGTGGTCTCACGCTGTAAAAAGCGTCCGACGAGGTACCAGGTGGTCAGGGCTACGACCAACGCGGGCAACATCAGCAGCATCAGCAACTCCCAGATTTCAACGTTTTCCATACTCAGATTTGCGACAAATATCGGAATTGCCCCCTCTTGTCCGTTGCGGGGCCTTTCACAGACCATGCGTTTTCATTAACTTTGTTTTAACACAGGGAAGAATCGTGAAGCAACCACTTTCAAAGCGGGTAAGCCTCCTGCAGGAATCCGCAACCATCGCCATGGCCCGCCTGAGCCGTGAACTCCAGGAACAGGGTCATGACATCATCAGCCTAAGCCTCGGTGAACCCGATTTTACCACACCCGCCGACATCTGCGATGCTGCGAAACTGGCCATGGATCAAGGCTACACGCACTACCCTCCTATTTCGGGTTTCGCGGACCTTCGCAAGGCTATCAGCCAAAAACTCAAGCGTGAAAACGGGCTTGACTATCAAGCCGATCAGATTGTCGTTTCGACTGGCGCCAAGCAAAGTATTGCCAATGTGGTGTTCAGCCTGATCGATCCGGGTGACGAGGTAATCATTCCTGCTCCATACTGGGTCAGTTACGCGCAAATCATCGAGCTAGCGGGTGGTAAACCTGTCATACTCCCTACCGGCATCGATAACGATTTCAAGGTCAAACCGGCTGAAGTCGAGGCGGCCATAACGCCACGCACCCGACTCTTCATCTTCTCATCGCCTTGCAATCCTACCGGAACCATGTACGCACGCGAAGAATTGGGTGCACTTGCGGCCATGTTCGAGCATCATCCGGGAGTCTGGATCATGTCGGATGAGATTTACGAACACATCCGCTTCGACGGAGATCACGAAAGCATTGCGCAGTTCGATTCGGTTCGCGACCGCGTCATCATCGTGAACGGGGTTTCGAAAGGGTATGCTATGACGGGATGGAGGATTGGCTACATTGCAGCACCCAAGGAGCTGGCTCAGGCCTGCGACAAAGTGCAGGGACAATTCACCAGTGGCGCCAATTCGATTGCACAAAAGGCTGCACTCAAAGCCGTATCGACCGACTGGTCGACCTATGCCTACATGCGTGATTCCTTCCTACGCAGGCGCGACCTGGTGCTCGGACTGATGCGTGATATACCGGGCTGGAAATTCAACATTCCCAAGGGTGCATTTTACATTTTCCCTGATGTGCGTGCCTTCTTCGGTCGGAGCGATGGTGAAACCACTATCCGTAACGCCACCGACCTGTGCATGTACCTGTTGCGCGATGCCAAGGTTTCGGTAGTTACAGGCGAAGCCTTCGGCGACAACAACTGCATCCGCCTCTCCTTCGCAACATCCGACGAATTGCTGATCGAAGCCATGCGACGCATCAAGGAAAGCCTCGGCAAACTGCGTCAGCCAAGTGACAAGGGACAATTGGCCACCGCCGACTGAGCCCTGTTCCCTCCCGCCCTTTCATTACCTTTGCGCCCACGCAACACCATGGGTCCATTTTCTTCTATTCACGAGCTGTTTGACGCCTTTGACCGTCAGCGCGTGATGATTATCGGAGATGTGATGGTGGACGCCTACCTGTGGGGACGTGTCGACCGTATTTCACCTGAGGCTCCCGTTCCGATTGTGGCCGTGCACCAGCGCGAAAGCCGCCTGGGCGGTGCAGCAAATGTGGCCATCAATATCCGGGCACTCGGCGCAAGCCCCTTACTGTGCTCAGTCATCGGCAAAGACCGCAGTGGTGATGAATTGCTGGCACTCATGCGGGAACTCGGCATGGACACGGCCGGCATGATCAGCTCCGATACGCGGGTGACCACCGTGAAGTCCGCTGGGTAGTAAGGACCAGGAAAACCTCTTCGACCGCATACTGAACCTGCTTGAAACCCAAAGACCGGATGTAGTGGTCTTTGAAGACTACGACAAAGGTGTATTATGCGAAGACCTGATCCGCCGCATTGTGGATGCCTGCCGTGAGCGTTCCATTCCCACTGCCGTAGACCCCAAGAAAAACAACTTCACCCACTACCGCGGAGTAACGTTGTTCAAACCCAACTTATCGGAGCTCAAAGCCGGACTCAAGGTCGACATCGGCCGCACCGATGCCCAGGCCATTGCACGCCTCACCGAACCGTTCAGACAGGAGCATCAGATCGAAAAGCTACTGGTTACACTGTCCGAAGCCGGGGTGTACTTTGCAGATGGAGTCACTGCAGAAATCATTCCTGCGCATGTGCGAAACATCAGCGATGTATCGGGAGCAGGAGATACCGTCATTAGCGTTGCAGCGCTTTGCCTATCTCTCGGTATATCGACCCGAACTTTGGCTGCCTTGTCGAACCTGGCGGGAGGACTCGTTTGCGAAAAGGTCGGTGTTGTACCTGTTGACAAACAACAACTTCTCGAAGAAGCATCAACTCTTATACCATGAGTGTCGTTCCAAAGGCCTACAGTGGAAGTACGAAGCGCGAACGCGTGGAAGGCATGTTCGACAGCATCGCGCGTCGGTACGACCTCATGAACCGTCTGCTTTCGGGAGGAATCGACCGCAGCTGGAGGCGAAAAGCGATCGACACCCTAATCCCCTACAAACCCGAACGCATCCTCGACATAGCTACTGGCACTGCTGACGTAGCCATTGAGTGCATGCGCCTGAAACCACAGGAAATTGTTGGCATAGACATTTCCAACCGCATGCTCGACATCGGTCGGCACAAGGTGATGGAAAAGGGTTTCCAGGGACTGATTCGCCTTGAACAATGTGCCTCGGAAGCAATTCACTACCCCGAGACCCACTTCGACGCGGTAACGGTGGCCTTCGGCGTACGCAATTTCGAATCGCTCGATGGCGGTCTGCGTGAAATCCACCGCGTACTGCGTCCAGGCGGACGACTGGTTGTGCTTGAATTCAGCATGCCCCAACGCTTCCCCATCAAACAACTGTATTCCTTTTACTCCTTCCGTGTGATGCCCTGGATCGGACAATGGATTACCCGTGAACGATCCGCCTACGAATACTTGCCCGAGTCGGTTGCGGCCTTCCCCTATGGTGAAGCCTTCCTCGATCGCTTGCGTAATGCAGGGTTCAAGGATACCAAATGCATTCCGCTTACGTTTGGGATTGTGAGCCTATACCTTGCCGAAAAATGAAACGCGCCGGAATCATCCTGTTACTGACCTGTGGCTTTTTGCTGCAGAGCCGGGATGTTTCGGCACAGCGGATCATCGTCAAAAACCTCGAGAAATACGACCGGCAGTGGATCCACTTCGGATTCTTGTTGGGCTATAACAAAACCAATACCGCAACGACAGCATCTACACAGTCAATGCCATTGGCCGGGCGGGATTCAATTTGGGCATCATCACCAACCTGCGCATCGGCAACAACTTTGATTTACGCTTCGTACCTGACCTCGCTTTTTCACAGCGTGACCTGAGTTACAAAATGATTATTCCGGCGGGTCCGACGGATGTGACTTTGAAAAAAGTGGAATCGACCTTCATCGAATTCCCGCTCGAGCTCAAGTTCAAATCCAACCGCGTTAACAACTACCGTTTTTATGTGACTGGCGGATTCAAGTATGCCATCGATCTGGTTTCGCAGGAAAAAGTGGAGAACGAAAAAGACCTGATAAAACTGCGCAAGAACGACTACGGCTACATTGTGGGATTCGGCATGGACATATACATGCCCCTCTTCAAATTTGCACCTGAAATCAAAATGTTTCAGGGCATCCCCAATGTATTGGCCACCGACCCCGGCATTTACACCACCAACCTGCAATCCCTCAAATCCCGCATTTTCACCCTGTCGCTCACCTTCGAATAAGGCATAATAGACAACCGGCGGAACCACACTCACCAACCCTCTTACATGCTACAACGCATCGAGCTGGTCTTGCCACCCGAAGAGGCGGCCACCGGCGAAGGATTCGGAAAACTGCT
>JAJTFW010000073.1:0-6917 GCA_021299095.1 Sphingobacteriales bacterium | reverse complement strand
GACGCGCGATCGAGACAAGTCAAGATCCGGTTGTTTTTTGATGTCGCCATAGGCGAAGACCTGCCCCCGCTGATTCACAGCGAACGGATTTTCCGCGATGTGAGCACATCGCAGCCTATATTGATTGCGGGAGCTGGCCCTGCAGGGCTTTTCGCTGCCTTGCAACTCATCGAATTGGGTTTCAAGCCAGTCATTTTTGAGCGCGGAAAAGATGTCCGCAGCCGACGCCGCGACCTCGCCCTCATGAACCGGCAGGGCATGGTGGACCCCGACTCGAACTACTGCTTCGGCGAAGGCGGTGCAGGCACTTACTCCGATGGCAAACTCTACACCCGATCCGACAAGCGCGGCAACATCCGCCGCATTCTCGACACCTTCATCCAATTTGGCGCCTTACCTGAAATTGCCATCGACGCCCATCCCCACATCGGCACCAATAAATTGCCGGGCATAGTAGCTGCTATGCGTGAGCGCATTGTCGAGTGCGGAGGCGAAGTGCATTTCGGTAATCGGGTCGATGACATCCTCGTGGAAAACGGAAGGTTCACCGGACTCCGCGTGGCCGATACCGGAAATGGACATACGAAAATCGTTCATGGCAAAGCGCTCATTCTGGCGACCGGTCATTCGGCCCGCGATATTTTCCGCTTGCTGCAGGAACGTAATATCACCATCGAATCCAAAGACTTTGCGTTGGGTGTTCGTATCGAACACCCACAGAGTAACATTGACGGCATCCAGTACCACTGCACCGTTCGGCCCGACGCCCTGCCTGCAGCGGCTTACAGCCTGAGCGGCCAGTACGAAGGACGGGGAGTATACAGCTTCTGCATGTGTCCCGGCGGCACTATTGCCCCTGCGGCCACGGCTCCAGGAGAAGTAGTGGTGAACGGCTGGTCACCATCGAAACGCAACAACCCCTTCGCCAACTCCGGTATGGTGGTGAGTGTAGGACAAGACGATTTTAAGCCCTACAGCGATTCAAAAGGTCTTTCCGCCATGATGTACCAGTCGGCTGTAGAAAAAGCCTGCTACGAAGCCGGAGGAGGCCGATTGGTCGCTCCTGCACAGCGCATGACCGACTTCTGCGAAGGACGCTTCACTTCCACCCCACTCGACAGTTCTTACGTTCCCGGATTACATCCCTTCGCCTTGCAGGAGGTGCTGCCTAAAGGTGTTGCACAATCCCTCCGAAAAGCATTGATTGATTTCGGCAAGAAGATGAAAGGCTATTATACCGACGAGGCCGTGTTGGTGGCAACTGAATCGCGCACCTCTTCGCCGGTTCGCATTCCACGCGATCCAACCACCTGTATGCATCCGGAAGTGCAAGGCTTGTTTCCCTGTGCTGAAGGGGCTGGTTATGCCGGAGGCATTGTTTCTGCTGCGATGGATGGGGAGCGGTGCGCGGAGGGTGTAGGTAAGTTTTTGAACGATTAAACCACCTATTTGATACCGACATTCCGAAATCCAAGTATGGAATGCAGAGCGGTTTAAACGAGCTCCGACCGATCATTCAATCAAGATCGACACCAGTGGAACAGAACTGAATCCACTTCAATCGTTGGCAACCACACGTCCGAAGGTCGCTTGAACCTGTCGGGCATTGTTACCTTCAATCGTGTGTAAAGCTTCGATCTGCTCCGGCGATGCTTCAAATATGTGCTTGGTAACGTGCCAACGAACGGATTCAGTGTATGGGGGCGTAGTCAAGGATCCGCGGTAGTAGTAATACTGACCCATCACTTCTTTACTCACCGAACCGAACAAATCAGACAGCTTCACCTGTCCACCCCGTACAGCCGCTTTCTCATTTTCATTCTTAGGAATGGAGCTCAGAAAATCAGCAATGAACTTGCTTTCCTTGCCCTCTTTGAACAGAGCTGAAATCACAAGGTATTGGGGTGTGGCCTTTTTATTCGTGTCCGGCATAAGGCTTACGATGTGCATCTCCATCGGATACATGATTCCATCGATGTGATGTTCAGATGGGGTGTGGAAATGACATTGCTTGAAAATGAAGGAGGTATCGTCCTGGGTAATCGAACTGCCTTCGTTGAAATCAAGCTGAACCGTGTGTCCCAGGTTCTCGATTTTATTGATACTGTCCTTGAAAAACAAGGAAATCTTGTGGTGCCCCTTCTCATTGGTCGAAGAACTGATGTTGATGGGGGATTGCTCCATACCATGGTCCAGACCCGGTAGAATGATGCCATCCTTTTTACCCTGCACCGGAATTGATTGGAGCGAATCTGCCCGATTGGACTCTGAGGATTGTACGGAGTCGGTTTGATTACATGCAGAATAAAGTACCGAACTGCAGATCAAGAAGAATGAAACACACGTTTTCATGGGCGCGCTGGCTAGGTTGTTATTTGTTAGGCTGATTGAACTTGTAAGTGGCATTCATTTGCAAGCGTACTGCAGATTGTTTCTCACCGTTGATATCTACCCTCTCACCAGCAAGCACTTCGTAACCAAAGGACAAATTACTGAAAACCTCATAGAACAGATTCACTGAAGCATAATAGCTTTTCCAATAATTTCCGGGGGTTAAATTCTTGTTCTTCTCTACATTCAGGAATCCGGCAGTTAATGAAGAATAAAGCTCCCTCCTCCAAAAGTGTTGGTAAGACACATTAAGTCCGTACATATCGAGTTTTTTCAAGGTATTCGTACTGTCAAATACCGCATCGTAATTCAATCCGGATACACCTTGTATATACCGTGCGATTCCTGTGCCGCCTACTACCTGAATTCTAAGTTTGTCTGCAGCGCTGATATTGACCAAGCTCATCAGGTTTACTCCATATCCGATTAAGCTGCGGGTCTTGTCACTATCATAGCGTAGTTCACGCAGAAGTCCAGCCAGCTTAACGAAACCATGTTTACCGTTGAACTTGTAAGCAGTAATCAAATCGGGAAATCGGATTGGCAGGGCTTTAATTGAACCGCCTAAAGTGACATTTTCATTCGGATTCTCGAACGAAACGGAAAGTGTGTTCTTGGATTTAAATGTAGAGAACTTCAGCTGTGGTGTCCGTGAAAGTGTAGAGCTGTTGGGGCCTTCAAAATCGACCACTGTAGGATTCACACCTTCATCAAAAAAATTACTCCAAGTCATACCTACCGTTAAATACTTGTACTCAGCATATGCATGCCGCATCCTCAATAAGCCGGTGGAATTGCTTGCATCGTTGTGAAAATCACCTTCTAGTTTCACCTTCAATAGATGTGATCCGTGTGGACGGGTATAGTCAAAACCGGCACGAGTTTGTTTGGCAGTGATAAAAAAGTTAGGCTCCTTCGTTTGCCCCACCTTTATATTAGCCGGAACGAACAAGTCACTTCCACCAAGGTTCTGATCGTCCAATGTGAACACCGTACGTCCGAAGCCGTAAAACCTGAAATGGCCTTCGTCGAGTGTCTTGGGAGATTGCGCACTTGATTTGACAGTTCCTGCAGCAATTGAACTATCCGGCAATAAGGAATTCTGAGCGAACCCATCAGAAATCGAAAAAATCACACAGAACAAACAGATGGCAATTCGCATAAACGGACATGTTTAACTCAAATATGATAAAATTATGGATATCACTTGTACCCACGCATGAATCGCATTGTGAAATGGACAGATCAACGTGAAGGTTATTCACCTTTTAAAGACATCCGAATTTTAGAAGGGGGTACAACACAAAGTTTATAAGTTCACACAATCACTGAATCGGCAATTAATTGAACGTACCGTTAAGCATAGTTAGTTCAACAATGATTCTATCGTTCTATCTAAATCCTCAAAAGTTGTGGGGGTTAATCCACTAACGCAGTAATTAATAGTTGACTTTTTATCTACAACAATGTGTGTTGGAAACATAAGCACTTCGTATAGTTCAGATACATTTTTTGCAGAAGGAACAATGTTGTAGTTGAAAGTTTGCTTTTTTAGAAGACTTTCAACTTTAGGTTTTTCACTTGTCGAAAAGCCAAGAAATACTACATCTTTAGATCTGTATTTTTCAACTAGTTTATTTAATTCAGGCATTTCCATAATACAAGGCTTGCATTCCACAAACCAAAAATTCATTACAATTACTTTTCCTTTAAGCTCTTTTAATGAATATTCATTTCCGGAAATATCCGTAACATTGAAATCAAATGCTTTTGCCCCAACTAAAGGACTGGTGGCCACCATTTTATTTTGCATTTTATTTTGCATTTCCTTCATCTGTTTCTTCTCAAAATCTGAAGCTCGTCTTAACACAAACGCCCTTACCACTTTACTGCTGTCAATATAGGGCTCTGGAACATATTCATTTGACATCATTACGGACATAAATTCGCTCAGCTCAATCAAACTAAAGTCTTCTTTAAACATTGGTGTTTCAGATGGATTTAACATCAGGGGTTGACCAGGATCAATGTCGTTTGGTCCTGCCTTTTTTAAACTATTAAATAGCTGAGGTTTTACTGCTAATGAATCTTGCGATTCATTTTTCGCTTGAGCGTTTGCAAAATTTACGCATGTCATTATTGCAAGCATTGTCGCGAACAATTTCTTTGTCATTTTACTTTGTTTTACGTGTTATACGATTTTAATACTTATGCCTATTTTTTTTGGCAGATACTTACAGTTTATTGCTATGTCAAGCTACATAATTGAGCGTTAAAACGCAAAATAGTGTAAGTAGCGCAGTTGCCGCCACACAGGCGCAGCTCGATTTAGCATCCGCTTAGTTTTAAACGCATCATTATGTCTGTTTGCTTGTCGTTGCCTAGCATAAAAATATGTTTGTCAAATTCTACGAAACCATTTTTCATGTAGAAATTTATTGCTCGCGGATTCTTCTCCCAAACGCCTAACCAAACATAGTCCGATTTTGTCTGCTTGGCAATGTCGATGGCTTTGTTGCATAAAACTTGCCCGACGTTTTTACCGTGAAAATCCTTGAGAACATAAATGCGTTCAATTTCAAGTGATGATTTGTCTTTGAGTTCGGTCTGTGCTTGTCCGAAGTTAATTTTTAAGTAACCAATCACTTTATTGTCGAGGGTCGCAAAGTAAAACTCGGAATTTTTGTCGGCTAGTTCGTTTTTTAGCTTATCGATGCTTAAGTTATTGTCTAGATACTTTTGCATGTCTTCAGCAGTATTCTGGTCTGCAAATGATTCAAAGAATGTCTGTCTGCCGATTGACTGAAGGTCGGTGATGTCGGCAAGTTTAACTTTTATGATTTCAATGTCGTACATGTGATTTGCCTTGCGGAATCTCAGTCTGCGGCAGTGAGCTATAACGTGCCGCGGTATTGCGCTGCGCGGGACAGCTTTCCCAAATGTATATAATAGATCCAAAATTTCGAACTAACGAGATAGTTATGAGAATGTCAGATGCCAGCGTAAAACAATGCCGCTGTTATAGGGCGTTTTTATTTTTGCCCAACGATCTACATGTCTGGGCTGTTTTCAGCTCCTGCCTGATCTACGTGCGGATTTGCCTTTTGTACTCCGGTTAAAATTGGATGAATGACCTTGTATAGATTTTTTTGAGCCGGATTTTTTGAGAATCTCAGGTTTACCTTTTTTAGCGGGCTGTTGGGACTTTGGTTTTTTTTCATCTACACCGGATGATTTTTCCAGCAAGCTATAAATGACCATTGTTTCCCTTTCAGTTAAATCTCTCCAATCTCCAACAGGCAAGCCTTTCAAATCAATATTCATAATGCGAACCCGTTCCAGTTTAATTACATCATATCCGAAATGTTCACACATCCTGCGAATCTGCCGGTTTAACCCCTGTATCAAAACAATCCTAAACGTATTTGCTGACTCCTGCACCACCTTACACTTTTTGGTAGTGACACCCAGAATTGGAACGCCATTTGCCATCGCGGTGATCACACTTTGGGTTATAGGCTTGTTCACCGTTACTACATATTCCTTTTCGTGATTATTCCCGGCACGCAATATCTTGTTGACCAAATCGCCCTTATTGGTCAAAAATATGAGTCCCTGCGATTCTTTATCCAATCGACCAATAGGAAAAATACGTTTGCTGTGGTTGACATATTGTACTATGTTATCGCGCACATTTTCTTCGGTTGTTGATGTTACACCAACAGGTTTATTCAATGCAATAAAAACAATGTCCTCGCCTTGGAGTGGTTCCAGTTCGTTTCCATTCACGCGTACACTGTCACCCGGTTTCACCTGATCGCCTATATTGGCTTTACGTTGATTTATAAATACCACGCCTCTTTCAATAAAACGGTCGGCTTCGCGCCTGGAACAAAGACCGCTTTCGCTAATAAATTTATTGATGCGCATGAATTGATTATTGTTTCAAGATATTATTTTATTAAATTGATTTTTTTGGAAAAGTAATAGTAATAAATAATAGCAAGGGACGAACCTATTCCGGATGCAATAATATCATTATAATCAAACGTTTTTGAAGCTGTTAAATAGGGGTTATACTCTTCATAAGTCAAAATAGCAAATACAGAAAAAGAACATATTAAAATGATTACTCGCCCTTTATATAAATTAAGTTTTAATGTTTTGCTCATCGGGAGTAGACTAAACATAAATGCACCTATTAGATTTGGCAAGCAACCCAGAAAAGTAGAAACGAAAATCATGTCACTATAATTCGGACGGAGATATCTTTTATTGATATAAAATATAATTATCAAAATCAAATTTATCGTCAGATGTACCCTTGACAATTTCCTTAAATCCATAACTTTTGATTTTAGCTAATCTGTTTTAGCATGCGGCTTTTTGAAAATCGCATATAACGGTTGGCAGCTACCCGAAGGGCGGGATTTTTACCACAAAACTTGATTTGAAAAACTAATGTTTGATTAACCACAAAACTGTCTTTGGAACACGAAACCCCGCCTTTTGGGTAGGTGCTGTTA
>JAJTFW010000072.1 GCA_021299095.1 Sphingobacteriales bacterium | reverse complement strand
GCTGCACTGGGTTTCTTTCTTCGTGCCTTATCGGGCACAAGTAGTGAACGTAGGGACCTGGGCTTATCAACGCTGTGTTTTCTGTTCGCACTGTTCGCCAAAGAGAGCTCGGCGGCATTTCTCGCCGTATTCCCCCTCGCAGGAATCGTTGTTTTGCGTAGCCCACTCAAGCATGTTGCCCGAGCCAGCCTGCCCCTGCTCGCCGCTGTACTGGTGTTTGTGTTAGCGCGACAAGCAGCCATCGGAGATGTGTTTCAGGAAAACGAAACCACCATCCTCGAAAACGTACTGTACGGAACCGACACGCCCTCCGAGCGCTGGGCCACCACCTTCGGCATTGCCTGGCTGTATCTGAAAATGATGCTTTGGCCACATCCGCTAAGCTGGGACTATTCGTTCAGCCAGATTCAGCCCATGAGTTGGAGCGATACGCAGCCTTGGCTGGCCCTCTGCGGTTTTCTCATCCTGCTGGTGCTGGCCGGAATGTGGCTGAAACGCGCTCCGGCATCGGGATTTTTCCTGTTGTTTTTCTGTGGATTGATCGTGCCGACAGCGAATGTGTTTTTTTACAACGGAACCACCTTTGCCGACCGCTTCCTGTTCCTCCCCTCACTTGGCTTCATTGCAGCAGCCGTATTGCTTGCACAGCGCTCGCTCGCTTCCAATGATCAGCAGCCACCACAGGCACTTGGCATGCCGGTAATAGGCACTCTGGCCATTGTTTTGCTCCTGTGCACAGGTGCCAGTATGAGTCGAGCGTCCGACTGGACAGATGATTTTGCTGTGTTCAGCTCGGGTGTAGCACATGCCCCCATGAGCAGCCGCACGCAGGCTGGTCTGGGCACATTGTATATGAACCGCGCGGAAGCAGAGCGCGATCCGGCACAACGACGCAAGTATGTTGATAGTGCTGTTACGCATCTCGAAGAAAGTATCCGCCTCTTGCCCGGCAACACCAATGCCTTGTTCAAAGTGGGGCTGATCTATTCCATGACCGGGGAAACGAACAAGGCGATTGACCGCTACAGGCGTTCCATTTCCTCACGGCCCGACTATGTGATGGCTCTGAACAACCTGGGTGCATTGTATGCATCCCTGGGTTTGTCCGATTCGGCATATGTCTGCTTTAAACAGTCCTACCTGGTCGATTCATCCAATGGCATGACGTTGACCAACCTCTGTATCGTCAGCAACCTCCTTGGTAAACGCGATGAAGCCCTGAAGGTGGCAGAATACGCAGAGCGCATAGGACAAGGCAACGAGAAGACCCGGGGAGTCCGCGATGTCATCTTACAATCAACAGCCCGATAACAGAACGGGCCGTCGAAAAGACAGCCCGTTCACAATGCGTATTTCGCAAATCAATCTTTCATGAAGTTCCCCGCGAGGCGCGTCCGTTCACCGTTGAGGGTGAATCGGTACATGCCCGGAGCAAATTGTCCGACCTGCAGTGTGACTTCCTGAAAACCGCTTTGTACAGTACCGATAGTCCGACTGTGTACCAGTCGTCCGGCAATATCGAACACCTGCAGCTGCACCTGGTCGGATACGCGCAGTTCAAACGGAATGCGCAAGAGGTTAGACGCAGGGTTCGGATACGGACTCGATAACGCTCCGTTTGCTTCTTCGGCTATTCCGGTCGTTAGTGTGTACTTCACCTGAGCCTGGGCCGCACTGCTTTGCAAATCGGCCAAATCAGTTCCGGCAATCAATGCAAAGGCTACCGTCACGGAGTCGCCGGGCGCTAAGGTGAATGGTCCGCTGCCTACAATATCGATTACGTCATTGCCTGTGCCAGCACCACCCGCGGTAGCACGGTTCGTCGACAAGGTGGTAAACTTCTCACCCGAGTCCAATCCATCTGAACCATCTACACCACCACCGCCACCGGTCACATTATCGAGCGCGTAATGCCTGAATCCTCCGCTGGTGAGCAGCTTAATTCCGGCATAATATCCGTTGACATCCGTGCAGTACACGTAACCCATTTGAAGGGACAAATCCTGGTCGGCCTTGTTGTTGTTGTAATTCTGCACATCCCAATCGGAGAAAATACCGGCAAACAGATTGCTGCGTGTGGTGGTTCCGGTGTTGCGGATGGTATATTCGAAGATGTGGAAACGTGAGAAGGGAACCGGTGTCCAACTCAAGGTACGGTAATCCATCCGCAAGTTAAGCGGAGTACCATTCGTATTGTCGTTGAATGAACCGTAGGTATCGAAATCAGACCAGATGCCGGGTTCGTTTTTCTGAATGTTGATGAACGACTGAAAATCCTCATCGGTATTTCCACCAACAGCGCCGCGAACATTGTCGCTAACGTTACCAGCAACACCCACCATGAATCCGGTTTCGTAGCTGAGCGAACCCTCTTGATTGAAATCAAATCCAAGGCCTTCGGTCTGTCCGGTACCGTTGTAACAGATGCGCCCCTTGCTAGAGTTGGTAGTGAACACGTCGTTCACGGTGATGTTGAGATAATCCACGTTCACCTTCACCGAGTACATCTGAAAATCGTTGTAAAGTCCGTCCTGAATCAGAAACTTCATTTCGATGAGTGCATTCTGGGGCGCATTCGAATTGATCTTCACTACGAATGGATCAGGAAGGTTGTCGGTAGAAGCCAAGGTTCCCAGAGCACCAATCGTAGTGCTGTTATCGAGCACAGTGACATAGGGTGATGTACTGATCAGTGTAACGACCAGGTTGGTTGTTGGATCAAGGTAATTGGTGAAATCGGCTGTGATCCGCATGGTATCACCCAGCACCAGAATATCGTCGTTGTAATCGCTCACGGAAATGTTGCTCATGCGTACGGATGGCGTACTGAGCGTAAGTGCATTGAGCATATTGATTCGTCCCTTGCCCAGCTTGTCGATGTAACTGCTATTCTGGCTGTAGATGTTGTCGCAAGTGACGCGGATCCGCTCACCCACCTGCAGGGCATTTAACGATGGGAAATAGGATTTGACAATCGCAGCAGCACCGGCAACGACAGGCGAAGCCATGGATGTTCCACTTTGAGGAGCATAGGTATTGTCATAAATGGCACTATAGATGTTTGATCCCGGTGCGCACACATCGATAAACGTTCCGTAGTTGGAAAATCCGCTCTTGGCATCGCTACTGCCGGTGGAAGCCACTGCAATGACATTCGCATATGCCGCTGGATAGAATTCCTGATTGGCACCGTTGTTTCCCGCGGCGGCAATCACCAGGCTGTTCTTGTTGAAGGTGGCATAGTCGACGATGTTTTGGCCGAAGGTTCCTCCACCTCCAACGCTGCCCCAGGAGCAGTTGATGATCTGGCAACCGTGATCGGCGGCGTAGACAATCCCCTCGTAAGCTTGGGTCAATGCGCCGGTGTTGTCGGAAATCTTGATGGGTAAGAACTTACAATAAAAACCGGGGGAGGCCACTCCGGTATTGTTGTCGGTCACCGCAGCAGCGCAGCCGCTGACATGCGACCCGTGAGCACTGGCATTGACAGCAGGATCGTTGTCGTTTTCACCAAGGTCCCAACCGCGGTAATTGTCGGTGAATCCATCACCATCGTTATCGATGCCATCTACCGGATCGGCGTAATTGCGTTTCATGTTGGGCTGCAAATCGGGATGATCCATATCGGTTCCCGTATCGGTGATTCCGATTACAGTATTGGTGTCTCCCTTGTGGATGTCCCATGCGTCGTACGCACTGATCTTGGTAAGAAAGGATTGAAGACCCGTGCTTGGGTCATTGGGATTGTATTGTGTCCTTGGAATGAACTTCGGCTCTGCATACAGCAACACTCCTGAAACGAGCAACGCGTTGATGCTTTTAATGAGGGATGCGCCGCTGGAAATTTTAAGCTCGTAGATAAGGGAAAGATCTACCAGCGGATTCCCCTGCTCGTTGAGGGCATTGGCAGGTGGCTGATGCATTGGAAAAAGCTTGCGCACCTGTACAGTACCCAGGCTCTTGCACGCCTGCTCAAACGCAGGAACGGCAATGCTGTGCTCGGTACACAGACTCCGGTACATCGGATCGACACGGAGCAGGATTGTTCCGGGAAGATAATCCTGTGTTGTCACGCCGGCAGGCATACGGTATGTAGTGGGTCTGGTAGTAGCGGAGGCATTCAGAGCGACCAGGAGCACGAGCGCCGGCAGGAGCGCGGCATGAAGACGTTTCATAGGTGTCATAATTAAAACGAATGTAAGGTGTTCAGACGATAAAACCGAAGGCCAGAACAATTAAAACTGCCATCGGAGCTGGGATTTCAGATCGGTTTCAGCTATACCTCCGCTTAGGGTTCTTCCGCAACGCAACCAGAGATCAAGGCCCGGGCGCAAGCGCAATCGGCACAACAGGTAGGCATGTTGTCCACGGCCGGAAAAAGCAGGCAGGCTAAACACACCGGCCATGTCCTGCTGATAGGTGTACACCCGTGTTGCGTAACCGTCGGTCCGGAAAATGGTGAAGCGCATTACGAGGCTAAAGGGTTTTCCGAGTGGCTTGTAGCGGAACTCATGAAACAACAGCAAACCTTTAGTGTACTGCTCTGCTTCAGCACTTCGGTTGGCCTCCACTCTCGACTGAAATGCCCAATTCTTTCCCTGCATCCACGACAAATCCAGCCGGAGACTTCGTCGTTGAGCTGCATGAGGCATGCGGAAAACACCCTCGCCACCATCAACCGGCTTCTCCTCCACCCGATAGCGCAACTGCAGTTCAGTATTCCTGCTAGGACTATGCACCAATTGCAGCTGCCATTCCCGACCCCAGACTGGTTCGGACTGCGTATAACGCAACCAGGGAAAATGGAAGCGATCGTACCAGGCTTGCAGGTATACCGTGCGATGAACCTGGTAGCGGGCACCGAGGTAAAGGCCCTGCTCGTTTCGTGTACGGGATCCCTCGCGGAACGCATCGGCAGCAGGGGCATGATAGGCCCGGTTGTACTTGCGGAAGTGTGCACTCAATGTCCACCGGCGATCGGGCATGAGCACAAGCCCCGATAACCAGGCCGGATGGCCTTCTGCGTCCGTAGCGAATTCCGTAAACGCGATTCCATTGTTCAGCCGTAGCCGAAGGGTATACGCTGCGGCAGACAACGTGCGACCCGATGCATCGAAGCGTTCGTAAGGATCATCACCCGCCCACAAAGCCCGATCGTAGCGCACCATGGCCAGAGTGAATTCGTGTACAAACCTGGCACGTTCATGCATCAGATGCAATCCCGTCGACCAGGATCCGAGATTGGCCTTTCGCGCCAGTTCATCGGCATTCCGGTGCAAGCCCGATTCCTGAATAGAGGATATGGCGAAACGAGTGTAGGTTGTATCGGTGGGAACAAAGATTGCATCGAGTTTACGATAGGAACACCATGTGTCCAGCGTCCAAAATCGGCGCGAAAAAGAAATCGCCAATCCACGCTGGAATCCACTCTCAACCGGAGAGTTGTATGAACGGACACCTACGCCCCTTCGTGATATTCCACTCACCTCATTCCCTTTCCCAAGTGAAACACCGGACCACATCACCAGACCCTGTCCGAACTGCACCTGAAAGTCGCCGATGCAGATACTCTTGATGAAGCGCTCCGGCCTCAGCATAACCGACCAGCTGAAAAAATCCATGCGTCCTCCTCTGCGCGTAATCCACTGCTCACCGGGATCTTTTTCGGCCAGAATACCCACACTCAAGTGACGACCCGCGCGCAGCCGATAGCGCATCATCAGGTACTGGGCATCGCCCTGATAAAAGGGATAATTTCCGTCGTTATCATAACCGATATCGTCATCTGAGGATATCCGTTGCCGTAAGAGCAGTTCATGTGAGGACTCGGACAGTAACGATTGCAGACGAAACCGTTGATCGATGAGTGGTATTCCAAAACGCAACAGGGGTCGCACCCGCCGAATCCAGGCCGTATCGAAACCCTCCACAACTTGCAGTTCCTCCGGGCCCAACAAGTCGCCAAAGCGATTGCGATGCGCAATGACAGCCAATGCCATCGTTGGACCAATCATCGGATGAGACTGCAGGTCTTCCAGCTCCGCACGGTTCAGATCGATGGAGGCAACCGCTGTTTGCTCATCCGGCTCAATGGCGATATCGGCATCAACCGGCCGAAACCGTTCGGGATCGACCAACAGTTCATCGTTGACCTGAGCGCAAACAACTGCAGGGCACAGGCAAAGTAGCAAGAGCCCAAACATATAACACCTCATTGTCTGCTTCCTCCCAGTTCAAAACCACCAGCCGGTGTAACACCAAGCGCCTGGTGCGATTCGATGGCCAGCAAAAGCAGTAAACCACCCGTATGCAAGCGGACCAATAGCCCCGGACGAAAGGGAAAAAACGACATACCTGCACGAATACTGAGACCGGGCTTTGGCATATAGTGCATCCCCGCGGATACGCTGGCAGATACTGAGTCGACCCGTACGGCCGTTTCAAGTTGAAAGGAAGCTGAGCATTTTGCACGTACACCCA
This sequence comes from Sphingobacteriales bacterium, assembly GCA_021299095.1. Lineage (GTDB taxonomy): Bacteria > Bacteroidota > Bacteroidia > AKYH767-A > OLB10 > JAJTFW01. The sequence continues at coordinate 444 of JAJTFW010000072.1, read as the reverse complement.
TCCACACCTGTGGCGGTGTTTGTACTCCGGCCACAATGGGAATCCGGCAAGCAGCAACAGTTTGTAGCTGCGGACTGAGGGGCATGCGCCACGCAGCCTGCACGGCCGCTGCCCGTTCGTTCCCGAAACCCTCCGCAATCGACAGCGTTCGCATCTCGGCGTTCAACCCGACCACCGAACCACGCCCAAACGAGCGGCTGAATCCAGCAGCCAGAGTATAGCGCCTGTACCAACTATTCCCTGAACGCAGGATACCAGCCTGAAGTCTCCCGGCTTTTGTGTCGGGTGAATTGAACGCAAGTGCAATCACCGCATGACCGTCGACGAAATACGGTTGTGCGTATGCACATCCAACGCTCCACGAATGGGTCGTATCGACAGGTGCGGGATTGCAAAACGCAGCGGCAAGGGGTCCGGGCAGAAATGCCGTAACCGGAGCCAAAC
>JAJTFW010000071.1 GCA_021299095.1 Sphingobacteriales bacterium | reverse complement strand
CCTTGGCAGTGAGGAACGCAACCACAGCGCTACGTTCCAGGTTTTCGGCAAATACCGACGCACGTTCAAAGTAATCAAGTGCATCGTCGTTCTTTCCCGATGCTTCATAGGCAAGGCCGCAGGCAATCAGGTCGTCGGTGATGCCGTGCTTGTCGTCCAACTTCAGGCTGATTTCCAATGCTTCATCAAACAGCTTTGCCGCTTCCGGTCCCCGAGCAGCCGCCAATTCGAGCCAACCGCAAGCAACAGCCGCTTTGCGAATCGACTTCTGACTACCGGTTGCGGATTCACGTTGAAGGGATTGCCGGCATTGCGATAGATTTTGGGTGTCGGACGGAAGAACATAGTTGCCGGACGCTGGAACCAACAGAACTTGCGCCGCATCCGATTTGTTCAGTAGCGTGCATACATCAAAATACTGGGCCTGCGCCGGTAAGGCGTAGAACAACAGGATGGCGATGAAGTGCTTCAGTGGCATGGTCATGTCGGTGCGGAGGCGTTGTAGCCTGTCCCTTCCGAACGATGAAAAGATAAGGAAATTGAGGAAAGTTCAGCTTTTTACTTCGCTGCCGCTTTTGGCAGGAGCCACCGATGAAAACAAAGCCCCACGGGCTTCGTTGCGGGCCAGAATCGCCGCACGACCCGATTCGGATACTTCGGGGAAATCGGCTTCCGCCATCCAGTTGTCCAGGTCGATGCCCGAATCCCGGCTCATGCTTTCGAATTGGCGAAGTCTGATTTCGATGTAATTGAGTTCCTCGAGTTGGTTTTTGCTAAAGCCCATGGTTGCCACGATACAGCCCGAAAAGTAGGAAGGGTAGCCAGGCGATTTGAGCCTGTCCATTAGAGTTTATGAACAGGATTACACTTCAACCAATTCCGCATCACGTAATTTATTTCGGCGAAGAGTACACTAATCAGCTACTTGTGTCGTTATGGTTAGTAGTCAATAGAGGAATTGAACATTCGGCGGTTTGTTACTTGACAACAGCACCGAAGAAAATCCTTGACATCGTGTTAAAAAATTGTAACTTGCACCCCCATTACGGCACCCCTTTTTTTCCTGCCGGGAGCCACTAAACCGTCCGATATGCGTCAGCTAAAGATCACAAAATCAATTACTAACCGTGAAAGCGCCTCGTTTGAGAAGTACCTGCAGGAGATTGGAAAAGAGGAACTCATCACCGCTCAAGAAGAAGTAGAACTCGCCCGACGCATCCGCACGGGTGATCAAAAAGCCTTGGAGAAACTGGTCCGCGCAAACCTCCGTTTCGTGGTTTCGGTTGCCAAGCAATATCAAACTCAAGGACTTAGTCTTCCGGATCTGATCAACGAGGGCAACCTCGGACTGATCAAGGCCGCCAAGAAATTCGACGAGACCCGCGGTTTCAAGTTCATTTCCTACGCAGTGTGGTGGATTCGCCAAAGCATCATGCAGGCCCTGGCCGAACAAGCACGTATCGTTCGCCTCCCGCTCAACCAGTTGGGTGCGGCCAATAAGGTGAAAAAGGCTTTTTCTGAACTCGAGCAAAAGTTCGAGCGCGAGCCCAGTCCCGAAGAACTTAGCGCAGTCCTCGATCTGCCCATGGATAAGGTGGCCAACACCATGAAAATGCCGGGCAAACACGTGTCGATGGATGCTCCTTTGATCCAGGGTGAAGATTCTACCCTCCTGGATGTATTGGAAAACGGAGATAGTCCGGGTGCCGACTCTGCGTTGATCAACGAGTCCCTCCAAAAGGAAATCAACCGTTCCCTGGCCACCCTCAGCGAGCGTGAGCAGGACGTCATCAAGATGTTTTACGGTATCGGCATCCAGCACGGATTGTCACTGGAAGAAATCGGTGAGAAGTTCGATCTCACCAGCGAGCGGGTTCGTCAAATCAAGGAGAAGGCGATCAAAACCCTTCGCCAAAACTCCCGCAACAAACTCCTCAAGGCTTATTTGGGCTAAAACGGCTCAACCCTGATTCAATCGGCGCCCCGGATTTCGGGGCGCTTTTGTTTGGGCTTGTTCAAAACATGCTGCCCGCTGTTCAAAAACAGCGGGGCTTTGAGTTGGCCTTCGCAGGTGTATTCCGTTCTTTTGTTGGGCGAGCCGCATGGCTCGTTTTCTTTCTAAAAAATATTCTTGCAACAACCTGTATCCAGCATTATGGCAAACACTTACATGGAAGACGAACTCCTGCTTCAGGAAAACAAAGAGCGTTTTGTACTCTTTCCCATCAAGTACGATAAGATTTGGGAAATGTATAAAAAGGCCGAGAACAGTTTCTGGACTGCGGAGGAAGTGGATCTCTCGGCTGACTTGAAAGACTGGGATCGCCTCAACGATGGAGAACGTCACTTCATCACCCATGTGCTTGCCTTCTTCGCAGCCAGCGATGGTATCGTGAATGAAAACCTGGCGGTGAACATGATGAATGCCGTACAACTTCCAGAAGCACGGTGTTTCTATGGTTTCCAGATCATGATCGAGAACATCCACTCGGAGATGTACTCGCTGTTGATTGATACCTATGTAAAGGACCCCAACGAAAAGCATCGCCTCTTCAACGCGCTCGAAACAGTTCCTTGTGTGAAGAAGAAGGCGGACTGGGCTCTGCGCTATATCGACAACGGAAGTTTTGTACACCGCCTGGTGGCCTTTGCTGCCGTAGAAGGAATTTTCTTCAGCGGTTCGTTCTGCTCTATTTTCTGGCTCAAGAAGCGCGGATTGATGCCCGGCCTCGCCACATCCAATGAGTTTATCTCGCGCGACGAAGGTTTGCACTGCGATTTCGCCTGCCTGCTCTACGGTATGTTAAAGCACAAGTTAACGCAGGATGAAGTGTATGCCATCATTACCGATGCCGTGCGGATCGAGCAGGAATTCGTGACCGATGCCTTGCCGGTGAACCTGATCGGCATGAACGCCAAGTTGATGTGTCAGTACATCGAGTTTGTAGCTGATCGTCTGCTGAACTCGCTCGGATATCCGAAGTATTACAACAGCGAAAACCCCTTCGATTTCATGGAGACCATTTCCCTTGAAGGTAAAACCAATTTCTTCGAGAAGCGTGTGTCCGAGTACAAGAAGGCCGGTGTCGGCGTCGACCGTGAGCACCAGGAACTCAAGTTCGATTCGGATTTCTGATCCGGACTCGATTCAAGAAAAAAGCACCGCAATCGCGGTGCTTTTTTTATTGAGGGTGTTCGAAAAGATCAGTTTGGAATTTGCAGGTCGGCTGAACGCTGCTTTAGCTTACTCTCAATTCCTGTAATGCGCGGAATGAGGACGCGGTCTTCGATGTATCCGTGCACCGTCAGGTCGCGGTCGAATACTTCAAGTTGCTGAACCAAAATGCGGTAAGGCGTACCGTTAGTGGCCGGTGGCTGGTAGGCTAAAATGGTTTTGCGGATCTCGCGGAGTTCGGTTTCGTGGTCGTCGTGATGATCCTCAACAAAATCAGCTAGTGAGTAGCGTTTGGTCTGCCGTAGGAATTCGCGAAGGTCATAGCCTGTACGATCGGCGCGCAAGAGGAAATCCACATAGGGTAGGAGGTGGTTTTCTTCATCGCAAATGTGCAGGCTGAGGCCGGTCTTGTAGGCCGCATAAAACGCCTCCAGCGTGTGCAGCAGCGGATGTCCGTCGTTGTAATCCTGGAGCAGAAGGTTGATGCTCTGCTCCATTTCGGGGAGCTTGCGGAACAGGTAATGCCGATGCGTCTTGCGGATGTAATCGGTAATGATTTCGAGGGGGAATACTGAAAAACGTGCCGCATCAAAATCGCCCGGCACTTCAAAAGCCACCGAGAGTTCGTGCACAAAATCTTCCAACTGGGTAGAAACCGCACTTCGGCGCTGCGTTCCGGGAAGGGAATAGCGCTGTAGAATTTGTGCGGTATACTGTTGGGAAAACATGACGAATAAACAGAACACAAAGCTAATTCCGCTCGGGCGTTTACGCGCGGTTTTGTGACGGCCTTTGAGTTGAATTATGAACAGGGCCTCAGCATCCCGGCTAATTTATCACATTGAAATGCAAAGGCTTCGCCCTTGCTCCTGTGTACATTGTTTCATCGCATCTCTGCTTCTGAGGGCGAATTTCCGATCCATGTCGGGCTCAGGCTTTCGCTGCGCGTAACACCGTTTCGATCTGTGTGATGGTCTGTCGGATTTCAACTTCGGTCGTGTCGGTACCCAGGCTAAACCGCAAGCTGGAGTGGCAGGCTTCTTCGTTCAGTCCCATGGCCTGCAACACATGGCTGGGTTCGGGCAAGGCCGAGGTGCAGGCCGACCCCGCGCTACAGGCAATGCCTGGTAAGGCTGTGATGAGGCGCTCCGCACGGATAGAAGAAAAGCGGATGTTGGTGGTGTTGGGCAATCGGCTGCGCACGCTGCCGTTGATGTGTCCAAGCTGGAGTTCAACGCACAACTCTTGTTCCAGTATGGTGCGTAGTCTCGAAACCCTGCTGCCGTAATCCCAAAGCCGCTCGGAGGCCAGTCGGCAGGCTGTTCCCAATCCCACAATGCCCGGAACGTTGAGAGTGCCCGGACGAATGCCGCGCTCCTGTCCTCCGCCATAGCTTAGCGGCGACACCTTCACGCGCGGATGTTTGCGTCGGATGTAAAGGGCGCCCACACCCTTGGGCCCACCCAGTTTGTGTCCCGAAAGTGTGCATACGCCGATGTTGTGCGCCTGCACATCCACACGCACTTTCCCTGCGGCTTGTGTGGTATCGCACAGGAATACCGCACCCCGTTCGTGCGCCAGCTGTCCAATGCGCTCCACATCTTGGATGACTCCGGTTTCGTTGTTGGCGAACATTACCGCCACCAGTACGGTATCACTTCGGATGGCTTCCTGTAAACCTGCATAATCGATGATGCCTTCACGGTCGATGTCGATGCGTGTCACCGACCAGCCTTGTAATTCAAGGGCCTCAATGGGTTCAAGTACGGCCTTGTGTTCACTCGCACAAACCACCAGGTGGCGTCCGCGGCTACCGTAAGCACTGCAAATGCCGTGAATGGCGATGTTGAGGGCCTCGGTCGCACCCGAGGTGAACACCACTTCATCGGGCTCAGCACCAATAAGTCCTGCCACTTCGCGCCTGGACTGCTCTACCGCTGCGGCTGCAACCCAGCCAAAGGCATGGGTGCGGCTCGATGCATTTCCGAAATGTTCCCGGAAATACGGCAGCATCGCCTCCAGTACATGCGCATCAACCGGCGTGGTGCTGTTGTGGTCGAGGTAAATCCGGTCCATGCCGCAAAGGTCGTGATTCCCCCGCTCGCTGCACGCAAGGGCGAATCCTGACCAAGGCCTATCTTTGCCGCATGTCAACAACTACGGTGAAGCAGCTCACAGGCGAAGAGCGGTTCCGCAACATCATCAGCCACGCCAAGGAATACGGATTTATTTTTCAGTCGAGCGAGATCTACGATGGATTGAGCGCGGTGTACGATTATGGCCAGATGGGCGTGGAGCTGAAGAAGAATCTGCGTGAGTATTGGTGGAAAGCCATGGTGCAGCTCAACGAGAACATCGTGGGCATCGATGCAGCCATCTTTATGCATCCCACCACCTGGAAAGCTTCCGGACACGTGGATGCGTTTAATGATCCGCTGATCGACAACAAGGATTCAAAGAAACGCTACCGCGCCGATGTACTCATCGAGGACCATGTAGCCAAAATTGAAGGCAAGATCAACAAGGAGGTGGAGAAAGCCCGCGCACGCTTTGCCGATTTTGATGAAGCCATGTTCCGAAGCACCAACGCACGGGTGCTCGAGAATCAGCAAAAAATCGATCAGATCAATACCCTTTTCAAGGATGCGATGGAAGCCAACGACCTCGAAGGAGTGCGTCAGCTCATCATCGACCTGGAAATTACCTGTGCGGTGAGTGGTACCCGCAATTGGACCGATGTACGCCAGTTCAACCTGATGTTTAGTACACAACTCGGCTCGGTGACCGAGGATTCGAGCACCATTTACCTGCGCCCCGAAACCGCGCAGGGTATTTTTGTCAATTTTCTGAATGTGCAGAAGACCGGCCGCATGAAGATTCCGTTCGGCATTGCACAAACGGGTAAGGCGTTCCGAAACGAAATCGTTGCACGTCAGTTCATTTTCCGCATGCGCGAATTTGAGCAGATGGAGATGCAGTTTTTTGTGAAGCCCGGCACAGAACTCGATTGGTACGAGCAGTGGAAAGCCACACGCATGGCTTGGCACCGCAGCCTCGGATTCCCCGAAAGCCGTTACCGTTTCCACGATCACATCAAGCTGGCGCACTACGCCAATGCCGCCTGCGATATTGAATTCGAATTCCCGTTTGGCTTCAAAGAGCTCGAGGGCATCCACAGCCGCACCGATTTCGACTTGCGCAACCACGAGCAGTTCAGTGGTCGTAAGCAGCAGTACTTCGATCCGGAAGAGAACGAGAATTATATCCCGTATGTGGTGGAGACCTCCATCGGTCTCGATCGCCTATTCCTCGCCACGCTTTCAGAAGCCTACACGGAAGAAGTACTCGAAGACGGCTCAACACGCACTGTACTCCGCATTCCTGCATTTTTGGCGCCCTACAAGGTGGCTGTATTACCGCTGGTGAAGAAAGATGGTTTGCCCGAAAAAGCCCGTGATATCATGAATCGCCTGAAGCTCGATCACCTGTGTTTGTACGAGGAGAAGGATTCCATCGGCAAGCGCTACCGCCGTATGGATGCCATTGGTACGCCCCTGTGTGTTACGGTCGATCATCAAACGCTGGAAGACGGTATGGTAACGGTGCGCGACCGCGATACCATGGTGCAAGAGCGAATTGCGATTGAAAGTTTGGCGGCGAAGCTGCAGGATAAAGTAAGCCTGCAACGGCAGCTACTTTGCCTGATCTGATGTTGCTTCAGTTTCGGTAGCCTTTTTTCACCCTTCCCGGAAAAACCGTTTCGCCGACGCGTAAAATACGATCACGCTCGAGGCTGTCACCACTGCGTTCAAACACGGCGGTCGCGTGGAGGATGTAATCCGAAGCTTCGGGGTGTATGTCGGTTTTGAGTCGGAAAGCGGCCTGCATCTCAGCTGTATCCTGCAGGGCACGGGCAATGGCATAGCGCTTTTCAAAAGCCTGCTGGTTCGCCGGGCGATTGCGGTGTGGCCGCGTTGCCTGCATCTAACTCTATACGGGCGGCCGCAAATTTCCGTTCCTGCACCAAGTACTTCGCCTTCATGCAGGCAATGGGCATTCCAATTTCGTTCAGGTTGGGAATGGCCGGAAAGCGCGGATTGATATCGGCCGAGCGAAAAGGCGGACGCGCCGGTTTGGTGAGGCCGAACCATTCTGTGCGCACCGTGCGCTGTACCGCCATACTGCGGTATGCCTGCGCCGATACCCAGGTAGTGCCGATGGCCAATACCAGCAAAACGGCGTTGATGGGTGTTATGGACACGCGACCTGTGTCTTCTGCACCTCGCCACCGCAAATGCATGGCAATGATTCCTGCTGCACAGAACAGCAGGTGCAGGAACATGTTGGGTCGTTCCATCGGGAAGTTGAACAGTGAATCGGATAGGAAGGCCAACAGCGACAGGGTCATAACGGAAGCGTATAGCCGCACATGGTCGGGTTTATCGCGACCCAGGCTCAGCCGTGCTCCCAGCAGGAGAATACTCAGCAGGAATCCGGTGTAGAGGAGTCCGCCGGCGATGCCGGTATCGGCCGTTACTTCGAGGTAGTCGTTGTGTACATGCTTACGGATTCCGAATCCGCGTACCGAGCTGGCCTCGTAGGGGATGCTGTGGATTTTCCAATTGCCATAGCCTCCACCCAAAAGCGGATGTTTGCCGATGAAGTCCACCGCACTCTCCCACAGCCGCACACGTCCGCTGCTGCCTTCGTTCGAAAACGAAATGGAGGCCATGCGCTTGCCCGCCTCACCATAGCTGCCCTGTGGGCCCGCAGCACTGATGCGCGAGAACACCACCTGCGTGCAGGCCAGTGCAAGCAGCAGCGTACCGGCATATAATACGGGACGAAGAATTAGCCCATGGTTTCGCTCCTTCAGTCCACGCACGAGGGTAAACCCAATGTACAGACCCGAAATGAGCAAGAGTCCCAGGTAGGTCGACCGTGAATTGATGATGAGTAGTGTGCAAACGCCCAGCAGCAAGCCAACCAGGGCAATACCATTGAGCAATCGCTTGTTATCGTGCAGCAACACCAACAGAAAAGGGATACGCAACAGAATGCCTGCGCCTAAAAAATTCTTGTTGCCGGCATTGCCGCGCATCGAGGCGATAAGGTCGTCGATTGAACCCTGCGGAGGTAGGGCTTCAAAGAATCCCCAGAGCTCACGCGCCGACTGCACAATAAGCACCAGGGCAATGAAGCGGATAGCCTTCACCGTGAGTCCGGGCCGGTTGCTGAGCAAGATGCACAGATTAAACCAGGCAATGCCTGCAGTGAGCAGCCTGCTGTAGGTCACGAGGCTTTCAATCACATTGTAGGCCACCAGGAATGAGGCTGCCGATACCAGCAGGAATCCGCCCAGGAGGCGCAGGGAAGTGGAGTTTAGAAACGCTATTGGGGCCTGGTATGCGCGCACCACCAAGTACACCAGCGTAGCGCAATTGAGTAGTGCCAGAAACAGCCACTGGCTGCCCATCACATCCACGGCAGCAAAGCGCGGAAAAAACTCCACCAATGCGTAAAGCAATACAATGAGTAGAGGAAACTGCCGGAGTGCAGTAGAGAGGCTGTTCAGCAGGGAAGTTCGTAACTGCACGGCAGGGACATTCAGTTTCGCTGCGGAATCAGTCCGCGCAAGCCCATGTCAACCACCTGTTCTGCACCGCTGGTATCGATGTCCCACAAGCCGTTGGAGTTGGTATCAATCCACTCGAAGCTGTTGTTACCCGACAGCGACAGCGTGATGTTCACGTCGGCTGTTTCATTACCTGTGATGTTCAGCGCCTGTGCAAACTTGCCTGTTACCACGCACGAGCCTTGCGGAATGGGCGAAGTGGCGAAGAGTGGATTGGGAACCGTGGTGGCACCCGGAGGGGCTTGCCCGGTCGTGACACTAAAGGGTGTTTCGATGCCCCAGAAGCCTTGCAGCTTGTTGGCGTTCACGGCAACACTTTGGTTTTTCAGCAGCAGCGTGCGGATATAGGTGTTGTAGCCCACAAAACTGGCAATGGTGCCGGTGATGGGCATGTTGTTATAGTAAAACACCACATCGTAATTCTGGTAAGAGACCGATAGCCTCACCCATTCGTAGTCGCCCGGTGTTATGCTGCTGAGGGGTACTTGCAGGAACACCTCACCGGGTTTCACCACCGAGGAGCGAGCAAAGTCGATGGCATTGCTGCCACCGGCGGTGGTTTCGGGAGCGTGATACACAATGGCTCCGGTGCCGAGCAGGGTTCCGGCATTGGGTGCCAGCTCCAGGTAGTGGGCCGATATGCGGTTGAACTGCGGATGCTGTGCGGCGTGACCTGCGGGCAGGGCACTGGGTGTGCCGGCATTGCCCAGGCGCTCCTGCGTGGAGTCGACTGTGATCCTCACCACCAGCATAGGCGCAAAGGGGTCGGGACCCTCTTTTTTGCATGCACCAAGCACGCTGAAGCTTGCCAGCATAACCAGAAGTTGATGGCGGTACCGCATGGGTTTAAAAGGCGGCAAGGGTGAGTGACAACAGGAGGATAACTCCCGTAACCGTGAGAGCAACAGCTGCTCCAATCCGCTTGCGTGGACGCTCGGCTTCAGTTACAGGGGTACTGGTTTCGGCGCGGTGCAGGGTACCGGCATCCATCAGGCGGATGTCGGTGGTATCCATGGTCCGGAACTGCGTATAATCGGCCGGCCAGCCGCTCACCGTTAAGGTATTTACGCGCCGCTTGCGTTCCAGGCTGAAACTGGGTTCCACCAGCACATCGGCCTTATGCTCTTGCAGGGCACCGGCAATGGCCGCTTCGCGCAGCTGCCGCATATTCATCGATGTGTTTTTATCATTCACGCTGAAGCTCACCTTGGCCGTGCGCACCGAGAGGTCGGCCACCACCGGCAGGTGCATCACCCCCGGCCCGTAAATCTCCATCGACTTGGCCGTATGGCTCTTGTACACCGTGTTATTGCAAGAGGCCAGCAGCAACATGCCGAGGCCAAGGAGAAATGAAATGCGCATAGGGTAGGATTGGGGAGGAAAGGTAGGGAAAATCCTATTTTATTCAGGTCAAAGTTTGGGCGGGATTACACCAGTTGTTGGTGCTAGCTTGCTCAAGTAATCGAAAAAAAGCGGTTGATAGTGTCGCTGAGAGTTTATGTTTGCTAACGTTTTGCGGCTTGGCGAAGTGGCGAATTTTTAGCACAAAAGTTCAATTGAAGAACTGCACTTGAACCTACCACAAAACTGTCATAC
>JAJTFW010000019.1:3779-30375 GCA_021299095.1 Sphingobacteriales bacterium | reverse complement strand
GCCTACGCTGGCTTGCTGGGAGACAGCTTCGTTCAACACGAATACATGCTCTTGGGATGTAACGGGCACTCAGCCTGCTCAGCCTACGCTGGCTTGCTATGAGTCTGCTTCGTTCAACACCACGACTTGTTCATGGGATGTAACCGGTACACAGCCTGCACAGCCTACCCTGGCTTGCTACGAGACAGCTTCCTTCAACACCACGACTTGCTCTTGGGACGTGACTGGATCACCTGCTGCTGCCATAGTAACCACGGCTTCTGCCTGTGACAGTTACACTTGGGCTCAGGATGGCCAGACATACACTGCTTCTGGTACCTATTCCTACTACGCAAACTGCCAGGACTATGTACTTAGCTTGACCATCACGGCGTCTACTTCCAACACAACCATTGCTTCAGTTTGTGATAGTTATACTTGGAGCGTCGATGGAAACACATACACCGCAAGCGGCACATACAGTAGCGTAAGTGGATGTGCCACTGAAATCCTGATGTTGGGCATCACTCCTTCCGGAACGAACACCACCACTGCATCTGCCTGTGACAGTTATACCTGGAGTGTGAACGGTCAGACGTACACCGCCTCAGGAACCTATACTGCTGGATCGGGTTCGACTTTTTACAATTCGTTGAGCAACCTTACCTCAGCTGTAGCTACCGCAGGGTATACACTGTCTTCTACCGAAACGTTCAATTCCATCTCTGCTGGATACTATCCTTCTTTAACCGGCAACTTCGGTGCAGGTTCACCGAGCTGGACGGCCAATGCGAATGGAGGTTTGTATCTTGGTCAATCCGGTGGCAGCATGGTGTTGAGTACGAACACCCTCTCAAGCCTCACCATCGATTTCAGCCCCGGTGTGACTTCTGTTGGAGCCAATATTTTCGTTACCGACATCAGTTTCGCCAACATTCCTGGAACCATTACATTGAATTTGTCTGATGGAAGCACTGAAAGCTTCAGTACTTCTTCAGCAACCAATTTCGGAGGATTCGTTGCCGGTAGTGCACAGATCAACAGCATTACGATATCCACATCAACTGCCAATGCATATGTAACGGTAGATAATCTGGTGGTGTCCACCGGTACGATTGTGCCTTCATCTTGTGTAACTGAAGTGTTGTCACTGACCATCACGCCTTCTACCAGCAATACAACCACGGCTTCTGCTTGTGACAGCTACACATGGTCAGTAGATGGCAATACATACACGCAGAGTGGTACTTACAGCTCGGTGAGCGGTTGCGATACTGAAATCCTGTCGCTGGTGATCGATAATTCTGTTACGTATTATGCAGATTCTGATGGTGACGGATACGGTAATCCGAACGCCAGTCAGGCTACCTGTACCGGTGCTCCTGCCGGTTACGTAACCGACAGCGGTGACTGCAACGACAACGACGATGCTATCAATCCTGCAGCTACTGAAGTATGTAACGATGGTACCGATAACAACTGCGACGGTCAGATCGACGAAGGTTGCGGCTGTCTCAATCCGGCAACTGTTGACGCAGGAGCTGACCAGACTATCTGCAGCGGTGATGACGTAACCCTGAGCGGTAGCTTCGGCGGTGGTGCATCTTCAGCTTCTTGGTCTACGAGCGGTGACGGTACCTTCTCTCCGAACGCAACTACAATGAGCGCGACGTATATTCCCGGCGCTGCTGATATCGCTGCCGGTTCGGTATCCCTCACACTCACTACGAATGCTCCGTTCCAGTGTCCTGCAGAAAGCAGCACCATGGTGGTTACCATCAATGCTGTTCCGAACGCTGGACCTGTTTCCGGTTCAACTTCGATCTGTACTCCGGGTAGCAATGTGTTCACCTACACAATCGCTCCTGTTGCCGGTGCTACTTCTTACAACTGGACGGTTCCTGCCGGTACCGATGTGGTTTCCGGACAGGGAACAACTTCTCTCTCGGTTCGTTGGCCAAACAGCGTAGTTCAGGCTGGTGTATTCGGTGACATCTGTGTAACTGCCAGCAACGACTGCGGTTCAGGTGCCACTTCATGCCTGACCATCGGTGTTCAGATCACCTCTCCTGTAACTCCGCCCTCAATTTCCGGTGCTGCCAAGGTTTGCCCAGGCGCTACAGTAACCTATTCTGTAAGTTCTGTTGCTCGTGCCCAGTACTACAACTGGTCAGTACCTGCAGGCGCAACGATTGTTAGCGGTAACCTCACCAACATCATCCAGGTACAGTTTAGTGCTGGATTTACAGGTGGTTCTGTATCCGTTTACGCGTCCAACGCATGCGGAAGCGGTCCGTCACGTACACGTAATGTCATCCTTGACAACCCGCTCACGCCTACCGGCATCAGTGGTCAGCTCACAGGTCTTTGCGGAACTTCAGGAGCAACGTTCACTGCCGCTTCAGTAAGCAATGCTACTGGTTATAGCTGGACAGTTCCTGCCGGTGCGACTATCGTGTCTGGTCAGGGAAGTGCTACCATTTCTGTGAACTTCGCAGGAAACTTCACTTCTGGTAACATCACGGTAGCTGCAACCAACGGTTGCGGTACCGGATCTGCTCGCAGCGCAACCGTTATCGGTGCACCTGGAATCCCCGGTGTAATCAACGGTCCGAGTGCTGTTTGTACCAACGGAATTGTCAACTATGATGTCGCTACGGTTGTTGGTGCATCAACGTACACTTGGAGTGTTCCTACCGGATTCACCATCCTTTCAGGTCAGGGAACTAAAAACCTGCAGGTTCGTGGTGGTTCAAGCCCCGGCTCTGGTTTGACACTCAGCGTTCGTGCTATCAATGCCTGCGGAACGGGTGCTTCTCGCGCCAAGACCGGTATCAGCGTTATTCAATGTGTTCGCGAAGGCGAAGGCTCTGCCCTCAACCTGCTTGCTTACCCGAACCCTGCCAGCGATCTCCTGAACGTAAGCTTCACCAGCGACAAGAACCAGGATGTGCTTGTGTCTATGATGGATGCAGCCGGACGCCTGGTAGTTGTTGAGAACCGCAATGCCGATGAAGGTTCGAACAAGTTCGAATTCTCAGTAGGCGGTCTTGCTTCAGGCATCTACACGCTTCAGTTCCGTACTGCCGATCACGTTGAGAATATCCGTGTAATCGTGGAGTAATCTGAATCGAATCAATCAGAAAAAGGCGGTGCCCACAGGGTGCCGCCTTTTTTCATGCCGTGCTGTGAGTAAAGTGATCGCTCAGGTGTGTCCCACGCATCCGCATCGCAGTTAATTTCAGCTGTAGATGGATCAGCGTACCGGAATGGTGAATCCTTTGTTGGAGGTTCGGCAATTGGCTGTAGCGTTCGGAAAATCAGCCGAACAGTACGAGGTCATCCGCAACGTATCGTTTCGGGTGGAGGCCGGTCGTACGCTCAGCATTGTCGGAGAATCTGGCTCTGGCAAGTCAGTCACCTCTTTGGCCATTTTGGGTCTGATTCGGCAGGCCGGAGGGCGTGTAACGCAGGGCGAGATCATCTATTCGCCTTCGGGTGGTTTGCTCGCACAGGATTTACTGAAGTCCGATGAGCAACATCTGCGCACCATACGGGGAAGTCGAATTGCCATGATTTTTCAGGAGCCCATGTCGAGCCTCAATCCCGTTCATACCTGCGGTCAACAGGTTGCGGAAGCCCTCATGCTCCACAAGGGGCTAGGCCGGAAGGCGGCGATGGCCGAAGTGGTGGACGTATTCAGAAAAGTGAGGCTGCCCGATCCGGAGAAGCTGATTTCCCGCTATCCACACGAACTCAGTGGTGGACAAAAGCAACGGGTGATGATTGCTCTGGCGATTTCCTGTAAGCCGGATCTACTGATTGCCGATGAACCGACTACGGCCCTGGATGTGACCGTGCAGGCATCCATCCTCGAATTGCTCCGCGAACTGCAGGCTGAAACAGGCATGGGCATGATTTTCATTACCCATGACTTGGGTGTGGTGAAGCACATCGCAGATGATGTGTTGGTGATGTACCGTGGCAATCCGGTTGAACAGGGTAAGGTCGACGATGTATTTAATAATCCTCAACATCCGTATACGCGTGGTCTGCTCGCTTGCCGGCCCTCCATCAATCTTGAAAAGCCAAAGCTTCCTGTGATGTCTGATTTTCTTGATGATGTAGCGAATCCGGTTGAAGTGATGAATTCCGAAAAGGTCTTACGGAGTGAAACGCAGACCAGACCTCAAATCACGCAAGTTGATGATGCAGTCTTTTCCGTTCGGGAGCTATCTGTCGCATACGCCGGACGTAAATCTTCTTTGTTTAGTCCGAAGCCCTTCTTCAAAGCCGTTGATGGAATTTCTTTCGATGTATATCGTGGAGAGACACTGGGCCTTGTGGGGGAGTCGGGGTGTGGTAAAACAACCCTAGGGCGCTGTATGCTGGGTTTGGTTCAGGCCGCATCCGGTAGTATCCGATTTGAAGGGTCCGATTTGTTGAAAATGGAGAGCAAGCAAATCCGTGATTTTCGGAAGCGGGTGCAGTTGGTCTTTCAGGACCCATATTCTTCACTCAATCCGCGCTTGACGGTCGGTCAGGCAATTCTAGAGCCGATGGAGGTGCATGGCTTGCATGGAAATGATGCCAACCGGAAAAAGAAGTTAAATTGGTTGCTCGAACGCGTCGGACTTCGACCCGAGTGGCAGCACCGTTATCCACATCAGTTTTCAGGTGGACAACGGCAACGTATTTGTATAGCGCGTGCGTTGGCTGTGGATCCCGCTTTTCTGATTTGCGATGAATCGGTATCTGCACTGGATGTGTCGGTTCAGGCCCAAGTGCTGAATCTGTTGAATGAATTGAAATCGGATCTGGGATTGACATATGTGTTCATCTCGCACGATATGTCAGTTGTCCGATACATGAGCGATAGGATCATGGTGATGAATAAAGGACGAATAGAAGAAATCGGTGAAGCACGGCAAGTATGCGATGAGCCCGTTTCTTCCTACACCAAGGCGCTGATCGATGCCATACCGGACTGAGTTATCAGGAAATGGTCCTCGCAAGACCTTTCCCGAGGAGATCATCTGGCAGAAGATCTGCAAGTGGTGTGCCTTTCAGGAGCGCAGCCAACAGGAGGTCCGTGAAAAACTCGGTGGATTAGGACTTGATGCACGGTCGGCAGATGCGATGATTGTCCGGCTTATTGATGAGCGGTTTTTGAGTGAGGAACGCTTCGCAGTAGCCTACGCAGGAGGGAAATTCAGGCAGCTGGGCTGGGGACGTATTCGCATCCGTTCTGCGCTGAAGGCAAAAGGTGTTTCAGAAGCCTGTATCCGTATTGCGCTCCGAGCCATTTCTGAAACGGATTATACGCGGAAATTGCGCGAAGTCATCTCTAAACGTTCACGACTGGAGCGCGAGAAAGATCCCCGTAAACGGAATTGGAAACTTGCGTCGTATGCCATGTCCAGAGGGTTTGAGCCTGACCTGGTGAATGATTGTATCAGGGAACAACCGGCCGATTGACTGCCCTGGCCGTCTCAGATTCCATCCGGCTGATGACATCAGCGTAGATTTCTCGGAATTCTTCAGGTCGGTTACGGTAATATTCGAAATTGACCTGTAAATCGACTACATCCAGTCCGTGCCTGGAAAGCACCTCAGCATATCTTGCTCCGGCAACAGCTTTTTTTATTTCTACAGGCTCAAGCGCTGTGGATTGAATACCGGCTTCCGCCATGTGGATTTCATGCATCAGCACAGCCATGCTGTCGGGGGACAAAATTCCAGCCGGACGGCCTTCTTCCTGCGGCGTACAGGAGTTTAGTACGATAATGAACACAAGGATGGCTCCGAACCGCATCAGTCGTGTTTGAAGGACAATCGCATTCCGAGAATAGAATCATCGATTTTTCCATCCGAGTAAACCATGTGTCCGTTTACCCAGGTCTTGAGCACTTGTGAGCTGAAGCTGTGTCCTTCAAATGGACTCCACTTGCATTTATAAAGCAGGTTATCTCTGTGTACAATAAACGGCGCTTCCGTATCGACCAATACCAGGTCGGCAAAGTATCCTTCGCGAATGAATCCGCGTTCGGGAATACGGAACAGGATTGCAGGTGCGTGCGCTGTTTTTTCAGCAATACGAGTGATATCACACCATCCTTGTTGAACAAGGTCGAGCAGAGCGGGCAGGGCATGCTGCACAAGGGGTCCACCGGAGGGAGCGTTGAAGTAGGATCGTTCTTTCTCCTCGAGGGTATGCGGTGCGTGGTCGGTAGCAATCACATCAATCCGGTTATCGAGAACTGCTTGACGGATTGCATCTCTGTCGCTGGCGGATTTGACCGCTGGGTTCCATTTGATGAGACTTCCTTTACTGGCATAGTCCGCATCGCTGAACCACAAGTGGTGTATGCATGCCTCAGCGGTGATGTGTTTTTGCTCCAGAGGCAGGCTGTTGTCAAACAGGTCCAATTCCTTGGCCGTTGAAATGTGAAGGATGTGTAGGCGCGTTCCATGTTTCTTCGCCAGCGAGACCGCGAAGGAGGAGGAAAGCCAGCATGCTTCTGTATCCCGGATGATGGGGTGCTGCTCCATCGGTACAGCATCACCGAATTGCAGTTTGGCTGCCTCCGAATTTCGCCGGATGGTCGCTTCGTCTTCGCAATGTGTGGCAATTAGCATGGGGCTGCGTGCAAAAACGCTTTCAAGCACCGATGGGCTGTCTACAAGCATATCGCCTGTGCTGCTACCCATGAAAATCTTGACTCCACAAACGGTCTTTGGGTCGGTTGCCAAAATCTCCTCCAGGTTGTGGTTGGTCGTCCCCATGAAAAACGAATAATTCGCTGCGGAAACTTCCGACGCCCGCGCATATTTTTCAGACAGCAACTGCTGTGTGGTGGCCTGTGGAACCGTATTGGGCATCTCCATGAAGCTGGTGATTCCACCTGCTACCGCCGCCCGTGATTCGGTGAATAAATCACCTTTATGCGTAAGTCCAGGCTCTCGGAAATGCACCTGATCATCGATCAAACCCGGCATAAGGTATTTGCCGGAGGCCTCGGTTTCATGTGCTGCTCCGGGGTAGGAAATAGAACCTCCGATGCGCTCAATGCGCTGATTTCGGATTAGAAGATCACCTTCTGTGATGGTGCCTTCGTTGACGATTCGGGCATTTCGGATGATACTAACGGCCATGAAGTAGCGAAAATTTTATTCGGGTAATTCGCCGACCATGTCGAGCGGATTGACCCATTGATCGAATTGTTCAGCTGTCAGATAACCGAGTCTAACGGCCGTCTCTTTCAATGTGGAACCTTCCCGGTGTGCAGTTTGCGCGATTTCAGCGGCTTTGTAATAGCCGATGTGCGGATTGAGCGCAGTTACAAGCATCAAGGAGTTGTTGAGGTTTCGCGAGATATTCTCGCTGAGCGGTGCGATACCGGTTGCGCATTTCTCATTGAACGACATGCATACATCACCAATGAGCCTGGCCGAATGCAGGAAGTTGTAAATCATCATGGGCTTGAAGACATTCAATTCGAAATGTCCGGTTGCTCCACCGATGTTGATGGCCACATCATTGCCCATTACCTGAGCTGCCACCATGGTCATGGCTTCGCATTGGGTGGGATTGACCTTGCCCGGCATAATGGAGGAACCGGGTTCATTATCCGGAATGAAGATCTCACCGATGCCACAGCGTGGACCCGAGGCCAGCAGGCGTATATCGTTTGCGATTTTCATCAGGCTTACCGCAACAGTCTTCAATGCTCCGTGTGATTCTACGATAGCATCATGTGCAGCAAGGGCTTCGAATTTGTTTTCGGCAGTGATAAACGGAAGTCCGGTAAGTGTGGTAATGTGTTTCGCAACGTTTACTGCGTAACCTTTCGGGGTATTGATTCCGGTTCCTACAGCTGTTCCACCCAAAGCCAGCTCGGCCAGGTGGGGGAGGGTGTTGTTGATTGCCCGGATACCGTGGTCAAGTTGTGAAACATACCCACTAAGCTCCTGGCCAAGTGTGAGCGGCGTCGCATCCATCAGGTGAGTCCGACCGATTTTCACTACACGCATGTATTCCTTTGACTTGGCTGCCAGTGTATCGCGCAGGGTCTTCAAACCGGGGAGGGTCACATCGTGCAGAATCTTGTATGCTGCAATGTGCATCGCTGTCGGAAAGGTGTCGTTTGACGACTGCGATTTGTTCACATCATCATTGGGGTGCACGGCTTTTTTCTCATCACTGAGCTTTCCTCCGTTAATCACATGAGCCCGGTAGGCAACCACCTCGTTGACGTTCATGTTGCTTTGGGTGCCCGATCCGGTTTGCCAAACCACCAAGGGAAACTGATCATCAAGTGAACCCTCCAGGATTTCATCACATACCTTACCAATCAGATCGCATGTTTCAGCATTCAGAATGCCTGCATCACGATTCGTCAGTGCAGCCGCCTTTTTCAAGTAGGCGAAGGCCCGGATGATTTCCTTAGGCATCGTGTTGATGTCCTGTGCGATCCGGAAGTTATCAATGGAGCGTTGTGTTTGCGCTCCCCAGTATACATGGGCTGGAACCTGCACGGTTCCCATGGTATCTTTTTCTATGCGGTATTCCATGTGTGATTCCTTGTGGAGGTAATTGTCGCTGTGGATTGATCGTAATGCTCCGCCCTCAGGCTTCCTGTTTGACGTCCGAACTGTATTCCATCAGAAACGCCTTGATGAACTCATCGATCTCGCCGTCAAGTACGGCCTGTGTATCCGACGTTTCATAGTCGGTACGTAGGTCTTTCACGAGTTTGTAGGGGTGAAGTACATAGCTTCTGATCTGTGAGCCCCATTCGATTCGTTTCTTGGAACTTTCGGTAGCTGCTTTAGCCTCATTACGCTTGCGCATCTCCAGTTCGTACAACTGGGATTTGAGCATCTTCATAGCTCGCTCCTTGTTGCCTCCCTGCGTACGTTCCACCTGGCATACCACTACGATTCCTGTCGGATGGTGCGTGACTTGTACCTTGGTCTCCACCTTGTTGACGTTCTGTCCCCCGGCGCCTCCGGATCGGGAAGTCTGAATGCTAATGTCGGCATCCTTGATTTCTATGTTGATTTCATCGTCAATCACCGGATAGGCGTAAACAGAGGCGAATGAGGTGTGTCGGCGTGCGTTCGAATCAAATGGTGATATTCGGACAAGCCGGTGTACGCCGTTTTCACTTTTCAGGTAACCGTAGGCGTAATCCCCTTCGATTTCATACGTGGCGGATTTGATCCCGGCACCATCACCTTCCTGGAAATCCACCTCGGTGATTTTGTATCCGTGTCTCTCGGCCCAGCGCAGGTACATACGCAACAGCATCGATGACCAATCCTGGCTCTCGGTACCACCGGCACCTGAATTGATTGTCAGAATGGCACTGCAAGGGTCTTCTTCACCCGAAAGCATGTTCTTGAATTCTAATTCTTCGATGTGTTTTACCGTGGCGGAAAATTGCACATCGACTTCGGCCTCCGTAGCCTCTCCGGCTTTTTGGAAGTCAAAGAGTACACTGAGGTCGTCTAACGAAGATTGTACGGACCGAAATGCTTCTGTCCAATCTTTCTTCTGTTTGATTTTCTTCAGGATTTGCTCTGCCCGCTTGGGGTCGTCCCAAAAATCGGGTGCATGGGTCAGTTGCTCTTCCTGGGCGATTTGTTGAAGTCGGTTATCGACGTCAAAGATGCCTCCTCAGAGCGTCGACACGATCGGAAAGGTCTTTAAGCTGCTCTTGTATCATAATGGTGCAAAAGTAGCTATTCGTGCCACACGGACCGTTACTTGAGGTATGTATTGAGCCACTCGAAGAAGACCCGGTACCACAACACGCTGTTCTGCGGTTTCAAAACGTGGTGTCCTTCATCGGGGAAATACAGGAAGCGGCTCGGTACTCCGCGGATCTGTGCAGCGGTAAAGGCTTCCATGCCCTGGTTCAAGGGAACACGAAAATCCTTCTCGTTGTGGATGACCAACATAGGGGTATCCCAGTTTCGGACGAATCGATGAG
The DNA here is from genome assembly GCA_021299095.1 of Sphingobacteriales bacterium. GTDB lineage: Bacteria > Bacteroidota > Bacteroidia > AKYH767-A > OLB10 > JAJTFW01. The sequence continues at coordinate 20,398 of JAJTFW010000019.1, read as the reverse complement.
GGGAGAATTCGGAAAAGCTGCGGGGCTCAGGTTTATCCCAGTAATTGCCCCCCATATCGTGCTGGGCAAAGAACATTTCCTCGGTTGCACCGAATTCTGATTCCAGATTGAATACACCGCAATGCGATATGAATGCTTTGAATCGTTTCTGATGGTGCCCTGCAAGCCAATAAACAGAAAAGCCACCGAAAGACGCCCCCACGGCTCCCAGTCGGTTGCGGTCAACGTAAGGTTCTTTACTCACATCATCAATTGCCGACAACAGATCCTGCATTGCTTGTCCGCCCCAGTCACCTGCAATGGCATCATTCCATTCTTCGCCAAAGGAAGGGAGTCCGCGGCGGTTCGGAGCAACAACAATGTATCCTTGTGAGGCGATAAGACTGAAGTTCCAGCGGTAACTGAACGACTGGCTGACCACACTCTGCGGCCCTCCCTGGCAAAACAGCAATGCGGGATATTTTTTTGACGGGTCGAACCCAGGCGGATAAATAACCCACACCAATTCCTGCTTGCCATCGCTGGTGTTGACCATGCGTTTTACCACCTTGCTTTTCTCGATTCCGGCCCATACGGGATCTGTCATGCGTGTGAGTTGCTGAGACTGACCGCTTTTGGCATCGATACGGAACAGTTCACTGGGCATGCTCATGTCTGTTCGGCTAGTCACAATGACCGGGCTCGATGAGGAGCCTGAAACGCTCAGTTCATTGTAGTCAGCTTGGTCGGAAGTAAGTTTGCGAGGGCCGGATTTAGATCCGGTTGCAAATACATACACCTGTTTTGTGCCTTCAACGGATGCAGTGAATACAATTGATTTGCTGTCGGAGGTCCAGGCTGCATTGTTGACCGGGTGTGGGAATGCGGTTTGGCTTCCGTCTTTGGCAGTGCTGAACAATTGCTCTTCGCGTGATTTGGTCTTGGTGTTGTATAAGAACAACCTGTTCCGGTCGCTTTCGTAGCCGGGTTTCTCCATGCTTAGCCAGGCGATTGAGGCACCATCCGGTGACCAACGCGGATCGATATCGTAGCCCTCCATTCCATCTGTGATGTTGAGGGTGTTTCCATTACTGAGTTGGTAGATGTAGATATCGGTATTCGTGCTGATTGCCGCCGGGGTCCCCTGGAGCTTTTTGCAAGTGTAGGCAAGCTGGTTTCCATCAGGCGAGAATGAAACCTGTTCATCTCCACCGAAGGGTGCAGTGGGGGCATCAAATCGTTCTCCTGGCATGATGTCTTTCCCTTCACCGCTTGTTCCATCCGAATAAGAGGCGACGAACAGGTGGGAGTAGGCGTAATCGTGCCAGGTGTTCCAATGTCTGTACATCAATCCATCAATGATGCGCGCACCTTCGGTTTTGGGCAAATCGGGATAGATCTCACTGGGTTTTTTATCAAGCACCACATCGGCAGCATACCAAATGTGTTTTAAATCCTGAGCGTATCCGAACGTGCTGATTCCTCCCTTGATTCGTGTAACCTGCCGGAGCTCGCTGCCATCCGGTCTCATTTCCCATAGCTGTCGTGACCCGTTCGCATCGGACTTGATGAAGCCGATGATTTTTCCATCGGGTCGCCAGCGTGCATGGCTTTCGTCATCCTGACTTGCTGCAATTGCTTGCGTGTTGCCACCTGCGCTGGGAATGATGTAGATGTCACTGCTGCCTTTGTTGTCCTGTAGTACAAATGAACGTACAGAGTACAGAACCAGTTTGCCATCGGGTGAAACGCGTGGTTCAGAAACGCGGCCGATTTTCCACAGGACTTCAGGTGTAAGGGCTTGTGAATGGGCGATAGTCGGTGCCGCAAAAAGCAGCAACAGGATTGTCGAAAGACGCATGATGTGTTAAATTGATCTATCAACTAAGATAGTGGATGCGGAAATACGATCATCCTTGAATACGGCGCAGCAGTTCCTCCCGCGAAAACTCAAGGACTTTTCCCGGTTTCGGATCTTCCATTTGCAGATTTCCGATTGCCCAACGAATAAGTCGTAAGGTAGGAAAGCCTACCGCTGCTGTCATCCGTCGCACTTGTCTATTCTTTCCTTCATTCAGACTGAGGCTGATCCACGAGTCGGGTACCGTTTTTCTGAAACGGACTGGTGGAGTGCGTTCGGGTACTTCTGGCGGAGGAATGAGGGATGCTCTTGCTTTTGCTGTCTTAAAATTGCGTCCGTCAATCCGTAGTTCTACGCCCTCCTCCAATTTTCGAATTGCCGCATCATCAATCAGGCCCTCTACCAACACAAGGTAGGTGCGTGAATGGTCCCGTTTCGGATCGAGCAACCTGGCATTCAGCGTTGGGTCGTCAGTCAGTACGAGCAAGCCTTCGCTGTCCAGATCAAGTCGCCCTACCGGATAGGCACGTTTCGGAAAATCAAAGAGGCTGCCGAGCGCAGGGTGTCCGTTCTCTTCGGTGAATTGAGAGAGCACCCCAAAGGGCTTGTAGAGCAAAAAATAGCGGTACATGTTACCGGATAATTACCGGTTAGAATTTCACTTTGAATTCAACGCGGCGATTAAGAGCCCTGCCGGCAGAGGTGTTGTTGTCCGATACCGGTTGTGTATCGCCAAAACCATTTGCCGTGAGCCGCGAACCTTGAATGCCTTTGGACTCCAGGTAGGCTTTTACGGCCTGCGCACGCTGTCGGGAGAGTTCAAGGTTAAAGGCTTTATCTCCGATGTTATCCGTGTGTCCGTTGATTTCCAGCAGATATGCAGTTTGCTCATTCATCACCTGCACAACCTTGTCGAGAATCGGATAGGAGGCGGGACGGATAACGGATTTAGCCGTTTCGAATTGGATTCCCTGCAGGGCTTCAGTGAAAAGCTGTTTCACTTCTTCTTTCACCGGGGGGCAACCTTTGTTCTCAACGATTCCGGCGGTATCTGGGCATTTGTCATCGTTATCCGCTACACGGTCACCATCCCGGTCAGGGCAGCCTTCGAGATCCGCCGCACCCGCTTGATCAGGGCATCGGTCTTTACTATCTGTGATTCCGTCCTTGTCTTTGTCAGGACAGCCTTTGCCAGCTGAAGTTGCATCCGCAATGCCCGGTACATCCGGACATACGTCCTCGGAATCCTGCACACCGTCGGCATCACGGTCCGGACATCCACGAAATTGTGCGAGTCCTTTCTGGTCAGGGCAACGGTCTTCTGCATCAGCGATGCCATCCGCATCACGGTCGAGTGCGCAGCCTTCTGCTGTTACAGCTGTTCCTGCTGGTGTTCCCGGACAACGGTCTTTACTGTCGGTTACTCCATCACCATCACTGTCTTTTTCTTTTGAGAAAGCCCAGCTGATTCCGATGCTATGCATCATGAATGCGTCGTTGTTTTCACTATTGACCCCATCACGGTCGTCGTGGTCTGTATAGGCGAATGTTTCCTGCACAACCAGGTGCAGTTGCTTGCCAACTTTTGTCTTGATTCCGAATCCGAACGGAATAAACATATCAGTCCCAGGGTTGTCTGTCTTGCTTAGGCGCGACAATCCGATTCCGGCAAATCCGAAAGGGTTAACAGGATGCTGATCGTCCGCGAATAGTTTGATTCGGAAGTGGCCGTTGATTTGCTGTTGACGTGCTTCAAAGGACTTGCCACCTTCTTCTGCATATGACCAGCTGCCCAAGGTCAGGTTGCTGCTGAAATCGAGTCTGGGAGCGATGTGCCAGGACGCGGCAACTCCCAAGTGCATGCGTGTCCCATCGCTGCCGCCGGAGTAAAAACCCTGTCCGAGGTCGCCATTGTATTGGGTTAGCCCAGTCCACAGTCCAAGGGTAAAGGGCTGCTCGGCGGTCTGCGCAGACAGTCTGGTAAGTGAGAATAACAGAATCAATACGATGGAAGCGGGTCTATTCATGGTTGTTGGCTGGGGCAGCAAAGGTAATCGGACCGATGACATACGGATGACCGGCTTTTCCTGAGGGCCAGCCGAAATCTGCTATCTTCGCAACGCGTTCTTTTCATCCACTTATCCAGAAAGGCGGAGGGACTGTGCCCTGTGAAGCCTTGGCAACCCCGCGGTGTTTCGGCTGTATTTTGCCGAAAAATGCACTGCGGAAGGTGCCACATCCAGTCCTGCTAGGCAGGAACAGATAAGTGCCGGAAGTCCGCGTGTAACACGAACCACACTCACCCTTCTGGCTATCCGGCGGGGTTTTTCCGCGGACGGCCCATTCGCGTATGAACAAGCATCCTATTGTAGAATTATTGAATCGCCGTATCCTGGTGATTGACGGCGCCATGGGCACCATGATTCAGCGGCATAAGCTGGAGGAGTCCGATTACCGAGGCGCACGCTTTGCACAATGGGCTCACGATCTGAAGGGCAACAACGATTTGTTGAGCCTTACCCGCCCCGATATTATTGCGGAAATCCACTTGGCGTATCTGGAAGCCGGTGCCGATATTTTGGAGACCAATACCTTCAATGCGCAGCGGATTTCCCTGGCCGATTACGGCATGGAAGACTTGGCCTACGAATTGAACGTGGCATCTGCTAGGTTGGCGAAACAGGCTGTTGAGTCGTGGACAGCGTCTCATCCCGGAGGCGATCCGCGGTTTGTAGCAGGAGCAATCGGACCAACCAACCGCACGGCATCGCTCAGTCCGGATGTGAATGATCCAGGCTACAGAGCCGTTGATTTTGACACGCTCGTTGCGGCTTACAGTGAGCAGGTCAGGGGATTGATCGACGGTGGCTGTGATTTGCTACTGATCGAGACGATTTTTGATACACTCAATGCCAAGGCTGCACTATTTGCCATTCAATGCGTCCAAGAGGAACTTGGTTTGAGACTTCCGGTAATGGTTTCCGGAACAATCACCGATGCCAGTGGCCGGACCCTGAGTGGACAAACTGTTGAGGCGTTTCTCAATTCCGTTTCCCATGTGGATTTGCTCAGTATCGGTTTGAATTGCGCTCTTGGAGCACGCGATATGCGACCCTATCTTGAAGAGCTCAGCTTGAAGTCCCCGTTTTTCGTCAGCGCGTATCCCAATGCCGGATTGCCAAACCAGTTCGGTGAGTATGATGAAACTCCCGAACACATGGGCTGCCAGGTGCATGATTTTCTCGATTCCGGTTTCCTGAACATCGTTGGAGGGTGTTGTGGCACAACACCGGACCATGTCCGTGAGATAGCGAAGCTTGCTGCAAAGTCGTCGCCTCGGTCTATACCTGAAATTGAGCCGTATCTGCGGCTGAGTGGATTGGAACCTTTTACACTGCGCCCCGATAGTAATTTCATGAACGTGGGTGAGAGAACCAACGTTACGGGTAGCCGAAAATTCGCCAGACTTATTTCCGATGGGAATTACGAGGAGGCTTTGGCCATCGCTCGTGATCAGGTGGAGGGCGGTGCCCAGGCCATCGATGTGAATATGGACGAAGGTATGCTCGATTCCCGAGCTGCCATGGTCCGTTTTTTAAACCTGATGGCTTCCGAACCCGATATCGCTCGCCTTCCGGTCATGATCGATTCCTCTCGATTCGAAGTGATCGAAGCCGGATTGAAATGTGTTCAGGGAAAAGGAATTGTGAACTCGATTTCGTTAAAGGAGGGCGAGGCGGAATTCGTGCGACAGGCAGAGATCATCCGGCGTTACGGCGCTGCGCTCATTGTGATGGCCTTCGATGAACAAGGGCAGGCTGACACACTCGATAGGCGTATAGAAATCTGTTCCCGTGCCTATCGAATCCTTACCCAGAAAGTCGGATTTCCGCCTGAGGATATCATTTTCGATCCGAACATTTTTCCGGTTGCAACAGGAATGGATGAACACCGGCGAAACGCGCTCGATTTTTTCGAAGCCACGGCCTGGATTAAGCAGAATTTGCCGCTGGCCAAGGTGAGCGGTGGGGTTAGTAATGTGTCTTTCTCTTTTCGCGGGAATGATGCGGTTCGTGAAGCTATTCATGCTGCATTTCTTTACCATGCCATCCGTAACGGCATGGATATGGGCATTGTCAATCCCGGTCAGTTGATCGTGTACGATCAGATCCAACCCGAATTGTTGCGCCTGGTCGAGGACGTACTTTTCGACCGGAATGAGCAAGCTACCGAACACCTGATCGCTTTTGCTGAAACAGTCAAGGGCTCAGGAAAAAAGCAGGAACGCGATGAACGCTGGCGTGAACTTCCCGTTGATGAGCGTCTGAAACATGCCCTGGTCAAGGGAATCATGGACCATGTTCCGGAAGACGTTGAGGAGGCTCGGCTTCAGTTGCCTCGGGCGCTGGATGTGATTGAAGGTCCTCTCATGGCCGGGATGAATGTGGTGGGTGATCTGTTTGCAGAGGGAAAGATGTTTCTTCCGCAGGTGGTGAAAAGTGCCCGTGTGATGAAGAAAGCTGTTGCCTGTCTGCTTCCCTTTATCGAAGCGGAAAAAGTTCAGGGAGCAGATAAGAAGGGGAGGATATTGATGGCCACCGTCAAAGGAGATGTGCACGATATCGGCAAGAACATCGTTGGTGTTGTGCTCGCATGTAACAACTATGATGTGATTGACATGGGTGTTATGGTTCCCGCCGATAAGATTTTGGATGCTGCCGTTGAGCAAGGAGTTGACATGGTTGGGTTGAGTGGACTTATCACACCCTCCTTGGATGAGATGGTATATGTGGCAAAGGAGATGGAACGGCGCGGTATGAAAATCCCTCTTCTCATTGGTGGCGCAACGACTTCGAAAGTGCACACGGCTGTGAAAATCGCTCCCCGCTACTCGGGTGCCGTTGTACACGTAAACGATGCGTCGCGTTCAGTTCCGGTCGCCAGCTCGCTGCTGTCGCAGGAGCAATCGCCTGCTTTCATATTGAAAACAGCCGAAGAGTATGCACGATTACGCGAACAGCACGCCCTGGGTCAGCAGGATTCAAAGTTCATTTCGCTCGCTGAAGCCCGAAGCAATCACTTTCCGGCTGATTGGTCGCGGGTCCAACAGGAAAAGCCTCGCACCTTGGGTGTGCAGGTGCTCAATTCTGTGCCATTGTCTGAAATTGCAACCTGCATCGATTGGACACCGTTCTTCCATGCTTGGGAAATGAAGGGGTCTTACCCCCGTATTCTTAGTGATCCCGAGCGAGGCGAAGAGGCGCGCAAGTTATTCGCCGATGCCCAGCACATGTTAAAACAGATTATCGATGGCCGTTGGCTGGAACCGCGTGCGGTTTTCGGTTTATATCCTGCCAATTCCGTGGGTGATGATATCCTGGTTTTTGCCGATGAGAATCGCGAAGATTCCGTAGTGGTATTACACACCCTGCGACAGCAAACCCGTAAGCCAGCTGGAGAGTACAACATTGCCTTGTCTGATTTTGTGGCTCCCCGCGAATCGGGTATACGCGATTACGTGGGCATGTTCGCTTTGTCCACAGGTCATGGAATCGACAGCAAGCTGCAGGAGTTCGAGTCACAGCACGACGACTATGCTGCCATCATGCTCAAGGCCTTGGCTGACCGCCTGGCGGAGGCCTTTGCCGAGTATTTGCATCGGGAAGTGCGCACCACATATTGGGCATATGCACCTGCCGAATCACTCGACGGTGAAGCACTCATCCGCGAGGAATACGAGGGGATACGCCCCGCTCCGGGGTATCCGGCTCAACCCGATCACACAGAAAAGCACAGCATCTGGAGCCTGTTGCAGGTGGACAAGCATACAGGAATTGAACTGACCGAGAGCCTGGCCATGGTGCCAACTGCCGCTGTTTGTGGCCTGTACCTGGCTCATCCCGAGGCGAAGTATTTCGGACTCGGCCGTATCCGCAAGGACCAGGTGGAAGATTATGCCCGCCGGAAAAACATGCCCCTGGCCGATGCCGAAAAATGGCTGGGTCCTGCACTCGGGTATGAGGTGGATTGAAAATGCAATGTGAACAAAAAGCGAAAGGGCCGTCCGAAGACGACCCTTTCTTATTTCAGAGTGAACTGAAATTACATGGTAGGAGTACCAGCAGCTGCATCAGCAGGAGCGGTGTCGGTACCAGCAGCAGCATCAGCAGCAGGCTCAGCTACAGGCTCAGCAGCAGGAGCTTCAACAGCAGTTTCAGTTTCAGTAGTCTCAGCAGGCTTAGAACCGCAAGAGGTCAGGGCTACAGCGAAGGTAGCGGCAACGAAGAAAGATACGATCTTTTTCATTTTGTTGGTTGTTGTTTGGTTTGTTGTTTGAGTTACACTTAATACCGTGCGGCGGCGAAGGTAACCCGCTTTTTGGTGATAATCCCAAAGATTTTTAATAAGATGTTGAAAATCAATTAAAAAAATGTAAAATCGGGTGCTTTTTAAGCCCAGTGAAAGCAGAAATTTGCCAAACGGACGGGTTACCTTTCCCCGTTTCCGGCATTAAAGATGGATCGAATGAAGCAGGTGCAGCCTGTCAGTGAACCCGATCTGCTCGATGCGTTGCGTCGGGGCGACGAGGAACCACTCCGTGTCCTCTACAGGAAGCACTATCCGATGATCATCAACCTGGTGGTCAATAACGGAGGGAGCCTGCAGGAGGGGAAAGACATTCATCAGGAGACGTTGATCGCCTTCTATGAACGGGTGCGGGAGCCGGGTTTTCGCCTCGAGTGCAGTATCAAGACCTTCCTCTACTCCGTAGCGCGAAGGCTTTGGCTGAAGCAGTTGCAGCGCAGGCAGCGGTTTGGAGGGACACTGAACGACGCTGAAGTGTATGTGGAAGTAGAAATGGAGCTCGTTGAACGTCGCGAAGCTGGATTTCGGGCCATGCACGAAGCACTAGAGGCCATGGGCGAACCCTGCAGGTCGATTCTGAAGGATTTCTACCTCGCTGAACGTAGCATGGATGAAATTGCCAGGAAGTTTGGTTATACGAATACAGACAACGCAAAAACACAGAAATACAAATGTCTGCAACGGCTGAAGAAGCGATTTTTTGCTTCCATGCCCGGACAAATTGAATAATCGATAGTACCAATGAGAATGGTTAAAGCGGAATTGATTGAGCGTTATTGCCGGGGTGAATTGACTCCGGACGAGCATTTGGTGTTTGTTCAGTGGATGGACAGCGATCCAGCCCTCCGCCAGGAGGTCACCGAATACATGCAGCTATCCGACGTATTTAAGCAGTACCGGGATCGCAACCGACTGCAGGAGAAACTCAATGCGATACACGATGAAATGGAGACCGAGTCCTTCCGTTTCGCATCGCAGATGAAAAAGGTAGATGTTGTTAACGTTTCCCCAATCAAACGCATTTTTTCAATCGGCAAGAACCAGTTCTCCAAAGTGGCCGCTGCTATTGCTGTCCTGTTGGTCGCAGCAGCGCTGGTCGGAGTTGGAATCAATCGGTTGAATGTTACGCGCTCTCAAAGTGCCTACCAGGAGTTGCGTCGGGAAGTGGAGGATATCAAGCGTAAACAGTCTGTTCAAACTGCTGGGGGGGCTGCCGCTGCGCCCACTGCATCAACTTCTACATACACCGGTTCTGGAATAGCAATTGATCCCTCGGGCCTTGTCTTAACCAGTCATCACCTGATTGCCGGTGCCCGAACCATTTATATCAGCAATCAGGAGTTTGAATCACTCCCCATGGAACTGGTGTATTCCGATGCATCGCTTGATATGGCGGTATTGAAGGTGGTTGATTCGATGTTTACTGGTTTTGCAGAGATGGGTTATGGTTTCAGAAAATCGGTGGCCGACCCGGGTGAGCGTATCTATACGTTGGGTTATCCCCGCGAAGACATGGTCTACGGTGAAGGATCCATCAGCTCCTACACCGGATTCGAAGGAGATTCTGCTTCATACCAGATGAGTATTCCGGTAAACCCGGGTAATTCGGGTGGACCTGTTTTTGATACCCAGGGTAACCTGATCGGAATCGTCAGCGCGCGTAATGCCAATGCCGAGGGCGCATCGTTTGCCATTAAATCTGCAGCCATAGTCAGCTCCCTCAATGCCTCCGAGGAGCCCGAGTTCAGGGTGCAGTACAGCGGAAGGCTGCGTGGCCTCGATCGCCCCGCCCAGGTGAAGCGTCTCCGCCGGCATGTGTTCATGGTGAAAGTCAGTAACTGATCTTTTTCGGTTTAGTCCCTTTTCGACTTCAACCTATTTGGGGCTTAGCTACCTTTGTCGCGTTCATCTTATGCGAGTCCTGGTACAATGTGCTTTTCTATTGTCGATTTTCATCGGCCCCAATTCCTTTGGTCAGGAAGCATGGAGTTTGCAGCGTTGTGTGAATTATGCGCTTGAACACAACCTAAGCGTTCTTCGTGCCGAGGTAAGTGCTGAGCTCTCCGCAACCACGGTGCAGCAAAGCCGTTTCGCCCTTTTTCCAACGCTGAACGGCTCGGCCGCGCGCAACTGGAACTTCGGTTATACCATCGACCCGTATACGAACGATTTCACAACCGGCCAGGTTACGTCGGATAACTTTTCGCTCAATTCTGCCGCAACGCTTTTCGGAGGATTTCAACTCAGGAGGGCCTTGCAGCAAAGCAGTCTTGAATATCTGGCAGCCGGTCAGGATGTGCGTAAAATCAAGAATGATATTTCTTTAAATGTGGTTTCAGCCTACCTGCAGGTTGTTTATGCGAAAGAACAACGCAAAGTAGCAGAGGGGAGAGTGCAGCAGGCCCAACAGCAATGCGATCGGCTGAAGCGTATGGTGGAAAATGGGATGGCTGTTCAGGGGAATTTGCTCGACGCCGATGCCCAACGTGCATCCGAAGAACTGGCTCTTGTATCGGCAGTAAACCAGGTCGAACTCGCAAAGCTTGCCCTTGCTCAACTGCTACAACTCGACCAGGCTGCAGGTTTTGATGTGGAGGATCCGTTGATTGCTGCTCCAGACTCTGGACTGAAGCAAAAATCCGTTGATGAGATTACGGCGATTGCCTTATCAGCCCTTCCGGAAATGAAAGCGGCTGAATACCGCTTGCGCGGTGCCGAAAAAGGCGTTTCTGCTGCGCAGGGTGGATTATATCCTCGGCTGACCGCATTCGGTCAGGTCAGTACGTTTTATGCATCGAGTGCGAAGCGGTTTGCAGGAGTGGACACGTTGGGAATCGTGCCGATTGGCGCCACCGCCTCGGGTGAGCTTGTATATGCGCCAACGTTTCGCTCGCGTTTCGAAACCAATCCGTTTGACGAGCAGGTGAACCAAAATCTCAATAAGGTATTTGGGTTGTCACTTAATGTTCCCTTGTTCAATGGTGCAAGTTCACGATTGGCTTTGCGCCGGGCGCGCCTGAATCTTGAGAGTGCTCGCCTAAACCACTCTGGAATCAAGAATCAGATATCTCAGAGCGTTCAACAGGCCGATGCCGATATGCGTGCTGCAAAAGCCCGGTATCGCTCATCAACGGATGCCCTGTCTGCGTTCGAAGCTGCTTTCGGATATGCATCTCGTCGTTATGACGGGGGGCTGATCAATTCCCTTGAATACCTTACTGCGTTGAACAATTTGACTAGGGCAAAAATCGATTCCTTGCAGGCTCGCTACGATTACATTTTCCGGATGAAGGTGCTCGACTTTTATGCCGGTATCCCGCTCACCCTATAAGTTTACTGCTATGTCTAAAATCGCGATGAAATGGAAATTGACCGGCGGCATTCTGCTCTTTCTGCTGGTTTTGTCTGTTGTGGCTAAGCGTCAGGGTTGGATTGGTGCGAAAGATGCTACACGTGTCTATACCGAAAAAGCCGAATTGCGCGATATCATTGAAACCGTCTCTGCTAATGGAAAGGTACAGCCGGAAGTTGAATTGAAAATTACAGCGGATGTCAGTGGCGAAATCACACAGCTGGATGTACGGGAAGGGCAGGTTGTAAAAAAAGGAACCTTGCTGTGCAGAATAAATCCAGAGGTTTACGTCTCCAGCCTTGAACGTGCCGAAGCCGCCGTGAACACTTCCAAGGCGAATCTCCTCAACAGCAAGTCACGTCTGACACAGGCTCAGGCACAATTCCAGCAGAGCGAGTTGAATTTCAACCGCAATCAGAAGTTGTTTGACGAGAAGGTGATATCACCTGCAGAGTTCGACAATATCCGTTCAACGTTTGAAGTGGCCCGTGCCGAAGTTGATGCTGCGCGTCAGTCGGTTTCGGCAGCTTCGTTCAGCGTGAATAGTGCTGAAGCCGGCCTAAAGGAGTCGCGCGAGAATCTCAACCGGACGAGCATTTATGCACCGGTTGATGGAACCATTTCCAGCTTGAGCAAGGAGAAAGGTGAGCGGGTTGTGGGAACGAATATGATGGAGGGAACAGAAATCATGCGTTTGGCAAACCTGAATGAAATGGAGGTGAGTGTAGATGTAAGTGAAACCGATATTGTCAGGGTCAGTGAGGGTGATACGGCCGATGTCGAAATAGACGCCTGGCTTGGAACCACCTTTCGTGGAATTGTTACGGAAGTGGCTAATTCCTCTACACTTGCCGGAGCATTGCCTACGACTGATCAGGTGACGAATTATACGGTCAAGGTGCGGATCCTACGCGAGTCCTATGCGCATCTCTTGCAGGGCAAACCGGCCAACTATAGTCCATTCCGGCCCGGTATGTCGGCTACAGTCGATATCCGCACCCGCACGACACCGAATACATTGTCGGTTCCGATTCAAGCTGTCACCACGCGCGATACGGCACAGGCTAAGGGCGCCAGTGCCGCTACTGAACCCGATGAAGTGGTGTTTGTACAGTTGAATGGGAAGGCCGTGTTGCGCAAAGTCAAAACGGGTATCCAGGACAACCAGTTTATTCAGATTGTGGAAGGGTTGAAGGTCGATGACGAGGTGATTGCCGGACCTTATTCAGCGGTATCCAAATCGTTGAAAAACGACGAGGCTGTAGAGGTTGTCAGTAAAGAAGATTTGTTTGAGGGTGAAAAGGACTGATCGAGTCCGGATTCATATCCAATTGTCATGTCAGGCCAACAAGGTCCTTTGATTTTACTCATTGAAACAGCAACCGACCGCTGCTCTGTGGCGCTGGTGAATGGCCAATCCGTCCTAGAAGTAATTCATGCTGAAGCACCGCGTGAACATGCTGCACAATTGGCCGTAATCATTGATGAATTGTTGAACAAGTACGATTCACGGCGGGAGCAGCTGAAAGCTGTGGCGGTAAGCAGTGGGCCTGGAAGTTATACGGGATTGCGCATCGGTGTTTCAACGGCCAAAGGGATTTGTTATGCACTTGGGATCCCCCTGATTGGAATTGATACGACTCTGGCTATGGCCAACGCATATCTGAAAGGTGCTGCGGGGCTGGGTCAGGAATTCAACTTGCTTCCTGTCATCGATGCCCGGCGAATGGAAGTTTATGGTGCAGTTTACGATGCACGTTTATGTGTAGTCGAACCTTTGCGAGCAGAGGTGTTACACCCACTGTCTTTTATCGAATCAAATGATACGCCTGTGGTGGTATTTGGTGATGCTGCAGTTAAATGCCTTGAGGTGTACGCAGGAAATCCTCGCGTTACGGTCAACACAGACTTCGAAATGAACGCTCTCGGTTTGCATGAATTTGCCTGCGCGCGTTTCGCAGACCAGAAGTTTGAAGACTTGATTTCGTTTGAACCACGCTACCTGAAGGAATTCGTTACAAAGCGTAAGGGTGGTGTGATTGAGACTGCAAGCAGTAATCCCCAACCCGAATGAACAAAACAGCCTTATTCCTGTTCTTATCCATGGCCTCGTTGCTGTCATGCAACGCCAGGCCAAACGAAATGGAACAACCTCCCAACAAAAAAATGACGGATACCAGTTTGAATACAGACAGCTCTCACTCCGACACGGCCACCTTCGGTGCCGGTTGTTTCTGGTGTGTTGAAGCCGTATTTCTTGAATTGAAAGGTGTTGCTCATGTGGCAAGCGGATATATGGGAGGTCAGCGCGCCAATCCAACGTACGAGCAGGTGTGTTCCGGTGCCACTGGTCACGCTGAAGTCATTCAGTTGGTATACGACCCCCAAGTTATCTCCTATCCAGAGTTGTTGGAGGTATTTTGGTCGGTACATGACCCTACCACACCGAACAGACAGGGTGCCGATGTTGGAACACAATACCGTTCCGTTGTATTTTATCATTCGGATACGCAAAAGGAGCTTGCCCTGGAATACAAGAAGAAGTTGGATGAGAGTGGAGCGTTTCCAGCACCCATCGTCACGGAAATCAGTGCAGCCACGGTTTTTTATAAGGCTGAAGCCTATCACCAGAATTATTACAACACCAACGGAAACCAGCCGTACTGTTCCGTGGTGATTCGTCCTAAAGTCGAGAAATTCCGAAAGGTGTTCGGGGAAAAGCTACGTTGATTTGCTTCAGTTTTTCAAGTTGAAATACTGTGAAGCCATTTCATTGACCGCTGTGCCGATTGCCAAGCCCGCCGTAGCCGCAGGTGATGGAGCATTCAATACGTGCAAGGCATTGTGACGGTGTATGATTTTGAAATCATCAATCATGTTTCCGTCGGCATCCAAGGCCATGGCACGTACACCGGCGCGACCGGGCACGATCTCATCCATGCCGAGCGAGGGAATCAGGCGTTGAAGCCGTTGCAAGAACAAGCGTTTGCTAAATGCTCTGCGGTATTCGTCCAGACCGAACTTCCAATGCCGGAGGAACAGCTTCCACGTGCCGGGGTAGGAGAGGGCTTCTGCAGTATCCTTGAAGCTGAAGTCGGTTTTACTGTAGCCTTCACGTTTGAAAACAAAAACAGCGTTAGGTCCACATTCCGTTGGATGTCCGATCATACGTGTGAAGTGAACACCCAAGAAAGGGAACTGCGGATTAGGAACCGGGTAAATGAGGTGTTTCACCTTGTACTGTGCTTCAGGAGTCAGTTCGTAGTAATCACCACGAAATCCAACGATGCGCATTTCCGGATCGATTCCGTCCTTACGAGCGATTCGGTCTGTTTGCAAACCACTGCAATTGATGATATAGCGTGCCTGATAACGGGCTTTGGAGGTTACCACGGTGGTGTGCGATTCCGACTTCACGAAGTCTGTCACTTCCTCGCCGAGTCGCACCTCGCTGCCTGAAAATTTCTCACGAATAAGTTTGGCCAGGGTTTCGCATACAGCAGCGAAATCGATGATTCCTGTACAACCGACACGGATGGCCTTGATACCCGCACAATACGGTTCGATTTCACGGATCCGTTCTGGGCCAATCAGTTCAATGTCTTCCACGCCATTTTCAATCCCATGGCGGTAAACCTTTTCCATATGAGCCAATTCGCTCTCATGCGTAGCTACAATGATTTTTCCGCAGACATCGTGTCCTATACCATGCTCGCGCGCAAACGCAACAATCTCACGGCGGCCCTCTACGCAATTTCTGGCCTTGTAGCTTCCGGGTTTGTAATAGATTCCACTGTGGAGCACACCCGAGTTCCGGCCGGTTTGGTGGGCGGATACCCGATTCTCCTTTTCAAGCACACAAATCCTCAGTTCCGGATGGTTCAGATTGAGTTTATAGGCTGTAGAAAGTCCGACGATTCCTCCACCGATGACAACTATGTCGAAATTGTGTTGTTCCATAAATCTACGCTGGCTATTTATTCCTGTGCAGCAACTACCTCGCGCACACCCGGTACCATTTGTTTCAGTAGATTCTCAATGCCCGATTTGAGTGTGACTGTTGACGATGGGCAACCGCTACAGGCTCCTTTCAGGACTACTTTCACTACGCCATCGCGGTAAGATTTGAAATCGATGGCGCCACCATCGCCCTCCACCGCCGGGCGGATGTACTCTTCCAGAATGGAGATGATTTTTTGTTCGGCATCCGGATCAGGCTCATGGTGCTCCTCTACTGTTTCTTGGAGTGGTTGCGGTGTTGCAGTAGCGGTTTCAAGCGGAGCGGTGAGGTGATCGGCTGCAAATGGTGAATTCAAAAACACCGGATCGCCCGACATCAGGTATCCGCGAATGAACTCCCGCAACACGTTACTGATGTCAAACCAGTCGAGTTCAGCAGATTTGTTTATGGTAACGTAATTGGAACTGATGAAAATGCGTTCCACGCCGCTGAAGGCGAAGAGTTGTTGGGCCAATGGGCAGTTCCCGGCTTGTGCGGGATGTTGATATTCGACGGTCCCACCTTCTACGAGCATTACATCGGCCACGAATTTGAGGCTGTTCGGATTGGGAGTCAGTTCGGCGTAAACGTTGATGGGGCGCATGGTCACTAAAAGCGTTGACAAAGGTAGGGGTTAAACACGCGGGCGGGGCAGAAGTTAGGTCATACCTTTGCAAGCATGCGTGCGAAAACGGATTTTCTGGTCATCGGCTCCGGTATCGCCGGTCTGGGTTTTGCGCTCAAGGCCGCGGAAACCGGCAGTGTGATGGTAGTCACTAAAGTCCGAAGCGATGAAACCAATACCAAATATGCCCAGGGTGGGATTGCGGCGGTGACCTATTCGCCGGATTCGGTCGAAAAGCATGTAGCGGATACCTTGGATGCCGGTGCAGGTTGCTGCGATGAGCGGATCGTACGCATGGTGATCTCCGAGGGCATTGAGCGCGTGAATGAATTGATTGCCTGGGGCGCCCGCTTCGACCGAAAGAACGACGGAACCTTTGACCTGGCTCGTGAGGGAGGACATACCGAAAGCCGTATTCTTCATGCACGCGACAGCA
>JAJTFW010000019.1:0-3734 GCA_021299095.1 Sphingobacteriales bacterium | reverse complement strand
CGCGACAGCACGGGAGCGGAAATCGAGCGCACCTTGCTGGAACAGGTGGAGCAGCATCCGAACATCACCGTTTATCAACATCTGTTCGCTGTCGATTTGATCACGCAGCATCACTTTGGTGTGGAGGTGAACAGGGGTATGCCTGGCCTGCGCTGTTACGGCGCGTATGTGCTAGATACAAATACGGGTGAGGTAGGGCTAGTTGCCAGTCGGGTTGGGCTGATTGCAACCGGTGGTGCGGGCCAATTATACCGCGTCACCACCAATCCGCTCATCGCTACTGGCGACGGAATCGCCATGGTCGATCGTGCCCAGGGTCACCTGGCCGACATGGAATTCATCCAATTCCACCCCACAGCCTTGTATAGGCCCGGCCACAATCCCGCATTCCTTATTTCGGAGGCGGTACGTGGTGCAGGTGCGGTACTCCGTAACCGTGAGGGGCATGATTTCGTGCGTGACGAGGATCCGCGTGGTTCGCTTGCCCCGCGCGACATAGTAGCCAGAGCTATCGACCATGAACTTTCCCGCACCGGGGCCGAATGTGTGTATCTCGATTGTAGCCCCATTCAGCCCGAAGCGTTTACGACCCATTTCCCTGCTATTTTGTCCCGGTGTAGGTCATTGGGAATCGATCCGCTACGCGAACCGATTCCCGTTGCACCAGCGGCCCATTACATGTGCGGTGGTATCAGCGTCGATGACAACGGTTGTACCGGTATTGAAGGTGTTTACGCAGCAGGCGAGTGCACACGCACGGGCTTGCATGGTGCAAACAGACTTGCATCCAATTCGTTGTTGGAAGCGGCCGTCTATGCACATCGCGCTGCAGTACATGCTTCAGCGCACTTACCTTCCCCGTTCGATTGCGATACCATACCGGATTGGAACTCGCAGGGAACACGCATCCCACGCGAACAAATCCTTATCAGCCAAACCCGCAGGGAATTGCAATCACTCATGAGTGCCTACGTGGGCATTGTCCGAAGCGATGACAGACTCAATCGGGCAATTGAGCGTGTTCGGATGTTGCTTTCCGAAACGGAAAACCTCTACAACCGCTCTCCGCTCTCGGTAGAGCTCTGTGAACTGCGGAACATGGTGTTACTGGCTTCGCGTATCATTGCTGCTGCACTGCAACGCAGAGAAAATGTTGGGTTACATTTTAACATCGACCTTCCCGTACGGACTCATGCCTGAAAATCTTCCCTTACGTCTGATTCAAACGGACGAGGATTTCAATGCGGAGGCTTTGGCTTTGTTCTACTGGCAACTGGAGCACGTGGAAGTTTACAAGCGTTTTTTTGAATACGCCGGACGAAGCGCAGAAAAAATCCTGACCTGGTCGAATTGTACAACGAGTCGTTTTTGGAGGGATTTTGTCGCGTATATGGTGATCCGCATGACTATTGCATATTAGCCTTGCTGCCATCCTACCTCGAGCGCAGCGGCTCTTCCCTGGTGCATATGACGGATGTGCTTATTCGGAGAAGTGCCGACAGGCGAAGCGGATTTTTTCTGGATCAATGGGATGAACTTCATCGGATTCTGGTTGCATTACGGACTGAAAACCGAAAAACGATTTTGCTTGGAGTCACATTTGCGCTACTTGATTTCGCGCAGCAGTATCCAATTGACTTTCCGGAACTGATCGTCATGGAGACTGGTGGGATGAAAGGGCGAAGAAAGGAAATGGTCAGGCAGGAGGTTCACGCAGAATTGATGAAGGCTTTTGAAATTCCTTCGGTCCATGCAGAATATGGTATGACCGAGTTGCTAAGCCAGGCCTATGCACTCAAAGAAGGCTTGTTTGTTACGCCACCTTGGATGAAAATCCGGATTATGGATGCAACAGATCCTTTTGCGGAACTTGAGCCCGGGAGAAGCGGGCGTATAGTTATTGCCGATCTGGCCAACCGCTTTTCCTGTGCATTCGTTGCCACGGACGATATCGGCAGGATGCATCCAGATGGCACATTTGAAGTGCTGGGTCGAATGGACCATTCCGATGTCAGGGGCTGTAACTTGATGGTGTTCTGAGTGTTTGTCAATTACTTGATCCTGAAACCCTGTTGATTCTTTTTGTGCTGGGCTGTTGAAATACAACCAGCGGGTGAATAGATTTGTCCTGCTGAGGCAAGGACATGGGAAATGTGCGGTATTTGAGGTCGACGTATCTGTTCACGGATTTTCTCCTGCTGAACCTGACATTCTGCCTGGTCAGTTTTTATTTCAAGTGGCCGAACTTGACCGCTGACCCGAATTTTTTAGCGCAATTCATCTACATCAACATCATCTGGCTTCTCACCACCACAATTGTAAGGGTGCATGAGTTGGAGCGTGGGATGCGTTTCGAACAGATTCTTTCCCTGGTGATTCGGGCTGCAACGCTCTTTACACTCATTCTTGCGTCGGTATTATACGTATTCAGTGAATATGTGATTTCCGTTTACCACCCAGAAGTGAAGATTGTTGCCTGGGTCATTGTTTTCATCGTGTGGCGAACCGGTATGGCCTATGCCCTGAGTTCCATGCGCCGCAAAGGAAAAAATATCCGCAAGGTGATGATTGTCGGAAATGGCCAGGCTGCAGTGGATATGATGCGGTTTTTTCAAAAGCACCCCGAAACAGGTTATAAGCTGACCGGCGTGTTTTGCGACGAGACGCATTTACTCAAGTCTGAGCAGGTCACCGGCCGTATCGATCAGGCCAAGGACTTCGCACGGGACAACGAGGTGGATGAAATCTTTTGTTCCTTGTCCGGACTGCAGGCCGCAACCGTCACCGACATGATGAATTTTGCGGACAACAACATGCTCCGGTTCAAAGTGATTCCCGATTTCAGAGGGTTTTTGAACCGGAAGGTGAACGTTGACTTCTATGGCTTGGTTCCTGTGTTGAGTATGCGCAATGAACCGCTGCAATTGGTTTCAAACCAACTCTTAAAACGTTGCTTCGATATCGTGTTCTCGCTATTGGTGTTGCTGATTGTGTTTCCATTGGCCCTGCTGATTTTCGCTCCATTGATCAAATTAAGCTCTCCCGGCCCGGTGTTTTTCCGTCAGCTTCGGGCAGGCCGCGACAAACGGGAATTCTATTGCTATAAGTTCAGAACGATGAAGGTCAATGCCGATGCTGATTCGGTTCAGGCTACCGAAGGGGATAGCCGTATAACATCCATCGGCACCTTTTTACGCAAGACAAGCCTCGATGAATTACCGCAGTTTTTCAATGCACTCATCGGCAACATGTCGGTGGTTGGCCCGCGCCCGCATATGCTTAAGCAGTCGGAGGAGTATTCGCGGCTGGTAAACAAATACATGGTGCGGCAGCTCGTCAAGCCCGGGGTGACCGGCTGGCTGCAGATTCACGGCTTTAGAGGCGACTCCAGAAGTCATGAACTGATGGAAAAGCGGGTTGAATACGATGTGTGGTATGTAGAGAACTGGTCGCTGCTGCTCGATATTAAAATCGTGTTGATCACGGCATGGCAGGTACTCAGTGGCCGGAATTCCGGGTACTGAGTTTGACTTAAAATGACGTAGCTGTGGCATAGAGGCGTTGCCTTGGATGACGTACTTTTGGCGCTCCTCAAAACGGCCCCAGTGTTTCTCAAAATCTCCGATTACGCTCAGTTCAGCAAGTTACGCCTCTCGGTTCTGGTCGTTTTTTCGGCAGCATTGGCTTTCCTCACCGCGCCAGGCCCGGCCGATTGGTTTAGGTTTCTGTGGTTG
>JAJTFW010000018.1 GCA_021299095.1 Sphingobacteriales bacterium | reverse complement strand
CTTGTGCAAGCAGTGAATTAGGGATTAGTTTGTTTTGATGATGCGTGTAACGCTAGTGAGATCACCCTGACGGGCGGTAACCAGGTAAACGCCAGTATTCAGATTGTTGCCGAAGTCAGCAGAGCCTGCAGCGGTATCGTAAGTGAACTGATCAACAACGCGACCACTCAGGTCAGCAACCTGTACGCTTACGTTCTCGTTCGCATCGATTCCGCGCAGTACGAGGCGGAAGGCTTCAGCGGATGGATTTGGGAATACATTCGAAGCGAAACCAGCGCTTGCAATGGATTTATCAGAATTGTTAGCGCCGGGTGTTGGGATGACTCCAATTTGGCAGGTCTGTCCCCAGCAGTAGGGCGTTCCGCCGATTACCGGACGTACACGGACATTGTAGAAACTATTTGCTACGATTGCCGGAGTCACAGCCGAAAGACCGCACCAGCGGTTGGGTGAAGTGTATGTCCAGGTGGTACCGGGATTGGTCGTCTCTTCAAACTCAAATTCGTACTCCGGTGCAGTCAGATAGGTAAGCACTGGCTCAGCCTTGATGCTATCGGTAGGCAACAGGTTGTAGTTGCCACAGTAAGCACTCAGAAGCTTGGTCTGGCGGATAGAGCGAAGTACAGTACTAGCACTGGTGAAAGTACATTGGTTGTTGTTGATGCCTACTGTAAGGTAAACCGTCAGAGTATCAAGAACAGCTCCGGCCTGAGATCCGTTCATCAGGATGGACACATTTTGTGACGTCTGACCTGTAGACCAGGAGTAGGAAGAATAACCGGGTTCTCCAGCCAACTGTACAAATCCACGATTGCAAACCGTGATGGGACTAAGAGCAGTGATTTTGGGTTCAAAGGTGCGGTCGAATACCTCTACGTCAACAGAAGCCGTAGCGAAATTGTAGCAACCCGGGAAATTGTTGTAAACGGTAAGTTCGTAGGTACCAGTCTGATTTACAGTGGTGTTACGAGTCGTATCACCGTTGTTCCACAGGTAATAACTGTATGTTTGACCACCGCTACCCTGCAAAAAAGCAGAGTCTCCAGGGCAAACCTGAACTGGACCTGTGGGGTTGATAATTGCGCTGGGGGTTTGAACCACGAAGAAGGCAGTCCAAGGGCTGAACACCCGGCGGCGATTACCGTTCGGAAGAAAGCCGGTAACACGTACGCGAATTGCGCCGGTCTGGGTGGCGGTGATTGAGGGCGTAGTGGCGCCGGTTGACCAACGGTAGGAGAACGGACCGGTAAGACCTGTAACAACTGCATTGAGTGTGGTGCCTTCGCAAACGATCGGACCCGAGGGGTCAATGGTCACAGACTGGGCGCTGGCTGACTGTGTCAGTCCTGCTACGGCAATAAAAACGCCGAAAGCCCACTTCGAAAGGTGCTGGGTAATTGTGTTGGTCATGGGTATTGTGTGGTTATGGTTGATTTGTGTTCTTTCAGCTCGCACCGGCTAAACACGATTCCAAAGGTAGATGTCTGCGCTCAAATCGGCAACCTCTCGGAATTACATGCCAGTGATGTTCGACTGTTCAAAGCTAAGCGTTCCATGACCCTAATCGGGTCATGGGTTCAGGTTGATTTTTCAACCATGCGTTGTGTATGAAATCGGTCCAACACGCCGACTCGGTGTAATCGGAATACCTAACATTGCAAATACTTGAATTTCCGAACTTTATGACTATAAAGGGTGCCAGAATAGTGCTTTTGTTGGTTGGATTTGCCGCATTCCTGTGTGGTTTTGAGGCTGAAGCCCAGGATTGGACCCTGAGAAAGTTTACCCAAGTGGATGGTTTGCCTGGGAACAGGGTGAACAAAGTCATCCAGGACCGAAAAGGTGTGCTATGGATTGCCACCACTTCCGGCGCAGCCACGTATGACGGGCGTATTTTTAACCGAATTCCGGAGAGTGATGTGCTATTTGGAAGCCCTGTCAAAACGGTATTCGAGGACAGCCGTGGGGATATCTGGTTCGGTACCGTTCGGAAAGGACTCGTTCGAAAGTCCGGTAAGTCGTTCACCAATTACACAACGGCCGATGGATTGCTATCGGACAATATTAATGTGTTGAACGAAGATGCTCAGGGACGTATCTGGGTTGGTACGCCGGAGGGAATCAGTGTCCTGGATAGTAAGGGGAAATCGGCGAGTATTACAACGGCTGCCGGGTTGTCCGGAAATGATATTCAAGATATTTTGCGTGACAAGCAGGGTAGGATGTGGGTCGCATCCCTTGGTGGATTGGATTTGATTGTGCGCGATAAAATTCAGGCGATTCAATGTGTTACTGCAAATGGTGCAAGAATCGTGTATTGTTTGACACAAGGGTTCGATGGACGAGTCTGGGCTGGCACCTACAATGGTGTTGAGGTGTTTGATGCAGCCTCACTAATGGGTCGTGAATATTACACGGAATCCGCCTTGCGTGTGCATGCGGTACATCCGGACCGGTTCGGGCAGGTTTGGGTAGGAAGCTATGGTTCGGGAATCTTGATTTTATCCGAGGGGAAATCTCCCCGCAGGTTCAATCCCTCAAAAGATGACCCCAACGCGAATATAGTTGAGTCCTTGATTGAGGACAGGGAGGGTAATTACTGGATTGGCACTTTTGGAGGACTTTTCAAGTATAATGCAGGTAGGTTTTCTCATTTTACCACTGAACAAGGATTGTCTGGTAACAACATCCTTTCGGTTTATTGCGATACAGCCGCTCGGATTTGGGTTGGGTCAGTAACCGGGGGGCTATCACGCTACAGCGACGGAAAATTCAATCACGTAGGCACGCAGCCGGAATTGGTCAATGCTACCGTATGGGCAATCGTGGGACATACAGCCGAGCGTTTTTGGCTTGGTACAGCCGCTGGTCCTTGGCTATTCGATGCCAAACTTGAAAAAGCGACACGTATTTCATCTTTCAAACCGCTCAGTAACCAGCTTGCATTGCTTGAGCGCTCAGTGGTGTATACTGTTTGTCAACTGAGCGATGGTCGTGTAGCTTTTGGGACTGATCGTGGCGTATACGTTCTCATGAAGGATTCAATTTTTTTAATCAATGCATCGAAGGGATTGGCAAGTGAGAAAGTACGCGTGTTAACAGAAGATTCCAATGGAGCATTGTGGATCGGGACCATGAAGGGGGTATTCAGGTCGAAGGATGGACAGCTGCTCGGATATTCCGCCAAACACGCATTGCCCCTCGTGCCTGTAACGGGTATGGAATTCGATGAAAAGGGCAATTTACTCTGCAGCATGTATGAGCACGGGGTCATGAAGTTGGATCCAATGAACCTAGAAAAGAAACCAGCATTGTTCGGATCAGATGAAGGGCTATTCAGCCGCAAGGTCCTATTTTGCCTTAGCGATAAACAGGGAAGAACCTGGCTCGGTACCGATATGGGAGTGGAGTTGATTGAACGCATGGCACCGAAAAAGGATGGCAAGCTGAAGTCCGTATTGTACGATAAGAGCAAAGGGTACCCGGGCCTTGAAACAAATGTCGCGGCCGAGGACAGTAGTGGAAGTATATGGTTCGGTACAGTGAATGGTGTGGTTCGTTATGATCCAAAGGCCGGAGACCTTTCAGCTACATTACCACTTGTCAGTATTGATAAAATACAATTGTTCCTTCAGAATGTAGATTGGAATAAGAAGAAGATCACCGTAAATCCTCTTAGCGGATTGCCGGAGAATCTTGTGCTCTCCCATTTCGATAATTATGTCACGTTTGTTTGCAATGCGGTTTATCTCACTGCTCCGGGGGAAGTGCGTTACCGCTACATGCTGGAGGGCTTTGACGAGCAATGGTCTCCTTCCAGTGACTTCGGGCAGGTCAGTTATTCGAATGTGCCCCCTGGCGATTACATGTTCAAGGTCCAGGCCTCAGCCAACGGTTTGGAGTGGAGTGTACCCTTGACGTTTGCCTTCACCATTAAGGCTCCCCTTTGGAAAACGCCATTGTTCATTTTTCTGTATTTCGCAGCTGCAATCGGTATCATTTACCTGATTTATAAAATCAAGACTCGTTCCTTGCTTCTGACTCAGGAAGATCTTCGTCGTACGGTGGATGAGCGAACGCGCGAGTTGAGCGATAAGAACATCGAACTGGCAAAACTCTCGCTCGTGGCCTCTGAGACTGCCAATGCTGTTATGATTTTCGATGCGAAGCGAGAAATCGAATGGGTGAACACAGGATTTACGCGGTTGACCGGTTATACCATCGATGAACTCCGTCGAAGTAAAGGAACGAATATCAGCCAGCTCACCTCAAATCCGGATGTTCTTAGCGGACTTGAACTATGCATTCGTGAAAAGCAGTCCATTGTATATGAGTCCGAAATACATCACAAGGATGGTAGCAGCCGCTGGGCATCCTCGACGCTGACGCCCATAGTCGATGAGCATTCAAAGTTGAAGAACATTGTTGTTATAGACACCGACATCACCCTCCACAAGCAGATGGAGGACCAAATCCGGGCTGCGCTTGAAGAGAAGGGCTTGTTGTTGCGTGAAATCCATCATCGTGTAAAAAACAACCTACAGATCATAATCAGTCTGTTTAATCTTCAGACCAGCTACGTAACCGACCAGAACGCGTACAAGGCACTGAGGGAAGGCCAGGACCGCATAAAAAGCATGGCACTCATCCACGAGCGCTTCTATCAGGCTGATGGCTTATCGCAAATCGACTTTGATGATTATATCAAGCGACTGGCGGAAAACCTATTTCAGTCATTCAGGATTCCGGTAGGTAAGATCACGCTCAACATCCACTCCGAAAAAATCGCCCTTGATATCGATACAGCGGTACCTACAGGCCTGATCATTAACGAAATTGTCACCAATGCCCTGAAACATGCCTTTACCGGGAGACCTACTGGGTGTATCAGCATCGAACTACTCCAAACCGAAACTGACCATTTTCGTCTCATCATCGCCGACGACGGCATTGGTTTCCCAGCAGGAGTTGACCCTGAGACCACCGATTCACTGGGGATTCAGCTGATTCAGGCACTTAGTAATCAACTCGATGGTGTGTTGAAAATTGAAAGTGCACCCGGTAAAGGAGTAAAATATATCATTACTTTTAAGCGCATTAGCTAAGATACCCACTATGAGCAACAAGACCCGTATTCTTGTCGTTGAGGACGAAAGCATCGTCGCGAAGGATATTCAAAAATCGCTCGAAAAACTCGGCTACGAGGTGCCTGCCACCGCATCGTCTGCTGCCACGGCTTATGAAAAACTCGATGAGTTGAATCCCGACCTCGTTTTCCTAGACATCCGTCTAAAAGGGGAACAAGACGGAATCGATATCGCAGGTTACATCAAGGATCGTTTCGAGATACCGGTCATCTTCCTCACTTCATATGTTGACCAAGAGACGCTCGACAGGGCGAAGCATACAGAACCCTATGGCTACATCGTAAAGCCGTTCAACGAGTCAGATTTGAAGACAACCGTTGAAATGGCGCTGTTCAAATTTTCCCGCGACCGTGAAGTGCGCGCAAGCCAGCAACGACTTGCCAACGCGCTGGCCTTGGTAGATGAAATGATCATGGTAGTGGACTCGGCTGGGAATATCAACTACGTCAATGAAAGAGCAGAAAAGATGCTTGGACTCTCCTCTGCGGCGGCTTCGGGCTCTCCTGTATTTCAACTGGTCGGCTTTTCTGACAATGCAGGTAAGCCGGTTGAGTTAAACGCCCTGATGGATCGGATGCGTGCGGATTCCCCTTGGGATAACGACCAAGCCGTTCTGTCGATCCGCAAATCGGGCCAGAATATACAGGGCTCGATATCCATATCTCCGATTCACGATGAGAAGAACCAGTTTTTAGGTTGCGCTATTGTTTTCTCGGACAACGCTGTTTCAAAAAGTGTATCGACTGATGAATCGGCCTCGACGTCATTATTGGATTCACAGGTCATCCACAACTCCTTTTTCGTCAAGAAAGGGTCGATGCTGGTAAAGGTCTTTTTGGACAATATTCAGTGGATTCAGGCTATGGACAATTACGTCATCATCCAAACCACATCCGATCAGTTTGTGATTCATTCTACCATGAAGGATATCGAGTCGAAGCTGCCAAGTTCGAAGTTCTTACGTGTTCATCGTTCCTATATCATCCCGATTGACAAAATCAATGTGTTGGATGAAAACACTGTGTTGATCGGCGATAAGACTATACCGATTGGAAAGTCTTACAAGGACACATTCATGGCCCGCCTGAATTTCCTTTGAGCGGCTCAATTTCTACCAAATCAAAACGCCACCCTAAGGTGGCGTTTTGATTTGGTAGGTTACTGATCTTACTGCTTCACCTCTTCAAAATCGACATCCGTTACGCTATCAGTCGGATTGGAATTGCTTTCGGCTCCGGGAGGAGGAGCGCCGGCGCCGCCTTGTTCTTGGCTGGCCGCATACATTTCCGTCGAGGCAGCTTCCCAGGCTGAGTTCAGGGTAGCCATTGCCGCATCGATTCCTGTTAGGTCATGCTTCGCGTGGACCTCTTTCAGTTGGGTAAGTGCGGACTCGATGGCCGATTTTTTCTCAGCCGGAATCTTATCACCGAATTCTTTCAGTTGTTTTTCGGTATTGAAGATGAGGGAGTCGGCCTGATTCACTTTGTCGGCGTCCTCTTTGGCCTTACGATCTGATTCAGCATTGGCCTCCGCTTCACGCTTCATGCGTTGGATCTCTTCATCGTTGAGGCCGCTGGAAGCTTCAATACGGATGTTTTGTGTTTTACCACTGGCCTTGTCCTTCGCTGTTACATGCAAGATGCCATTCGCATCAATGTCGAAGGTCACTTCAACCTGAGGGATTCCCCGTGGTGCGGGCGGAATTCCATCGAGGTGGAAACGTCCGATTGTCCGGTTGTCTTTGGCCATAGGGCGTTCGCCCTGCAGGACATGGATTTCAACCGATGGCTGATTATCTGAGGCAGTAGAGAAGGTCTCTGAGCGCTTGGTGGGAATCGTGGTGTTGGATTCAATCAACTTCGTCATAACTCCTCCCAAGGTTTCGATACCGAGTGAGAGAGGTGTCACGTCCAAGAGCAGTACGTCCTTCACCTCACCGGTCAGGACTGCCCCTTGAATTGAAGCACCGACTGCAACGACCTCATCGGGATTTACCCCTTTGGATGGCTTTTTACCGAAGAACTTCTCAACCAACTCTTGAATTGCAGGAATTCGGGTTGATCCTCCCACCAGAATCACTTCGTCGATTTCTGAGGGCGAAAGCTTGGCATCGGCAAGCGCTTTTTTGCAGGGTTCGAGTGTGCGCTGAATGAGTTTATCGGCCAGCTGCTCGAATTTGGAACGGGTCAGTGTTTTTACGAGGTGTTTCGGAATACCATCTACCGGCATGATGTAGGGTAGATTGATTTCCGTTTGTGTCGAGCTGGAAAGTTCCACTTTTGCTTTTTCTGAGGCCTCTTTCAGGCGCTGCAGTGCCATGGGATCTTTGCGCAGGTCAATGCCTTCTTCACTTTTGAATTCCTCAGCCAACCAGTCGATAATGACCTGGTCGAAGTCATCACCACCCAGGTGAGTATCACCGTTTGTAGACTTCACCTCGAAGACTCCATCTCCTAGTTCAAGAACGGAGATATCGAAGGTTCCACCACCTAAATCGAATACGGCAACTTTGGTATCAGTATGCTTTTTATCCATACCGTAAGCCAGTGCGGCTGCTGTAGGCTCGTTGATGATGCGGAGGACTTTCAGTCCGGCGATTTCTCCTGCCTCTTTGGTTGCCTGGCGCTGAGCATCGTTGAAATAGGCCGGCACGGTGACTACCGCTTCGTTCACTTCGTGCCCGAGGTAATCCTCAGCGGTTTTCTTCATCTTCTGAAGGACCATCGCCGAGATTTCCTGGGGTGTAAAGAGCCTGTCGTTGATTTTGACCCTTGGCGTATTGTTATCTCCTTTTACAACCTCGTAGGATACCCTTGAAATTTCAGTAGCGACTTTGTCAAAAGTCTCTCCCATGAAACGTTTGATGGATGCAATGGTATGCTGGGGGTTTGTAATGGCCTGGCGCTTGGCTGGATCACCCACTTTGCGTTCGCCGTCCTTAATGAATGCGACGATAGAAGGTGTTGTACGGCGCCCTTCGCTATTTGGGATAACGACGGGCTCATTGCCTTCCATGACTGCTACACAAGAGTTGGTTGTGCCCAGGTCGATTCCGATTACTTTTTTCATGTGTTGAATGCGTTTGTTTGACTCGGCTATGTCAATCGCTATGCCACGGACTAAACCTGTTCAAAATGGCAGAAATAGAGCCAACATACCCGGCTATCCGGGCTGACAGATTGTCAAATTGACACGTTTTTATTGAAAAATGTGTCGGGTATAGGTCCCGTTGGCCAATGAATCGTAGGTGGCCTCGTTAAAAATGATGTTGGGAATGACCGTATCCAGCCGGCAGGTGAACAGGCCTTTTCCATCACTCAGGTTGGTGAATTCCGGAATGAAATTGACCGCGTTACTGGGGGCATTCACCTGAACGTAATTGAAAAAATCTTCGGTTACGGCAGTAAAAAGGTAATCCGCCTTAAAGTCCTGTAGCCGTCGGACGACAGTCGTGTCGGTTTTGATTTTTTGCCCGAGAAATTGAAAAACCTTTTTTCCATCAACCAGAAAAATCAATTCCTCTCCACCGTTTTGCGTACGACTCAGAAGAGGGGGAAAGGTGAGATCGAGGTATTTCGAGGTAGTAATTTGCGTGATCTTTTTCTTTTCGGTGTAACGGATCCGCATGATCATTCCGAACTGACGTCCATAGCGGGGAGTAGTAATTCGGATATTGTATGGATTGGTACTGGCCAAATTTACGCGGGTGGTCGAGCTTAGTGTTCCTTGCAAAATATCGCGGATCACACGCGTTTCGGCGGTAACGATTTTGCCGGTGGCGAGGTTTTCGAACTTCAGCCGGTAACGGACATTTTCATCTTCCTGGAGACGATAGTTGTCGAGGCGGAAAACGTAGTGATTTTGATCGGTGAAAAGCCCTTCATCCTTTGATAGGCCATAGTATGGATAAAAAGTGCCCAATTGACTGCTCTGGTTGGCTACAATCTTCTCGATGGTCAGCCGCACACTAGCGGTATCGTAATACGAGCTATCGGGATATTGTGCCATCAACAGGGCGTTCCCTTCGCCCAAAAAGGCACGTTGCACCCGGATTTGGTGCGTGGTGGATGCCGGGTTAACAAGACCGTATATAACGGGGATTTCTCGGTAATCATCCAACAGATCGATTTCATTGTCACAGCCAGACCAAATCAGCGGCAAAGACAAAAGCAGAGAAAAGATCAGCGAGCGTTGAACCATAGATTGACAAAGGTAGTTGAATCGAAGTTGATGGGTGTGTAAGTGTGTTTACACGTTTTTTATACGATTAGCAGATTTCCAACCGATATTTTTGTCCTGGGGAGGAGGAGTGGCGGCCCCCAACGAAACTTGTCGAAAAACACCGGCTAATGGTTGTGAAATTCACTCTGTTTTAAGTGTTTATTCAACGAATACTTGGCCGGCAACCGGTATTTTTGTGCTGGGGAGGAGGAGTGGCGGCCCCCTGTCAAACTGCAGTATGTTTCTGTTAATTCCGCCATGGTTTTGATGCTATCCACTGCGATTCGATGAACCCCATCCTGTCAGGTATTTCCCTAGGAATTCTACTCGCCTTCCTCGTCGGGCCCGTCTTTTTTCTCATCATCGATGTGGGAATTAAACATGGTCTCCGCTCAGCCATACCCCTTGTTGCAGGGGTGGCTTTTTCCGATGCTATGTTCATGGCCCTAACAGCTGCAGGCGCCAGCGTTTTGGGGTGGTTGCAAAATCACCAAGTATGGGTCGGACGCACTGGCGGGCTCTTATTGATTGTTTTTGGTTTGAGTTTCCTTTTTCGAAAACCACACCTTAAAAGCAGTGAACTTTCTGTAGGATTTTCCTCGCCAAACGCTTTTAAAGAGTTTGTTAAGGGTTTTATGCTCAATGTTTTAAATCCTTTCGTATTGATTTTTTGGATTGGTGTTGCCGCCACTGTTACTGGCAGGGAGTATAGCACCGCTGAAACGGTTCAGTTCTATGGTGCCACTCTGGTGACCGTTTTTGCTACCGATTTGTCAAAGGCAGCCCTTGCTCGGAAGCTCGAACATCTTATGACACCGGTACGTTACCGCCGTCTGCATCAAATCAGTGGAATCGGGCTGATGTTGTTCGGCCTGAGGCTGCTTTGGGTTTTTTAATCAAAAAATAGGGGTAAGTACCCGGTTTCTTTGTTTTTCACGGAAGTTTCCTTTCATCCGGCAAAAAAGAACTTGACAAGCGTATACTCAGTGTGTAAGTTTACGTAAACGCTCATTCAGCGAAGCCAGGGGGCATATTCGCCTCCTTGGTAGTGCAGCCGAATTGTGTATGAAAAAGGCCTTCATCAAAGAAATGCAGCCGGAGCTGAGAAACTTTCTCGGCCGTTACATTGATCTTAAGTCATCATCCACCAAGGTGATGAGTACGGCTACGCCATTCAATATTGAATGTCTCGAAGAAGAGGAAACGTCGGCAATTGTTAACCTGCGTCGCATCAACGATATCCGATACGTTAACCAGTTTCAGGCACTGATTAATGCTAAACTTCCAGAAGGTGGGATGTATGTCGGGGTGTTGGAATCACACGACCAACGTCGGAAACGTATTTTCCGGAAATATGTGCCGGGTTTAGCCCAACTCTATTATTGCATTGATTTCATCTTCAAGCGGGTGTTCCCCCGGCTTCCCGTGTTCCGACTGGTTTACTTCTTGGTCACAATGGGTCGGAATAGGGTCATGTCAAGAGCAGAGGCACTTGGGCGATTGGTTGCCTCCGGATTTAAAATTGTAGAGGTCAAAGAGATTGGTAGAAATACCTTCTTTGTCGGACGAAAGGTTGCTGAACCTTGTTGTGAGGTCAAACCTTCCTATGGTCCATTGTTTGTCATGAACCGTGTTGGTAAGGACGGTGAAATGATCAGAGTCTTCAAGTTCAGGACCATGTATCCCTATGCCGAGCATCTGCAGGAATACGTCTACGAGCAAAATAAATTAGCCGAGGGTGGAAAGTTTGCAAATGACTTTCGTGTTACACCCTGGGGTCGTTTTATGCGTAGGATGTGGCTGGATGAACTTCCTATGTTGATCAACCTCATTCGTGGTGACATCAAAATTGTGGGTGTACGTCCGTTAAGTAAGCATTACTACAGTTTGTACACGCGCGAACTCCAGGAGAAAAGAATCGATTCTAAGCCCGGACTACTTCCTCCATTTTACTTCGACATGCCACGAACGCTGGAAGAGATCATCGCATCGGAGTTGAAATACTTGGATGCGTATCAAAAACAGCCGGTCGCAACCGATGTACGCTATTTTTTCTCCATCTGTAGCAACATCTTGCTAAAGAAAGCGCGAAGTAACTGATCGGTTATTGATTGTATCGGTAAATCTGGATGGTTCCGATCGTCGTGTCCGGATCGAATCCCGTCATGGACACATTCAGAAGTGACGTCGGAAAATTCCCATTACTGCAAACATAATATCGGATTTTTCCCTCTTTGTGAAGTCGGCCAAATGCGTTGAAGTTAAAAACACCTTTTGGCCATGTGAAGTCAACAGCGACCTCCCTGCATGGGAATAGTGCTTTGTCGCACAACATTAGATTCAAATGGTTTTCTTTATGAAAGTCAGTAAGTACCCATTCGTCCTTGCTTAGTCGCGGACGGATATATTCTGCAGCCATCTCGCATTCTTTGTACATTGATTTTGCGGCTTCCATCTTTTTTAAATCTCCCCAGCCTTTATCATTGGCAGAGGCAATCATGAAGAATGGCAGTAGCGCAGATGCATAAAGCGTGAAGCGTCCAGGCAGTTCATGGTTATGACGAAGGAGGACGCCCGCACCAAGCAGAAGCAGGATTATGAATTCGAGGTAGTAATTCGATCCGGAGCCGGCTTTCAATGCGGCCAGGCTAGCCATGCAGAAAAAGAACATCATGGCGCCACCGATGAACAGTGAAGCACTGCGGTCGTGTTGGTGTTGGAGAAGCTGAAAAGCGATCAGGAATCCTGCGGCAAGTAGAAAAGAATATTTCAGGAAGTAGTTTTTTAATATTACTTCGGCGAACCAGCTGAAGCTGATGCCATTTTTCAGGCCATCGACAACATTCAATTTCATTTCGAGTAAACTACCCGAATCCGCCACGAAAACCAGCAGTAGAGAAGTTACACCCAGGCCGCCGAGAAAATAAACCGGTGCTTTTTTGTCCGATTCAATGGCTAAAAGGTATAGGGTAGCAAAGCAGGGTAGAAAAATTCCGGTTTGTTTGGTGAACAATGCCAAGGCTGCCAGGGTGCCAGCTCCAAACAGGTTGCGAAGGGAGTTCTTGGCCTCTAGTTCAATGGCTTCAGGTTTACGGAGAAGGTAGCGCAGAATAAGGCAGGTCGCAAGGGTGAAAAACAACAGGTAAAGGTTGTCGGCCCGGGCATATACAATGGATGGAAGTGAAACGAAATAAATGAAAGCAAGTATCCATCCCCACAGGGCCCGCAAGCCAATGATGCGAATCAGGAAAATGGCGATTACGGACATGCAGATTATGTCCAAACCCAAACAAACGAAGCGATTGGTCATACTGACCAAGTATGGGCTTTCGCCAATCATAAACAAGTTGCAGCATAACTGAACCAGCTTGAAGTGCAATGGCATGTATTGAATGATGGGGAAGGGTGGTTTTTCCGGATCAGCATAGAGGTTTTCCCCATGTAGAATTCGTTCAACACCATACACCACATTGATTGATACGCCGCCGGTTTCAGGTAGGTAGGATGTGGCCAGTACAACCCGAAGACCAAGGATCACCAGGCTCGTCGCAAACAACAGGGCGAAAAGCAGGCGTTCGGCTTTGCCTTTGCCAGAAAACAAGTGATTCAAGCCCTCCATATGCCAATCAGTGTTTTTCCAAGACCGAATCCAGTGACTGGATCGATAATTCGTGATAGCGGGACAATGAAGCGATCCCAAAAATGGATTTGACGAGCGTTGGGATTTTTGCTTCGAAGTACAAAACGATTGGCCAGTGATAACGCCATTCCAACTGAGTCAAGATAACGAAGGTCAACCTTTGTCATTCCCGCTGGAATAGCTTGAATAAGTCGCTTTCTGTTGTATCGGCGAAAATGTCCGATGGCCTTATCGAAAGGACTGAAGAGAAAATTGTGAGCTGGCACTAAAATGATCAAATGGCCTCCCGGCTTGAGGTGCATTTTAGCCCGCTCCAATTCCGATTGGTCGTTTTCGATGTGTTCGATGACGTCGATGTAAACGATTGTATCGAACGTCTTTTCTGATGCTATATCAGCTATCGTGCCCGTGATAAGCGCTGGCTGAATTGGAAACATTCCCCGGCCGGCTTTATCTGCAATGGATTTACTTAGGGCGGAGTCGGGTTCAAGGCATGTCCAGTTCCTTGGGTTTCCTGCTTCCATTAGAAAAGCACTTGTTTCGCCGATTCCTGCACCTGCTTCGAGTACATCTCCCAGTATGTAAGAGCCAAGTTGTGAGGCGTAATACTGCTTCCAGTTTTTCGCTTTGGAAAACAAATCCAATTCAGTGCCTATGTAAACAGCGTTTACCATTTTGCAATAGAACGAATGAAATTTGTGTATTCGAGCGCCGGAATGATATGCCGTTGAGTACGGTAGTTCAGTACATTAAATACCAAAAGCAGGGAAATCAGAAAGGCTTGAAAAATAAGTATCAGAAGTCCAATTACAACAAATGAGGCCCATCCGGGGATCGCCAATGGAGTGAAAAAGCGTATGCCTGCAACAACGATGATGCCGATAGATAAGAGACATATCATGATGAGGCTTGACAATAGCATTCGTACTGCTAGTGTGTCGGTGTGAACAGATATGGCACCGAGTCCGTGAAGTACAAGCGAAACAAAGTTCATTTTTGATTCTCCACGGTAGCGCTTTCCCCGGTCAAGTGAAAGCGTGCTGTAGGGGATGCCTGTTCGGATAATTCCGCCGGAGAAATGATTCCACAAGTCGGGGACGAAGACAAGGTCCTGTAGACGCGAGAATGGAATAGCGCAGAAATTCCCGAAGGAAATGGTTTTTCCGGTCAGGATTCGGAAGACAGATTTGTAAGCGGCGTAGAATAACCTGAATGTGGAACTTTCAAATCGTTTTTTACGCTGTCCAAAAATGATGTGTCCGTTTTTTTTCGCGGATTCTTCGAGTAAAAGGGGGATATCCTCAGGCTTGTCCTCGCCATCTCCGTCCATCACGACCACATGGTCCGGAGTATGATGCGCGCTTAGATGGCAAAGTCCAATGGTGATGGCCCGTTGATGTCCTACATTGCGGTTTAATCGGATGATCTCAACATCCCCGAAATGATGTTTCAGGCTTTCTGGGCAGTTTGCTGTGGAGGCATCGTCTACGATGAAACACCTGAATTCCTCGCAAGCAATCGACGACATCACCGAACGAATCCGACCGATAAGTTCTGCACCCGATTCCCAATCGTTGTAAAGTGGTATGAGGATGGAAACCTTCACAGGTTAAAGGTAACGAAAAATTCGAATTTTACATCGAAAAATCAGGTCTCGTTTTTTGAGATGTCATTTGCTGTTTTTCTGTTAGCCGAATTTCGTTTGGGGTAATCATTGAATTCAAATTCAGTATCAATTTTCAATATTCGTATATTCTTACCGTTAGTATTCATTTTTCAAGTATTTAAATACAGTTTGAGTACACCAAAACCCTGGATTTTCGGCCCTTTTAACGCGATTCTTCTTTGGCTGATGGTTGATTTCACCATAAAGTATTTATTTAACTGATAATCAGTATTATGCAATTGAAAGATTTGTAACATGGAATGGTGTAATTGGTGTTGGTTTTTCCGAAATTGCAGGTGCTTCTTCTATCTTGAAAATGTCACAGCGCCTTCTATTGCTTGGGCTTGTCCTGTTTAATATTGTCACATCGACGATTGCTCAGGAAAAGTCCGGGTCCGTGTTCAATGAATGGTCTCAGGCACGCTATCAAAATCCTGGTGTCCGATATGCCTGGCCGGATCACTTTCGGGCGTTCAATGTGGATATGGCAGCACTGGCGGACAAGCTTAAAGCTGCCCCTTCAGAGTTTGCGCTGCCAATCCAACAGAGTAATGTCGTCTTGAATCTTCCGATGCCTGACGGTACGAATTCCGCTTTTCGGATAGTCGAAACCGAGGTGATGCATCCGGTTCTGGCTGCGGCATACCCAACAATAAAAACATACACAGGCCAGGGCGTCGAACATGCCGATGAAATAGTGCGGTTGAGCATTACTGAACATGGTTTACATGTGATGGTGCTTTCACCTCGGGGAGATGTGTATATGGATCCACTGAACCAAGGGGATCGGATAAATCACATTGTTTATTATAAAGGTGATTTCCGTCCAAACCGTCCATTTGAATGTTCAACGGATGATCAGGAATTGTACAAGGAAATCAAGCAGAAATTGAAATCCGGTGGAGCCGGAGGTTCTGTGCTTCGAACACACGGTACCCAATTGCGTAACTACAGGATTGCAATGGCCGCTACGGGTGAGTACACCGCTTTCCACGGCGGAACCAAGTCCAGTGCTCTGGCAGCAATCGTTGTTTCGATGAATAGGGTGAATGGGATTTACGAGAAAGAAGTTGCAGTACGAATGACACTCATTCCGAACGATACCCTGATTATCTACACGAACGGCTCAACAGATCCCTACACCAACAACAATGGATCAACCATGCTTGGTGAGAACATTACGAATTGCAATTCTGTAATCGGTTCGGCGAACTTCGATATAGGTCACGTATTCAGTACGGGTGGTGGAGGTGTTGCTTATTTGGGAGTGCCCTGTACCTCCAACAAGGCAGGTGGAGTCACCGGATCAGGCAGTCCTGTCGGTGACGCGTTTGATGTGGATTACGTCGCCCATGAAATTGGTCATCAATTCGGTGGCCAACACACCTTTAACAGCGCTACTGGCTCCTGCAGCGGCGGTAACCGGTCTGCAGGTTCCGCCTATGAGCCCGGCAGCGGGATTACGATTATGGCGTATGCCGGTATTTGTGGGGCTGATAATCTTGCACCCAACAGTATCGCTTATTTCCATACGCACAGTTTTGACCAAATCGTTAATTATATCACAACGGGAAGTGGTAATACGTGTCCGACAACTACAGCTAACGGTAATACGCCGCCGACAGCGACTCCCGCCGGATTGGCATATACAATACCGTTTCAAACGCCCTTCGAATTAAATGCCACCGGATCAGATGCGAATGGTGACGCCATAACTTACAGTTGGGAGGAGTATGATTTGGGAGCTGCAGGTACATGGAATGCCCCCAGCGGCAATGCGCCATTGTTTCGTCCATTTCCTCCTGTAAGTACCGGTAGCAGGACCTTTCCGAAGTTGTCCGATATTTTGGCAAACACGACCACCATAGGCGAATTGTTGCCATCCTACGCCCGTTCCATGTTCTTCCGTGTTACAGTTCGCGATAACCGGGTAGGCGGGGGCGGTGTGATGCACATCGACGATACGGTCAAGGTGACTGTAATCAACACCACAACTCCTTTCCGTGTTACTGCTCCCAATACCGCAGTAACCTGGTTTTCCGGATCAACCACTACCGTTACTTGGGATGTTTCGTCAACTAATCTGAGTCCGATCAATTGTGCGAATGTGGCAATCGAACTATCTACCAATGGAGGAAATACATTTCCAATCACCTTGTTGGCGACTACCCCCAACGACGGATCAGAAACGATTTCAGTACCGGCCAACCTGACAACCCAGGCACGTGTGCGGATTCGTGCCGTCGGAAATATCTTTTTCGATATTTCAAATACGAACTTTACTATCCAGTCGGGATCTGGAGTTCTCACCGTATTGAATACAAATGCACTTGCTAGTTCCAACCTTTGTGCAGGTCAAACACTAAGTGTTGGTTTTAGTGGCGATGGCAGCGCAAACAGTGGAAATACCTATACCGCGCAGTTGTCTTCTTCAGCCGGCAGTTTTACTTCGCCTGTCACCATCGGAACCCTGAGTTCTACTGCATCTTCAGGAGCGATCTCATGCACCATTCCAGCTGGAACGGCTCAGGGTACTGGTTATCGGATTCGTGTAATTGCTTCAAATCCTGCCATTACCGGAAGTAACAACGGAACAAACCTCAGCATCTTTCAAACAATCGGTAGTACGGGAGTGATTTCTGGCTCTGCTTCAGTTTGTCAGGGTCAAGGGAGTATTGTTTATTCTGTCCCTGCTGTTAGTAATGCAACCACCTATGCGTGGACACTGCCCACTGGCTTCAGTATCACAGCTAATTCAGGTACAAATTCAATTACGGTAAGCACTTCCGCTTCTGCGGTATCCGGCTCAATTACGGTAACTCCGTCCAACCCATGTAGTACGGGCGCTGCCTCTACGGCATACACGGTAACGGTCAACCCATTGCCAGGTGCTGCCGGAGTAATCACAGGGCCGGCCAATCCCTGCCCAGGAAGTACTGGTAATGTTTACAGTGTTGGACCGATCAGCAATGCCAGTACCTACACCTGGACTTTACCTTCAGGAGCAAGTATTACATCCGGGAGTGGAACCAATTCGATTACGGTCACATTCGGCTCCGCAGGTGGATCGCTTGGTGTTGCAGGTACCAACTCCTGTGGATCAGGAAGTTCTTCGAGTCTTTCCGTTAACATCCAATCAGCTCCGGTAGTTCCTGTCATTGCGGTTTCTCCAGCAGCTAGTGCATGCATTCCGGATTCGATCACGCTTACTGTCCCTGCACAGGCTGGTACCAACTTCCAATGGAGAAGAAACGGTGTCAACATTACTGGCGCTACCGGTACGAGTTACAAAGCATGGCAGTCGGGCAGCTACGATGTGGTTGCCACATTCACGAGTGTTGGCGCTCAATCGTTCTCGAGTACGACATCTGCAGCCATTCCAGATAACTCGTGTACGGGATCGTCTACCTCAGTTGTTGTCAGTGGATACAATAATCCGGTTCGTTCTTCCGGTATATTCGTCAAAATAAACAGTCTTACGCATACGTGGGTCGGCGATTTGGATCTTTTTCTTGAGACTCCATCCGGTGTGAAACTTGGACTAAGTGATCAAACAGGAAATGCCAACAATAGTGGTGATAATTTTACCAATACGGTCTTTGCCGATTCAGGCTCGGTTATTCTACCAACAACAGGTGCACCATACACTTCCTTATATAAACCTTGGAATGCCGCGTTCACAGTGACTGGCTGCACGGGTGTAACAACGGGAATAACAACATTCAATTCAATCGGGAATGGATTGGTGAATCCCAACGGAACATGGAAGCTTTGGGCATATGATCGTGCGTCAACGGACACCGGGCGTATTGTAAGCTGGACGATTTCCTTCCCTTTTCAGTCGTATACATGTTCTCAAACTGCTGTACCGGTAACACTGACGTTCAATTCGGCACCCTCCGTTCCAGTTATAATCGGAACGGATAGCGTATGTGTCGGCAGCACTGCTGTGGTGTATACTGTTTCTTCTCAAGCCGGAGTCAACTATTCTTGGACTGTTCCCACCGGAGTGACGATTACAGGTGGTCAGGGGACGAACAGCATTACCACGACTTGGTCTTCCAGTGCGGTATCTGGAAATGTTGGTGTCATACTTTCAAACGCATGTGGAAATCGGACAGCAACATTGGGGGTATTGGTCGAGACTGCACCGACGGGTCCAACAGTAAGCGGTTCAGCAACGGTTTGCAAGGGACAGTCGGGTGTGGTGTATAGTACAACGATTCAAGCTGGTGTCAATTATACTTGGACTGTTCCCTCAGGAGTCACTATCACCTCTGGTCAGGGCACCAATAGTATCTCAACCACCTGGGGAGCCACATCGGTTTCCGGGAATGTACTCGTAACACTGTCAAGTGCTTGCGGTACCACTTCCGGCTCTCGCATAGTAACAGTAAACGCAACACCAACCATCAGCTCGTTTAGTCCATCCTCTGGTACTCCGGGTACAACGATAATAGTGAACG
Source organism: Sphingobacteriales bacterium (assembly GCA_021299095.1). Classification (GTDB taxonomy): domain Bacteria; phylum Bacteroidota; class Bacteroidia; order AKYH767-A; family OLB10; genus JAJTFW01. The sequence continues at coordinate 16,950 of JAJTFW010000018.1, read as the reverse complement.
GGAGTGGTTTTACAGGTGTTACAGCCGTTGCATTCAATGGAACTCCTGCTGCAGCATTTAGTGTAATCTCAACATCGCAACTATCCGCAGTCGTACCGACGGGTGCTGCTTTGGGTAAAATCGGTGTCACCAACTCCTGCGGAACTGTGCTGTCTACAAACAATTTCCTTCCGATCAATAACTTGACCTTACAGGTTACGGCCCTTATCGAAGGCTTGCGTGTTTCCGGGGGCAATATGGTTCCTCAGTTGAGTTCAACACAAAGCGATTCGATCACAGTACAACTCAGGCAATCTGTTTCGCCATTTAACATTGTATTTACAGGGACAGGTATTATGAACCTCAGCGGACAAGTGAGTTTGAGTTTACCGGCTGCGCTGAACGGTTCGAGTGTCTATATTGTTGTCCGTCACAGGAACTCGCTTGAGACCTGGAGTAAACTGCCCGTTTCACTCTCTTCCTTTACCTCATACAATTTCAAGCAATAAAAAAGGCACCGCTTGGGGTGCCTCTTTTAGGTTTTAAGTCGGAAGAAATTAACCTTCTTTCATGTTGTGGAACACATTCTGTACATCGTCGTCCTCTTCAATTTTCTCGACGAGTGCCATCACTTCTTTTTGTTGTTCTTCGTTCAACCCCTCTACAAAATTGGTCGGTATACGCTCTAGTTCAGCACTGATAATGCTTAAGCTTTTTTCTTCCATGGCCTTCTGCATTTTTCCAAAATCAGTGAATGAGGTGTAGATATACACGCCTTCCTCATCCTCAGCAACTTCTTCCGCTCCAAAGTCTATCAGCTCGAGCTCTAATTCTTCTAGATTATTGCTTCCCTTTTCAATTTTAAAAATCCCCTTGCGGTCAAATAGGAAATCAAGTGAGCCGGTCTTACCCAAAGCGCCATCGCCCCGGTTGAAATACATACGGATATTGGCTACGGTTCGCGTGTTGTTGTCAGTGGCAGTTTCAACGAGGATGGCCACGCCGTGGGGTCCATAGCCCTCATACACAACTTCTTCAAGGTCTTTCTGGTCTTTGCTGGTGGCGCGCGCTATGGCATTGTCCACCCGATCCTTGGGCATGTTGGACGCTTTCGCATTCTGAATGGCCATGCGCAGACGCGGGTTTCCATCGGGATTGGAGCCTCCTAGCTTGACCGCGATGGCGATTTCCTTGCCGATACGCGTGAACGTTTTCGCCATTTTGGCGTAACGGGCAAACATCTTGTGCTTGCGTTTTTCGAATATGCGTCCCATCGTTCGCTATTGTTTAGACATTGAAACGGAAATGCATGATATCTCCATCCAGTACAATATACTCTTTTCCCTCGACACTGAGTTTTCCTGCCTCTTTGCAGGCCAGTTCGGATCCCAGTTTTACGTAGTCATCGTAGTGAATCACCTCAGCCCGTATGAACCCTTTTTCAAAATCCGTGTGTATTACACCAGCTGCCTTAGGAGCTGTGTCGCCCTCATGAATAGTCCAGGCCCGAACCTCTTTTTCACCGGCGGTGAAATAGGTTTGCAAATTAAGCAGGCGATAAGCGGATTTAATGAGTTTGCTGACTCCGGATTCCTGTAGTCCCAGATCAGCAAGAAATGCCGTTCTGTCCTCGTAACTGTCGAGCTGTGCGATGTCGGCCTCAATCGCCGCTGCAATAACGAGGATTTCAGCGTTTTCGGATTTGACTGCGTCACGAACTGCATCAACATGCTTATTTCCGTTTACAACTGAGCCTTCATCTACATTGCACACGTACAACACGGGTTTTGCTGTTAGCAACCACAAATCGGCGGCCAACTTCCAGTCCTCTTCGCTGAGTGGTGCTGAGCGAGCAGACTGACCCTTCTCAAGCGTCTGCTTGAGAGCCGTGTATACCTCGTACGTTTTTTTTGCGTCCTTGTCGGCTCCAACTTTGGCGATCTTTTCAATGCGCTGCATCCGTTTTTCGAGCGTCTCGAGGTCTTTGAGCTGCAGTTCGAAGTCGATGGTTTCTTTGTCCCGAACGGGGTTTACCTGTCCGTCAACGTGAACCACGTTGGGATCATCGAAGCACCTTAACACATGTAAAATGGCATCCGTTTCACGGATATTGGCCAAAAACTGGTTCCCAAGTCCTTCTCCTTTGGATGCACCTTTGACCAATCCTGCTATGTCGACAATCTCTACAGTGGTAGGAACAGTCTTTTGTGGCTTCACGAGTTTCTCAAGGGTATTCAGTCGCTCGTCGGGCACGGTAATGATGCCCAGGTTGGGCTCAATTGTGCAGAACGGGAAATTTGCCGCCTGGGCCTTTGCATTGGACAGGCAGTTGAAGAGGGTTGATTTTCCAACATTCGGTAAGCCGACAATTCCGCACTTGAGTCCCATACATTTCGCTTTAAGCCCGCAAAAATAATCAGTATTTCGGCGCGGAGATTCACATACTGCGCAGAGGGAGTGCTAATTTCGTCACTTATGGAGCATCGGACGGATTTTCAACTGAGTTTTTGGGAGAAGCAGACGTACTTCAGCTCCTGTGATGTGCTGGTAGTAGGGGGCGGACTGGTCGGTTTGTTCTCTGCACTTGAATTGAAAATGCGTCAGCCCGCGCTCTCAATTACCGTCCTTGACCGTGGACCTTTCTTGCCATACGGTGCGAGTACGCGAAATGCTGGTTTCGCCTGTTTTGGTAGTATTTCGGAATTACTGGATGATTTAAAAACCCTATCCGAGGACCAGGTTTTTTCGCTGGTAGAGCGGCGATATAAGGGTCTTTTGAAGATGCGCTCACTGTTGGGAGATGATGCAATCGACTATGAGCCCCTTGGTGGATACGAAGTGTTTACCGAAACAGAAGTGAGTCTTTCCGACGAATGCCTTGGATCTATGGATACGTTCAATGTTGCATTGAAAACCATCACAGGGTTGGAACGCACCTATGTCGACTCCAGCTCCGATTTGAGGGAATTCGGGTTTTCGGGGGTCAAACGAATGATCCAAAACAGGGGAGAGGGACAACTCGATACTGGGAAGATGATGAAAGCATTGTTGAACCGCGCCCGAGCAGCAGGTGTGGAGGTTTTGACGGGAATCGGAGTTGAAAAAATAGAAGAATCTTCCTCCCATGTTCAGCTTTACACAACGCATGGTTTTCCGGTTAAGGCACAAAGCGTATTAATAACCACAAATGCTTTTGCACGTGAGCTAATGCCTGAGCTGGATGTTCGTCCGGGCAGGGCGCAGGTGCTTATTACGCAGCCGATAGACGGATTAAAACTTAAGGGTTCTTTCCATTATGATCGGGGCTATTATTATTTCCGGAATGTCGGTGATCGCATCTTGTTTGGTGGTGGTCGTAATCTCGACTTTTCTGGGGAAGAAACAACCGATTTTGGACTCACAGAAACAATTCAGACCCGCCTTGAAGAGTTGTTAAAAAATATGATCCTGCCGGATGCTTCATATGCAATCGATCAGCGCTGGAGTGGTATAATGGGGCTTGGTCCAGACCGTATGCCAATCGTCAAGCCTATTTCGCAGCGTCTATTTTGCGCCGTGCGTATGGGCGGAATGGGTGTTGCCATTGGCAGCCTGGTGGGGGAGGAAGCGGCGACAATGATTCTGCGTTGACCATAGGCATTGTCGCTCCTCAGGCGCTTTCCTTGCAAATTCCTCTTTGCACTAGGCGAAATTCAAATCTCGAAAAAGTGGACTCCGTGTTCGCGTAAAAAAGCTTTAATGACCGATGCGTGCACGCATTGTCCCACATGGAGAAATGGCATGTTGGTGACTTTCTTAAGGCCCGGACCTACTTGTACTTCGTGGTTCTCCAAGTCGAAGCCCAAATGCAGATGACGGGTTGAGCTTTGCATTCCGTAAACACGACCATCGGGATCGAATAAAGGTCCACCGCTTTGTCCGCGTAATCCCGGTGAACTCAGTTCGATACCACTCACTTGGCCGTGTTGTACGATGAGCCTGGTGATGATACCTTCTATGGGAAAAACCGGTGAGCGCGGATTTCCCTCCCGGGTCCATTCAATATCGTCGGTTTGGTAGTTGTAGGTGAAATTGGTGAACTCAGGAAATGGAAAGCCAAGTCTGCATAAGAACCGTCCGGGACTAGCCAGTTGGTCATCTTCGATGAACTGTGCATGCCCTTGGTAATGGATTTGCGTAAATCCTTTGAATCGAAGGATAGCGAGGTCTGCTGTTGGATGCAAGTGGCATTCAAAACCACTGATGCGGTCAAAGCAACCCACGAAAGTGTGCCTGGCTTGAACAACTGCGTCATTGAAATAGTTGAACTGCAATTCGAGTTCACGGAGGTTGTCCTCAAAAAAATCATCGCGCTTGAGGCGAAATCGAGCTTGAGAGAACAATAAGTATTGCTGATTTAGTTTATCAGCCAATAGCAACTGTTCTGCAACATGCCTGCAGGTAATGGCAACACCTTCGTTGTTCACGAAGAATAGGGTGGCAGCACCAGGCCAAACGCTGTTTGTGCCGTATCCCCTCAGGATACTGTGAATAGGTCGTGTGTAGCGACCGACCTGCTCAACGGCGTGAACGAACATGGGGATATCTGTAAAATGCGTTTACTTTGGTGTAAAACTAAGCCTCCGTTCACATGAAAAACGCCATTCGTTACGGATTAATCTACAGCGCTATCAACATTTTATGGTCGCTGATTGCGTATGTATTTGGCATCAGCAGGTCCGAACATACCTGGATCCTAAGTATCATATCAGTGGCCATGCCGGTTGTTTGTATCGTGCTGTCCGTATACGATGAACGGAAATCCAATCCCGGCGGTTTCATTTCATTCTCAAAAGCCTTCAAAACCGGATTAGTTGTAGTCCTGCTGGGTACCTTAATCAATTCAGCCTATGCTGTGCTGTATGCGCAGGTGATCGATCCTGAGTTCATGGAGTATGTTGAAGTAAAGCAGATAGAGCAGTTGGAGGAATCCGGAATGTCGGACGAACAAATCGAGGCGAATATGTCTGTCTTCAGGATGATGAAAGCCCCATTCGGCATGTTTACATTCACCTTGGTTGCCGGGGTGTTTTCGGGAGCTATTTATGCACTTATTGTGGCGGCTATTCTCCGGCGCAGTGATCCGAACGACATGTTTAGTTAAGATGAAGGTTCTCGATGCTGCGGCGTATGATTGCAGCGCACTCGAGAAGTTGTTCTTCAGTGATTACTAGGGGAGGAGCGAATCGGATAATATCTCCGTGTGTGGGTTTGGCCAATAAGCCCTGCTCTTTGAGTTTGAGGCAGAGGTTCCAGGCGTTCACAGCCCCTTCTTCACGGATTACCACGGCATTCAATAAGCCTTTGCCTCGCACTGCACCCATGTAGGGTGATTTGATTTTAAGGAGTTCGCTTCGAAGCAGGTTTCCGAGGTGTTCGGCCTTTTCAGCAAGGTGTTCGTCAATTACCACCTGCATGGCAGCCATGGCTACTTTGCAGGCGAGAGGATTGCCACCATAGGTCGAGCCGTGTTCACCGGGTTTAATCGTAAGCATGATTTCGTCATCGGCAAGCACAGCCGAAACGGGCAATACACCCCCCGAAAGCGCTTTTCCCAAAATCAGGATATCGGGCCTGACGTTTTCGTGATCGCAGGCCAGCATTTTACCGGTTCGGGCAATCCCGGTTTGGATTTCATCTGCAATAAATAAGACACGGTTCCGCTTACAGATTTCAGCTGCACGGCTTAAATAGCCTGCATCGGGAACGATTACGCCGGCTTCACCCTGAATGGGTTCGACCATGAATCCCGCGACGTTCGGATCTTCCAGTGCTTTTTCGAGCGCGGCAATGTCGTTGTATGGAATGACTACAAATCCCGGCATGTAGGGTCCGAATCCACTATAACTGCTGGGGTCTGTTGAAGAGGAGATGGCCGACAAGGTTCTGCCCCAGAAATTCCCTTCGGCAAATACGATCTTCGCCTCATTGGCCGGAATGCCCTTGACCTCATAACCCCATCGCCTGGCCAGTTTGATGGCTGTTTCTCCCCCTTCCACACCGGTGTTCATAGGCAAGAGCTTATCGTAGCCGAAAAGGCGGGTCATGTACTCCTCGTACTCGCCCAAGACGTTGTTATGAAAGGCCCGCGATGTCAGTGTAAGGCGCTCGGCCTGTTCATGCAGAGCGGCAATGATGCGGGGATGGCAGTGCCCCTGGTTAACGGCAGAGTAGGCGGAGAGGAAGTCGTAGTAGCGTTTTCCCTCTACGTCCCACATGAACACCCCCTGCGCACGTTCGATGACGACCGGAATGGGGTGGTAATTGTGTGCACCGAAACGTTCCTCACGTTCGATGGCTAGTCGAGTTACCGTATTCAATTCGGGAGTGCTGGTTTGGGCCATAGCTCAAAGATACGGATTGAACGGGGGGCTGTAAAGGGTCAGCGCAGAAGCATGATGGTGCCGGACCGGATCTGTTTTTCCGGTTTGTGATGTCCGGTGTAAGTGATGGTATAGGCGTACACATCTTGCGGACAATCTTGTCCCTCAAAGCGTCCATCCCATCGGTCGTTCAGTTCTCGGCTGTTGAATACAGTTTGTCCCCAGCGATCGATGATTGTCCAATTGATTTCGCGCACGAAAATTCCGGATGGACCCCATCCGGAATTGAGTGCATCGCCATTCGGGCTGAAGGCGGAAGGTACAAAGAGCAGGGGTTCCTGAACCAATTCTACTTCATTCGATCGGCTTTCCAGGTTTCCGCCAAGATCGCGTGCAATCACTGCGTAACGGTGAGCACCTCCGCTTGGCGGAAGGTCATTGTCTTCGTAACGCAATACCGCCGGGCCATTGCTGATTAGCGGGTCAAAGACCGGTGGTCCCTCCGCAATTCGCCTGATGAGCAGGTAGTCTGCGATTCCCTGAGGCCAGTCCCTGTAAGCTGACCATGTAAGGGTATTGTTGAAAGGGCCTGCAGTTCCCTGAAGTAAAATGGTGCAAGCTTCCCGGCTGTAACCGGCACTGTTTCCACAAGCATCTTCAAAGCGAATCCTGTAGCAGTATGATTCCGATTCACAGCGCACGTCAGCGTCGCTCCATTCATTGGGTGAGTAGGTGCTCAGTATGGAAGCCGTCGACCACGTAGAGGATGTTTTATCTGTTTTCCGTTCGACAAGGTAGGTGCCGAAGGGGCCATCCGGAAATGGACTCCACCGGATCAAGGTGCGTCGGTCATCCAATACGGTGGCCACCTGTAAGTCGACCAAAGGAATATCAAATGCATCGCTGCTACACAAGGTGTCGGAGGGTGCGCTTTGTTTGCCACAGCTATTGGATCCTACAAGATAATAGCAGTGCTCTGCACCTGTAATGGCTGTGTTGTCGGTGTATGTATTCTGGCTAGGGGATGAAATCAGTCCAACCGCAGAATACGCTCCGCCATTTGTGTTACGGTACACAGTATAACCCGTGAAATAACGGGGTAGGATCGAATTCTCAACGGACTTGGTGAGCGTGATTCCGGTTGAGCTTATGGTAATGCAAAGTAAATTGGGGGTTGGTATGTCGGGCACAGCGCGAACGCGGATGGTGATTTCTCCAAGGCTTGTCAGCGGTAAGGGACAGCCGTTATCCCTTACCTGGTAAAACACCCGGTACAAGCTATCTCGCTCTTGTCCACAAACCGTTCTCCAGTAGAATGGAACTTGTATACTGGCAAGTCCGGAAGTGTCGTTTGTTAGCGCATAAGGCGGTCCTAACCCCGGTGCAGGACTGTTTTGGAAAACATCGCCGGAATAACTCAGGTAAAGCGAGTCTCCGTCCGGATCGATTGCCACAACGGGGAAAGAAAGCGTGTCGGATGCGTAGATGTCGTAATTAGCATTTTGAACAACCGAGTTCAGATTGGGAATGGTGTTGTTATTGCATGGAATGACCGTGAATTCGATTTCGCGGCGAACCATGCCCAGATAAACTCCGTTCCGGTATTCGTATACGTCAACAGCCATGGCATACAATCCGGGAGCGGTCGGAAATGCTTCGACCAATCCGCTTGCCTGATTGATGCTCATCGGAATACCAACGAGTCACCATCGGGGTCTGTTGCCGTAAAGGGAAAACGGAACAGGGAGTTGACGCAGGTGTAGGGCAGAGGAGCACTGGTGAATTGCGGACTGGAATTTTGCAAGGCAGGGTCGGCCATGTCGTGTAAAAAGACCATAGGCGTAAGCGCTGCCTGGTTGATGTTAAGAACAGCACTGTTTCTGCAACAGCGTTCCCAAACCAGATAGACACCCCCCGATTGGGCAGGTAGGCTGATGTTGCGGATGTAATCGCCTTGTTCCATACAGCCGCTGGGAGGGGTGGCACAATTAGGACCGCTGAGGCTGAGTGGGATTACCGTACTTAAATCAACGTGGAAGGTGTCGAGTAATACATTGCCGTTTCGCGCGTAAGCCCCGATGATAATGGTCGGATCGAAATAGGCGGCGTTGGGGTTTGTGCAGTCACGGTAGAGGGTCAGCCGCACCTGATAGGTGTTTCCCGAAACCCAGGTCGTGGTCAACTCTCCTCCAGCAATGTGGTAGGCATCTCCGGAAACAGGACCTAGTAAAAGCAGAAGCAGGATCAGACACAGGTGTTTCATGGCCTCTGGCAGACAAACTTAGTACTTTTGGCAGCCTTACCCGGACGTTTTATCCCGGTTATCATCCAAGATAGCACATTCAATCCATGAAAGGCAAACTGCTAACAGATCTCGAAGTAACCGATATGGCCGAAGACGGCAAAGCCCTGGCCCGCCATGAAGGGCTGGTGGTTTTCATTTCAAGAGCTGTTCCCGGTGATGTGGTGGACGTAAAAGTCCGGCGGAAGCATTCCTCTTACCTGGAAGCAGAAGTGGTGACGTTGAAGAAACCCTCACCCTTACGTACTGAAGCTTTTTGTGTGCATTTCGGGACTTGCGGCGGTTGTAAATGGCAGTATCTGCGCTATGAAAACCAACTTGAGTTCAAACGGAAACAGGTTGTTGATGCGCTTGGGCGGATTGGAAAAATTGATGAGCCTCCCGTAGCACCCATCGTCGGTTCCGAGTTAACCCGGCATTACAGGAACAAACTCGATTACACCTTCGCCGACCGCAAATGGTTAACCCCCGAGCAGTATGAGGATCGGGAGAACACCGGTGGTCCGGCACTAGGCTTCCACATGACCGGTCGTTTCGACCGCATTCTCGATATCGATGAATGCTGGCTGCAGCCCGAACCCTCAAATTCCATTCGCCTCGCCGTGCGATCTTGGTGTACCGAGCATAATTTGCCGTTTATGAACCTGCGGGTCAAAGGTGGCATGATGCGAGGACTGATTATTCGCAACACCCTGGCAGGTGGACTCATGGTGATTGTGATGGTGTATGAAAACAACCAGGAGGCGCTTGAGGGACTGTTGGGTCATTTGTCAGAGGCGTTCCCTCAAATTACATCGCTTTTATATGTGGTCAATCCCAAGGCAAACGATACCTTTCACGACCTGGAAGTCATGACCTTCAAGGGAGATTCGTATATCACCGAGGAAATGGATGGACTGAAGTTCAGGATTGGTCCAAAATCGTTTTTCCAGACCAACAGCGGACAAACACGCACCCTCTACCGGCTGACCCGCGAACTGGCCGGACTTAAAGGGTCGGAGGTGGTGTACGATCTTTACACGGGCACAGGTACCATCGCACAGTTCGTGTCTTCCGCAGCCACCAAAGTGGTAGGCATCGAGTATGTGAAAGAAGCCATTGATGACGCACGCATCAATGCCTCACTCAATGGCATCGATAACTGCGTATTTTACGCAGGTGACATGAAAGATCTGCTCACAGATGAATTATTTAATCGCGAAGGCAGGCCGGATGTGATTATCACAGATCCACCGCGCGCCGGAATGCATGCCGATGTGGTGGAGCGGATTTTACACAGCGGCTGCCAGCGTATTGTGTATGTGAGTTGCAATCCGGCTACTCAGGCGCGCGATATCCTGATGCTTTCAGAGCGCTATAGCCTCAAAACGGTTGTGCCGGTCGACATGTTTCCGCATACTGCGCACGTGGAGAGTGTGGCCTTGCTGGAACGGATTGAATGATAGGGATCTAAGTAGTCTAAAATCCCAACAGTCAAAAAATACAGAAATCACATGTGAATCACCTCGCCGTAGGCATCAGCCACGGCTTCCATCACGGCCTCACTCATGGTGGGGTGGGGGTGAATGGACTTGATGATTTCGTGTCCTGTCGTTTCCAAGTTGCGCGCAACTACCACCTCGGCGATCATCTCCGTAACGTTCGCTCCAATGAAGTGAGCACCTAGCCACTCACCGTATTTCGCGTCGAAAATCACTTTTACGAATCCGTCGCTGGCACCGGAGGCCTTGGCTTTACCGCTGGCCGAGAACGGAAATTTGCCCACTTTCACATCATAACCAGCTTCTTTGGCTGCCTTTTCGGTCATGCCGACCGATGCGATTTCCGGTGAGCAATAGGTGCAGCCCGGAATGTTTCCATAGTTGATGGGGTGCACATCAAGACCTGCGATTTTCTCAACACAGCAAATGCCTTCTGCCGAAGCCACGTGGGCCAAAGCTGGGCCTTTAACGATGTCACCGATGGCGTAAACGCCTGGTATATTGGTCTGGTAATAGTCGTTGACCATGACTTTACCCTTGTCGGTTATTACACCGACTTCCTCGAGGCCTATGCCTTCGATATTTGGTGAGATACCAACGGCAGAAAGGACAATGTCGCATTCGATGATCTCTTCGCCTTTCTTGGTTTTTACTTTCACTTTGCAACCTGATCCCGATGTGTCTACAGATTCTACAGTCGATTCCGTCATGACCTCAATCCCTGATTTTTTGAACGATCGTCCCAGCTGTTTGCTGATGTCTTCGTCTTCAATCGGAACAATGTTCGGCATGAATTCCACGATGGTGACTTTCGTGCCCATACTGTTGTAGAAATAGGCGAACTCGCAGCCAATCGCCCCAGAACCTACAATCACCATGGATTTGGGCTGATGCGGAAGTACCATGGCTTCACGGTATCCAATGACTTTCTTCCCGTCTTGTTTCAGGTTGGGTAACTCGCGGCTGCGGGCACCGGTAGCCAATAAAACGTGTTTCGCTTCGTATGTACTAACGGCTCCGTCGGCGGCGGTGACCTCTACTTTTTTTCCGGCCTTCAACTTTCCGTTGCCGTTGATTACATCGATTTTGTTTTTCTTGAACAGGAATTGAATTCCCTTACTCATGCCATCGGCTACATCGCGGCTACGCTTGATTACGGCACCGAAATCGTGCTTTGCATCATTCACCACAATACCATAATCGGCTGCGTGTTTCAGGTATTCGAACACCTGCGCGCTTTTCAATAGAGCCTTGGTTGGTATGCATCCCCAGTTCAGGCAGACTCCGCCCAAGGATTCTTTTTCAACGACAGCGGTCTTGAGGCCGAGTTGTGAAGCACGAATGGCTGCTACGTACCCGCCGGGTCCGCTACCGATAACAATGAGATCGTATTGCATGGTGTTTAAGCTAGAAATGCGGCCACGAAGGTAGGCGATTTCAGCCCAAACCGACCGGATTCAGCCCTTCCCTGACGCGTGAAAACCTAATTTTGATGCATGCATTATACAATTAGCGCCCCATCACCTGCATCGCGGTATCTCCATATTACAGCGAGTAAAACGTGCCACAGTGGATCAGCAGTCGAATTTCAGCTCTCATCTTGGCGACCAGGTCGTTATGAGCTCGGGCAATTTGCAAAAAACCTGAGGGGTATGAAGGCGTATACCGTCACAGGTCAATTGCTCGATGTGCAAAAGGTCAGCCGCGATCGTTGGAGAGTGAACAATCCGCCGGATGGAACTCTGGTACTTGAGTACGAGTACTATGCCGCCCAGCCCGATGCCGGTGCCTGTTGGCTCGATGAGGAGTTGATGTACGTGAACCCCGTACATTGCCTGGTGTTCGATCCGGCTGCTATGCTCGATACTGCCACAGTCGAGTTGAGGATTCCCTCTGATTGGCAACTGGCCTGTGCTCTGCCTTTTGCAGATGGACATGTACTGCATGCCAAGGATGTGCATGAGTTACTCGATAGTCCTTTTTTCGCCTCCCGTTCCCTGCACCACCGCTCATATTCGGTCAACGATTATCAATTCCATGTTTGGATGCATGGAGAGGTGCACCCGGATTGGGAGCGTATCTTGGCCGACTTCCGTGGTTTTACGGAAAAACAACTTGAAATGATGGGTTCATTTCCTGTTCCCGAATTTCATTTTCTGATATTAGTCCTGCCGTTCCGTTTCTATCATGGTGTTGAACATGTGGCCAGCACGGTGTTGGCCCTGGGGCCGGGCTATCAACTGATGGGCAGTGAGTTGTATGGTGAATTAATGGGGGTTGCTTCGCACGAACTGTTTCACGTTTGGAATGTAAAGACACTTCGTCCGGCCGATTTTCTGTTGTACGACTATACCCGCGAGAATCACAGTGAATTGGGTTGGGTTTACGAGGGATTTACAACGTATTACGGAGACCTGTTTCTCTTGCGGAGCGGTTTTTTTAGTCCGGATGATTTCTTTGCCGAAATACGCCTGCGGCTACAGCGGCATACCGACAACCCCGGGCGTTTTCACAGCAGTGTTGCCGAAAGCAGCTACGATACTTGGCTCGATGGTTATGTGCCTGGAGTGCCGGGGCGGAAGACCTCGATTTATGATGAGGGATGTCTGATTGCACTCATGCTGGATCTTTACATACGCCAAAGCTCTGGAGGCAAGCACAGCATCGATGATCTGTTCCGGACTTTGTATGCGGATACACTTGGAAGAGGGTATCAGGAATCCGATGTGCGTAGTACTGCAGCGCAGTTTTCCGATGCCGGGGTGAGCCGGATTTTTGATGAAGCAGTCCATTCCCGGAATACCTATGAGGATCTGCTTCAGGAATTGTTGTTGACTGTTGGTTGCCGGATCGATTACCGTACTGCTCGTCTCCTCAACGAAAGTCGTTACGGTTTCAGGGTTACGAATGAGAGTGGCGTATGCAAAGTGCTCAGTGTACTGCCTGGATCACCCGCCGCTATTGCTGGTTTGGCGAAGGATGATGAAGTAGCTGCCTGCAACGGGTGGAAAGTGGAGAACAACCTCAGTGAAAGGATAGGGCAGAAGGATGGTAAATGTCAACTGACCGTATTTTCTATGCGCAAAGAAAAACACATCGAACTCGAACCCTTGCAGGGACGCTGGTTTGATTCGGTTGGAATAGTAAAAGAAAGCAACGCAACCGATGCACAACGGCAGCGGTATGCGGAATGGACTGGTGCAAAATGGTGAATCGCTCGTTCGTGGCGATTAACCCATGTAAGCCGTTACCGAGATTTCCACATTCACATTCCGGGGTAAGACGGAAACCTGAACGGTTTCACGAGCAGGAAAATCGCCGGTGAAATAACTTCCGTAAACGGCATTTACGCTAGCGAAGTCGTTCATGTCCTTCAGAAAAATACTTGTCTTGACAATCCGACTGAAGTCTGCACCTGCAGCACCCAACAGGGCCCCAATATTCTGCATGACCCGGTGTGTCTCCTGCGTGATGTCACCGTCAACCAATTGGCCCGATCCGGGATCAAGTGCGATCATACCCGAGCAGAAAAGGAAGTCGCCGGCACGTACTGCCTGTGAATAAGGCCCGATGGGAGCGGGTGCCTCTGGGGTGTGGATAATCTGTTTGTTCGACATAATGAATGCTAAGCCACGAAGGTAGGGAAACACAGCACCTCAGCCATATGATTCGCATACCTTTGTTGCTGCGTTTGGTCATGCTTTTACTGCTGGATAATTACGATAGTTTCACCTACAACCTGTATCAGTATCTCTTACAGGTTAGTGGGTCTGAAGTTGTTGTATATCGCAATGATGCCATTTCTGTAGAAGATGCTTGCCGCTTCGATCGAATCGTCCTTTCACCTGGACCGGGTCTTCCCTCCGAAGCAGGAATTTTGGTTCCGCTTATTCGCGCTGCCGCCGGTAAGATTCCGCTCTTGGGCGTTTGCCTCGGACATCAGGCCATTACCGAGGCCTATGGCGGTAAGCTTAGGCAGTTGGATCGCGTACTTCACGGCGTAGTAAGATCCGTAAAATGTTCCGACTCGATGGAGCCTCTGTTCAAGGGTATAGAAAGCCCATTTGATACTGGCCGATACCACAGCTGGGTACCCGATGAGCAGACTTTCCCTGCCGATCTCAAGGTCATCGCCCATGATGAAAATGGGGCCATCATGGCACTGCGTCATCAACAACATTCGGTATATGGTGTTCAGTTTCATCCTGAATCGATCATGACTCCCTGCGGAATCCAGCTCTTACGGAATTGGGCGGAAATCACCGCTTCCTGATTCCTATCTTTGCAGGGAAGCAGACCGGCTCGTCGCTCTCTTCGGAGGGAGGAAAGTCCGGGCAGCACAGGGCGACACACTTCCTAACGGGAAGGTCCTTGCAGAGCGATTTGCGGGGAACAGACAGTGCCACAGAAAACAATACCGCCACGTAGTCCTTGTGGTTTCGTGGTAAGGGTGAAAACGTGAGGTAAGAGCTCACGGCAGCGTCAGTGATGCCGCTGCGGGAAAACCTTGTGTGCTGAAAGGCCAAATAGGTCGGAGTTGAAGGGCTGCCCGCCCAATGGAGGTGCCTCGGTGCTTCCGGCTCCGATGGGTAGGCTGATTCAGGTGGTATGTGAATGCCATCGCAGATAAATGACGGGCACCGCTTCGGCGGATACAGAACCCGGCTTACAGGTCTGTTTCATTCTTGAGTGCCATGGACGCCCCGATTCGGGGCGTCCGCCATTCAGGGCCAACCTTCCCGCACCCGGAATCCCTACATTTGCTCTAATGAACCTCTTCATCCTGCCTCGGCAACTGCGTTTCCGATATAATTTCAGAATTGGCCAACCTTGGGCCTATGCCGACCTCAATGCCCCCTTCAGTTATCCGGTCTATAAATCGCCGGCCAGGCTCGAATCGGAGCGCGCGGCCATACGGAGTCAGCATCCGGTAGTTTACCGCCGGGACAATCTGACGGAAAACTCGGTTTTACGGAGGATCGATGAGCAATTCGCGCAATGGCCGGTTGCCAGCCGCAATGCCCTTCGACAAACGGTTGAGCAAGTATACAACCGAGGAGTCCTGGCTGGCCCCGCGAGTGGTTTGGGAGGCCGTCAACCCATCCGCATCCTGCAAACAGATGGGCTGCAATCAAGCCTGGCGGGTTATCACCTCCAGGGCGACGCACTGATTCTGTTTGTGGAGGGGCAACTGCAGAATGGTTTCAGCGGTGGCCGCGACAGCGTGTTGTCGATGCTGATGCCTCTGTTGCAGCCCGATTTGCAGCCACAGACGGAGCTTACGCAAAAGTTACTGGATGAGCAGCTTGCGCTGCTGAGTCCGGTAGTGGGTGAGGTGGCGGAGGGGAGCCTGATCGTACGGAGTGGACAGGTTGTAGATCAAGAAGTGTTCGATCGGTTGGAGTCACTGCGAAAAATTTATCGCGGCAATGAGACCGTAGACCGTTATAGACCTGCTCTCTACACAGGCTATTTGGTGATTGTCATATCGGCCTTGTCGCTGCTACTCACGTTTTTGTGGTTGTTGCGTCGTGACATTTTACTCGATAGCCGTAAACTGACGCTACTTATTCTACTTGTAGTGGGTGCATGTGTGGTGTACAGTTTGGCGCAGGGAAGCAGCAAGGTCAATATGATGATGCTGCCATTGTGCATATTGCCCCTGGTAACCCGCGCGTTTTTTGATACCCGAACTGCCCTGTTCACTCATGTGCTCACCATGCTGATTCTTGGCGCCATTGCCTCTGGAGGATATGAGTTCGTGTTCATGCAGGTTACGGCCGGAATGGTGGCCATTTTCAGCATTGTGAACATGAATCGCCGATCACAGCTTTTTTTGGCTGCAGGACTCATTTTAATGGCCTACTTGGTCTCGTTTTTCGGCCTCACCCTGATCAACGAGGGTCGACTGGATGCCTTTCATCTACCCGTTTTAATCTGGTTGCTGGTCAATGCTCTGCTCACTCTGTTGGCCTATCCACTCATTTTTTTCATTGAAAAATCGTTCGGTGTCACCTCTGATTTCACCCTCATGGAGCTTACCGATTTTAACTCGGAACTCCTACGCGAAATGAGCCTGAAAGCACCCGGCACCTTCCAGCACTCAGACCGAGTTGCCCATGTACTTCATCGAAAACCAAAGCACCTTGGTGAATCCACACGACGAACTTTCGTTTGACGAGAGCGCTTCTATTATCACAAGCCATGTGATTCGTGGAATCGAAAAAGCCCGTCGACACAAACTTCCTGATGTGATTATCGATTTCATCCGGACCCATCACGGTACCATGCGGGTACAGTATTTCTATAACTCCTTTATCAAGAGTTTTCCCGATCAGGTTCCCAACGAAGATGCATTCCGCTATCCCGGACCCAGGCCTTTCTCCAAGGAAACCGCTGTACTCATGATGGCCGATTCAGTGGAAGCAACAGCCCGAAGCCTGGCACAACACGATGCTGCTTCGCTCGAAGAAGTGGTGGAGCGCACCATACGACATCAGATGGAAGCCGGTCAATTCGAAAACTGTGACATCACTTTTCGCGATCTTACGGTCATTAAGAAGATTTTCAAGAAAATGCTGGCCAGCATTTATCACGTACGCATAGCCTACCCGGGCTAATCAGGTTTTAAAGTTGGTGGCTTGCCGCTTGATTACAGCCTGTTTCAGTTTGATTTTCGTGAAATCGTTAATCCTGCTTCGTGCACAGGCAGTACCTTTGTGAAACACCCATGGCCGACATAATCCGATTGCTTTCTGACACAGTAGCAAACCAGATTGCTGCCGGTGAAGTCATTCAGCGCCCTGCCTCTGCGGTGAAGGAACTG
>JAJTFW010000070.1 GCA_021299095.1 Sphingobacteriales bacterium | reverse complement strand
GCATTGCATGCGGGATTGAAACCCGTAGTGAAACAATGGCCCTCGGCGCACGGGTGAATTCCAAATCCTGTGTGACATTCAGACGCTTCGACTACGCTCAGCGAGCGGTAGTATTAAACTCAGCGACCGGAAATAATACGTCCAGCGACCGGTACATCAACACATCAAATCATCATAAAATCAAACTCCACTCCTTTTCATTACTTTCGGTAACGGATGTCAACCGGAACTTTTATCAAGTCCAACCCGCGTATCATCCGCGCCTGGACCCTTTATGACTGGGCCAACTCAGCCTATTCGCTGGTTATCACCTCTACGCTTTATCCTATTTACTTTAGTGAGATGACCAGCTCGGCGAACGGCTCCTTGCGGTTCTTGGGCAGGCAGTTTAATCCCGAGTCCCTTCAGTCCTATGCCATTTCATTTTCCTTTTTACTGGTTGCCTTGGTTTCTCCGCTCTTGTCATCCATCGCCGATTACAGCGGACGGAAAAAAAGCTTTATGGCTTTTTTCTGCTGCTTGGGTGCAACAGCTTGTGCTTTGCTGTGGTTTTTTACCAGTATAGACACATTGTGGATCGGTATCACGTGTTCAGTCATTGCTTCCTTCGGGTTCTCGGGGAGTATCGTGTTCTACAACGCCTACCTGCCTGAAATCGCACCGAAGCAGGACCAGGACCGTATCAGTGCCCGTGGATTTGCTATGGGATACATTGGCTCTTCACTCTTGTTGATATTCTGCCTTACGCTGGTGATGTTCCCCGAATGGTACGGCGGCATTACATCGGGTACAGCCCTGCGAGCAGCCTTCGTACTGGTGGGCGTGTGGTGGCTGGGTTTTGCGTTCTTGAGTTTTCGGGGACTTCCGCACGACCGACGCGACCGTGCAATTCAGGCCGATGTTCTACGCAAGGGGTACACGGAATTGCTGGGCGTTTGGCGTGAACTGAAATCGCAGCCTTTACTCAAGCGCTTCCTGTTAGGTTTTTTCTTCACCAATATGGCCGTGCAGACCGTCATGTATCTTGCCACCTTGTTTGGGGCTCAAGAAATCGCTTGGGGCAGCGAGAGTGAAAAGCAAATCGGGCTGATTGTTTGTATACTACTCATTCAGTTTGTAGCAGTAGTAGGAGCATTTCTCTTCTCGAAAATTTCTGATCGCTTCGGAAACATACGCGCTTTGATGCTGGCCATCGTCATCTGGATCTGTATTTGCCTTTCCGTGTATTATTTTGTCTACACGCCTCAACACTTCTATCTGACCGCCATTTCGGTGGGAATGGTGATGGGAGGAATCCAGTCTCTTTCGAGGAGTACATATTCCAAACTGCTTCCTGAAACCAAGGACCATGCATCGTATTTCAGTTTTTTTGATGTATGTGACAAGACCGGAACCGTGATTGGAACCTTTACTTTTGGCTTCGTGAATGAGCTCTTCGGCAACATGCGTTCCTCGACCTTTGTTCTGATTACCTTCTTCATTGCCGGATTCCTGCTACTCCGAAGCATGGGCCTGGCGCGAATTGCAAACCATAGCGAACCAACACCGTGATTGTCGAATTATTCATTCCCTGCCATATGGACGAATTCCGGCCCGAAACCGCCCGGAACACACTGAAGATCTTGCAACGGTTGGGTTATGGCGTTAATTACAATGTAGATCAGACCTGTTGTGGGCAACCTGCCTACGAGGATGGCTACCGCGATTACTGCAAGGAAGTAGGTGAGAAGCTGATCCGTGAGTTCCAGGAAGAGCGCTACGTGGTTTGTCCCGGCCCGGGTTGTGTTAATACAGTACGGAATCATTATCCGGCCTTGTTTCATAATTCCTCCCTGCACAATGCTTATAAGAGTGTGCAGAAGTATTTCTACGAACTCTCCGATTTTCTCTGCAATGTCATGTCGGTAACCGAACTCGGAGCCCGATATGAGGCCAATGCTGTTCTGGTTTGCTCTTGCGAGGGCTGTAGTCGTGATCAATCGGGAGTTGCACAGCAGGTGCTTTTGTCCAAGGTGAAAGACCTGCAGTTGAAATCACTCCCCCCGGGGCTGACCTGCTGTGGTATGGGAGGTGGGCTAGAACGGAAGAATGAAGGCCTTGCCGTGCGCATGGCAGAAGAAGTGCTCGATGCTGTTGAAGGCTCCGGTGCTGATACCATCATCAGCGCCGATCCCCTGGTGTTGATGCATTTGCAAGGCGTCATCCGCAAGCAGGCCCGAACACTCAAGACTGCTCACATCTCCGATGTATTGGCCAGTGGCTGGGATTGATACGAGTACTTTGTCCTTCTATTCTGTTTCCCCTACATTTGATTTTGCAGTAAAGCTTCTTATCTTTATTTAGTGTTTCCGGTACAGTTCATTGTAGATGATGCCGGCCTTGTGGTCGACCTCGCCGATCAGCTCTCTGAATTGTATGAGTTGAATCCGGTGCGCGCTCCTTTTCCTGCACAGGTTTCCCTGTTTGATTTCTGCATAGGACTCGATGCGATTTTTCCGGTAGATGCGGATGAGTTGCCCAACACGGACAAAGCAAGCATTGTGCTCAAGCAGGAGTGGCTTGGGCATCCGCTGAAGCCCGTCTCACTGCATCGATGTACGCTTACAGAACTGGGTTTGCGCGATGGGCGGCGTACGTTTATCTGTGCGTTTCTGCTGGAGCCCGTTTCGGTGGCCGTCTCCAATGGATTCCAGACTCCGGTCGATTTGGGACTGGGGGCCGGTTTCAATTTCAGGTTGTTCAGGCTCCTGAAGGGTTCGGTCTTAATTCTGGATTCGGAAACGGTCATTCGGGATGTCATGTGGAATGGTCCTTCGGGACTGGTGTTCACCTACGGTTTATACGAAGGTGTGCGTATGCTTTCGCTCTTTCAGGGTGAAATGCTGGAGAAGGTAGATGCACTCATGTCCATGGTGCCGAGTCCCGGCGATACCTGCCCATTCTCGTTCCGTATCATTGCACGATCGGGTGAACTATATGTTGAAGGCATTCTCGATCGCCTGGATGACCATGGATTTTTATTGTATGTCAATGAGAACACCCGGGAGCGAAAGCTCGAGGAAGAGCGGATGGCATTTTCCTTGTTCCCCATCGAGAACCCCAGTCCTGTGTTCAGCGTCAGCCATAGGGGGCGTATCCTTTTTTCCAACGATGCGGCACTCAGTCTTCGTCCGATTGTCACTGGTCGCCGCAAGTACGTGCAATCTCCCGAATTCATGTCTGAGGTCCGCAAGGCCATTCAAACCCGGGAATCGCAGCAAATCAAGATGCGGATTGGCAAGGAGGTCTATCTACTCAATATTGTTCCCTCGCGCAAGTCGATTCATGCAAACGTGTATGCAGCCAATGTCACCGGATTCGAGCGGATCAATGAGCGCCTAAGGCGTCAGTCGGCCGATATGGAGTCCGTTTTGAACTCGACTGAATCAGCGGTTGTACTGATCAACCGAAGGTTTGAAGTACTATATTACAACCAGCGCGCCGACGAGATGTCGAAGGTCTATGCCACTAAAGCAATCGCTTCATGGACCAATATCGTTGATTATATTTTTCCTGATATCGCAGACGAATTCAAATCCATTGCGCAGCGTTGCATGGATGCACAGGAGTCGTCGAGCCATTATTTCAGTCGGCTTCGCGATGCGGAAGGAAAGAAACTTTATCTGGAGGTTCGTTTCAATCCCGTGGTTGACCGGAAATCCGGTCATAGTGCGGGGGTATGCATTTCGGTACTGGACAACACGGCCTTATATGTTGCCCTTCGGAATATCGAGCAGCAGAAGAATTTCTACGAAACCATTCTGAATAACCTGCCGACCGACGTTGCTGTTTTTGACAACGAGCACCGATACCTTTTTCTCAATCCGAATGCCATCTCCAAAATGGATGTACGACAGTGGATGATTGGGAAGGACGATTTTGATTATGCGAAATGGAAGGGTATCGACGATTCGATGGCGAAACGCCGTCGTGAAATGTTCAATCTGGTACTCAAAAATCAGTCGGGAATTACCTGGGAAGATCAACACGGCGAAATCGGCAAGGAGCGATTTATGCTTCGTAAGATGTTTCCAGTTTACAAAGAGGGTACGCAGGACTTACAGTTGGTAATCGGTTATGGACTTGATATTACGCCGATAAAGCTTTCACAGCGCGCGGCCATCGAAAGCGAGGAGAAGCTGCGGCATGTGGTCACGGAATTGGAGCGAAACAACTCTCGCCTCATGCAGTTTACCTATATCGTTTCGCACAATTTGCGCGCGCCCATTGCCAACTTGGTCGGGCTATTGGACTTTTACGAGACAGGTGCTTCCGATCCTGCAGAAAACGACATGCTGTTCGACCAGCTGAGCTTGTCGGTGCATCGCATGGATCAGATTCTTAAAGACCTGAACGAAGTACTTACATTGCGTGATCAAAGTAAGCTGAGCCGTGAGGCAGTGGGAGTAAACGCATTGCTCGATCACATTATCCACGATTTGCACATTACGCACGGTGCAGTCGATTTCAATGTCCATACCGATATCTCATCCGTTCCCGTGGTTTATACTTCGCGAGCCTACTTCGGTAGTATATTTTACAACCTACTTTCAAATGCCGTAAAATACAGGGATTCAAAACGTCCCTGCATCATTCATATCAGTTCCACCGCCAAAGACGGTCGCGTGGTGTTCAGGGTTTCCGATAACGGTATCGGAATCGACCTGCAGCGCTATGGCGACAAAGTCTTCGGCTTGTACAAGCGTTTTCACGGGAATACCGTCGAGGGTACCGGATTGGGACTTCACTTGGTTAAAACCCAAGTCGAAGCCCTCGAAGGCACAATCCTCATCAGCAGCGAGCCTGGGGTGGGTACCACCTTCACCATCGAACTTCCATTTGAAACCGTATGACAGCTACAGCCGGAATTGTCCTTATTGACGACGACCCCACTTGCAACTTCATCTCTGAGCGCTTTCTGACCGTGAAGGCGAAGGTTGACGCTCCCATCATGGTTTTTGAAAACCCGGAGGTGGCCTTGGATAATTTTATTGCCATGGCCCAATCGGGCGATATGAGCCAACTGCCTTCCGCGGTCTTTCTGGATATCAATATGCCACAGATGTCGGGTTTCGAATTCATGGACAAGATGTGCGCCATGGGTTTCGACCGCTTCGGTATTTCGGTCTATATCCTTTCATCATCAGTCGATCCCAATGATATCGACAAGTCGAAAACCTACCACTGCGTCCGGGGCTTCATTTCCAAGCCGCTTTCAATCGATAAGCTCAACGACGTGGGCTTCCTCCCTAGGCCCTAACCCCTAACCCCTCAAAATAAAACAGGCAGCGCTCTGCTGCCTGAGTGAGGGTTTGGTGTCAAACCCGTCGTGGGGGAAAAATTGGTTAAGGTGTGTCAAAGACCCGAGCAAGTTACGGCGAAGAGCTTCCCTTATGCAATGCCATGTTGATGTTTGCTTGAGATATGCGAAAGGAAGACATTCCCTAAAACGGTGGTTAAATCGGCTCCGCTCAATTCAGCTCAACCCGCTTCACGTCAACCCTTCCATCCGCATACCGTACCCTCAAAAGGTAAAGCCCTGCGGGGTATCGACTCAAATCGAGCTCGGTGTTCCAGGGGCTTGTCAGTAGGCGGGAACCCAGCAGGCTGTAAAGTTCTAGTTGTGCAGGAGCATTACCTTCTGCACGTAGGTTTAAAATGCCTCTTGTTGGGTTAGGCCAGAGGCTGATGCTCGGCTTGGTGGAGTGCTGAGCCTGGCGGAGGCAGTAGGTGAAATCCACATCAATACCGCTCAGAATGCTGGCATTGCTGACGCCGCATGCGTTTGAGCTGGTTACGCGGATGGTTTGGCCGAGCACGGGCGATGAAGGCATTACCACCTTGATGGCCTTGGTGCCTTGGCCGGAAAGGATACTCGCACCGCTAAATACGGTCCAGTTGTATGCTGTGGCACCAAACACGGTGGCAACGCTATACACAGAGGTGTTTGATCCGGGACAAGCCTGCAAGGGACCTGTGATGGGGCCGGGTACATCGGGGATTGAGCGCACGTTGAGAGTGCGTGGAAGCGATACTCCGCATTTGTTGGTAATCGAGACGCCGATGTTTCCGCTTACAAAAGTCGGGTCGAAGGTTACGGTGATGGTGTTGCTGCTTTGTCCGCTGAGTAACTGAACACCGGCCGGTACGGTCCAGAAGTAGGAGAGTGCATCTGTTACTATCGGAGTAGTGTACACCACAGTTGAAGCTCCGCATACACCTGCAGCCGGTCCGCTGATGTATAAGGGCGAGTTGGGAACCCGTACAAACATGTTCTTGTTGCGCGCCGGACTGGTGCCGCAGGCATTACTTGCAGTTACCGACATGGCTCCACCGCCATAGGTCAGGTCGGCTGTTGCCGTGATGATGTTGGTTCCGTCGCCACTGAGGATGTTCAGGCCCTGCGGCATGCTCCAGGTATATTCATTGGCGCGTGCCACTGCCAACACCGAGTAAACCGCAGTGTCGCCGGGGCAAAGGCGCGAGGGGCCCGAAATGGAGGATGGCCTCACAGGAGTTTGGATGTGTAGGTTGAGGTCGATTTCAATTGTGGTGGCACCGCATGCACCGGTAACCGTTACACTGAGTGCACCATTGATGCCGAGGTGAGCGACGGATGTGATCCAGGAGATGGTGACAGTGTTTGTTCCCTGCCCACTGGCAATCGTAACGCCGAACGGAACATTCCAGAAATAGCTTGTCGCACCGCTCACCGCTGGCACGAAAAACGTTGCTGTACCGCCCGCAAGCGGAATACATTGCACCGGATTGCCCTGAATGTTGCCCACTATCGGAGTCAGTCCGTTGTCTGGTTGACCATCGCAATCATCATCCAGGTTGTTGCATAGTTCAATCGCTCCGGGATAAACCGATGGATTGGCATCGTTGCAATCGCCACCTGCGCTGGTACCTGTTGCAGGCGCAATGCAATAATAACCAAGCAAAGTTCCTCCGTAACCATCGCCGTCCTGATCAATGTAGTAGGCAGTGGATCCGGGTGTGACCGTTACGGTAATGCTGTCGGTGCAGGTTGTGCTGCCATCGCTCAGGGTGACTGTGTAGGTAGTGGTTTGTGTTGGTGTAACCTGGATTGCTGCTGTTGTGGCACCTGTCGACCATTGCACTGTTGGTAGTGGAGCCAGATTCTGATCGGCGAGCCAGAGCCATGAACCCGTTGCCGGCAGGTTGCTTGTTCCGATATCGGCTCCAGCATCGGCACTCCCTGCAATGAGGTAACGACTGCCATAAGGCTTGATGTCGTAGGCCATGTCATTGCCTGTTCCACCACTTGTGTACACAGTTTGTTGCACCGCAGATTGGTCGTAGCGGGCTACGAGGACTTCCGATGGCTGGTTGTTTCCGCTTCGTACACTGCCACAAACCATCAGGTTGGTGCCTAAGGATGCAATTCCGATAAAGCGCGTAGGGTTTCCGGATGCTGGTTGAGGTGTTTATGGCCAGTCCTGTTCCGAACGTGAGCGATGTCGACGAAGTTCCCGAATTACCGAAACTGGTCGCCCAGCCGAGGCTTCCGTTGGGATTGAGCTTCACGAGGTAGCCCAGGCCGAAGCCCGGGTTGAAAATTGTTGATCCGGTGTTGAGTCCATCCACTACTTGTGCAGCAACACCTCTATTCCAGGAGCGAAAGTAACCGGTGGCGTAGATGTTTCCGCCTGCATCCGAAGCCAGGGAACCTACAGCCACTTCGCGGTTGTAAATGCGGGCTACCCACAAGGTGTTACCCGCAGGATTGAATTTGATAATTGCCCCGGTTCCGAAATTGCTGTTAATGCTGGGTACATTCACCGTATTGCCTGTGGAGTACACGGTGCCTGCGTTTGCGGTGGGGCAACAATCGTTGAAATCGGCACTCACCACCGGATTACCTAATGCATCTACCGCAACCGCATTGATACCGTCGTTACCGGGTCCACGCACGGTAATCCCCCAAAGGATTTTTCCAGTTGGATCCAGTTTGACCAGGAATCCATCCTGGTGATTTGGATATCCGGGCGACACCGTGTAGGGCGCTAAAAACGAAGTTCCGGTGGTTCCGGTAAGGGTACAGGCTTGGTTGTAGCGTCCGGCCAGAAATACATTGCCGGCCGCATCGGTGGCAATTCCTTTACCAAATTGTGCGGCACTGAAGTCCTCGTTGCCGGCCGATCCTCCGCTAATGGCCCAGAGTACGCTGCCACAGGAGTCATATTTGATCAGAAAGAAGTCTGTGCCACCCTGACTGTTTATTGTGAATCCGCCTGTGTTGATACTTCCGCTAAAGGCACCGCTCAGAAACACATTTCTCTGCGCATCGCTCGTGGTTGAGGCATAGGACAGGTTCAGATTCCCCTCGGACTTCACCTGAGGCAGAAAACACGAGCTGCCGTTTGCGTTACTGGCACGCACCAGCAAGTCGAGGGTGGTGCCGTTGCAAATGCTGGTATCATTCTGCAGGATTTCACCCAATCCACAGCCGCTTCCGGCACCCCCGCCTTGCCCGAAGGCTATTCCACTTAAGAGAACCAAAAGGAGGGAAAGGAGCCTTATGCCTAGCATGATTCAAATAAATCGTCACCTAAGTTCGGGCTTAGTTTTGAATGCTGCAAGGACTTTCTAGGCCTTTTTATAAATCCGGGTGTTCACGTGGCCTGGTAGGTTTAACCCCAGGATGGGCGTACATATCCACCCGGCCGATGGGTGCAAAAGTCAAAATTGGATTTGACTCAGTCCGGATGAGAAATACGGGTTGTATCCTGTTGTTTGAAAAGTTACTTTTGTATTCAAACACCATTTCACATAAATGAAAAACTTATTTATTCAGATGCTTGCCGCCGGTTTTCTGTTCCTGGCCGGTTCATGCTCTTCATCGAAAAAACTCAACAAGGCTACGGGAGCGCGTGAAATCATTCTGCCGCTTAATGGAAAGGAATACCAGTCCGACCGAAGCCATTTTCGCGCAAAGCAATCCGGCAAGAGTCCTGACCTCGCCTTGGCTAAAAAAATCGCTCTACAAAATGCGAATGCAGAGCTGGCAGGTATCGTATCAAAGACTGTTAAGCGGGTAATGGACCAGTACACCAATCAGCGCTCAGTCGGCACTGTTCAGGAGTACGAAAACAAGGTCGAAGAACTTGCTCGTGAGGTAGTTAACCAGAACATGCAGGGGGTGCGCATGATTGGCGAGAAAGTATACCAGGAAGAAGACAAATCATACACTTATTGGGTGGCCGTTGAATTGTCTATGAAGGATATCGAGGACGCCGCTGCGAATCGCCTCTCTAAAGA
>JAJTFW010000069.1 GCA_021299095.1 Sphingobacteriales bacterium | reverse complement strand
AAAACGCAACGGCAAGGGGTCCGGGCAGAAATGCCGTAACCGGAGCCAAACAAGGTGATTGTCCGGCCGCATACCCTTGACCAAACGAAACAGAAAGACGCAGCAGCATACAGCCTGCGAAGGCAACATAACGCATTTTAAAAATGTTAATCCCCCCGTAGAAAAGGGAAAGGGATGGTTATCGTAAGTTTACTTAAGGCACAACAAACCTTCAGCCCTTCGTACGACCGGGCTTTCGGCTGCCGATATCACCTGCTTTGCCGCCGTGATTACCGGAAGCAAGAGTGGATATGGCTTCCTGCTCCACCCGTTGGGCGGCATCCAGGACTTTCAACTTGAGTTTCTCCTTGTAGGCGATGATGCGCTTGGTCAGTTCATCATCGCTGGTGGAAAGCATTTGGGCGGCGAGGATTCCCGCATTTTTGGCCGCATTGAGTGCTACGGTTGCAACGGGTACGCCATTGGGCATTTGAAGGATGGAGAGGATACTGTCCCAACCATCGATGCTGTTGGAGGATTTTACCGGGACACCGATCACCGGCAAGGGTGTGACAGATGCTGTCATTCCGGGAAGGTGTGCGGCACCGCCTGCTCCGGCGATAATGACACGTATCCCACGACCTCCAGCTTCACGCGCATAATTGAACATGCGTTCGGGAGTACGGTGAGCCGAAACGATGGTCATCTCGTAGGTGACTCCCAGTTCTTCGAGAACCTCGGCGGCTTCACGCATGACCGGCAGATCGCTGTCACTGCCCATAATGATTCCGACAAGGGGTTTAATGCTTGGCATGTTTGTAAAATTAGCTGTTCGATGCTTGTCGGCCAACAGAACGTGAAAGTCTCCCCCTAAAGACTGACTTGCCCCTACTCATGCCGTGATAACCTTGAGGGTTGACTGTACTTCGCGAGCGATCCGGATGGCTTCATCGAGGGTGTTGGCCGTTATCGTTACATGACCCATCTTGCGGAAAGGTTTGGTGAATTTCTTTCCATATAGGTGCACAGCCACACCGGGCATGGCCATACAGGCCTCAATACCCAGGTAATGCGCCTCGCCGGTGTGTTCCGGTTCACCCAGGAGGTTAATCATCACGGCAGGCCTAACCGAAGATGTGTCTCCGGGTGGCAAGCCCAGGATAGCGCGAAGGTGTTGCGCGTACTGAGAAGTGACGTTTCCTTCGATGGTCTGGTGACCGCTGTTGTGCGGTCGCGGTGCGATCTCATTGACCAACACATCGCCGTTGCGCGTTACAAACATCTCCACAGCCAAAATCCCAACAAGGCCCATCCGGTCGATTACCTTACGAGCTATTTCAATGGCGTTTTGTTGAATCGATGCGTCGATCCGTGCGGGACTGCACAGAAACTCAACCAGGTTGGCCTGTGGATTGAACTCCATGTCCACTGCCGGAAAATGGGCGATTTCACCGCTTGCGTTGCGCGATACGATGACCGATATTTCTGTCTGAAAATCGATGAGGGCTTCCAGCACACATGGACCTTCGAACGCTGTGGACGCATCGGCCGCACTGTTGATCCGCATCACCCCTTTGCCATCGTAGCCACCGGTTCGAGCCTTCAACATCCCAGGGAAATGGGCCGACATAGCTGCCAACTCTTCCCGATCACGGACCAGGACGAAGGGCGCAGTTGGTATTCCGTGACCGGCAAAAAATTCCTTTTGCAAGCCTTTGTCCTGCACCAGTGCAATCAGTTGAGGCTGTGGATATACGCTTACTCCCTCTGCTTCCAGTCGCTGAAGTGCACGGGTATTCACATGCTCAATTTCAATTGTCAGCAACTGACAGGTCTTTCCGAAGCGGTACACATCCTCCTCATTGCGAAAATCGCCATGAAAAAACTGCTCACAGAGATGCCTGCAGGGAGCATTCGCATCGGGATCCAAAACATGCGTACTGATATTCAGATTGATAGCCTCCTGAATCAGCATGCGACCGAGCTGGCCACCGCCCAGGATTCCGAGTCGGAAATGTTCACCGGCGAATGAAAAAACCATGGCCGCAAAAATAGTCCGAAAACCAGGCCGGTTCGTGTTAAATCGGATACAAACGCTTAGCTCTTTGCTTGTCTGTATGTAAACTGCAATCGGCCCCCAATTCCTACCTTTGCCGCTTTCCTATGGCAGACGTACAGGTTCACGACAAGGTTTTCACCCCCTTCATCACCGCCGGCAGTATTCAGGCCCGGGTAGCCGAACTCGGCCAGGCCATTGACCGTGACTATGCCGGAAAGAAGCCCCTGCTGATCGGCGTCCTGAACGGATCGGTGATCTTCATGGCCGACCTCTTGCGTCACATCGGTACGGCCTGCGAAATTGGCTTCATCCGGGTGAGTTCCTACCATGGAACGGAAAGCAGCGGAAAGGTCCGGAACCTGATGGGCCTGAGCGACGACATTGCTGGTCGGGATATCATCATCGTAGAAGACATTATTGATACGGGCGACACCGCTGTATACCTGATCGATGAATTGAAAAAACGCCAGCCTGCCAGCCTGCGGTTCGCCACCATCCTGTTCAAACCCTCTGCACTCCGTCAGGATGTGAAGCCCGATTATGTGGGCTTTGAAATACCGCCTGCCTTTGTGGTCGGCTATGGCCTTGACTACGACGGGCTCGGCCGCAACCTGCCTGATATCTACCAGTTGAAATCCTGATCCATACTTACCGAAATCATGCTCAATATCGTCCTCTTTGGCCCTCCCGGGGCCGGCAAAGGCACCCAAAGCACACGCCTGGTTGAACGTTACAAATTGGTCCACTTGTCGACCGGTGATATTTTCCGTGCCAACATCAAAGGCGGAACCGAGTTGGGCGTGCTAGCTAAAAGCTACATGGACCAAGGTCAGTTGGTGCCCGATGAGGTCACTATACGCATGCTCGAATCCGAAGCCTCTAAAACTCCGGATGCACCCGGATACATTTTCGACGGATTTCCACGCACCCCGGCCCAGGCGGAAGCCCTGGACCGTTACCTGAACGGAAAAGAGACAGGAATTACGATGATGCTGGCGCTGGAAGTGGAAGAAGAAGAACTACGCAAACGCCTTCTGCTCCGCGGAAAAGACTCAGGTCGCGCCGACGACCAGGATCCGGCAGTAGTTCAAAAACGCATCGACGTATACCGCAACGAAACCGAACCGGTTCGCGATTATTACATGGCGCAGAACAAATACACCGGCATAGACGGAATTGGTTCGATTGATGAAATATTCGACAGACTTTGTGCCGCAATTGACGGCTACAAGGCCTGAGTTATAACTCCACACAACACCAACCAATCACTCGCTCATGTCGGGAAGCAACTTTGTCGATTATGTCAAGATCTGCTGCCGCAGCGGAGCGGGAGGTGCTGGTGCCGTGCACTTGCATCGGGATAAACTTACTGCCAAAGGGGGGCCCGACGGTGGTGATGGAGGTAAAGGTGGAAGCATCGTCGTTCGCGGCAACGCGCAACTCTGGACCTTGCTACACCTCAAGTACCGCAAACACGTGATTGCAGATCCGGGTGTGCCGGGTGGAAGTTCGTTAAAGACCGGTGCCGATGGTGAAGACATCATTCTGGAGGTTCCCCTTGGAACCGTAGCACGCGATGCTGAAACCGGCGAGAAGGCTTTCGAAATTGAAGCGGACGGACAAGAAGAAGTGCTTGTACCTGGCGGAAGAGGTGGAAAGGGAAATGCCTTCTTCAAAACCTCCACGCTACAGACACCACGCTTCGCACAGCCCGGAGAACCCGGTCTGGAAGAGTGGAAAGTCCTGGAGCTCAAATTGCTTGCGGATGTCGGACTCGTCGGATTTCCAAATGCCGGAAAAAGCACATTGCTGTCAGTTGTGTCGGCAGCTAAACCGGAAATAGCAGACTATCCTTTCACTACGCTCGTACCCAACCTCGGCATGGTCCGTTACCGTGACAACAAGAGTTTTGTCATGGCTGACATCCCGGGCATCATTGAGGGAGCGCATGCCGGAAAGGGATTGGGATCACGTTTCTTGCGACACATTGAACGCAACGCCGTTTTGCTGTTCACGATTCCGGTCGACACCCGAGACATCCGCCAGGAATACGGAATCCTGCTGAGTGAATTGAAGTTACACAACCCCGAGCTACTCGATAAACGCAGGGTTGTAGCCATCACAAAGTGTGATATGATTGACGACGAGCTACGCGAAGCCCTGCGCTCCGAAGTTCCTGCCGACCGCCAGTCGGACGGATCTGAAGTGCCCGTGTTGTTTATCTCGGCTGTAGCAAACCTGGGGATAACTGAACTGAAAGATGTATTGTGGGACCAAATGAACGAACGTTCATTCCTTAACCGATGACCGGTTTCTTACCCGATTGGCTTCAGCAATTCGATACGGAATTATTCCTGCGCATTAACGGCTGGAACAGCAATACCTGCGATGTGCTGTTCAAGTGGCTGACCTATAAATACAGCTGGATTCCGTTTTACCTCTGGCTGATCATAGAACTCGTCCGGGCCTTCGGTAAAAAAGCATGGATGACCATCCTCGCAGCCCTTGTATTGGTAACTGCTACGGACCAGCTTTCGACTGCAATGAAGAACCGCTCCATGCGCCTGCGCCCCTGCCACGAGCCGACGCTGATTGGCCAGGTGCACACCGTTGATGGTGCCTGCGGTGGTCGATATGGATTCGTCAGCTCGCATGCCGCCAATACGATTGCCCTGTCCCTGTTACTATGGATTCTGCTTCCTTTACGGAGGAAAATCCTCGGCCCCTGTTTCATCCTGTATGTCCTTTTCAATGGGTATAGCCGGATTTACTTGGGCGCCCATTATCCCCTGGATGTGTTGGGCGGATGGACGCTTGGCCTGTTGTGTGCATATGCAATCAGCAACGTAGCAATCAGAATCAAGCCTTTGAATCCCACCCATGGAACAGACCTATAAGTTGCTGCTTGTATTCGCTGGCGGTGGAACCGGTAGTGTTGTTCGCTACCTCATCGCTCAATGGCTACCCCAAGGGAAAATGCCCTGGCACACCCTGACTGCAAATATTACGGCCAGTGCTCTCCTCGGATTTTTCACAGCATTGTTGCTTTTGAAGCCCGGGCAGCTGGAGCAACAGCGCTTATTTATTGCCATTGGTTTTTGCGGTGGACTCAGCACCTTTTCAACTTTCAGCTTGGAAGGAATAGAGTTGATCCGGAATGGCCAGATCGGAATGGCTATCCTCTATATCGTGCTAAGCCTCGCCAGTTGCATGCTGGCATTTTGGGCAGCTTGGGTGGCGACACGCTGACGGTGATGATTGTTACCGATTTCTTAATATGGAGCAGTTTACTTTGCCGAATGAAATCAAAACGTCTTGTTGCATTCCTGCTGATTTTCAACGCCACCCATGTGCTGGCGCAGACGGAACAATTCGGCAACTGGAATACGATAAACATACAGTTAGACTTCCGTGGAAAATGGGGTCTTTTGAATGATTTACAACTACGCACCTATCGCATTGGGGCGGAACCTGAATTGGTCTTATACCGAACGGCATGCCTGTATGAAATCAACGATGCAGCGCAGATTTCAGTTGGAGCCGGAGGCTTTCTTTCCGAGGTGTACTCGGGCGATGTTAAAAAGACGAAACGCGAATTCCGATTCCACCAACAACTCTTGTTGCGCCAACAAGCTGGTGCGGCTCGGATACTTCACCGATACAGAGTAGAAGAACGCTTCATCGCCGACACAGACATGCGGATACGCTTAAGGTATATGGTTTATAGCCTGACTCCCCTGAGCAGAAAAAAGTTAGATGACAAGACTCTGTATCTGGTCGCCTCTGACGAAGTCATGCTAAACACCAGCGGAGAAGCCTTCGATCAAAACCGTCTGTATGCCGGCCTGGGTTGGATGTTTAATAAACATGCACGACTCGACATGGGCCCCTTGTGGCAAACCTTCAATTCGGGAACCAATTTGCAGCTGAACGTCGTATATTTAAGGGTAATCAGTTTTCGGGACTGATAGCCAAGCAACGCGACACGACATGGACAGAAAAACCTTTATCCGAAACGGCATTCTTGGAACAGCCATCATTGCCGGAAGTGCAGCCCGCGCGCAACTCGCGCGAAATGATATCGATGAACTCGAGTCCCTTGACATCGTAGGATTCAATCACCTCCCCACAGAAAAAACTGCAATCATGGACAATGCCATTTATCATCCGGCCGAATCGCGCGGAATGGCGAACCACGGCTGGCTCGACACGAAACACAGTTTCAGTTTTGCCAGTTATTACAACCCCGAACGCATGCACTTCGGTGTTCTCCGCGTGTTGAACGATGATACCGTTGCACCCGGCATGGGCTTCGGTACACATCCGCACGACAACATGGAAATCATTTCCATACCCCTAGAAGGCGATTTGGAACACAAGGACAGCATGGGCAATGTGGCTGTCATCCGCAACGGCGACATACAAGTGATGAGCGCAGGCACCGGTATTCGCCACAGCGAATACAACAAGAATCCAAACAAGACCGTAAAGTTTCTGCAGATCTGGGTGTTCCCCAACAAGAAAAACGTCACTCCCCGGTATGACCAGATCAGCCTGAAGGCGGGCGACCGGAAAAACCGACTGCAACAGATCCTTTCGCCAAGCTCCGATGATGATGGAGTGTGGATTTACCAGGACGCCTGGTTCCACCTCGGAAGTTTCGAAAAGGGATTCAGCACACAATACATGCTCAAGAAAAAGACCAACGGTGTGTATGCCTTCTTGATTGATGGTGCGTTGAAGCTTAATGGTCAGGAATTGAAGAAACGCGATGGCTTCGGTATTTGGAACGTTGATTCCTTGAACCTGGAAGCCACTGAGAATACAGAACTCCTGTTGATGGAAGTTCCCATGCAGCTTTAATCTGCTGGACTATCGGACTTACCTTTGCGGCATGCGTTTCATTCACACCATGCTATTGACCCTGATCGTATTTTGCGCAGGGGCACAAACGCCGGCACGACCGCGCCTCGTCGTCGGAATCATTGTAGACCAAATGCGACCGGACTACCTGGTCAGGTTCGGTGACCGGTTCGGCAAGGACGGATTCCGACGCATTCTTCAGCAGGGACATACCTGCACCGATACGCGATTCAATTACGCACCGACCGTTACTGCAGCTGGGCACGCCAGTGTTTATACAGGCACCACACCCTCTGTTCACGGAATAGCCGGAAACGATTGGTACGATCAGCGTTCGGAAGGCGTCGTTTACTGCACAAGCGATACATCGGTGCGCTCGGTCGGGAATAGTGATCCGCTTTCGCGCGAAGGGAGAATGTCACCACACCGCCTACTGACAACCAGCATTGCGGACCAACTGAAATTATCTACACAATTCAAGGCCAAGGTAATCGGCATATCACTGAAAGATCGTGGAGCCATCCTTCCGGCTGGACGCAGCGCCGATGCTGCATACTGGTTCGATGCACGCAGCGGCAACTGGATTAGTTCCACCTGGTACATGAACACGCTACCCGACTGGGCACAGGGATTCAACAACGGTAAACGCCCGGATAAAATTCTCTCCGAGCCCTGGAACACAGTATATCCTATCGCAAGCTACACCG
>JAJTFW010000017.1 GCA_021299095.1 Sphingobacteriales bacterium | reverse complement strand
GGTGTTACAGTCAACGATAAAGTTTCGGTATGGCACACACTAACGCTACTATAGGTTCCGCTTTGTGTGTATGTTACCCCGTTCACACTCCATGTGTAAGACCCACAAGCTGTAGCTGTAGTGGTATTACTCGTTACTGCAGCTCCGTCCGAAATACTTCCAGAAGCAACAGCCGTATTTCCATTGGCGTCAGTCACAGTATAGGAATATGCACCCGCCTGGGCCGTAAAGGTACCCGTTCCGGTGTATGGAGGTAGACCTCCGCTAGCTGAAACTGTTACAGTTGTACTGCCACCCGCGCATGCTATGGTGCCAGAACTAGAGGAAACACTGAGCGGAACTGAGGAGAGTGGCATCACATCACCCCAGGAAGCTCCAACACGAATGGCGTCTACAACAACTTGTGGAGAGTTCGTCGCACTGCCCTGACGCAAACCCACAGCACTGATGGCATCGGTACCATTGGTCGTAGTATTGGTTAGTTCCGCTGTACCAGCGACTGCTTCAGTGGCCGGCATGCCGCTCGGAATAACCCACATCGACAAGGGATCAGCAGTCGCTCCAGTTACGATGCTATGCTTTACAACAATCAGGTAAGTGGTATTCTTGCTGAAATTGGT
The DNA here is from genome assembly GCA_021299095.1 of Sphingobacteriales bacterium. GTDB lineage: Bacteria > Bacteroidota > Bacteroidia > AKYH767-A > OLB10 > JAJTFW01. The sequence continues at coordinate 42,335 of JAJTFW010000017.1, read as the reverse complement.
TGTACCATACGTAGCAGTACTCGTGTTGCTGATACCGAAGTTCACATTACCGCTCACGATGCGAGCAGAAACGCGCCCGGCAAATGCTGTCCAACCAGCCCCACCCGGACTACCAACGTGAAAGACCACATCGCCTGATTTAGCGGAAGCAGGATCGGTCACATTCACCAGAAAGGAATAGTAGACAGTTGGTCCGGTAGTGGAAGTGAAGGTGATGTTAGCGTCTTCGCCACCTAGGTTGTTCACCAGCACAGCATTGCCGATTCCGCTACCCGCATGACCGGTGTAGGTCAGACCCGTGGTGGTTGAAAGAGCGTTGGTACCTCCACCACTGTGCGCAGTGAAACCATTTGAAGTGAGGGCTCCACTGAAGTTGAAGTCCTGGGTGAGCAATTGAGCCTGTGCGTTAATCGCCAATGTGCTCAACATCAGGACGAGGAGCGCTTTAGCTATGAACGCATACTTCCGGTGAACGCATGTTTTCGCCTGGTGGTTAGAGAATCGGTACATGGGATATGAGGGTGTTGAGGTTTACTTGATCACTGGGGAGAATACTGAGCCAAACAATCCAAATGAAGAGCGCCCCTCCGCAGGGAACAGGCTCAATTCTCCAGGCGCGAAAGGTAGGCCGGCAACCCAATACGTGTCAAGAGGCAAAGCCGTGTGAAACAAACCTTAACAACAGGTTAATATTCTCTTCGAACTGTTGGGATAAATAAATGTAAATTATTCGCTATCAAACCAATAGAAAAAAGAGCCGGTTCATTTACACCGAAAAAACCTTCCGGAATTCTAGAAAATCCAGCCCGTCCTGTTGGTAATTACCAAAAAGAGGATGAATTTGTTGGTGGGCCCAGCAGGATTTGAACCTGCGACCAACGGATTATGAGTCCGCTGCTCTGACCGCTGAGCTATAGGCCCGAATGGGGTGCAAAAGTAGGACTCAGGCCGATACGGAGCCGATTACGCCCAGCTCCCGGCCCACTTTGGTGAAAGCCGATACCGCCCTGTCAATATGTTCACGTTCATGCGCCGCCGATAATTGAACCCGGATGCGGGCATTACCCTTGGCCACAACGGGGTAGAAGAAGCCGATGACATAGATGCCTTCCTCCAACAGTCGTGCAGCGAACTCCTGAGCCAGTGTTGCTTCGTAGAGCATGATAGGCACAATGGGATGTTCGCCCGGTTTTATATCGAATCCGGCAGCGGTGATTTGTTGGCGGAAATAGCGGGTGTTTTCCCAAAGCTTGTCACGCAATTCAGTGGTCTCACTCAACATGTCAATGACAGCGATTGACGCACCAACGATGGAAGGAGCAAGTGAGTTGGAGAACAGGTATGGACGGGAGCGCTGCCTCAGCATCTCAACAATTTCTTTCCGACCCGATGTAAACCCGCCCATGGCACCGCCAAGTGCTTTACCCAAGGTGCCGGTTATAATGTCTACGCGACCCATCACATTGCGGAACTCGTGTGTCCCACGACCGGTTTTTCCCATGAATCCGGAGGCATGGCATTCGTCAATCATGACCAATGCCTTGTATCGGTCGGCCAGCTCACAGATCTTGTCAAGTTGTGCTATCGTACCATCCATACTGAATACACCATCGGTCACGATCATCCGGTGGCGCAAGTGCTGCGTCGCCTGCAACTGCACCTCCAGATCCTCCATGTTGTTGTGCTTGTAGCGATGGCGCTGAGCCTTACACAGACGTATACCGTCTATGATGGAAGCGTGATTGAGTTCGTCGCTGATAATCGCATCTTGTTCATTGAGCAAGGGCTCGAATACACCGCCATTGGCATCAAAAGCCGCCGCGTACAATATGGTATCTTCTGTACCGAGAAATGTCGAAAGTTTCGCCTCGAGTTCCTTGTGGATGTCCTGGGTGCCGCAAATGAAACGCACACTGCTCATACCGAATCCATGGGTATCAATGGCCTCTTTGGCAGCAGCTATAACCTTGGGGTGGGATGAGAGGCCCAGGTAATTGTTCGCGCAAAAATTGACGACATCGCGGCCGTTGGCGCGGATATCAGCTGCTTGGGGCGATGTGATAATGCGCTCTTGCTTAAAAAGTCCGGCAGATTTAATTTCCTGAAGTTCTTTTTCAAGAACCGGTTTTAGGGTGTCGTACATAGGGCTGGGATGATTCGTCAAAGATAACTGTTCATTCAACGGACCGAAAAACCAAACTCTGAATCCTGTAGCTCAGGAATTAAACATGTGAAAATTCGGCCCGATAGTGTTCGGTGTACATGCAGGGGCATTCAATTCAATCGGTAGCGTTTGCCAGGAAGTAGTTTTAGAACCCCATTCAACTCGAGCTCAAGGAGCACCCCCGAAATCCGTGAAAGGGTTACTCCGCTGTGAAAAGCAATAGCATCCTGTCCGCTTTCACCCATCTGTCGAAGCACATCAACGATACGTTGTTGCTCAGGATTGAGCTCGGGAAAGAGTTGTATCTGTTGAGCCTTCCGCTTCGTCTCCGGCTTATCATCATTCCACCCCATCAGCCAAACCAAATCTTCGGCCGATGTGATAAGTGCGGCTTTGTGTTCGCGAATGAGCCGGTTGCATCCCATGCTACGTAGATCACCAACCCGACCAGGAACGGCAAACACATCCCGGTCGTAGCCGTTGGCCAGATCGGCCGTGATGAGTGCGCCGCCTTTTTCGGCTGCCTCAACAACCACTACAGCATCGCTAATGCCGGCAACAATGCGGTTTCTGGACGGAAAATTCTCCCGGTCAGGCTGTGTCCCGCTCGGATATTCAGTCAGCAAGCCCCCGCACGCTATCATTTTTTTTGCTGTGCCCCGGTGTGCTGGAGGATAAATTCGATCGAGTCCATGCGCAGTAACGCCGATGGTCGATAATCCCTGGTCGAGCGCTGACTGGTGGGCACGTATATCAATGCCATACGCCAATCCGCTAACAACACACACGCCATAGGGTGCAAGCCCTGCAACCAACGTCTCTACGCAGGATGCACCGTAATCGGTCGCATGCCGGGTACCAACCAAGGCTACGAAGCGGCCCGCATTGTAGTCGATACTCCCCTTGGAATACAACAAGGCTGGAGCATCATGACAATGGATAAGTCGTTGCGGATATAATGCGTCGGTAAAGAAAATTGGGGTGATGCGGTGCCGACGGATGAATGCAAGCTCACGCTCGGCAAGCGGAAATACCGGTTCGGAAAATGCTTTGGCAACCCTGCGGGCGCCTAAACCCGGAATGCGTGCCAGTAGGCTACGTTTCTCCCTGAACACCGCCTCGGCGGAACCGCAATGTCCAACAAGTGCCCGCGTTAGCACAGGTCCTACTGCAGGAAGGAAGGAGAGGGCGATACGGGCCAGCAATTCCTGTTCCGTGCATGACGAAGATAAAAGCACTTCAGACACCGTTGAGATCCATTTAAAAGGGCGCCAAAGATACTGCCGTAAAATTCCGATCTTTTGCTCGATTACGCTCTGAAGTCATGCTTAAACGTTTGTATTCGCTTATCACTGTACTATTGGCCTTGTCGACCTTCAGCCAGGCACAGGATGCAACCCTGAAAGGAAGGGTTAGGGATGAAAAAACCCGCGAGCCCCTGCCTTTCGCGACGGTCATGTCGGCCGACCGGAAGCATGGTGTGCAGACCGATCAGGAAGGGCGATTCAAACTTGTGCTCCCTGCCGGAAAATTCGTGTTGCTTTTTAATTACATCTCATACAAATCGGAGTCAAGACTTCTGGACCTGGCTCCGGGCGAGCTGGTCGAACTGGATATTTTGCTCGCACCCGATATGCTGGATTTCCGGCAGATTGTCATTACAGGCAACCGTAGTAGGCAACGGATTGAGGAAACGGTCACTTCGATGGACGTACTGCCACAACAGCTGCTTGAAAGACGGGCCGACAACACCATCGAAACCGCTGTAGAACAAGTACCGGGCGTCACCGTTATCGATGGACAAGCGAATATCCGCGGAGGAAGTGGATTCAGCTACGGTGCCGGATCGCGTGTATTGGTGCTGGTGGATGACCTGCCCATGCTGGCCGGGGATGCCAACGATGTGAAGTGGAACTTCATCCCCGTGGAACAAATGGAGCAGGCCGAAGTACTCAAAGGCGCCTCGTCTGCCCTATTCGGATCATCGGCACTAAACGGCGTTATTAACCTGCGTACTGCGATGCCTGGCGACACGGCCCTTACCCTCATCAATGCCTTCGTTGGCGCTTATGATCAACCTTCGGATGTGCGTATGCGTTGGTGGGATGAAGCACGCATGACAAGCGGCTTCAGCCTCTCGCATCGGCAACGCTTCGGTAAAGTTGCATTGGTCAGTGGCGGACAATACGTGAACGACCGCGGATACCGGGAAGGGGAAACGGAAGAACGTGTTCGAGCGAATGCACATGTCCGCTTTCCGATAGAAAAGCTGAGCGGGCTTACTGCCGGACTGGCCGTTAATGCACAACGTGCGAAAGGAGGTAGTTTTCTGATTTGGCAAAACGATACGACAGGCGCATTACTTCCATTTGGAGGCACGCTGAGCACGTACACATCCGACCGCTTCACATTCGATCCGTATTTAACTTACACGAGTGGGCCATGGATCCATAAGTTGAAAACACGGTATTTTCTCAGCAACAACACCAACAATACCGCCCAAGGATCTCGATCAGAAGTGTTTTATGCCGATTGACTTTACAATCGGCGCTAGCGCGTCCACTACACGGGTCGCCGGTGAATTGTTCGACAAGCAGCGCGGCAGCAACATGGCAGGCTACCTTCAGGGTGATGGCTCTTTCGGGAAACTGAAACTCAGCCTGGGTGCACGGGTTGAAGGTGGATCCATCTCCGGAAAACAATTCGATCCGCAGCTGCTGTTTCGAACGGGTATGAACTATGAGGCCTGGAAAGGCGGCTATGTCCGGGCTTCGTATGGTCAGGGCTTTCGCTTCCCGAGTATCGCTGAGCAATACGTGCGCACGCGGGTCGGAGATATCGTCATTTATCCAAACGATTCACTCTTTCCCGAACGAGGCTGGTCGGGCGAAGTCGGCGTAAGGCAATTACTCTCGATTTCCTCGTGGAAAGGCATGGCCGATTTCAGCCTGTTCCAGATGGAATACCAAGACATGATGGAATTCAGCTTCGGCTTGTGGGGTAATCCCTTTGTGGATCCATTCGGAGGTCTCGGGTTTAGATCGGTAAACATCGGCAACGCCCGCATTACCGGGCTCGAAATGACACTTACCGGTCAGGGGAAAATCGGACAAGTGGAACAAAGCATTCTCGGAGGATACACCTGGATTGATCCGGTTCAAACGGATTTCGATCTGGCTACCGATACCATTTACAATACAAGTAAGGAGAACGTCCTGAAATACCGGTTCCGCAATATGTTCAAATTCGACAGCGAAAGCCGTTACAGAAAATGGATTGGCGGATTTAGTCTACGATATTACAGCCGCATCGAAAACATCGATAAAATCTTTGAGCTTGCAATTGCCGGTGTCAAGTCCTACCGGGAACGGCAGCCCGAAGGTTCATGGCTGGCCGATGTGCGTGCAGGCTATGTCTTAAACGATGGGGCCACCATCATGCTTAACGTGCGAAATGTATTCAACACGGAGTTCATGACACGACCTGCCGACCTGCAAGCTCCGCGCTCAGTACTCCTGTCGGTCATTGTAAGACTTTAGCCACCTCTACCGCGGCTTAGAACACTATATTTGTCCATATGGAACCGGTCATTCGTGTCAACGGACTCGTCAAACGCTACGGCTCGTTCGAGGCAGTGAAGGGTATTTCCTTCGAGGTATACAAACAGGAGATTTTCGGACTCCTTGGGCCTAACGGTGCAGGCAAAACAACCACACTGGAAATCATCGAGACACTTCGGGAAAAGTCAGCCGGTAGCGTACACGTCGCCGGGCATGACATCGACCGCGATGCGGACTCCATCAAACGCATTATCGGCGTGCAATTGCAGGCTGCTGGATATTACCCTAGTCTGACGCTTACCGAGCTCATCGGCCTGTTTGCCGGATTATACAACATGCAGGTGGATGCAGAAGCCTTACTGAAAAGTGTCGGCCTGGAAGAAAAACGCAAATCACGGTTCAAGGAGCTGAGCGGCGGGCAGAAGCAGCGATTCAGCATCGCCACTACACTCATCCATAAGCCCTCCATCATTTTTTTGGACGAGCCTACAACCGGTCTTGATCCGCAGGCGCGCAGAAACCTGTGGGACCTGATCCGAAAAGTGCGGGACGAGGGAACCACTGTGGTCATCACAACCCACTACATGGATGAAGCAGAACAACTGTGCGACCGGGTGGCCATCATGGACTCGGGCAAAATCATTTCCATCGATTCACCTGAGAAGTTGATAGACAAATTGGTTGCGAGTGGATTCGAGCGCCCCCGCGAGGTACGTAAAGCAAGCTTGGAAGATGTGTTTCTTAACCTGACAGGTCACGCCTGGACTGAAGAATAAAGCGCTCCAAATCGAATGGAACCTTCAAACCCGAAGAATCACGCACATTATTCTCAGTGGAAAGCGATGCTGGCCATTAGCAAGGCGAGCCTGCGTTCCATGCTTAGAAGTCCGTCTGCGGTCATATTCACCTTGCTATTCCCCCTGATCTTTATACTTGTATTCGGATTCATACGGGGTGGCGGAGTACAACTCGATGTCGGACTTGATCTGCGAAGCGATACCCAGAACCGTCTCTTCGATGTGTTATCGGCTCAGCCGGGAATCAATCTTATCCCTGAATCCGATGCCGAAGTGCAACTTGAACAGTTGCGAAAAGGGAATATTGACGGAATCGTACGGCTGATCAAAAGCGATTCAGGTGACAGCTCTGCCTATCGACTTGAACTGACCACAGCAGTGACAGGTGGTGAGGGTGCGGTCATCCTGCGATCGATGCTTGAGCACCTAGTCGATAAAGCCAGTCTCGATGCAATGCAACCTCAGCAACGACTCGCATCCATTTCACAAAAGGTGATACAATCGCGCGAGTACCGCACCATTGACTTCATTCTGCCTGGACAGCTCGGGTTTTCACTGCTAAGTTCGGGGGTGTTCGGAACGGCATTTGTATTTTTTAACCTCAGACAGACGCTGGTTGTCAAGCGATTCTTCGCTACACCGATTCGGCGGCCTTATATCGTCATGGGTGAAGCACTCAGCCGATTGGTTTTTTCGCTCAGCGGAGCCTGCTTCCTGATTGCTGTGGGTCATTTTGCGTTCGGATTCACGTTAGTGAATGGCCTCAGTACATTCCTTGCCATGCTCGGGCTCTCTGCCCTTGGTTTGATTGTCTTCATGGGTTTCGGATTCCTTGTTTCCGGTCTGGCCAAAAGCGAAAGCACCATCCCCCCACTGGCCAACCTGATTACACTTCCACAATTCCTCCTCTCCGGAACCTTCTTCGGTATCGAGAATTTTCCAGAATGGCTTCAACCCATCTGCAAAATACTTCCGTTGACTTACCTAAATAATGCACTAAGGCTTGTCGCTTACGATGGAGCTGGACCAGATCAGCTCTGGCTACCTGTGTTGATTGTTGCTGCCTGGGGATTACTGGTGTATGCGCTAGCCGTACGCTTTTTCCGGTGGGAATAAAAAACTGCCTGATTGGCAGTACTTTTACAGCGGCATGCCGTTTGGGTATGCCCATCACTCCAAATAATTTTGCATTTCATCCGTTAAACACCTTACACCTCTACTGCCATGTTAGGAATTTATGTCATTTCCATTGCATTCATGCTGATTGGCTGGCTCGTGAGCGGCCAGCTTAAACGCCGTTTTACCCGCTATGCTCAAACGCCGATCAGCTCTGGAATGAGCGGCCAGGAAATTGCCGAGAAAATGCTTCGTGACAGCAGCATTTTCGATGTAAAGGTGATTTCCGTTCAGGGACAACTGACCGACCATTACAATCCCCTTGAAAAAACCGTAAACCTGAGCCACGATGTGTATTACGGTCGCAATGCTGCCGCTGCAGCCGTTGCAGCGCACGAATGCGGTCACGCCGTACAACATGCCCGTGCCTATCACTTCCTGAAGTTGCGATCAGCGCTGGTACCGGTCGTTAGTTTTGCCTCACACTGGATGCATTGGATTCTTCTCGGCGGAATCCTTACAGTCAACACCTTCCCACAGTTGTTACTCGCCGGAATTTGCCTGTTTGCGATGACCACGGCGTTTAGTCTGATTACACTCCCGGTTGAATTTGATGCGAGCAAGCGTGCACTCATATGGCTCGAAAGTGCCCGCATCACCAATTCCATGGAGCATGAACAATCAAAAGATGCCTTGTGGTGGGCAGCCATGACCTATGTAGTAGCTGCTCTGTCTGCAATCGCAACGCTTATGTACTATGTCTTGATTTATATGGGACGCAGAGACTGATTCTGATTACACAGATACGATGAAGGGGAGGTTGGAAACAGCCTCCCCTTTGGTTTTTCACACCAACGTATAATTAACATAGCCATTGCCCTCACAACGATTGATTACTTTCGTAATATGAGTCTACCCCAACCGATTGTCGACAGGATCAAACTCCTGGAAGAAAAATATACGGCCATGGGACAGGACCTGTTGTCCTATCTCGATGGTCTCCTGTACGCCGATGTGTGTACCTACTGGGATTATATCCGCCTCGATACCTTGCTGAGCCTGCAGCAACCACGCACGCAGTTCCCCGATGAGACCGTATTCATCATGTATCATCAGGTCACTGAGCTTTATTTCAAACTTGCCTTACATGAACTGAAGCAGATTGTGGAACGCGGACCGGATGCAGCCTTCATGACTGAACGCTTGCAGCGTGTGAACAGGTATTTCTCGGTACTCACCAGTTCATTCGACATCATGGTGGAGGGTATGGAGCGCGAACAGTTTCAGAAGTTCAGGATGAGCCTGCTTCCGGCCTCTGGATTCCAGAGTGCACAATACCGGATGATTGAAATTTACGCAACAGACTTCATTCATTTGGTCGACAAAGACGTACGCGAATCGATGCGCAACGGAAACCACCCAGTAGCAGAACTGTTCGAACACATTTATTGGAAAGCCGGTGCCACTGAATTATCAAGTGGAAAAAAGACACTCACACTTCGTCAATTCGAAGAAAAGTACTCTGTTGAATTGGTTCGCCTTGCCGAATCCCTTGAGCGAAATAATATGCTGGCCTTGTATCATGCCCTTCCGGAAGCTGATCGGAATAGCGATGAACTGCGTGTTGCCCTAAAACAACTTGATGTGAATGTCAACATCAACTGGCCCCTTGTGCATTACAAATCGGCTGTGCGCTATTTACAAGCTAACCCTGCAGATATCGCTGCTACCGGAGGTACCAATTGGCAGAAGTACCTTCCACCACGATTCCAGAAACGCATATTCTACCCCGAACTCTGGTCGGCCGAAGAACAGGAAAACTGGGGTAAAATATGGGTGGAAAATGTTCTTTCAAGTCAGGTAAAATCCTAATCAAATACTTCATCAGACCATGCGACAGATTAGAATTTTGACCTTCATCGGTGTTATCGCTTGTGCATTCCCGCACGCTGCTTCATCACAGGATGCAAGTGCAGCAAAACCTCCTACACAACTTGAAAAATCACGGAGGTTCCTCATGCGCTACATCACCTTCTTCGACACCATTCCTGATACAGAGGCCAGATTAAACATCGTGAAGGGTATCGCCATGGTTGCCAACGCCGATGCCAATGATTGGGTGGCGCAATACCAAGCCTCGTATCATCATTTGATGATTGCAGAATCATGCGCTGACACCATCAATAGAAATTACCAACTTGAACGCTCGCGCTTTTACCTGGATGCAGCTGAAAAAGCCAATGCAGATGCGGCCGAGTTAACTGCATTAAAAGGTCTATCGATTCAGGTAGTAGGCAAGCTGCTGAAGCGCTCGAACGACAGCCTGATTGCCGCAAACCTTAAAACGATTGAGCAACTCCATAAAAAGGGCAAGAGCTGTGCACGAAGTCAACTTATGTTGGCCGAAGATCTGCTGAACCTGCCGGAAGGTAAAGGACGCGATGAAAAGCGTGCCAAAGAGGCTCTGCTTGCTGCACTTCCGCTTTTCGACCAGGAATCACACGAGGATCCGGCATGGCCGGCGTGGGGGAAGAAACGCTGCGAGGCACTACTCGATTCGATTAAAAAATAATCAGCGTGGCGAGAGCCCATATTTTGTCCGATACCGGTCGTACAATGCTTTCTGATAGTTGTCGAGGCTGATTTCACGGCCAGCAATCCAAGCGAGTTCCACATGGTTTCCTGTCATTTCCAGCGCATCGCCGCTTGAAACAAACAGGGTTGCGTCTTTCCCATCTTCCAGAGAACCGCATCGGGAATCAATGCCCAGTATCCGTGCAGGGCTCAATGTGATGGCTTTCAAAGCCTCTTCGCTGCTCAGACCGAAACCTACTGCCATGCCTGCTTGAAAAGGCAGGTTGCGGTGTTGCCAGAATCCCTGATCTGTGATGGCGAATTCAACTCCGGCATCGCGAAGCAGGGATGGCAATTTGTACGGAAGCGCTACATCTTCATCTTCCCGGTAAGGCAATGCATGGGTACGTTCGATGATCACAGGAACTTTTCCGGCTTTGAGCCTGTCGGCAATTCGCCAGCTGTCAGCACCGCCTACAATCACCAGCTTTATTCCATACCGTTCTGAGAGCGCAAGTGCTTCGAGAATCTCACGGGCAAAATCGCAACGAACGAATAACGTTTTGGTGCTATCAAATAGTCCCTTCATCGCCTGCAAATGCGGGTTGAATAAAGGATCAGTGGCATCGGCATAAGCTGCCGCCTCCTCGAACTGACGGTTCAATGTGGCAAGCGATTTCTGCATGCGTTCGCGCTGTTCATCTTCCGGATCAGACCAAGGGGATTTAAACGTGCGCATAGAAGGCCAATTGAGCCAGATACCATCATCCGCAAATACGGCAGCGTCCTCCCAATTCCAGGCATCCAGTTGCACAACGGAACTTGTGCCCGAAAACAAACCGCCTTGAGGAGCGATTTGCGCCATCAACACACCGTTATCGCGCACAGTCGGTATAACCCGCGAATCGGTATTGTATGCAATCAGAGCACGGGCACTGGGATTGATTGTTCCACTCTCGCGGAAATCGTTCGTTGCCCGTACCAACTCGATTTCACTTAAGCCGATGATTGAGCCCGTAGAGATAAATCCCGGGTAAATATGTTTCCCCGGCAAGGTCATGATTGTATCGAAGGAACGAGGGTCTGGTTTGAATCCTCGTGCATCCATGATGAAGGTGATCTTACCATCAGCCAATCCGATGGCACTGTTCTCCACTACCTTACCGTTACCCACATGTGCCGTGGCATTGAGCAGTAAAATGCGTGAAGGTTTACCATCTGCCGGCACAGGACGCTGCGCTACAGCTTGTAGAGAAAAGAAAAGGAAAGCGAAACTCAGGATGTTTTTCATGGTGTTCAGTGCGGGAGGTGTTCCATGTCATTGCAGTGAAATTCTTCGCGCAAGGTGGTGGTGGGCCGCTGACTGGCTCCCCCTTGCTGTTTATCGTCCGACATTTTACGGATCAGACGCTGACGTTCGGATTCATTCCGCTTTCGGAGTTCCTCGTCACGAACGATGTCGAAATAGCAGATTCCATCAACATAGGTCTGCACTGGTCGCGATCCTACCGACAAGGGATGCCCGTTCCACACGACCAGATCAGCATCCTTGCCCGCTTTGATACTTCCTACACGTTGGTCAATTCGCAGGAGTTTCGCTGGATTGAGAGTCACAAAACACAAGGCTTCCTCCTCACTCAACCCGCCGTATTTCACTGCCTTTGCCGCCTCCTGGTTAAGTCGTCGTGCCATCTCGGAATCATCACTATTGAATGCGGTGAGTACGCCACAACGGTGCATCAGGGCGCCGTTGTACGGAATGGCATCGATCACCTCGTATTTATAGGCCCACCAATCGGCAAAAGAAGATCCGCCTGCTCCATGACGCTTCATTTTATCGGCCACCTTATAGCCTTCAAGAATATGCGTGAAGGTATTTACCCTGAATCCGAATGTGTCGGCAACATGCATCAGCATATTGATTTCACCCTGCTGATAACTGTGGCAGGTTATAAAGCGCTTGCTGTTGAGTATCTCCATCAGAGCCTCCAACTCAAGATCTTTACGCGGTGCACTTTTCGTTGTACCGGCTGCAAAATCCTTCCAGCTACGTTCATAGGCACGGGCCCGGCTGAAGGCATCGATATACAGCTGTTCTACACCCATACGCGTTTGCGGATAGCGTGAAACGTTATTATCGCCCCAGTTGGTTTGCTTCACATTCTCACCGAGTGCAAACTTGATGAATGGAGGAGCCCCTTCGAACTTCAGGGCTTCGGCTGAGCGACCCCAGCGCAACTTGATCAACGCGGTTTGACCTCCGATGGCATTGGCACTGCCGTGTAATAAGTGTGAGGTGGTGACGCCTCCAGCAAGCTGCCGGTATATATCGATATCGTCCGGATCAATCACATCACCGATACGGACTTCGGAGGTAATGGATTGCGTTCCTTCGTTCACCCCCTGGTTGATTGCAATGTGCGAATGCTCGTCGATGATCCCGGGCGTGATGTGCTTCCCGGTGCAATCGATCACCCGAACTCCTTTCAATTCATCGGGCGACAATGCACCCACTTTGCTGATTTTGCCATCACGGACCAATACATCCGCTTGCATAAGCTTTCCCTGGCTCTCGCAGGTCCAGACTGTGGCATTGCGGAAACACACGGTGGCTTGGGTAGGAATTGTTTGAATTGCCTTATCCCAGCCAAAGGCAGTTTGGGGCCACCAAACCGACGGCATTTGTACTGCGCTATCGCGCACAACCGAGTCCTTTCCTGTAGGCTTTGGAACGGAAGCGGCTCCATCGCGCGTGGCGAACCAGGAAATCCATCGCCCAGCAGGATCCTGCCCAATACCGGACCAGCGGTTCGTTGTGGCATCATACATACCATTTAATCGATAGGCTCCTTTTCTTTTTTGCAACTCAACGCGCAGTGTCCATTGTAACCCATTTTGTGAAGCCTCTACACCAATTTCTATCGTATCCTTTTTCAAAGTGAACTTCGGCGCCGTACGGTCTTCACTCACCTGCATCGTATACCCTTTCAGCGTATCCAATTGGAGGGCAAAACGACCGGCGATTTCCAAGGTGTCGGCTTCTTTCAGTACATACCTTTTTCCCGAAATCCAGGATTCAGCAATGACGCATTCTTTGTCGAGCAGCGGCTTTGTACAAAGGATAAAACTGGCCACCATACCAGGCCTTAATGCACCGAGTTTGTCTTCTACACCGGCGAGCCGGGCAGGCACCGTGGTCAGGGCTGAAAGAATTCGGTTTGTATCAAGGCCATAGCGTGCAACTTTCCGCAAGGCCGCAAGCATTTCCTTGCGGTCTTTCAATCCATCTGAGGTAAATGCAAAAACTGCAGACTTCTGCAACGCCATAATCGCTGCATTTGCTGGAGCAGCTTCCCAATGCTTCATATCAGCCAATGTGATGTTCAAGGCATCAAAGGGGTCGCTCACATCGTAGGCCTTGGGGAATTGCAAGGGCAAAATGAACGAAGCACCAGTTGCGGCTAGTTCATCGGCCCGTTTGTATTCATCGCCAGAACCTTTGATGACCAATTTGAGATCGAACTCTTTTGCGACACGAACAGCGCGCAAGGCCGAGCGGTAATCGGAAACATCGAACACAACCGGCAGGTTGCGTTTCGCATGCATGGCTTCGAGCGAAACATTGAAATCATGGACCAGGTTGGGCTGGCCATACCAGTTTCGATCGAGCATGCTTTGTCGTAGCAGAGCAATACTACCCATCAAGGAGGAGGGATAATCCTGGCCGGAACTTCCCTTATCAAACGACATTCCCATCATGGCTTCTGCGCGCACTATCTGCAGTGTGGCCTGTCCATCACCCAGCAGTACCACGGCAGCACTACCACGAACAATTCCATCACGTGCCACTGTCAATGCCGCGCCGAATCCTGCTTTACGTAACTCATCTGCACGCTTGCCATCGGGTTGAAATACCGAGGCAGCTGAAAATTCAGGGTGGATTGCACGATTCCAGTAGGAGGATGTAGCCCGTACGGGTGTATTCCTTGAAGCCTCCCTACGGCCAGAGCCACCGGAAGTTGCCGATGCCTCTGGCATTCCATAGTCCGAACACAATTCGATGAATGCAGGGTAGACATGCATGCCGCCACCATCGATTACCACAGCACCAGGTGGTAGGGCGGCCGGGGTGCCGACAGATACAACCTTGCCTTTTTGAATCCGCAATTCCGCCGCACGAATGGTCTTTCCGGGCTCAGTGGTCACATCCACGTTCCTGATTATGGTCAGTTGCTCACGCACATCTGACAAACCCTCCAGTGGTGAACTATCCTGAGCAAGGGTCATCACAGGCAGTATCAGACCCGTGTAAAACAATGTTAGTATTTTCCTCATGTGCATCAAATCGGCCGGAAACGAAGGTAATAGTTTTATCTCCGTCATTTCGTGTCAGTCCGCTTAACAGCTGCTGATCGAAAAACTGCTCTATGGCATCCAAACGCCCGGCCACCAACCCCAGCCTTCAGCTCTATCTGCTGCCCAAAGACAAGCCCATGCTGGACTACGTCCTAAGCAGGCTTGCAGAAATCTTATCTCCCGAGAAGTACGAAATCGTCGAATCCATCTTCCAGATGTATCGCACATCGGCCGGATTCGACCCTTCGGTTATGGCCAAGGTGCGTTTCAAAAGACTGAAAGCGGGTGATTTCAAGCAAGCACTCGCAGAGATTGATAGCGAAATCGGATCCATCATCCAAAGCGAGCTGATGCAGGATCAGCCCCACCAACTTTTAGCTCAGTACGATGCCGGAATGGAGCGCTTCAGACAACTCCACCGGCAATTCCGTATCTCGCTCGAACTTCACATGCTTGAACACGACCCGGCACCGAACTCCTCCGATCAGGAAAAAGTCGGTAGCTTCCTGGAGGAATTGGGAGCACTTTTGACACTGGAACCCGACAGCAACCGGAAGCTTGTGCTGATGACTCTTTTGTTTCGGGCCGCAAGCCTGTCTGAACTCCCGGGCAAGCATATCCGTCCTTACCTCGATCACCTCGCAGCAAATACGGAAACGATTTTCGCACATTCACCCGAATCGCGCAAATACGTGCTTGGCATCATGGCCCATTACCATGTCCTTGCCGGAAAAGCAATGCGAATGAACTGGCTCGAGGAAGCGGAGAAGATCGTGCGGGTGCAAGACCAAGGAGACGACCGGATACGATTGCGCTTCATTCGCGCCTGTATCGAAAGCGATAGTGGTAATTCCGAACAGGCCCTCAAGCACCTCAACGAAGTGGAGCACCTATTGCACAAATCGACTTCCAAAACACCAGCAATTCGAAATTACTGGGTCAGGTTATGTGAGATGAAGACCCTGCTGTATGCTGCGAATGTTCTGAATGGTCAGCACGATGCTCTGCAACAGCTGGCTCTATTACAGCAAACAGCCGAGGACCACGGATCCGGCCGACAGGATAGTGCCATTATCACGCTGGAATGGCGTGCTCTCGAGCAATTCCTGAACCGTAAACCCGAAGAAGCACTGCGATTGTTCAACAAGGCACTCGAGTATCGTACGGAGCGCTCACTTACCCCGTGGCTGCTCATCGACCGCTACTTCAGCTGCCTGATCAATCCGCAATCCGGCCCTGGGGCAGCTGCAACCGAAGCATTACTGATGAAAGAAATGCAGGAACCTTTCTACTCCGTTGCTTGCGAACGTATGTTTGAGCTTGCCGCCTCAGCAGTCCCGAGCCAGGCACAGCAGGAATAACCTTCTTGACTTCCGGCTGTTCTACAAACAGCACCAATCTCTAATCTCATGAAGCCGTATCACCTGCCGGCCCTGTTGGCCTTATTCCTTTGTTTATACGCCTGTTCAACCCAACGACAAGACAAGGACGCGGTTCCAGTGGTCGGGTTCATCGACTATGTTGAAGACCCGACGCTTGCTTCTGCGCGCCAGGGCTTTTTTGATGCACTCAGCCAAAATGGTTTCAGCACGGATAGTGGAACCATCGAAGTCATCCACAAGAATGCGCAGGGAGATCAACCCGCACTGCTGCAAGCTGTTGACTATGTGATTGGTCAGAAGCCCGCATTGATTGCCACCAACACGACATTAGCCATGATCAACACCATTCAGCGGAATACGGATATTCCCGTGTTCATGATGGTGGCACCCCGACCCGACCTGGCCGGTATCAATGCAAAAACGTGCAAAGCACTGCCCTATTTGTTCGGAGTGTACGAAACGCCGGACTATATCGACACCTCTGCCTCTCTCATTCGCGAATTGTTCCCGAATGCAAAACGTGTTGGAGCCATTTACAGTCAGTCGGAAGTGCAAAGTGTTGAGGCGATGAACATCTTGAAACGCGGCTGCGAGCGGCAGGGACTTAGCCTTGAAGTGTTACCGGTTAGTAATTCGAGCGAGACACAGCTGTTGACGCAGGCGCTCTTGTCCAAAGGAATCGATGTGTTTTTCGCATTGCCGGACAATGTCGTATTCGCGTCTTTCGAGACAATCGCGAAAACATGTGCAGATAAAAATGTTCCTGTGATGACCAGCGAGGCAGGCTTGGTGATGCGAGGCGCAGTAGCAAGTTTCGGAGCGGATATGTATGCATGGGGTTATCAATCCGGACAACAAGCCGCTGCTTATCTTTCCGGAAATCGCAATCTGCTCGGTCAGGAGCTTGTCCAAAAAAGACAAAAAGTGATCAGCCGTAAGGCCATTGAACGCTATTCCCTCCTACCTGACTCCACCTACACGCGGATTCCCTGAACCATGGATCCAGGATTTTATCTGTCCGCATTGGTGCAGGGCCTTGCTTTCGGGGGACTTGGTCTTGGCATTTACCTCTCGCTTCGCATTTTCAACATACCGGATATCACCACCGATGGAAGTTACACATTGGGTGGTGTGGTAACCGCTATTGGCATGACTGCCGGATGGCCCCCGTTGGCTGCGAGCGTAATGGCCTGCGCAGCCGGAGCGCTTGCCGGAATCTGCAGCGGAATGATCCACACCAGACTTCGCGTAGATGCACTCTTGTCTGGAATCCTCGTGATGACCGCATTGTACTCCATCAATCTCATGCTGATGGGAAGACCAAACCTTCCCGTAGCCAATGATGTAAGCGTACTGAATATGATCGGGGCTGATGATTCACAGACCGCCGCCATGCTAAGCGCAGTGGTATTGATCGGATCGGTACTAGTTGCCTTGTTGTTCTTTCTGCGTAGCGATTTCGGTATTGCCTTGCGGGCGACAGGCAATAGTCCAAGCATGGCTCGCGCCTCCGGAATCGCAGTCAACAGCATGAAAGTGGCCGGGCTAGGGATTTCCAATGCATTGGTTGCATTCAGCGGCTCGATGCTAACCCAATACCAAGGCTTTGCAGATATCAATATGGGAATTGGCATTGTGATCGGTGGACTTGGAGCCGTGATGGTTGGTGAAGCGCTGCCCATCCCCTTGCTTCGAAAAGGAATCGCAGGTGTACTGCTTGCGGTCGTACTGGGCAGTATTCTGTTCCGATTTGCCATCGCAACAGCCCTTTCCCTTGGCATCGATCCGAACTACCTGCGATTGATGACTGCCTTGATTGTGCTCGGTATCATTACCCTTGGGCGTATCCGTAAAAAACAACACGCATGATCCGGCTTGAATCAGTCTGCAAGACCTATTATGGCAGCTTCGGCGGAGAAACAGTAGCTCTTGATCAGGTCAGCATCGATCTTGCACAAGGCGACTACAATATCCTAATCGGTGTCAACGGATGCGGAAAATCAAGTCTACTGCAAGTGATCGCCGGTAGTGTTATACCGGACAGCGGCCGGGTGGTCCTGAATGAACTGGATGTAACCAAGGTGCCCGAGCACAGGAGAAGCCATTCGCTTGCGCGTCTCTTTCAAAATCCACTGCTGGGCACAGCCCCTGCATTAAGTATTCTGGAAAATTTTCGACTCGCAGCACTGCGAAGCAAGTCGAAAGGATTGCGTATCGGTATCGACAAAGCATTCCGTGAACGGGTGGCACACCAAATCAGTCGACTTCGTATGGGGCTTGAAAACAGACTCGACTTACCCATGTCGGCCCTAAGTGGCGGACAACGGCAGGCGCTCACCTTGCTTATGGGAACAATGGACGAATGCAGCGTCATCCTGATGGATGAACCTGCATCGGCGCTCGATCCGCGATCGGCTGAACTCGTCATGAATCTGGCCGATGAGATTATTCGCGAACGAAAACTGACAGCACTGCTCGTGACCCATCAACTGGAAGATTGCTTGCGCTATGGCGACAGAGTCATCCAAATGGAGCGTGGTAAAATCATCCGGGAAGCAAGTGGGGATGCAAAAAAATCCCTGGATACTGATACTCTCAGATCCTGGTTCGCGAAATCCTGAAGATCATACGGTGGCAATCACCTTCAACTCAATCCCAATCGGTGTGGGAAGGCAATTGATTTCTACTGTTGTGCGGCAAGGCTGATTGTCCTTAAAATATTCCGCGTAAATCCGGTTGTAGGTTTTGAAGTCGTCTTTCATATTCGTCAGAAAAACGGTCACATCAACAATCTTATCCCAGCTGCTTCCTGAATCCTCGAGAATGTATCGAATGTTCCGGAAAACTGAATGACACTGTGCTTCGATATCGTACGAAAGGATATTACCCTGATCATCCAATTCTACACCCGGAATTTTTTTTGTGCCTCTTTCGCGGGGCCCTACACCCGATAAGAAAAGCAAATCGCCTACACGACGTGCATGCGGATACAGTCCAACTGGTTCAGGTGCCTTCGATGAATGGATGGGGGAATCAGACATGGTGTTTTGGAATAGGGCAAAGGTATGATTCGCGATCCGAATCAATCAACCGTGAACACTGCGTCCGTATCCCAGCGGGCTCTGACAAGGACTGCTACAGAATGAATCCATACCTGCTCAGCGGTAATATTGCGGGCGATTTGCCCGGGGGTCCACCGTCCATCCGAATTTTTATCGGCAATAAGACGAAGGCGAATAGGTCCCGGAGGAAGGTGAGCAAGATGCAACACTGAGTCGCCCGAAATTGAAACCGTTCTCAAAACGTCATCACCTGAACTAAGCAATTGGAGCAACCCTTGACCCTTACCTGACCACCCTTTAATGGTAAGATCTATAGCACCCAGGTCCTCCTCGGATGCAATACGGAAAGCCAATTCGGTGGAATCATTGCGCGCGCCGAAGCGATCAATTACCTGGGCGGGCATGAACCTGAGCGTATAATTTCCCGATCGGACCCAGGGGGCACGTAGCTCGATAATACCACGGAGACTGTCAGCTATGGTTGGCACTGCAGTAAGGCTATCACCCTTCTCTGTCACCATCAGCACAGGATCCTTCACCGAGGCGATCGGCCTACCGCAGGTAATCCTTACTGGAGCATCATCACCCGCGAACAATGGAAGAGCGCTTACCTGCAAACGAATTCCGGGAGGCACATCCGTCATACCCGAGGCTGCAGATAGGCGAATGCTAAGCGTATCGAAACATACACCGGACTCCATCAGCAAGAGATTGAGGCTGTCCTGATCGGTAAACACATACACTGTGTCCCCACTGGCGGATGCATACCACAGTGGCGATAGCCGCTCATCGAAGGTGCGAAGTTGAAGAGACGGAATGGGACGATTGAATGCCAGAACAGCGGCATGACGGTCCGATCGGGATGAGCGGGTGAGCCGGGGTTTTAAGGGCCATTCGCCAGAGCAAACAACATCGATGATTGAATCCTGCGGAAGTTTCACTTCACGCGGAAACTTTCCGATAGCTTCTACCGCTGGATCATCGCATTGAAGATCTCCATCCTTATCAGCAAGCGCGACTAGTCGGACAGAAATGCCAGGCAAACCCTCGAGAACAAATTTTCCACTGTCATTGCATTGTGCAACAAAATCGGGCATCCGCTGAAAGACCAGCGAATCGTTCCAGGAATTGTCAGCCAAAAACGCCAGTACTTCAGCGCCCTTCACCGCCTGCAAGGTGAATGCATCGCGAACCACACCGGAAATTCGAAAGGTATCCAAAACAGCTCCGGTCGAAAACCGGTAACTCAGGCCTTTAAGGATATTGGACTCGTTCACATCCGAAACCGACTGACCAAGCGAAAGGATATAGGTGGTGTTTTCACGCAAGGAATCCGGAATATCAATAGTAAGCTGGTTTCGCTCTGCCCGCGCCCTGACCGGCTCCACAGTTGGTGGCGACAAACGTATCAACCCACGACCTGGAGCAAGCTGAATGTTCTCGTTGAATTCGAAAACGATCCGCTCGGGTCGAACATTTATCGATGCATTATCAGGACTTACGCGCAGAAGCATTGGAGCCTGTGTGTCGCGTGGGCCTCCCGTTGGTGTTACACGGTTTGCACAAGCGTTCATTAGCAGAGCAGAGACAACCAGGACAATAACAAGAGCCCTCATCAAAAGAACATGCCGGAAATCAGTTTGACCACTTCTCCTAAACCAATCGCATCCTCATCAGAAAAATCATTCAGCCGATCGCTGTCAACATCCAGAACGGCAACTACACGGTCGTTGGCAAATACAGGCAGTACAATTTCCGAACGGGATGCACTGCTGCATGCAATATGCCCTGGAAATGCATCCACATCCGGAACAATCAACACACGAGCTTCTTTCCATGCGGATCCACAAACGCCCCTCCCATAAGCAATGCGTGTGCAAGCTACCGGACCCTGAAAGGGGCCAAGCACGAGTTCCTCTGCACGCACTATGTACATGCCAACCCAGAAAAAACCCATAGCCTCCTTCAATGCAGCCATGAGGTTAGCAAGATTAGCCGTTCGGTCCGTCTCACCCGCTACCAAAGCCTGCAACTGAGGCAACAGCAGTGCATATCGCTCCCCGCGGGTTAATTCCATTCCAGGTATTTGCAAACTCTCGGCCATCAGCCGCAAAGATAGTCGGGGCTCAGGCGCGGGCAAATGCGAGAGCCGCAATACTCACCCGAACCCCCGGAACCTGCCCCAACAGTGTTTCCGCCACCGCAACCAGGGTTGATCCCGTTGTCACCACATCATCTACAAGAATCACGTGGAGGCCTTGCAAGCAAATGGGATCGACAACATGGAAGGCGCTGTCGACATTTCCCGCTCGATCGAAACGCGACTTTCGGGTTTGTGAAGCGGTATTCCTCGACCTGCTGAGCAAATCGGTTCGAACCGGAATCGACAGTGTTTGACTTAACCCTTCCGCAATACAAGCCGACTGGTTGTATCCTCGCACCTTTTGCCGATGCTTGTGCAAGGGTACAGGAAGGATGAGGTCTGCAGTGGGAAAACCATCCGATTGAACCAAGGCATGTCCATATAATTGACCCAAACGCAGTCCGATTTCAGGTCGGTTGGCATACTTCAACCGATGCATGAGCCGCTGAATACGACCACCCTTGGTGAAATGGCAAAACGCAGAGGCCTGCTCTATTCTGGCCCTTCCGGCAAACTGACGAAAGAGCGGGTTATCCCATCCATTCCGGAATCGGGTGAGCGGCAACCGCATCTGACAGGAAGTACATATACAGGCTTCGCCCCGAAGTAACTGATGATCACATGCAGCGCACAGGTTTGGAAGGAAAAAGTCGGTAACGTCGTGAAGTAGGAGAAGAAGAGACCTCAACATACCGCGAGGTTACATTAAATATGTGGAGAAACCAGTCTGTAAACCGTTTGTAAACGGATCATTCAGTCTCGGGCTCCTGTAGATTGCTCCAGCGCTCGGGGTCAGGCAATTTACTGTGGGGGTATCGCTCGTAATGCACTTGCTTTACAAGCCCCATCAAAGCTGCTCGAAGTTCGTCGATATTGGTCCGACTTGTTGCTGAAATAAATACTGAGGGCTGTCCTCCCCGACCGATCCAGGTCCGCTTAAGATCTTCCAATGACTGTTGTGCTGCAGAAGATTCATCAACCTGCCAATCTTCCTGAGGGATTTGCGGTAAAGCATCAATCTTATTAAATACCATCAGCACGGGCTTGTCGAGTGCACCCAGCGATTGAAGGGTTTCATTCACAATGTGAATCTGGTCTTCGAACTGGGGATGAGAAACGTCTACGACATGCACAAGAATGTCGGCCTCCCGTACTTCGTCAAGAGTCGATTTGAAAGATTCTACCAAATCGTGGGGCAATTTCCGAATGAACCCTACTGTATCGGAAAGTAGAAAAGGAATACCACTCACCACAACTTTCCGCACGGTTGTATCGAGCGTAGCGAACAACTTGTTTTCAGCAAAAACATCACTCTTGCTCAGGAGATTCATGAGTGTGCTTTTACCGACATTGGTATACCCAACCAACGCTACACGAACTACTTCACCTCTGCGTTTACGTTGTATTCCGCTTTGCTTGTCGATTTCGGACAGACGCTCGCGCAGGCGTGCCAGTTTATCGCGAATGACACGTCGATCGGTTTCTATTTCCGTTTCACCCGGACCCCGCAGGCCGATTCCGCCCCGTTGTTTTTCGAGGTGGGTCCACATGCGGGTAAGTCGCGGTAACAGATATCGGTATTGTGCCAGTTCGACCTGTACCTTGGCCTGGGCTGTTCGGGCTCTGTGAGCGAAAATATCAAGGATCAATGTGGTGCGATCAAGCACTCTGCATCCAATGACCTTTTCAATGTTACGCAGCTGTGAAGGAGAAAGCTCATCATCGAAAACAGCAACCTGGATGTTGTTTTCTTTTACAAATCCAATGATTTCCTCCATCTTTCCCTTGCCGACATAGGTCCGCACATCAGGATGATCGAGGCGTTGCGTAAACCAGCGCACAGTAATCCCTCCGGCTGTCGTAGCAAGGAACTCCAGCTCATCCAGGTATTCGCGTACACGCTCCGCATCCTGCTGACGGGTTATCAATCCAACAAGGACAACCCGTTCAGGCTGATTAATCAATTCAAGAGGCGTATGCGGCACGGTAAATCAGGCGTAAATGAAACGCCCCTTAGGCAAGAAGTGAAAACAAAGGCAAAGTTTCGTCATCAAAACCACCCACGGTCGGCACCAACTTCACGAAACGGCCATGGAATCGCAAGGAGGATGAGTAAGAGACCCAGGCCAAACCATAGGAACTGGGCACTGAACTTGGCGTTATCGGTAGCCGCCTTCTTGGCTTTGATGTGGCCGATGGTCAGAAATGCAATGGCCAACAGCATCATGCTCAGGTGCTCAACGGCCCAAAAACGCAAGGGGGCATTTTTCATGGCAGAACCCATATTCGCGATGGCACCTTGTACGATTGGACTGATCATGTACAGGACCACACCGAACACCAATTGAAGGTGCGCAGTGATCATGGTAAACAGAGAAAGTTTTCGGTCGCCAGGTCCGAACACCTTACCGCCCTTTCTGCCCATGAAGGCTTTGGCCAGCACGGCAATCAGTAGCAGCAATAAAACCCAGCGCAGGAGGCTGTGAAAATGGAGGAGTCCGGTGTACATGACAAGATTCTTTGATGCAAGTATAATTCATTCAGCGTTCAATCCGATTCTGACAATGTTCCGACAGGTGTATGGAATTTCAATTGCACCGGCATCGTTGAACTGATAAAATCGCTTTGCCATGAAAAACCTGATGAACTCCTGGGATGACCCCTGCTCTCCCGCACGCCTCGACCTCGTTTTTGAACACCGCTTTCGCGACTACGGTGCCTATTTGCTCCGACAGAATTACGCTAAAAGCCTGAACTTGGCATTCGCCATCAGCCTAACCATGATGGCAGGCATCCCCATCCTCGTGTGGCTCCTCAAAGCCGAACCTGCGGTTACTGATATTGCAAAGCTAGCCCGTGAAGTGGTGGTAGAGCTGACCAATCCGGAGAAAGTGCTGATTCCCGAGCCGTTGCGTGAAATACGCCCAAATACATCGAAGCCCGCAGGGGGGCTGAATTTCAGCAAACCGCTAGTCCGTGACTCTGTGCAGAATGACAGCATACCAACGCAATCCGTACTGAGCAACAACACCATTAACGATGGAAAGGGTAAAAGTGACAGCTCAAATGTCCAGACCGGGTTCACGGAAACCGGAACCGGAACTTCGGGCTCAGGAAATGTATTCATGCGCTCGGAGCTTATGCCCGAGTTCCCCGGGGGAGAAGCTGCCCTCTTTGCCTTTCTGGCCCGTGAAATCCACTACCCGCGCCTTGCACGAGAAAGCGGCATTAGTGGCACCGTTTACCTTCGATTTGTGGTAGACCGGGAAGGAAATATCCGAGAGGTGGAATCGCTGCGCGATATTGGCGGCGGATGCGCGGATGAAGCCATTCGGGTGGTGAAACGGATGCCGCGCTGGGCCCCCGGCAAGCAAAACGGACAAGAGGTGAATGTGCTCTTTCATCTGCCAGTTCGGTTCAGCTTACGCTAAGAAGCGTATAACGCGGAATGACAATCCCGCTGTGGGTCGTACTTTTGAGGCATGCGTAAATCTGTCCTAGTTGTCCTACTGCTGACATCAGCAGGCTTATTTCATTCATGCAGTACTGGTAAAAAGAGTATCGGTGAAATCCGAACGCTCCCCGAACTAAAAGTTAAACCTGAGAATGAAGCAGGTCCCTACCGCGCCTCAGTCACCAAGCAACATGAAATCCTCCACACTGGACTCGATCTGAGACCCGACTGGGGTAAGCGCCGCATGGAAGGTACAGCCACCATCACGCTCAGGCCCTGGTTCAAGTCGAGCGAACGTGTCAATCTTGATGCACGCGGTATGATCATCGCATCAGTTGAACTACTATACAACAAAGACACGGTTCCCGCACGCTATGTGTATCAGAACGACACGATTCAGGTCACCACACCATCCTTTGGGGCAACAGACACTTTCGGTTTACGCATCCGCTACACGGCCTGTCCCGAGGAATTGAAGGCACTGGGTGGAAGTTCGGCCATCAGTAGCGACAAGGGTTTGTATTTCATCAATGCTGATGGAAAAGAACCCGGAAAGCCGCGTCAACTTTGGACACAGGGCGAAACCCAGTCGAATTCCGTGTGGTTTCCAACCATCGACGTGCCGAACCAGAAAATGCGGCAAGACATCCGCATCACAGTAGACTCTTCGCTGAAAACCCTATCGAATGGCCTATTGATTTCCAGCAAGACAAATGGAGATGGCACACGTACCGACCACTGGAAACAGGACAAGCCACATGCACCCTATCTAGCCATGTTGGCTGTAGGACCCTTTTCGGTCATCCACGACCGCTGGAGGTCGCTTGATGTAGACTATTACGTTGAGCCTGCTTATGAGCCTGTTGCCCGCCGCATTTTCGGAAACACACCAGAAATGCTCAGTTTTTTTTCGAAACAACTTGGCGTGGATTATCCCTGGGAGAAATACCATCAGGTTGTAGTCCGTGATTTCGTGAGTGGAGCTATGGAAAACACCTCAGCAACGCTGCATGGTGAATTTCTTCAGCGCGATGCCCGCGAACTCATCGATGGCAGTGGTGAAGATGTTATTGCACACGAACTCTATCACCACTGGTTCGGCGACTTGGTCACCTGCGAATCTTGGTCGAACCTGCCGCTAAACGAATCCTTCGCAACGTATGGCGAATACCTTTGGAACGAGTATAAGTACGGCCGGGAGATGGCCGATATCGGTCTGCAAAGCGACCTCAATGGCTACCTGCGCGAAGCGCGAAACAAGCAGGTTGACCTGATTCGATTCCATTACGAGGACCGGGAGGATATGTTCGATCGACATTCATATGCCAAGGGGGGTACCATTCTACACTACCTACGCAAATGCATCGGCGATCAGGCCTTTTTCGAAAGTCTGAAACGATACCTAAACGACAACCGCTTTCAGCCCGCAGAAGTGCACCAACTTCGGATAGCGTTTGAGGCTGTAACAGGGGAGGACATGAACTGGTTTTTCAACGCCTGGTTCCTGGACAAAGGACACCCCGAAGTGGAATTCAGCTACGGATGGACTGACAGTAGTCAAACGGCGGTTTTGCGTGTCCAGCAAAAACAGAATATGCAGTCTACCCCTCTTTACACCCTGCCACTTGACGTTGACCTCTATTTTGCGGACGGCCGAACCAAGCGGGAAAGGATTCTTGTTACGGAACGGGAGCAGGTATTTCGTTTTGCCTGCACCACTAAACCGATCCTGATCAATGCCGATGCCGAAAAATGCTTGCCTGCTATCAAAACAGACCTGCACAGCAATGAGGAATGGGTTGCCTTATACCGCAAAGGCCCACTATACCAGGATCGATTTGATGCACTCAGCGCTCTGACCAAAAATCTGAAAGCCGGGGACATCGACGCACCTGTAGTACTGGATGCACTAAAAGATCCAAACTGGAGAATCCGCATACTGGCCATCGAACACACCGATGTGTTTGTCGGAACGGATAAAAACGAAGAAGCGAAAAAAATGCTGTTCAAGCTGGCCTCACGTGACTCACTTCCGGAGGTTCGGGAAACCGCTGTTGAAATGCTGTCCAAGCATTTTTCCGGCGATGAAATGGCCTCTTTTTTCAGTAATGTCGCCAACGACAGTTCCTTTCGTGTTTGTGAAGCCGGACTGGAAGCTCTGGCCAAAATTGATACAGCCGGCGCACTCAAACTCTGCGCATTGAAGGAGATCGATACGCATCGCCGAATGTTCGGCATCATTGCGGGTATCTATGCATCTGTTGGTAGCGACCGCAATGCGGGTTACATGCTAAAGGCGTTTGAACAAAGTTCCGGGAACAGCCGGTTTTCCATGCTGCAAAAATACGGTCGATTCGTCCGCCGTTGCAACGACGACGCCCATGTACTGAGTGCTCTCAAAGCAGTACAACCTTCATCAACAGCTCCCGGCTGGATGGTCCGTATGGGTGCATTTCAGTTTTTCAAGGAGGCTGGCGAATCCGCTACTGAAAAAGCGGAAGCCATGCGAAAGGAAGGCCGAACGAATGAGGCCACACGCTGGGACGAAATTGCCAAAGCATCATCCAAATACCGTGAAGAAATGCGTGCCGCTGAAAGCAATCCCCGACTTCAGCGCATGTTTCAAACTACTTTGTGAGCAAGTGAATGATCACAAGAACATTCACTTGCACAAGTGACTTCTTTTCAAGAATAGTCAGCAATGCTGTTCCGGCCGGCGCTGTCGTGATGCTGGTTTTGACTTTTGTTTCACCTGAAGAAAGCCGAAGCAGCCTGGTTGCTGCAGCCTTACTTATGCTTGTTTTGAGCGGAGCTTGTCTGCTCTACGCGCCAAAGGAATATTTGATTCAATCCGATGGGATTGCAGTAAGAAGAATGGTCGGGCTAAAGAAATTCCAACTAGAAAAACTGCTACTCATCCGAAAGATGGATGCTGCCGAAACGAAAGGTCTGATCAGGACCTTCGGAAACGGTGGTCTTTTCGGTTATACAGGTCGTTATTACTCGCCGTCTTTAGGCCAACAAAGTTGGTATTGCAGCAGAAGAACAGGACTTGTCGTCATTCAACTGCGTGAAAGTCTCCCAGTGATTTTCAGCCCGGAGGACCCTGAAGCCTTTGTTGAGGCTGCGAACGAAATGATCAGGACGGCATAAGGCGATTCCAGACCCAAACGCCAATCAACGCTAGAAAATACAATTCCATAAGCCAGGATTTTTTTCCGGCCAGAAAAAAATAGGAAAGGAAAACAGCCAGTGGGATGATCATCAATCCAACACGATAGGCTGCTGCATCCGGAGCAACCCACAAGGTGAGCAATGTGAAAGGCACCAAGATTAACAACAGTTGTTGCGCAACCCGGGTCTTGGCTACGTTGCGGTAGTAATTCGACTGAGCGTTAAGGACCGACATCAGAAAAAACACCGCAACGACAATCAGGCTAATCAGCTGGCCTGAGCGAAACACCTGACCACTGTGCGGCTCGATTCGAATGCCGGGAATCAGGACCGTGTTCAGGAATACCTGAAGACTATCATTCAGAAACAGGTACACGAATAGAAAAAAGAAAGGAGCTGCCAATCCCATTAGCCCAATGATCCATTCACGCCACGACAAAGGTCGAAGTAAGGCCAGAGCGATGAAGAGGTACACAAATAGCACTGAGACTGGCAAATAAACCAAGGCTGCGATCGACAGCAGAAGTGCTGCATCGAAAATCATTCCCCAGGCTGTGGGGTTCTTGTACAATCCAAATAATTTGTCGAGCACGAAAATCAGCAGGGTATTTACAATTGTCACCGGGCTAAATCCATGAACTGGCACTAGCAGACTCGCTAAAACGAGGTATAGCAAAGCAGGCAGCCAGGATGCCTTGAACTGTACACTGTGCTTATTTAATACGATGTTAAGATGAACAGCCTGACCAAAGATCAGCAGGGAAGAGCATAGGGCAGTGCACCAAGTTGGTAGGTATCCAAGTGCTCTGACCAATGAATCGTAGAGGTACAAACCATTTTCGGAGACAGCCGGAGAAAAAACGGGTAAAGTTGCCACCATGGCCAGACCCGCAAGCAAAAAAAGCAAGACCGGTGGAAGTAGAGAGGTAGACCTGAAAATCCGGACTAGCATAAAAGGGACTTGATTGGGGATTTTATGTAAATTCGTCCCCAAAATACAGGAAAAACATGACGCAGGTCTTCTACGGTATCGCTGACGCAATGCAACCCATCTTCGGACTCCTCCCTTCCATCGGCGCTTTATTGAACTGGATGTTCGGCCTCACGATCGCTGTCGGAACTTCCTATTGGCTATGGTATGACGCCAAGGTACGCCGCGGCGGAGACAATTACATGTCATACAAAGGATAATCCCCTCTTTCGAAAAAACGCAAGAGCGAACTCCTCGGGGTTCGCTTTTTTGTTTATCGCGTAATCAGGACTTTGGTAACACAGCCAAACTCCCCCGCCTCATCAGAGGCCATCACCATATAGACACCCGAAGCAACCAAATTCCCGTTCAGATCCTGCCCGTTCCAAACAGCTTGTGTTCCCTGTGCTTCTGTCTGATACACCAAACCACCTGCAATATCTGTGATGCGCACTGAGCCATTGGGCACCAAACCACGAATCGCGATGGGGCCGGTGTAAGTACTTGTAACCGGATTGGGGTATACAAGCAGATCCTTACAGCCCAGCACTTCAGGATCGGGTTCGATGGCATCGCTTCGGTAACTCATCAGCCCTTTTTCGGTACCGATGTATACCTCACCGGATCGACCATCTATGGCAAGACTGGTGATATTATCGGAAAACAGAGGACTCCCTGCGACGGTGAAATGCCGGACCTGCTCCTGGCCGTCGGCCGAAAACAAATAGAGACCTCCGGTTTCCGTACCAATCCACTTGCGGTTGGCCGCATCAACGGCGATTGCCGTTACCGCCTCGCCTGAAAGCAGATATTGGTTGGTATTGTTTTGACGAATCAGAATCTGCTGGGGTGTCAAAGAAGGTGGATAAAAAACATAGATCCCCACATCTGTTCCCACCCATATGGTTCCATCGCGATCGCGGGCAAGGCAGCGAACACGGTTGGAGGCAAAGTCAATCACCTTGTAGCTATCGTCCGAAACATTGTCTACCGTTCCTTTTGCATCGTAGTAGAGTAAGCCCTCTTTTCCGCCGACATTACCAAATAACACAACCCATGCGGCTCCGGATGCATCCAGGACCATATCGCCGGTATTGGCCGATGAGTTTACTGCGCCGGCCAAACTGAACGTCTTCCAAGTTCCATTGGTACGTAGGACTTTTATGACGGAGGGCGTTCCCGAATTCGTTACCCAAAGATTGCGGTCATTGTCGAGTGCGATACCATGCACTTTATACTGAGTGGGATTCCCTACCTGAGCCTGAAGTGGTGAATTGATGGTGTCATGAAAACGGACGGTATCACCATTGCGAAACTCCATCATACCGGCTCCGGCAGACCCGATGAAGAGGTGTTCTTTATCGGAAGGATCTACAACCAATGACATGTTGTCAAAGAAATTCCGTGCCTGAAAGAACGGAGTTTGTGCTGCGTATCCGTCGTAAGTAATCCAGTCGGTACCATTCCATCGGGAAAAACCATCGTAACGGTAAGCATTACTCCAATTGCGATTCCGTGGGCCATGCAAGGTCCACAAGGTTCCATTCACCACCTGCATTGCAGCATTGCGCGAAGAAAACGGACCTCTGGGAGCAATCTTTTCCCAGCTTGTATTGGCCTGATCGACTAGCAGCATTCCTTTTAGATTATCGGCAAGCCAAATTTGTCCGCCGGCATCAAGCATCCCATCGCGCAGAAAAGGCTGACCCAGCAAGGATGTACCCACTGTGCGGATGAGGTTGAACCATCTGTCATACACGGTGAACCCAAACTCCTCTGTGACGCAGAGGTAGCTAAGATCGCTACGCATGCTATATCGCGTATTGAAGGTTTGCAAACCGGAGGGCAATCCTGTATTCCAATCCAATCCGTTCCATGCCAGTAGCTGATCACCACTGCTGCGCCGATATTTCACGATGAGTACACCACCAAAGGAAACGGCCTCCTGAAAATCACCGACACTACCTGTATCGGCCAAGATTTTTGACCAGCCCGTGAAATTGGAAATCAAGGGGCTGTTCAACTGAGCGGTATATACCCCATCATCGCAGGCCGCAAACAGGGCCGTATCATCGGAAGCTACGGAGAGGATATCGGGAGAAACGCCAGATGTGATGGCATAGGTATCGGTCACTTCGCGACGAGATAGGTTCAAAGAAACGATTCCAAAACCGCAGGCCAGATAGGCTTGGTCGCCACGTATATGGATGCTGTTAACCACCTTGTTGCCGGGAATATTTTTCCGTTTGATATCGCTGAGATTCACCACCCTGCCATCATCGTAAATCAGGTCGATGTTCGTATTGGCATATACCGCAACCAAGGCCTTAACCGCTGGACAATAGGCGATCTTGCTGACGCCAAAATCGCTAAGTCCGCTAATGCGTGAAAGCCTGAGCAATTGTCCGTCGCTGCGCTGGTATGCGAAAAAGCCATCCGATGTCACACAATACACCCGATCAGCCGCAACAGCAACCTGAAGTCCGCGGTGATATGGAAGATGCTCCCGCCAACTACCGATTGCAGCCTGCTGAGCCCGAAGACACAGGTAAGCATTGAGAATGAATACAGCGGAAAGGAGTGCAATTCGGACCAACTGGCGATTCATTGGATATTCTACGCTAAAACCGGACGACTATTGTTCCTCAAAGATGGGAAAATCAACCCTCGCCACGGGGGCCCGCCGCCCGAAAGGAAGTAACTTCGCGCTTCAATCCGATTCACATGTTCAGGACACATACCTGCGGCGAATTGCGCCTGAGTCACGCCGGCACTACAGTAACCCTCTCCGGATGGGTGCAGCGCTCCCGCGACCTCGGGGGCATGACCTTTGTCGACCTTCGCGATCGCTACGGAATCACGCAGTTGGCTTTCAGTTCGGAAAGCAGACCCGAGCCTTGCTCTGTGGCACGAACCTTGGGTCGCGAATATGTGGTTCAGGCGACCGGAATGGTTCGTGAGCGCGAAAGCAAAAACTCCAAACTGCCAACAGGTGAAATCGAAATCATCGTTGAAACCCTGACCATCCTGAATGCGGCAGAGGTACCACCGTTTACCATTGAAGAACAAACTGATGGTGGAGATGACCTGAGGATGCGGTATCGTTACCTTGACCTACGCCGATCCAATGTAAGATCCAATTTGGAGTTACGCCATCGTATGGCGATTGAAACCCGGAATTACCTGGATAAAATGGGATTTCTGGAGGTTGAAACACCGGTTCTGATTAAATCAACGCCAGAAGGCGCCCGCGACTTTGTGGTTCCATCCCGCATGAATCCGGGCGAGTTCTATGCCCTGCCTCAATCCCCACAAACATTCAAGCAATTGCTCATGGTAGCCGGATTCGACCGCTACTATCAGATTGTAAAGTGTTTTCGCGATGAGGACCTCCGTGCTGACCGCCAGCCGGAGTTCACTCAGATCGACTGCGAGATGAGTTTCGTGGAGCGTGACGATGTCCTTTCCACCTTCGAAGGACTTACAGCACACCTTTTTAACACGGTAAAAGGCCTGAACCTCGCCTCACTACCACGTATGAGCTATGCCGATGCGATGCGCTTGTACGGATCGGACAAGCCAGACACACGCTTCGGCATGACCTTCGTTGAACTTGACGGACTTGTAAAAGGTAAGGGCTTCAAGGTATTTGATGATGCAGCACTGGTAGCGGGTATTTGCGCCAAAGGATGTTCCGAATACACGCGAAAGCAAACCGACGAACTGACCGACTTTGTGAAACGTCCGCAAATCGGAGCTAACGGTCTTGTCTATGTTAAATACGGCAGCGATGGAAGTTTGAAATCCAGTGTCGACAAATTTTACTCGGCCGAAGAACTACGCGGTTGGGCTGAAGCGATGGGAGCAGAACCTGGCGATTTATTGCTGATTTTGGCCGGTGATGCAGCAAGGACCCGGAAAGCCCTATCAGAACTCAGGCTGGAAATGGGAGAGCGACTCGGTTTACGTCCCAAAGACCAGTATAGCTGTCTATGGGTGGTAGATTTCCCGTTGCTTGAATGGAATGAGGAATCGGGGCGCTGGTTTGCGATGCACCACCCCTTCACGTCGCCCCTTCCCGAAGATTTGCATCTGCTGGATTCGGATCCCGGTGCGGTTCGCGCCAATGCCTATGACATAGTCATCAACGGTGTAGAAGTGGGTGGGGGCAGTATCCGCATTTTCGACAAGGGATTACAGAAACGGATGTTCAGTTTGCTGGGATTCAGTGAAGAAGAGGCTCAGAGCCAGTTCGGTTTCCTGCTGAACGCCTTCGAGTTTGGCGCTCCTCCACATGGAGGTATCGCTTTCGGATTCGACAGGTTGTGTTCCTTATTCGGTGGATCAGAAAGCATCCGCGATTTCATTGCATTTCCGAAGAACAATTCGGGGCGCGATGTTATGATTGACGCCCCATCTCCGATTCAATCCGCTCAGCTGGATGAATTGGGCATCGCCATCAGTGAAAAAACGTCTTGAGGAGAATCAGGGATTGATGGTGATCCGGCGGGAGATTGACTCCTCGGAAGTACGGATCTTGACGAAATAGAAACCGGGTTTGATTCCACTGAAATCCACCATCCAAGTTTGTGGGTCCTTACGTTCGGGATAAAGTCCATCCATTTTATTTCCCAGCATATCGAAAATCAAGACAGCCGGCTCAGTAACGGTGGGTTGACCAAGGTCGATGAACAAACGGCTGGTGGTTGGGTTAGGATACATGGAGATGCTGCAATCGCGCCCTTTCGCCGACAGCCGCTCATCATGCTGCGCTAAAGCAGATTGAGAAAAGAAAGAAAGACAAATGCATGCAATGGAGGAGTAGAGGATCTTTTTCATGCTTTTCACCATTTTTTCGTTCATCTCTTGAGCAAGAATCCTGCCATGATTATTTGTTGTTGTAGGCGTTCATGGCCGCCTGTATGCCTGTACTTGCAAAGGTCTTAACGATTTCTACCGCGGTTTCCACCCTTCCGGTCAGGGCTGAAGCCTCTTCCGTGGTCCAGTGGCCGAGCACATAATCGGCTTGTCGACCCTTGGGGTAATCGTTGCCTATTCCAAATCTCAAGCGCGCAAAACGTTCATTACCAATACACTCAATGATACTCGTCAACCCGTTGTGACCGGCAGCACCACCCGAAGGTCTGAGGCGAAGGGTGCCGAACGGAAGGGCGAGATCATCGGTTACAATTAACAGATTTTCTTGGGGAATTTTCAGAAATCCGAGCCAATACCTTACAGCCTCACCGCTCAAGTTCATAAAAGTGGTGGGCTTGATAATGACAAGACTCCGTCCCTTAAACCTTCCTTCTGCTTTCCAGACTTTTCGGTCGCTGCTGAAAGAAACATCCAGCGATTTGGCTAAGGCATCCGCCACATCGAAACCGATGTTGTGCCGGGTATGCACATACTCAGGCCCGATATTGCCCAGTCCGACGATGAGGTATTTCATGCGTGAAAGGTCATCAAATGCCGAGAGGAACCGCCATCGGGGTTCCTCTCTAAGCAGGTCCGATCAGGATTATTTCTTCGTCTCGGCGGCTGCAACCACGTTACGTGTGGTACGCACACCCACGATAACATTCGATGGGGAATCCAGGAAGGTAACACCCTCGAGGCTGAGATCACGCACGCGTACGTCATCACCGATCTTGAGAGGCGTAATATCCACCGCTACTGAATCGGGAAGTTTTGCGGGCAAGGCTTTCACCTTCAGCTTGCGCACTTTGGTCACGAGCTTGCCACCCTGCTTCACGCCTTCAGAGGCTCCGGTGATGCGCACCGGAATATGGATGGTCACCGGACGATCGTTGCTCACGGCAAGGAAATCGGCGTGCTGGATGATGTCGGTAACAGGATGGAACTGGATGTCCTGGAGAATGCACTGATGCTCTTTACCGTCGACGATCAGCTTCACCATATACACATCGGGGGTGTACACCAGGCCTTTGAAGGCACTGAGGGGTGCGGAAAAATGCACGGGATCTGAACCGGTACCGTAGAGTACGCAGGGCACACCTTCGCCGTTACGGATGGCCTTAACGCTTTGCTTGGTCAAGTCGGGACGCAAGGCGGCTTGGATTTCAAACGTTTTCATTGGTATTTCTGGGATTATTCTTTTACAAAGAGTGAACTGATGGATTCGTAGGCATACACACGCTGAATTGCCTTTGCGAACAACTGAGCGGTAGGGAGTTGCTTGATTTTCTTGGCATCCTTACGCAGCGGAATTGTGTCACAAACCACAACCTCTGTAAGGTGTGAATCGGCAATTCGCTCGTAAGCCTGGCCACTGAGTACAGGATGGGTACAAAATGCACGTACACTGGCAGCACCACGATCAACCAACAGACTTGCGGCCTTGGTGAGGGTGCCCGCTGTATCGACAATGTCATCCACCAGGATGCAATCACGGCCCGACACGTCGCCAATCACCTGCATGCCTTCGATTTCGTTGGCACGCTTACGGTGTTTGTCAATGATGGCCATGTCGGCATTGAAATAAGAGGCATACGTCCTTGCCCGGTGCACGCCGCCCATATCGGGAGCGCAAATCATCATGTTGGGTAGGTCGAGGGTTTTGATGTAGGGCACGAAAATGGCCGAAGCATCGAGGTGATCTACGGGCACATCAAAGAATCCCTGAATCTGAGGAGCATGGAGATCCATGGTCATTACGCGGGTAACTCCGGCCGCACTCAGCAAATTCGCTACCATTTTGGAGGCAATTGCCACCCTTGGTTTGTCTTTCCGGTCACTACGCGCATACCCGAAGTAGGGTATTACGGCCGTGATGTAATGAGCAGAAGCCCTCTTGGCGGCATCGATTAGCAGCAATAGTTCGAAAAGGTTATCGGTGGGTGAAAACGTGCTTTGAATTAAAAACACATCGCATCCGCGTACACTCTCATCAAAACTGGGCGAAAATTCTCCATCGCTAAAACGGGCCACCTTGACATCGCCCAGGGACGAACCATAACTGTCGGCAATTTGCTCCGCCAGGTACCTGGAAGCTGTTCCTGAGAATATTTTCACCTGACGTGCCATGGATTTCCCGCCTTTTAAGGGGCTGCAAAGAAACAAAAAAAGCACAGATTGTCAAATAGAAAAGCACGGAACTTCCACCCTCCGGGGCCTGAAAAGCACCTGTTGAAAATCAGTCGTGAAAATTCACGGAGAAACAGGTGCTTTGGCTCCAACTAGCTTATTTTTGCCTTGTCAAAAGAACTATTCACCATGAAAAAACTGCTTTTTGCCATTGCCGGACTGTGTACCGGCTTCGCCTTCCTGCTTTCCTCCTGCTCCAAGCCCGAAGAGGGTGCTTCCTCCAGCAACGAGATCAAACCTGGCAAGGCCCTGCTTTCTATCCGCATGACCGATGCCCCTGGAAACTTCAACGCAGTTTATGTTGATGTTCAGGGTGTTGAGATCAAGGGGCCTCAGATCGGCACCCTCAACCTGCCGGTCAACGCAGGTATTTACAACCTATTGGATTTCGTCAACGGAACCGATACACTCATTGCCGGAGGCCCAGTGCCTGCTGGTAAAATCGAACAGGTTAGGGTAATCCTAGGCCCCAACAATTCGGTGGTGGTTGACAGCGTCACCTATCCTTTATCGACCCCAAGTGCGCAGCAATCGGGGCTCAAGTTGCAGGTACACCGCGACTTTTCTGCAGGTGTAGCGTATGTGGTTCTGCTGGATTTTGACGCTCAACAGTCTATCGTACAGACCGGAAACGGCCGATACATCCTCAAGCCGGTCATCCGTGTCGTGGACCAGGCTGTCAGTGGAGCGATTGCCGGCTCCATTGTACCGGACTCTGTGATTTGTACCATTACCGCCAGCGATGGCACCAACCTATTTGGTTCATTCAGTGATTCAACAGGAGGATTCATCATCCCCGCAGTTCCAGCCGGCAACTACACGGTCGTTGTTGCGCCTCCGGCTCCCTGGATCGGTGATACCATCCAAAACGTGAACGTAACCAACGGACAGGTCACCAACGTTGGAGCGGTAAACCTCTGATGACTGATTCACACTGAAGTTCAAAAGCCCGGCTCGCCGGGCTTTTGACTTTATGGGACCTTATTGGCTTGGTTGAACCACAAAGGCCACTTCATTGCGCCGACCTGCCAGCTGGTACGGCGGATTATAGGCCATAAACACCACCTTGTCTTCAAAAGCAATTCCAGCCTTGCGTAAACAAGCACGCAATTCGTCGGCTTCACGCTCGATGTCTTTGTTTGATGCGAATCCACCGAAACGTCTGACGGCCATGAATACCGTATCGGACTCCCAGAGCTGCACTTGCTTCGAACGTGGTGCAGGCAGCGCCTCAGCCGTATACCCGGCGGGCATCACAAAACGCATCTCGGTGCTTGCTTCGTTCTCTTTTGCAGGCGAGAAAACCACTGGTGCGGTCATCGCAATCTTCTCGCCACTGGAGTTACCGCCAAAAATGTAACCGGCAAGTTCCCGAAACCCATCACTACCGATATCCATCATTTGCCCAGACTTGGTGACCGACGCAAACATTGCAGGCGGATATAAGCGGATTTCATAGCCATCGGCTTTATCCAACACCCGATAGGGCTGCTGTTCGGTGCCTGCACTGAGGCGCAGATTCCAGAATAAAAAGATTACAGAAAGCACTGCGATGGAAAGGAGAAGCATTTTTTTGCGATTCATATTTGTTTAACAGACGAATAGCCCTGCTGGTTTATTGCCGACTACCTTTGCCATATGCTGCAAATTGGATCCGCACTGGTTTCTACTGACCTGATTGACACCCCCTTTGTTTGCGACCTAGAGCGCTGCAAGGGCGCCTGCTGCGTGGAGGGGGATTCCGGGGCGCCGCTGGAGGAAGACGAACTCGCACAGATTGAAAACGCTTTTCCTGCAGTTCGGGATATGTTGCAGCCGGAAGCACTGATGTCAATTGATAAAATCGGACTACATACGGTGGATGCCGATGGCGATCGCGTTACACCCCTGGTCAATGGTAACCGCGAATGTGTTTACACCGTTTTTGAAAACGGAGTTGCCACTTGCGCATTTGAAAAAGCGTACAACCAAGGGCGAATTGGATTCCGGAAACCGGTATCCTGCCACTTATATCCGGTTCGAATCGAGAAGCACACGCACTACGATGCCGTAAATTACCACAAGTGGTCTATATGTGCTCCTGCCTGCTCACTCGGAAAAAAACTGGATGTACCGCTGTATGTCTTCCTGAAGGATGCACTCACGCGTAAATATGGAAGCGAATGGTACCAGGAACTTCGCGAAGTGGCAGACGCCTACCGTAAACACCGGGAAGGCTAACGACGGACCTCAGAAAAAAGCTCAGGAGTTTACGGATGCAAGACCGTAATATTCAGCCCGCAGCGCTTTCACCTGCTCGTTTTCGAGATACTCGTCATAAGTCATGCGCTTATCGATGATTCCTCCGGGAGTCAGTTCAATGATACGATTAGCGACAGAGTGTGTGAACGCATGATCGTGTGAGCTGAACAGTGCAATATGCCTCCACTCCTGCATGGCATTGTTGAATGCGGTGATGGATTCGAGGTCGAGGTGATTGGTTGGCTCGTCGAGGATGAGGCAATTGGCATTGGTCAGCATCATCCGCGAAACCATACAGCGCACCTTTTCACCACCGCTTAAAACCGTACACTTCTTGAGGGACTCTTCGCCACTGAAGAGCATTTTACCGAGGAATCCACGCACGAACGTCTCCTCCTTCTCCTTACTGAATTGGCGGAGCCAGTCAATCAGTGACATTTCCTCTTTAAAAAAAGACGAATTATCGTTGGGAAGATACGATCGTGTAATCGTCGTTCCCCAATCGAATCGTCCGCTGCTTGCATCCGCATTATCGGTGATAATCTGGAAAAACTCGGTTACAGCGCGACGATCGCGGGACAGAACTGCGATCTTGTCGCCCTTGTCCATCGAGAAAGTGATGTCACTGAACAGGACATTCCCATCGTCGGTAGTTTTTCCCAGTGCATCGACTTTCAAAAGTTGATCACCGCAATCGCGCTCAGCCTTGAATATAATTGCCGGATATTTCCGGGCAGATGGAGGAATTTCTTCTACAACGAGTTTATCCAGGAGTTTTTTCCGGCTCGTAGCTTGTCGTGATTTGGACGCATTGGCACTAAAGCGCTCGACGAATTCCTGAAGTTCTTTACGCTTGTCCTCTACCTTCTTGTTTTGATCGGATCGTTGACGCAGAGCGAGTTGACTCGACTCGTACCAGAAACTGTAGTTGCCGGAATACAGTTGGATTTTGGCAAAATCAATATCGGCTACATGCGTACACACCGTATCGAGGAAGTGACGGTCGTGGCTTACCACAATCACCGTATTCCGGAACTCGGCCAAAAAATCCTCCAGCCAAGTAATGGTATCTACGTCCAAATCGTTTGTCGGCTCGTCAAGCAAAAGGATGTCGGGATTCCCAAACAGGGCTTGGGCCAGCAACACACGGACCTTCTCTTTTCCGGTGATTTCAGCCATTTTCCGGTGGTGCAGATCTTCGGTCACACCCAATGCACTAAGCAGACTTGCAGCATTGCTTTCTGCATCCCAGCCCTCCATTTCGGCGAAGAGTATTTCAAGCTCCGCTGCACGATTACCATCGGCTTCACTGAAATCGGGCTTGGCATAGATGGCATCCTTCTCACGAATCACATCCATCAAACGGGTATTCCCCATCATCACGGTTTCGAGGACAGGATGCTCGTCGTAGGCGAAATGGTTCTGCTTCAAAACACTCATCCGTGCGCCCGGATTCATTGCAACCTGACCGGTGTTGGGGTCAATTTCGCCGCTAAGGATTTTCAGGAAAGTGGACTTACCGGCGCCATTTGCGCCAATAACGCCATAGCAGTTACCGGGAGTGAATTTCAGGTTTACGTCTTCGAAAAGGACGCGTTTACCGTAGCGGAGGGATAAGTTGGATACTGCGAGCATTGGGCCTGTTAAAAGGACTGCGAAGATACGGCACAAAGGCCTCAGATTTACACAAGTTTAGACTTGGGCAATTCGAAATCCGTATACCGTTGCAAGACGAGCGTAAAACGTCACTTCATTCCCTCACAATAAAAACAGGCCGTTGCTACGCAACGGCCTGTGACTCATCGTGCACCCGGCGGGACTCGAACCCACAACCAACAGAATCGGAATCTGTCATTCTATCCAATTGAACTACGGGTGCCTGGGATTTGAATTGCTACCGACTGAATATCAGTAGTTTTCAAATGATATTTCAAATTGAAAGGACGAGAACGATTTTGCAAAAGTAATCAAACAACGTTTGACCCGGTCGGATCGGAATGCGTCCAGGTAGAGTCTAGCCGAGCTGTAAAATCCAATCCAGTTTAAACGGCCTGGATTACGTCTGAGTAAACTAGGATCTCAATCCACTAAAGCAACAACGCTCGATAACACAGGGATGTGATGCAGATTTGCAGTGAATCCCATTTGCGCATTCTGAAAAGATAAAGAAGAAGCCCCGATAAACGGGGCTTCTTCTTGTTGTGATAAATAAAAGTTTCGTGTCAGAATTTGACAAGTGTAGTACGATACACCTGCTGATTCGACTCCAACTCCAGGAGATAGGTTCCCGAAGGAATCGTTCCGGCGTCAAGTTCGATGAGTTGAGTCCCGGATTGAAGTT
Source organism: Sphingobacteriales bacterium (assembly GCA_021299095.1). Lineage (GTDB taxonomy): Bacteria > Bacteroidota > Bacteroidia > AKYH767-A > OLB10 > JAJTFW01. The sequence continues at coordinate 1,894 of JAJTFW010000017.1, read as the reverse complement.
GTAATGTTCGGCTAATCACAATTTCGCCAATCATGTTGATGAGACGTAGGTTCGATTCGGATTCAACATCGGCATCGAACTGCACCTGCACGCGATCGGTGAAGGGGTTTGGATACGCATGTAAGCTGTTCGAATTCGAATTTCCAAAACGAGGACAGTTAGTTGCAACCACATTAAACAGGTTCAGGTTACTGCTTCCACATGCATTGGCTGCGGAAACATTGACCCGCAAGCCGGTGAATGGCGTTGCGCCATAGGTGACGGTTATTGATTTCGTCCCCTGGCCCGATGACACAACAGCCCCTGTAGGTGCCGTCCAAGTATAACTGCTGGCACCATTTACCGTGGGAATGCTGTACTGAACCGAGCTTCCTGTGCAAACACTGACAGGTCCGCTGATTGGTCCGGCTACAACGGGTCGGCCCACCACAGTTACGGTTCGGGTGGCCCCGTTTCCGCACAAATTCAAGGCCTTCACGGAAATACTGCCACTGCTAAAGTTGCCATTGAAGTCGACTACGACGGAAGTTCCATTTGCAGCACCAATTAGGCTTGCACCAGCGGGAACAGTCCACAAGTAAGAGGTTGCACCATTTACAGCGGGTATGCTATAGACCACACCACTCATGCCACATACGCCATTTCGGAATCCGGCAATGGATGATGGAGCCGAAAGAATGTTCAAACTAAGTGTCTTTGTTCGTTGTGGACTCACTCCGCACTGGTTAACACCTGAAACAGCCATGGATCCGCCTGTGAATCCGCTTTCAAAACGGACTGTAATCACATTGCTGCCTTGACCACTCAAGAGTGTGACTCCGGAAGGCGGGGTCCACACGTAGGAAGTAGCACGGGAAACATTGGCAATGGAGTACGTAGCTTCCTCACCGGGACACGCACGGGGCGGACCAGATATATAAGGCGGAGTGACCGGTGTTGAAGCCTGAACACTGATTGACATGCAACTAGGAGCTGAGACGCAGGTATCGCCGAAGTTGGCCACCACACAAACGCTTCCTGTTAATCCTGAATGAATCACCGAATATGGCCAGGACACCGAAATGGAAGAAGTACCTTGGCCGGAAAGTATTGTTGTACCCGCAGGCACCGACCATGTATAACTACTCGCGCCAACCGCAGGGGGCACGGAGTAAACAATGACCTGGGCATTCGGATTACATAATGCGGCAGGACCACTTATTGCAGCCAATGTGCAGGTAGGAAGACAGTTCTCATCGGTTTGCCCATCGCAATCATCATCAACTCCATTGTTACAGATTTCGCTGGCCGAAGGATTTATAGAAGCGTTTGAATCATTGCAATCACCCGCAACGGCTGTATATCCGGAAGGTGCAAGTGAATCGCAGGTCACAACCGTATCGGACGATAAACCGAACCCATCACCATCTGCATCGGCATAGTACGTGAAGTGATCAGGGATAACAAGCTGCCCTTCTTCAAACACCAACAGGTAATCGGCTGGTGCGTTCAGCGTCATTCCACCCGGTACAATACGATAGGTGCCATCGGAAGGATATCCGGCCGGCACGGCGTTCCCGGATGATGTGAGCAAACTGAAGGACAGGGGCTGATCAACCAGGTTACTATCGGCATCGCTGTAATGATACCCGGTAATGTCGGCTACGAATTCAGGAAGTGAATCACAGGTAGCCTGCGTATCGCGTGCACTTACCAGCAATGTGTCGGGCAGGATCGTGAGATTACCAACTTCGTAACGCACGTCGTAATTTGCCGTGATGAATGCTCCGGGTACTATAAAATGCTGGCCGGCATTGATGCCCGTTACAAGGTTTACAGAATGATACTCAATCAACGTGTCATTTAAAGGAGCATCTACATCCGCTTCGTCAATGATGAAAACCACATCAGACGC
>JAJTFW010000068.1 GCA_021299095.1 Sphingobacteriales bacterium | reverse complement strand
CCAGACCGAATCAAAAGTCCTGCAATCCATTCGGTACAATACTGAGGCATTCCATTTTCCAATTCAAAGGCATCATCGAATGGACGTTTCATCAGCTGCTCCCTGTTTAAGTTATCGAACAGGTTATGCTGAGACATGGCATTCAACGGCAAGCGGTATACCGCGGCTTCTGACGCGACATCAGGTGAAATGAAATCAGCAATAGCGGTTCTGTTCAAGCCTGAGTAGGGCTCCGCGGCCATGTGTAAAACATACGTTTTCCCCTGCTCTATCCAAACCATTCCTGCATGACTAAATCGCTGCTCCCTGCGTCCCGTTTTGCGCAACAGGTCACTCACCAATCCGTACCCCCGACGAAAAACAAGATCGCCCGTATTAAACCGAACTTCCTGAACCGTACCGGTTGGAGGTTGAATATGGTTTAATCGCACGGGGGAAAATGCCTGCAAAACCAAACAACCATTGGCGGCGACAACTAGGGCCAAAACAGCCACAAAGGTCTTCGTCTTCATAGCCAATTTTACATTCTCTCCGGAACGCGGATTCCAAGTAAGGATAAAGAGGCTAACAGATTTCCGGCGGTAAGTGTGCACAACATGACCCTGAATCGTGTTGTGTCCGGTTGCGCCTGGTCGACTATTGGACACTCATGATAAAAAGAATTGAACACTTTGGCCAGCTCGTAGGCATAGTTGGCCATCACAGCCGGACTAAAGCGACCTGCGGCCTCTTCAAGGGATTCACGATAGCGCAACAATGCCATCACCAATTCCCGCTCCTTCTCGTGCACAGATTTTTGAGAGCGGGGATCGGTGTGCTTGGCGTCTGCAAACTGCTCCATGCTTGCAGCTTTTCGTAAAACAGAACGAATTCGAGCGTAGGTGTATTGAATAAACGGACCCGTGTGGCCGTTGAAATCGATGCTTTCTTCCGGATTGAAAAGCATGCGTTTTTCCGGATCTACTTTCAGAATAAAATACTTGAGCGCCCCAAGTCCGATGGTTTCGTATAACTCCCTGGCCTCATCCGAACTGAAATCATCGATCTTTCCGAGCTCGCGTGTAATCCTAGCTGCTTCATCGACCATCTCCTGCATCAACTCATCTGCATCAACTACAGTGCCCTCGCGCGACTTCATTTTACCACTTGGAAGATCAACCATGTTGTACGATAAATGCACCAAACTATCCCACCAGGAAAAACCAAGCTTTTTCAAGATCAGCTTTAGTACCTTAAAGTGGTAATCCTGTTCATTACCGACTACATAGATCAACTTGCTGAAACCGGTTTCGTCGTAACGCTGCTTTGCGGTACCCAGATCCTGTGTGATGTAAACACTTGTGCCATCGCCGCGCAGCAGCAACTTGTGATCAAGCCCTTCGTCTGTCAAATCGACCCAGACTGACCCATCCTCTTTTCGGTAAAAAACACCCCGATCAAGACCATCCTGAACGATACTCTTTCCCAAGAGATACGTCTCCGACTCGTAGTAAAACGTGTCAAAATCGACACCGAGCCTTGCATAAGTAGATTCGAAACCGGTATAAACCCAGGCGTTCATTTTCTTCCAAAGCTCAACAGTAGGCTGATCGCCTGCCTCCCATTTGAGAAGCAACTCCCGAGCCTCAACCATCGAAGGTGCATCGCGTTTGGCCTCTTCCTCTGACTTTCCTTCTGCCGTCAACTGTGAAATCTCCGCTTTGTACATCCGGTCAAATTCCACGTAGTATTTTCCAACAAGATGATCGCCCTTCATGCCGGATGATTCGGGGGTTTCGCCATTCCCCTGCTTGAGCCAAGCCAACATGGATTTACAGATGTGAATTCCACGATCATTGATCAGATTCACCTTCGTGACAGGTGTATGAACAGCTTTGAGCAATTCGGCTACGCTAAACCCCAGTAGGTTGTTCCGAATGTGACCAAGGTGCAATGGCTTGTTTGTATTGGGAGAACTATACTCAACCAACACAGGGTGTGAGGTATCAAAGGCGGCCGATGAAGTCCGATACGGCTCGGACTCCTGCATCCATGTGAAAAGCGCCTCCATCCAGGCTGAATCGTGCAATTCAATATTCAAAAAGCCCTTGACCAGATTACAAGCCTTTACCTCCGGAACACGAATGGCAAGGTGCTCAGCAATCGCTTTACCCACTGCATCAGGTGATGTGCCGGCAAGCTTGGCCAAGCCGAACACAACAAGTGTGAGGTCGCCACTAAACTCCTTGCGGGTGGACTGGAGCACCACGGCATCATCGCCCAGGTGCTTCCCATACAATTCATGAAAAGCGGCTTGCACCGCAGGTCGGATAAGGGACTCGAACATCATGCGACAAAAGTAATCGGCCGCAGGCGAACAAGCCTCAGGCAATCTGTGCAATCACCCGCTGAAGAATCTCAAAGGTGTTTTCTGCCATGAGATTTTCCTTATCGAGCGTGGGGTTGACCTCGGCGATCTCGAAGCAGACCACCTTCTCGTGCTGAATCAACCGGACGCAAAGCGAACCTGCCTCTTTTTCGGTGATGCCATTCCGTACCGGGGCTCCTGTTCCCTTCGAAATGGAACTATCCATACTATCGACATCGAAGGAAACATAAATACTCTGGCAATTACCCAGGTAGGCCAACGCATCGCGGGCAATCTTCTCAACGCCATGACGTTTCACGTCACTGGTGGTAAACATCTTCACCTTGTGCTTTTTCAACAAAAAGGACTCCTCGGGCTCTACATCACGCACCCCGATATAAACCAGGTCGCTGTAGGTAATCTTGGGAGAAATGTTCCCGATTTTTTTCAGTCGATTCCAAAGCTCCAGCGTGTCCTTATCGGGCTTATTCATCTTATTGGCGCTGTTATCCTCGGCAAGGGAGGCGGCCACGGGCATCCCATGGACATTGCCGGTGGGTGTGGTATAGGGTGAATGCAGGTCGGCATGCGCATCAATCCAGATCACACCCAGCCTACCCTTCGGATTGGCCATTTTTACGCCCGCAATTGAACCACCGGCCGTGCTATGATCACCCGCTAGTATGATCGGAAACTCCTTCGCCTTTAAGGTATCTGATACCACTTTGGCGAGCTTCTCGTAGATATTATGGATACCCCTAAGTCGTTTGGCATACGGACTTCCTTGGGGTTCAAACAACAGCTTGTTCTCAACTGGAATTTCAATCGAAGGTAGTTTGTTGAACAAATTTGAACCATAGTCGAGTGCCGCGATTTTGATAGCATCGGGACCAAGAGAGGCTCCGCGGGTACCTGCCCCAATCTCCGACTTAACTTCTATAAGCTTGATTTTCTTATGCATACGTCTTTTTATTAATTCGAAAAGAAAGAAAACAAAGAGAAAACATCCTCAATTTCTATCTTTATATCGCCAATCCAAGTTACTTGCATTACCAGTTTTACTACCAAACCAAGTCACCTACATTATGAAAAACCGCTACATCGACCTCATCAATCAGACCTTTGAGTTCCCGCAGGAGAGTTTTGAGGTGCTTGACAACCAACTGCATTTCAACGGCGTACCCTTGATGGACGTCATTGAGCAGTACGGCACTCCGCTCAAAATCACCTATTTGCCAAAGATCAGTGCTCAGATTCAGAAGGCGAAGCGGCTTTTCCATGTGGCCATGGCCAAGGCCGATTACGAAGGTAATTATTTGTACTGCTATTGTACGAAGAGTTCTCATTTTGAGTTCGTTTTGAACGAAGCTCTCAAAAATGACATCCACCTGGAGACCAGTTCAGCATTTGATATTCCGATCATTTTACAATTAGCTGAGGAAGGGAAAATAAACAAGGACAGCCTTATTCTTTGCAATGGGTTCAAGAGGGCCAACTACATTGAAGGCATTGCCGAGTTGCTTGAGGCGGGCTTTACCAATGTGATGCCCATTTTGGATAACAAAGAAGAACTGAAACTACTAAGCGAAGCGTGTCAGGGAAAACTCCGCATCGGACTTCGGATTGCTGCTGAGGAGGAGCCCAATGCAGAATTCTATACCTCCAGACTTGGGATCCGGACCAACGAAATCATTGATTTCTACACCAAGGAGATCAAAGGGAAAAAGAATCTGGAACTGAAAATGCTCCACTTTTTTATCAATACGGGAATAAAGGATACCGCTTACTACTGGAGCGAACTTCAAAAGAACATCAACCTCTACTGCGAACTGAAAAAGATGTGTCCTGAACTTGAATACCTGGACATCGGGGGCGGACTCCCCATCCGCACCAAACTTGATTTCAATTACGATTACCAGTACATGGCAGATGAAATCATCCGGCAAATTAAAATGGCCTGCGATCAGCGGGATGTACCTGAGCCGCATATTGTAACGGAGTTTGGATCCTTCACCGTTGGAGAGAGTGGAGCCATACTATTCAGCGTAGTTGGAACCAAGCAGCAAAACGATAACGAGGTTTGGAACATGATCGACAGTTCGTTCATTACAACCTTGCCCGACACCTGGGGACTCAAACAAAAGTTCATACTACTGGCAATCAACAACTGGGACGACGACTACCAGCGGGTGAACCTGGGGGGCATCACCTGCGACTCGGACGATTACTACATCATGGAGTCGGTCCGCAACCGGGTTTTCCTACCAAAACCAGCACCCGGCGAAACCCAATACCTTGGTTTTTTCCATACCGGCGCCTACCAAGAAAGCATCGGGGGCTATGGTGGCATTCAACACTGCCTGATTCCAGCTCCCAAGCACGTCCTGATTGACCGCGACGAGGATGGAGAATACAGCACCCGCTTGTTTGCCAAAGAACAAAGTGCCAAAAGCATGATGAAGATTTTGGGTTATTGATTCAAAACGAAGAACCCGATATTTTCACAAACAACTGATCAAAAGCCCTTTACGACTCCAAAAGGCAGTAAAGAACTCCCAAAAAACAGTCCCGGTTGCAAGGAAACAAAACCGATGTTGAAAATTTTTGGGTAAATCAATACCAATTGTAGGTGAATTTCGTTTTATCTTTGACCAACAGAAAAACCAAACCATGAAACACCTCCTTCTTTCACTTGTCGCGCTGAGTTTCCTTGCCTCCTGCGGACCGGATTACAAAGCTGAAGTAGAGAAGCTGAAGCGTGACCGCGACAGCCTTCTTTCTCAGTTCGATGCCAAGGATGCCGAAATCAACGGATACATGCAGGATATCAGTGATATCCAAAACAGCATTGATGCTCTTGCGCAGCAGGAAGAGTTGCTGAATCAGGCAAACACCAGCAATCCCGAGGCTACTCAGGACACCAAGACAAAGATTCTGGCCGATGTTGATGCTATCCGTCAGCTTATCGACAACAACAAGAAAAAGCTCGGTGAACTTCAGGCTCGCATCAAGAAGTCAAATTACAAAGTGACCGAACTTGAGAAGATGATCGCCTCGCTGAACACGCAGCTTGCTACGCGTGACTCAAGCATCAACGCACTGAACGAAAACATCGCCGGCTTAAACACGAAAATCGGCTCAATGGAGACTGAAATCACTGCGATGAAGTCGGACAATGAAAACAAAGCGCGTGAAATTTCCGAAAAGACGACCAAGCTGAATACAGCTTTTTACACAGTTGGCGATTACAAAACACTCCGCGATAAAAAAGTACTGTCAAAGACAGGTGGATTCCTAGGTATAGGAAAACAGAAATCAGTGGTGCCCGACTTCAATGAAGAAGCGTTTACACGTGTTGATGTAACCACTTTCAAGACCATTGAACTTTCTAAAGTGTCTAAGGAAATTAAGCTCGCAAGCACTCACCCAACCGGCACCTACACGCTCGTAAAGGAGAATGAAAAAGTGAAGGGGATTGAGATTACCAACCCCGACAAGTTTTGGAGCAACTCCAAATACCTCGTCGTCATCACCGAATAACTTTATCGAACAACATGAGTTGAAGAGCGGGCGAAAGCCCGCTCTTCGTATGTTTGAGGATGAACAGATTTTTTGCCTTTCTTTTCAGATTGGCTGGCTGGAAGGTGAAAGGCACATTGCCACCAAATCCTACCGGCTGTATTATTGCAGCAGCACCGCACTCAAGTAACTGGGATTTTTTTATCGGACTGGGTGTCAGAGGGACGTTGAAGTTCAATGCTTCCTACCTTGGAAAGCAGGAGCTGTTTCGATTTCCATATGGCTGGATGTTCCGCCGGCTCGGCGGCATACCCGTAAATCGCAGCATGCGCTCTGATTTGGTACAACAAGTGTCCGAATGGTATCGCAACAAACCGGACACGATTCTGGCTCTGGCGCCTGAAGGAACCCGCAAACCGGGCGGAGTCTGGAAAACCGGTTTTTACCACATGGCACTTCAATGCGGTGTGCCAATTGTATTTTGTTCGATTGATTACCCGAGCAAGCAAGTCACATTACACGCCCCGTTCACCCCAAGCGGTGATTATTCGGCCGATGTGCCGAAAATGATGTCCTACTTCAATGGATCAATGGGGAAGCACCGGGGCATTCTACCGATGTTACCCGGGATCGAAAAAAATACCTAGTTGGATCGGATCAGATTCCGGCAATCAGGGGTGCAAGAGCGGAGTTGACATGTGTTTCAATCCGATGTAATGGATCCGAATTATCGGCCTTGACAAAGGTGCGCCCCGTTATACATTCGTACAACTCAATATATCGGCAACTGACCGCATCAACAAACTCGTCGGTAAAGCGTGGAACCTGCTGTCCCTCAAGACCCTGAAATCCATTTTCAATCAACCATTGACGAAGGAATTCCTTGCTCAATTGCTTTTGAGCCTCTCCCCTCTGCTGTCGCTCTTCGTATCCATCCCGATATATGTAGCGCGAAGAATCGGGCGTATGGATTTCGTCCATTACATATATCCGATTGTTGGATGAACCGAATTCATACTTGGTGTCAACGAGGATAAGACCCTTTTCCGCAGCCATTTCGCTTCCACGCTTATACAAGGCCCTGGTGTAAGCCTCTAACTGGCGGTATTCCGCTTCTGGTACAATACCACGCGCAATGATATCAGCCGCGGAAATATCTTCATCGTGTCCCTTGTCGCTCTTGGTTGTAGGCGTAATGATGGGCTCGGGAAATGGATCGTTTTCGCGAAGCCCCTCGGGCATTTCAACTCCGCAAATGACTCGATTACCGTCTCGGTACTCACGCCATGCGTGACCGGAGAGATACCCCCTAATCACCATTTCGATTTTATACGGCTTACAAAGCACACCGATGCTGGCATTCGGATCGGCAACAGAGATCAACCAATTTGGACAAATATCACGCGTAGCCTCCAGGAAATAGGCCGCCAGTTGATTCAACACCTGCCCTTTAAATGGAATGGGGCGAGGCATAACCACATCGAAAGCGGAGACGCGGTCGGTGACCACCATCACAATGAGTTTGTTATCGATCACATACACATCGCGGACTTTGCCGGTGTAGACCGAACTCATACCCTTCAGATTCAAAGAGGTAGCTCCAATACAGTTTGGCGAGGTGCTGGCTATGTTCATCCCGTTGCGTTATACATGACGAATGTAATCAAACGCCAGTTGATGGTTCATCGGGTTTTGTTGAATTTACAGACTTCCTATCCTGAGAGCCATCCTTGGTGTTTCCTGCTTTATCGTAGGCAAAAATGATATCCCGAACCAGGCGGTGGCGCACCACATCACGGGCATCGAGTGTCACGAATCCAATTCCATCAATGCCCTTGAGTAGCCGTGTAGCCTGAATCAAGCCGGAAGGCTGATTGCGCGGAAGATCCACCTGAGATGTATCACCTGTTACAATCATTTTCGCCGAAGGCCCCATCCTGGTCAGAAACATTTTAAGCTGACTCTCCGTCGCATTCTGAGCCTCATCGAGAATGACGTATGCATGATCAAGGGTGCGGCCTCGCATGAACGCCAACGGTGCAACCTCAATCACCCCATTCTCCAAAAAGGAACGCAACAAAACCCAGATTTTCGCCGGCTTCTACTGCCGGACGGGTCAGAATAATACGGCGGATCTCCTTGTTTTTGAGAGCCCGGACCGCAAGCGCTACGGCTGTGTACGTTTTTCCGGTTCCCGCAGGACCGATGGCAAAAACCACATCGTTACGCTCGCAGCTTTCCACCAAACGACGTTGGTTTTCTGTCCGCGCTCGAACCAATAGTCCGCCCGGACCGAACACCAGCACATCACGTCCGTCACTTGCCGTCGAAGCCGATCGCTCAGTACTTGATTCAGCACGGCGTCCACCGTCAATTAGGTAGTCAACCTCAGTAGGTGTCAACATACCATGCTCCTCAAAGTAAGCCATCAGATTCCTGACCTTAACCATGGCTTCATTCAAAAGCCCCTCTTCACCAATCAACTTCAATTCACGACCACGGCCCACGACTTTCAACCCAGGATATTTTCTTCGGAGAACATCCAGGTTCGCATCATTTGCCCCGAAAAAACCGACCGGGTCGGCGTATTCGAGCGATAAAACAGTTTCCTTCAAGTGCTATGTGTTTGCCCTAAAGATACGACGACACAGTGTATACCTACTGCAAGGCGAATCCCTACTTTTGACCTGCGTGGAAACAGGCCCTTACCGTGGTTTAACCGATGAAGCCATTGCCGAGTCCTATCGGTCGAATGGTGATGCGGAAGCAATCGGAGAACTTTTCCGCCGATACAAGCACCTGGTTTTTGGTGTTTGTATGAAATACCTGCAAGATGAAGATGAGGCGAAAGATGCCTTGATGCAGGTCTTTGAGAAACTCATGAGCGACCTGAGAAAACACGAGGTTGGTTTCTTTAAGGGCTGGCTTTATCGAAACGCTCAGAACCATTGCCTGATGCAGCTTCGCAAAACAAAACCCGAGCGCAGTGGATTCGAGGAGCGCATTATGGAAAATGCCGCACACCAGCATCTCCCATCGGCCGACACCGAAACGATGAACGAGCGCGAAGCCATGCTGACCCGACTTGAACAGGCCCTTCTTCACTTGGATACACACCAGGCTTCTTGCCTTAAACTGTTCTACTTGGAATCCAGAAGTTACTTGGAGATCAGTGCATCGACAGGCTACTCATTGAATCAAGTGAAAAGCTACATCCAAAACGGAAAACGAAATCTCAAACACAAACTCGAACGGCATGACTGAATCGGAAATTCTAGAGCGGAATGCCGGGCAATGTCTGAGTGAGGGCGAACTGCTTGCATACTTCGGCACTTCCATCACAGACAAGGAGCGCCACACGCTCGAATTACACCTGAACGATTGCCCCTTCTGCAGTGATGCCCTTGAGGGATTTGAACAGCTACCCTCCAACCGCAATCTTCAGCACATTTTAGATGAACTCGAACTGCCCGCTGTTCAGGAAACACCAGAAGCTACTCCTCGGATTCGCATCCTATTCCCCTGGCGCATTGCCGCAGCTTTCCTTTTAGTCGGACTCAGCATCGCCACGCTATTTCTATTGAAACCAGATACCGATTCCGGTATAGCTGAAGCCCCGATGATGCAGTCCGAAAACCGTGATAGAGAGTCCTTACCCGCTCCATCAACCGAAACAGAAACCTTACCGTCCACTCCTTCAAATAAAGTAGTAACCGAATCAAAGCGCATACCATCGGTCGTAAGTTCAGCGTCTCAAACGAACCCTGACACTGAAACACACGAAGACGTTTCAACCGAAGACATCAAAAACCTTTCGAAGGCTCCAGTGGAATCGGAATCAATCGAAGGCCCCAAGGAATTGGCCGCAACTTTAGAATCGGACAACCGAATATCAACAGTTGATGTTCAGGCTGGATCTGTCTCTTCAGAAGTACACGAAGAACGAACAGTTCAACTGAGCGAGACCACCTCCGCTTCGAGTAAAAAGTCCACATCAGCAACAACTGGATCGGTTTTCTACGAAAAAGGCATCCGCGCCTACGAAGCAGGTCAGTACAAGTCCTGCATAGATTTGCTCAGCCGAAAAGACGTCTTGCGAGATCTATCGATCCGTGAAAAAGCACTTTGGGCACTTGCACAATGTCAATTGAATACCGGTGATACTATAGCTGCACGCAACTCCCTGAAACAAGTAATTCCAATCCAAGGCCGCCTGCTAAATGATGCAAAACGGCAACTCGAGCTTTTGAAATGAAAAAGGTTCTGATCATCCAAACAGCTTTCATCGGTGACGTAATCTTATCCACGCCACTGATTCGTGCGATCAGTGAGATCTCCACTGATCAAACGGTTGATGTACTGGTAAGGAAAGGAAATGGTTCACTGCTGCGTAATTTTCCGGGTATCACTCAAGTAATCGAATGGGACAAACAAACCAGCAAATTCGTTGGACTGCTCAGGGAATTGAAACGAATAAGAAGGGAGCGATACGACACCATCATTAATCTTCAGCGATTTCTCGCAACCGGACTCCTTACAGGTTTAAGCGGAGCACCCGAGCGTATAGGGTTCGATAAAAATCCGGTTTCCTTTCTGTTCACCCAACGTAAACCACATCAAATCGGCGATGGATGCCACGAAACCGAGCGAAACCTCAGCCTGATCGGGTTATCAAAAGAAACCACATCAATCCGGCCGGAATTACACCCTTCGCAAACAGACTTTGCTTCGGCGCAGCACTTTAAAACAGGCTCCTATTCCTGCATCGCACCTTGCTCTGTTTGGTTCACCAAACAAGTTCCATCCGATAAGTGGCTGAAGCTCATCCAAAACATCAGTTCCAGCCGCAAGGAAGAACTCATTTATCTCCTTGGGGGACCTGATGATTCGTCTACCTGTGAGGCTATACGAACCGCAAGTAAAAACCCAAGGGTCATCAGCTTAGCCGGAAAACTCAGCTTTCTACAAACGGCGGCACTCATGCAAGATGCCCGTATGAATTACGTGAATGACTCAGCGCCTCTTCACATCGCTTCAGCGATGAATGCACCTGTCACGGCGTTCTTCTGCAGTACGGTGCCTGAATTCGGATTTGGTCCGCTCAGCGATCATGCAAACCTGCGCGAAGTGAATGGACTAGCGTGCAGACCCTGCGGCCTGCACGGCCACCGCAGTTGCCCAAAAACACATTTCCGCTGTGCCAATGAACTTGACATGCAATCCTGATATGAACGAAAAGCAACAGATCATTGACACCTTACAGCTTCAGCCTCATCCTGAGGGCGGCTTTTACCGGGAAACATTCCGCAGTCAGTCGCGCATAAACTGTGATGAACGCGAACGCAGCGCAGGTACTTGTATTTATTTTATGATCGATTCAGGTAATTTCTCGGCATTTCATAGGCTGAAAAGCGACGAGGCCTGGTTCTGGCACAGAGGCTCAACCTGCACCTTGCATTTGATTCACCCCAATGGAACGCTCGAAACGATCACCTGCGGCCCGAACAACCCACAAGTGATTTTACCTGCAGGAACCTGGTTTGCAGCCAACGTGCCCGGGGAGCACAACTACTGCTTGGTGAGTTGTACCGTTTGGCCCGGATTCGATTTCGATGACTTTGAAATGGCAACTCGCGCCTCACTGACCGATTGCTTTCCAGAGCACGCTGAAATGATTCGCGCATTTACTCGGGAGTGAGTTAAATCACCCAAACGCAGGGATTGAATCAGACATCCAGGGGGTGATTTTCTTTATCTTCGATTAACTAATTCACCATGGAAGAAAAAAAATCCGGATCCGTACTCCCCTTTTTACTCGGTGCCGCGGTGGGTGCAGCCGTTGGCTACTTGATTGCCAGTGGAAAAGCGGAGACCCTGCTCAGCCAGTTGAAGGACGGCCTCGACAAAGGCAAGGAAGAGTTGGACAAGCAAATGAGCAAGGGGCGTGAAATACTCGATGCCTTGAACGACAGCGATGAGCGCTCAGCCTGAGTCCCCGAACGAACAGACACTCGGCCAATTCCTAGTTGGGTTTCGTGCTGAGTTGAAAGACTATGTGCAAGCCAGAATCGACCTGGCTAAATCAGGAATGCATGAGGAGCTGGCAACACGCGGGGGAGAAATTGGCAGCTACCTCGTGCTGGTTTGTACCGCCATGCTCTTTGTCATTTTTACGTTTATCGGTCTTGGTTTCTGGCTTGGTGAATTGCTAAAAAGTAATGCCTTGGGATTTTCGCTTGTTAGCGCTGGGTTTCTAATTGTCCTGCTACTTCTTTCTATTTTTCGATCCAGGATTTCCGTTGTTTTCGCAGAGCGCATCGCTCAACGAATTCTGGAAACAAACAGTGACAATCCGGAATTGCCCACCGGTTCGAACAGCAAAACCGGCCCTACGCCATGAATGCACTGAACGAACTTCGCCAACGCCGAGCAACCGCCAAACGCGAGGTTGTAGAACGTGAGATGAAACTCAAAGCACGATTCAACCACCTCGAACAGCATTTTGGAAAAATGGCACTCAACAGCATGTTGCCAATGCCTGCTTCTCAATTCGAAAAATTTTCGGGATTCTTCGATGGCATGAATAAGTTCATGTTAAACTGGTTGCCTTCAAGCGTTTCTGAAGAAAAACGGGAGCGCATGTCAAGCAACATCAAATCGGCTGAGTTGCTGTTGGCAGGCCTTGCCTACCGATATGTGAAGAAATTCATCGGCGGCTAATATTCTATTTTAGATTGACATTCAATTACATATGACTCAAGGTCACCCATCATTTGTATATACAATTGTATTATCCCTATTTTTGATTCGTCACAACAAAAAACCATGAAAAAAACACTCCTTTCCTTAGTACTTGCGCTTCTAACCTGGACCGCACAGTCGCAAACCACCTGGAACGTGGATCCCACCCACACAGCCATTAAATTTTCTGTCAGCCACTTGGTCATCACTGAAGTAGAAGGGCAATTCAATGCTTTTGATGGAAAAGTTGTCACCAAAACAGATGATTTCAGTGGTGCCGATATCAATTTCTCCATCGATGTGGCCAGTATCAACACCAATCAAGAGAAGCGCGATGCGCATTTGAAAGGCGATGACTTCTTCAATGCCGAGAAATATCCGAAAATCACCTTCGAAGGGAAGTCATTCAAAAAGACTGGCGATCGCAAGTACACCCTGACCGGAAACCTGACCATACGCGACGTTACCAAGCCGGTAACTTTTGACGTAACATACGCCGGAAAGCTGAAAGATCCCTGGGGGAACATGAAGGCTGGCTTCAAAGCCACCACATCAATTAACCGCAAGGACTACAAACTAATGTGGAGTGCTGCCACTGAGACTGGCACGCTTGTCGTCAGCGATGAAGTTGCTATCACGGTGAACCTCCAATTGGTTCAGGCCCAATAATCCATACTGTTTGTTGAGTATCGAAAGCCCCTCAAACGAGGGGCTTTCGCGTTCGTAGCTACCTTCGTCGCATGAAGGAATCGGGAATGGATCATACGCCCTTGTTGATCTCGGCTGCACGCATCCTTGGCCCTCTGCTATTTCTTGTTTCTTTTTTCATTTCGAGCCCCGACGCGAATCATCCGCATATACCCGTAATGGCTGGTATTACGGCCTGGATGGCGGTGTGGTGGTTAAGTGAAAGTGTGCACCTTTCTGTCACTTCCCTCCTGCCCTTCATCCTGCTCCCGGTTTGTGGAATCGTTGATACCAGAATAGTAGCGGCACAATACATGGACCCCATCATGTTCTTATTTATTGGTGGGTTCTTTCTTGCCTTTGCAATTGAACGACACGGCCTGCACGAGCGTATCGCAGGGCATATTCTTGTTTCAAGCGGACATACCGTTTCGCTGGTTCTTGCCGGTGTCATGTCTACAGCTTGGCTCATCTCCATGTGGATCTCAAATACGGCCACAGTCATGATGCTCATTGCGGCAGTTACAGCACTTTGCACCAGACTCGAAGATCGGATTGGCACCGGAGAGGCTGCCCGTAAAACGAGTTCAGCCCTGCTGATCGGGCTTGCTTATGCAGCCAGCATCGGAGGAATGGCTACACTGGTTGGAACGCCCACCAATATGATTTTTTACCGGAGTTATTCCGAGCACTATGGCAGTGTGGAAGAGTTGACGTTCGCGGATTGGATGGTGTTCGCCGCGCCTGTCTCTCTCGTGTTGCTTGCGGCAACCTGGCTCCTTCTGTCGAGAATGATTCCGCGTGAAATACGATCTACTCGGCTCGACCGGTCCGTTTTTCGACAGCGGCTTGTATCGCTTGGACCAATCAGTCGGAATGAGCGCATCGTGGGTGCACTTTTTCTGATCACCGCCTTACTCTGGTTCACGCGGAGTGAAATAAACATCGGCAACTTCACCTTCAGGGGTTGGGCTTCC
>JAJTFW010000016.1 GCA_021299095.1 Sphingobacteriales bacterium | reverse complement strand
ACCTGGAATGCTGCCGATGATTGTGGTAACAATGCCATTGCTGTAGTTCGCACCGTTACCTGGAAAGAAGACACCCAGGTTCCGGTTATCACGCTCAACGGAACGCAGGGTGCTAATCCTAACCTGGGATGCAACCCAACAGCTGCTCAAATCGAAGCTGCTCTCGGAACTGCTTCTGCTACTGACAACTGCGACAACGTAACGGCTAACCCGACCACTTCAACTATCACCAACAACGGTTGCTTCCGTACACAAACCCGCACTTGGAACGCTGTGGATCAGTGCGGCAACAACGCTGTTGCAATCGTACGTACTGTTACCTGGAAAGAAGACACCCAGGCTCCGGTTATCACGCTCAACGGAACGCAGGGTGCTAACCCCAACCTGGGCTGCAACCCAACAGTTGCTCAAATCGAAGCTGCTCTCGGAACTGCTTCTGCTACTGACAACTGCGACAACGTAACGGCTAACCCAACCACTTCAACTATCACCAACAATGGTTGCTTCCGTACACAAACTCGTACCTGGAATGCTGCCGATGATTGTGGTAACAATGCCATTGCTGTAGTTCGCACCGTTACCTGGAAAGAAGACACCCAGGCTCCGGTTATCAGCCTCAACGGAACACAGGGAGCTAATCCTAACCTGGGATGTAACCCAACAACTGCTCAAATCGAAGCTGCTCTCGGAACTGCTTCCGCTGCCGACAACTGCGATAACGTAACAGCCAATCCGACGACTTCAACTATCACCAACAACGGCTGCTTCCGCACACAAACCCGTACCTGGAATGCTGTGGATCAGTGTGGCAACAATGCGATTGCCGTAGTACGTACCGTTACCTGGAAGGAAGACACTCAGGTTCCAGTTGTCACTTGCCACACCAGCAATGTAATTACAGTATGCAAAGGTTCACCAGTTGCATTCACCTCAAGTGCTACGGATAACTGCGATGGCACCTTGCCTGTTACCTGCACCCGTAGCGATGGCCAACCCTTGACAGCTGCTTATCCTGTGGGAACTACAACGGTAACTTGTTCCGCTACGGATGATTGCGGAAACACAGGCACCTGCACCTTGACAATTCGTGTCATTGACAACCCTGTTTGCACAATCAACTACACGGATCCGAACGATCGTCCTTTCTGCGGTTCATGCAACAACAGTTTGACGACTAACATCAGTGGACTTGACGGAACCACGACATACTCATGGGCTGTTGACAACACAACTTGGTCAATTGACAATCCGAGTTCGGCTAACATTACTTACTGCGCAGGCAGCGATACGGCAAACTTCACGCTGACCGTTACCAACACAGTCAATGGTGTAAGCTGTACCAGCACATGCACAGTGCAGATTATTTGCAAGCCCACTCACACCTGCACATATACGCAGGGTGCCTACGGAAATGCCGGCGGAAGGCATTGCAACAACCTGACGACAACTGATATCCTATTGCAGCAGCTTGCTACTCCGTTGATTATCGGCGATTGCAGTGTTGGTCGTTGTTTGACCCTTACCAGCGCCGATGTAACAAACGGATGTATTTATCGCCGACTTCCCGGTGGTGGACCATCTGCGATTATCACTGACGAGGGAACTTGTACAATTCCATCAGGAATCGCAACGAAAGGCAATGGTTCTTTCCGTAACGTTCTCGTTGCACAGACCATTACACTTGGTCTAAACCTACGGGTTCCTGGTTCTGGATTAGGCGCAATGCCTATCACCGGACCTTACATGGTGACCCTTGCTTCTAGCGGTAACCTATGTGCCGATCCGAATGCAACACCGGTTCCTGGAACTGAAATTGTACGCATGATCCCGACATCTGTACTGGCTTACCTCGGAACGAATAATACCGTACAGGATCTGTTCGCAGCCGCTAATCAGGCACTGGCAGGAAACCTTCCCGCTGGAGCACCAAGCTTGAGCACATGGAACAGTGCGGTTTCAGCCTTCAACGAAGGATTTGATGAGTGCCGCATCTTGGCCGGTTTCTATCCGACAAACCCACTGGATACTACCAGCAGCACAACTAGCAGTCGTTTGTTCGACTCTACTGAGCCAGTAGCCGTCCAGGTTTACCCGAATCCTAGCGCTGATCTCGCGAACATTGAATTCATCCTCAATGGATTTGACTCAGAAGTTCAGATTGAGATTTTCGATCTGAACGGTACACGCATCGACGTTCTCTACAATGAGGTAGCTAACGCTGATGTTCGCTACCGTGTTGAATTCAACGCCGGCACACTCCCATCTGGTGTCTACATGTATCAGTTGACAACCAAGAAAGGAGTTATCACGAACAAAATCACGGTCGTGAAGTAATCGAAGTCATCAAATTGAAAAGGGCTCCCAACTGGGGGCCCTTTTTTTATGAGGGACATGGACATGCTTATGTTTATCAAGAGCGATTCACCGCCGTTTTATGATTTTTTACCCAATGTTAAAAGCGATTCGCCAATAGTTTGATCGATTTGGAGAAAGGGTCGGTGAAATTGTAGATAGGGATACTCTGCCCAAATGTCATCCCAATCAAGTGGAACAACACATATCCAAACCCTATACCCAATGAAACACAAACTACAATTCATCCCCCACCGAAATAGGTTGCGGACCTTGGTAGTAGCAATGCCCTGGCGACCAGAACACGTTAACAGGCTAAGTCTGCACCTAAGTTTTCTGGCAGCACTGATGCTCATCGTAGGAGCATTGAGTGCTCAAACAGTTCAGTTGTCTACTACCACCGCCATTTCAACCGGCGATGGGTCCAGCGATTTACTGCAAACCTTTGTGTGCGTCAATCCACCCTGCACCACCAACACCACATTCGGGAATTTTGAGGTGAATGCGGCCGTGCGTGCGGCCGGCAACTACTGTGATTGGTTCAGCTCACAACAAGGGACACAGCAAGGGGTCATTTCCGATGACTTTTCCAGTGCTATCCCCGCGATTGACACTGTTTCCTTCCGACTGGCGAATGCAGCGGCGGGCAGGAACCTCACCTATGTTCAACGCATGGCAGTCCCCCCAGGAACGGTTGTTCAAACCGGCTGCAGCGGAGGTTCCGGGTTTGTTGTGATGCTGGATGCCGTAGCAGCCCGAGATAACCATACCGCAGGATCGGCTGTTGACCAAACCATTTTTGCAGGTACGGGCGACAAGAACGCCGATAATCCTGCAACCTGGTCTGCCGGTACATCCAGTGTTCCACAGAAAAACGACATCATCGATGTGGGCGGTCACGTCCGTCGCGTGCTTGACGGTACAGCACCCAACCTCACACCCGGCGACCTCTATGGCTATGCCTTCGCTACGACGCGGAATACGAACGGCGACTCACACGTCGACTTTGAAATCTTCAGAACCGACCCTGAAGTATCCGGTGGATCAATGATCAATACCGGTAACGATGGCGGCCATACTGCCACGAAATTCGCTTACCTGGGCGGTCAACTTCTTTTATCACAACCCGGCGACCTGCTGGTATCAGTAGACTATGCCAACGGCGGTACAGACCCTTGCGCCTCCGTTTGGATCTGGATTAATCCGAACAATGTCGACGGACTGGGCATGACACTGGCGCAGTACAATACCGGAAACAATCCCATCGGTACGCACACTCCATTGTACGAGTTTACTGGTGCATTCTACAGTGGAACAAACGCAGCCCCCTACGGATATGCAGAAATCATTCCTTATCAAAATAACATCAACAATTGCCTGATTATCTCCACGACAAATAACAATACAAGTCCTCTTGGAGCACCCTGGGGCAACCTGACTGCGCAAAATGCAGCGGACATCGACAACATCCAACCCCTTCAACTGGTTGAAATCGCCATCGACTTCACCAAGTTCGGACTCGATTTGCCGGACTCCCTGATGATCAACGGCCCCTGCAAGAACATCCTAGGCTCACTCCTTGTGAAAACCCGTTCATCCGGTTCATTCACAGCCGAGCTGAAGGATTTTGCAGGCCCCTATCTCTTCGGAATCAAGCGTGAAGCCAATGCCGATGCAGGTAGCGATAAGAAGCTTCGATGCAACATCACCTCAGTACAACTTGACGGAAGTTCATCGACACTTGGTGCCATATATGACTGGCAGGTTGTACCCGGAAGCGGAGGCAACATTGTGTCGGGAGGCAACACCGCCAATCCGACCGTTGACGCTGCGGGTTGCTATGTCCTAAAAGTGACGAACCCCGACTACACCATGTGCATTGCACAGGATACGGTTTGCGTTCACGGACAAGCCGACATCACTCCTCCAGCCATCACCTGCCCGCCTGCAGTGACGGTACATTGCGCTGATGAAATCCCAGCAGGAGCCTCAAGCTTTGCATCTTTCATAGCACAGGGCGGCTCTGCCAGCGACAATTACAGCGGACTGAAATCAATTTCGTTCAGCGACTCGCCTTTAAGTGACGCCTGCGGCGGATCACTGACCCGCACCTACACGGCCAGTGATAGCTGTGATAATGTGGCTACCTGTACGCAAATCATTACCGTTAACGACACCACGCCTCCGAGCATTACAGGACCAGCAGACCAGAACCTGGGCTGCAATCCAGTCATTCCGAATCCGAATACCGCACTCATCACCGGCACCGATGCCTGCTCTTCAGTGACAGTATCACACGAAGGGGATGTGGTTGCCGGTTCGTGCAACCGCACACTGACAAGGACCTATCGAGCCAAAGACGCTTGTGATAATTCCACCGATTGGATTCAGGTGTATACCTACAAAGTAGATACCATCGGACCAGTCATCACCTACGCCGCAGGATGCGGAACGCAAGTGGATCTGGGCTGCAATGCTTCAGCATCCGACATAGAAACAGCTCTCGGGCAGGCTACCGCTACCGACAACTGCGACGCAACTGTACAAGTTGTCATCACCGATGGTCCAGTGATTTTTGAAGGATGCTTCCGTCGGATTACGAGAACCTTCAGCGCCAAAGACGCCTGCAACAACGACGCGGTTTCATGCACCCGCTCGGTGAAATGGAAGGCTGACCTCGGTGTACCTTCCATCACCCTCGACCCAGCACCCCAGCTCCAACAATGCAACCCCTCCGCTTCCGAAGTTGAGGCATCATTGGGTACAGCCAGCGTAGCAGATGTATGTGGACCTGTAACGCTCAGCCAATCGGATGTGAATGGTGGACCTGCATGTGCTCGCTTCAAGACCCGCACCTGGACAGCCGTTGACTCTTGCGGCAATCAGGCACAAGCTGTGAGCCGCACAGTCAACTGGAGAGAGGACCTCACTGCACCAGTCATCACACCTACGGGTATCGATACGAACCTCGGATGCAACCCATCACAAGCAGCCATCAATGCTGCGTTGGGAACAGCCAGTGTGAGCGACAACTGCGATCAGAATTTACAAGCCTCTATAAACGATAACAATGGAACCTCGAACGGATGCGAGCGGAGTCGAACGCGCACATTCACTGTAAGCGATCAGTGCGGAAACGCAGCGATCCAAAAATCAGTTACTGTAACCTGGAAAGAGGATCTCATTGCTCCAGTAATCATTGCATCAGGAACGGATACTAATCTGGGATGTAACCCCAGCGTTGCAACCATCGAATCAGCATTAGGAACTGCAAGTATTTCAGACAATTGTGATTCCAATCTACCCATTAATTCGGTCGACACGGACGGACCGAACAGCGGTTGTGAGCGCAGTAAAACGAGGACATTCACCGGCGTTGACCAGTGCGGCAATAACGCTCTATCCATCAGCGTGACTGTAATCTGGCGAGAAGATTTAATCGCACCTGTCATTACGACTACCGGTGTAGATACGAACCTCGGATGTAATCCAACAACAGCGGAGATAAATGCTGCTCTGGGAACGGCCAGTGTGAGCGACAACTGCGATCAGAATTTACAAGCCTCTATAAACGATAACAATGGAACCTCGAACGGATGCGAGCGGAGTCGCACGCGCACCTTCACCGTGAATGATCTATGTGGCAACGCAGCTTCACCCAAGTCGGTTACCGTAACCTGGAAAGAAGACCTTACACCTCCAGTAGTCACATGCAATCAGGGTGGCAATATCACGGTATGTGAGGGAAGCAATGTAAGTCTGACACCTTCGGCCACCGACAACTGTGATGGACAATTGCAGGTTACCTGCACCTATAACGGTGGTGCTGTACCACAAACCTTCCCGGTAGGCGTAAGTACCGTTTCCTGCTCAGCCACCGACCTGTGCAACAATACCGGAACTTGCTCGGTAACAATCACCGTAATTCCGAATCCGACGTGTACACTGATTGCGCCATCCCCCTTGCCTGTTGCGTTCTCGACCGGCAACATCTTGACTGCAACGGCCGGAAACACCTACGGAACAACGACCTATTCCTGGTCGGTAAGCGGCACGGGCTGGAGCATAACCGGAGGACAGGGTACGGCAAGCATCGAATACACTGCCGGTATCGGAGTAGCCACCTTCACGCTGACTATCACCAATACGGAAAACGGCGTGAGCTGTAGCAGCACCTGCGATGTCAGCTTCGAATCGATTTCACCGGTGTATTGCAGCTATACACAGGGTTACTACGGAAATGCCGGAGGAAACAACTGTACAGGCGGTAACACGACCGCCTTACTCACGGCCCAACTTAGCCCACCCCATGGTGATCTGATTTTGGGAAGCGGAGCCAACACACTCACCTTCACACTGGATGATGTAAGCTCAGGTTGCATTTACCGCCGTCTGCCGGGTGGTGGCCCTTCAGCAGCCATTCTCGGACCGAACACCTGCGACGTAAGCGATGGTATTGCTACAAAAGGCAACGGACAGTACCGCAACGTACTGCTGGCACAAACCATCACGTTGGGCCTTAATCTGCGCGTGCCGGGATCATCGTTGGCCAACCTGCCCATCACCGGCCCTTATCTGGTAACCCTTGAAACAAACGGCAGCGGTTGCAACAACCCCTTGTCGACACCCGTGGCTGGAACCGAAATCGTACGCGTGATACCGGACGCCGTGATTACCTACCTCGGTACCGACAATACGGTGGGCGACCTCTTTACCCTGGCCAACCGTGTATTGGGCAATGATCCAACACTGACTGCTCCTGCACCCAGCTTGTCCGCAATCAACCAAGCGGTAAGTGCATTCAACGAAGGGTTTGACGAGTGCCGGTATTTCGGAGGCTTCTACACAAGCAATCCGCTCGATACGGCTAGCAGCACGACCACAAGCCGTTTCCTTGTAGAGAATAGCAACATGCAACTTGAGGCCTATCCGAATCCTGCCGGCGAATCGACTCAGATCGAATTCGTACTGAATGGATTTGAATCGGAAGCAACGCTGGAAGTGTTCACCCTGCAAGGTGTACGTATTGCCACCCTCTTCAATGCGCCTGCTGAAGCAGATATGGCTTACAGGACACGATTCGATGTAACGCACCTGCCTTCCGGATTGTACATCTATCAGCTCACCACCAGCAAAGGTGTGTTGAAAGACAAAATCACCATCATCCGGTAATTCAACGTCAGCTTAAAAACAAAAGGCCTGCATCTGCAGGCCTTTTGTTTTTATCCGGGTATATTGTATTTCCCAGGGGCAATGAGGCCATCCGGATCGAATGCGGCTTTAAGCCGTGAAAGCACACTTTCCTTGTCTTTGCCAAGCACCGGAAGTTTACTGTAGGCACCCGATCCAGAACGGTATGGAAGAAAGCCATTTGAAATCAGTTCAGCATAGATTCCTTTAGAAAACGCTCCAGCACGCGTCATCTCTGCTTCGTTACGAGGAAAAGTAATGTTCGTAATCATGATGAGTGAGCGCGGATTCACAGCAGTGAAGGTCACCCTGAATTCATATCCAGCTTCGGTAAATGCTGAACGCAAGAGCGAGAGAATTCTACGCACCTCCGATTGCTCAGCCGCACATACGGCATTCACCCAAAGGAAACCGGTTTCATATTTGCCGGGATCCAAGGTTGCGGATTCAAGCTTATCGTCTTCAAGTAAAATGCGAAGGGGATTATCAGTCGGAATACCCTTTTGCAAATCCCAAGCATCTTTCAACGGCTGGTAGAGTGAAATCTTCAGTACATTCCGGTTGACAAATTCGACCACACGCATCAGGAAATCATCGAAAAACCATAGACTTACACGAATTCCTTTCCTTCGTAGCGCGCGTTTCAGTTCAGCTTTGCGGGCTCTTACGAGTGATGCAGGTCCGGACAATGAACCACTCAGGTTCCATGCACCGGCCAAACGGTTATTTGCAGAGCCGATTGCTCTGGCCTTATTTGCAAAATGCACAGCACTATTCAGTACACCCTGCAGACGCAGCTCACGAATGACTTCTACCAGAGGCTCAATAGCCTCCTCGTCCTTTACGGATAAAACGAACATGCAGGTCTTTTCGGGTCGAGGCATCAACTCTATGGTCAATTCGGTGATGATGCCAAAGTTCGACTGGGTAAACAGGCCTTCAATTGCCGGACCGTAACCATAGCGATAGGTATCCCTTGATCGGGCATGGGTGTGATCACCAAAACCGGTATTTACAGTTGTCCCATCGGGCAATACCGCACTGAGTCGAATCACTCGGGAATAACGGTCACCATAGTCGGTATGTCCAAATCCACGCTCAAGCACATTACCGACTACCGATGCATCAAGTCCCGCACCTGTCACATCCGCCTGAAAACGACTTCCTGCCTTATCCAGATAAACGGCCAAGTCGCGCTGGCTGACTCCGGGCTGCATTGTCACCACGCCCAATTGCTCATCAACCTGAACAATTTTATTCATCCGACTGAGGTCGACAATCAACTGTCCCTCTAGCGTCCCCTGTGCTTCACCATAACCGTAGTTCTTGCCGCGTGAAATCGGAAAAAGCACGAGCTTTTCTTCTTTCGCAATGGGCATAAGCTGGCGAATTTCATCCGCGTTGAGCGGAAAAACCACACCGAAAGGCTGAACGTATTGACCGGTCAGTCCGGAAGCGTAATAAGAAAGTGTTTGTGGATCGTTTTTAAAACGGTCGGTTCCGAATAATCCGATCAGGCGGCCTGAAGGCCCTTGGCTCCCCATATCTTCTGAATGAAGCTCGCCACAGAATCGCTGAATTCGGAAGCGTCGATATAGTTGCCGGGGTTGAACTGGAATCGTTGTTCAAACTCCTCGGCCAGCGTGTGGCTGTATATCGTTTTATTCAGTTGAAAGGTTTCATCCTGCAATGCAAGTCCGTTGGCATGAAGCAGCACGACGGGAGCGGTTTTGAGCTTCCCGTAATCCCTGACTTCACCCGCTTGGGTAAACCCGAAGACTTGATTGAAGAACTGCATGCGTCGCGGGTGAACACCAATCACGAAATCGTGGTGGTCGCTGAAAACACCAAAGCGGGCAATGACAGACATGAGTCCAGTGATGTTACTGAAATTACCGGCACCGCGCGAGTCCGCCAGCAAACCGATTTCAATCAGCTTACGGCCTTCACCACGCATACGATTCAGATCTTCTCCGTAATAATGATCAAGGGGCAACTTGCGCTCACTATCGAGCACTGCAGAAACAGTGCAAACCGTATGACCCATCTTCGTACCCATAATGACAGCTGAATTGTTGCTGATGTATTCCGGGAAGGTAAAGATGGACAACTCGTTGGGCAGGATGAGTGAAGAAGCCAGATATTGCTTATACACAACGCACCAGGCATCCGTTACCTCTTCAAACGATTTCGCAACCTTGTATGTAATCATCGTCCTCTTTGTTCTTTTTCTGTGCGCGAATGAGTCCCGCTTGCAAGCCTTCCTCTTATCGCGATACAAGTATACAACACTATTTTTCTTTTGCCAACAATTTTTTGACGTTCACCCCCAATAAATTGCTTTCTGACCCAAAATTACGACGCCGGTAGATAATAAAACGCTAAAAGCAGTGCTTTTCTTACATTTTCTCAACTAATTGATAATGTGATATTTATAATGATATGACGCACAAGCCCATAACCAGCATCCAGACTTTATATATTCATTTTCAGCTATTTATAAAAAAGCAGAAGGATTGGGTTTAGATTCGAATTGGCCTGATAATCGAACCCTGAAAATCTTTCGTTCACCAAATAAAAATTACCGTTGGCGGGCCACTTATATACCTTATGCTATCTTTTTTCATCCTCTCTGCAACCATTTACCCCTAAAAAACGAACAAAGGGAAGCTTGGTCTTATACCCGACCGGCAACCGCACAATGCGTCATAACCGACGACACCCAAATAACTTTCGACACATATGGACCGTCGTCCTGTGCGCCTTGTTGTGTTTTAGCAAACTCGCAACGGCATCACACAGCTCGGGGTCAGATATACGCTATCGACACATCGGAGGCATGACGTATGTCATAGAAGTTGGTTTTTACCGGGATTGCGGTGGTGTTTCCGAACCATCAAGCATCGTAATCCGTTGCCAAAGCGCGTCTGCGGGTTTCAGCCAAAACATCCCAGCGTACAAATCAACCATCCCCGGAAATGGCTGGGAAGTCACACGGCCCTGCCCAACCATGCCCTCTCAATGTAATGGTGGGTCAAATGGTGGAATCCGCAAATGGATTTACGCCGGACAAATCACCTTACCATCCAGGCAAAGCGACTGGATATTCAGTTATAGTGTGTGTTGCCGCAACTGCGCCATCAGCACCATTTCCGCGCCCTGCGCATCGAACTCGGCCCTGCATGTAGAAGCCACCCTAAACAACCTAAATGCCGGGGATAATCACTCGCCGGCCTTCGACCAGGTTCCCGTGGCATATGTATGCCTCGGCCAGACATACCGCTACAACCACGGAATCCGGGAAATAGAAGGCGACTCGCTTTCGATTGAATTGGTCACCCCCATGACCGGACCGGGATCAACCGTCAATTATTTGAATGGTTATTCAGCAACGCAGCCACTTGCAACAAGCGGAGCCTTTGAACTTGATCCGATTTCAGGCGATATCACCTTCACCCCCCAGCAAATTCAAACGACTGTCCTGGCCATCCGTGTGAAAGAATATCGGAACAGCATCTGTATCGGTTCAGTAATACGGGACATGCAGGTTCATGTACAGGGCTGCACCAACAGCCTACCGTCCCTCACAGGTATTAATGGAAGCAGCAACTACTCCATCAATGCATGTCCGGGCGAGCCGATATGCTTTACAATTGGAAGTGCAGACGATGACCTAAACCAACAATTGAGCCTTGCGACCGACAGTGGCATCGCCGGAGCACAATACACTGTATCGGGTGGAACCCGACCTGTAATGCAGTTTTGCTGGACACCACAACCGCAGGATGCAGGAATGAATCCGAAACGTTTCAACGTGACCGTTTACGATGACGCATGTCCCTATAACGGATCCAGGACATATTCCTACTTGGTTTTTGTGGGTGGGCCACGTTACACCGTTCGTGAAACGCCCATCGCCTGCAAGGACGGGTCAAATGGAGCCTTATCCGTGTTAACGGGTCCGGGAAGCTATACCTATGCGTGGAGTACCGGATCGACCAGCCAGGACATTTCGGGCCTGAGCAGTGGCACATACACGGTAACCGTTTCTGCCGGAAGTGGCACTTGTAGCTCGACGAAGTCCTTCACGCTTAACAACCCACCGGCGCTGACGGTTCAGGCTCAACTTTCACCGGCATCGTGTAACCAGTCAAGTGATGGAAACATCGCGCTCTCGATTAACGGCGGAGCTACTCCATACTTCTTCACCTGGAGCAACGGTGCAAACACCCAAAACCTGAATTCGATTCAGAGCGGTCCGTACACGTGTATCGTTCGTGACAGCAATGGCTGCCAAACCGATACCAGTTTTCAACTCAATGCCGGAAATGGTCCCATCATTCAGGAAAGCATCAACCATGTGCAGTGCAAGGGAGCCAGCAATGGCACAATCAGCATCCTGTCCGGTGTAAACAACGGACAACTTTCCTACCAATGGAGCACGGGCAGTAACCAATCACACCTCCAAAATCTTCAGGCCGGAACTTATACTGTTACAGTGAGTGCAGGAAACGGCTGTACATCTTCGGAGTCTTTTACCATTACACAACCAGACAGCGAAATCGCCATTTCACCGCATGTGATCGGTGAGCGCTGCTTCGGAAGTGCTGACGGAAGCATCAGTCTCGCCGTAACTGGTGGAATTGCTCCATACCAATTCACTTGGCTTGACGGCACTAACACATCTGCCCACACTAATCTGCAACAGGGAATACACGAAGTTGAACTGACCGATGCAATCGGTTGTGTGAAATCAAAAAGAATATACGTTCCTGGCCCGGAAGCAGGGATCAGTGCCGTGACGCACGTCTCCAACGTGAAGTGCCTGGGAGCTAGCGATGGATTCATTCAGCTGGAAGCCATTGGAGGAACTCCACCCTACTCATTCCACTGGAACACCGGAAGCAAAAGCAGCGCAATTGGTCTACTTTCGGCCGGAACCTACACTGCCAGTATCAGTGATGCCAATGGCTGTATTACAAACATTCAGGTAAACGTAACACAACCACCTGATTCCGTTCGTGCAACCTTCACATCCGAAGCATTCGATTGTGCGCGCACACTTCCCGGAAGTATCATCACTTCAGCATCTGGCGGCACGCCCCCTTATCGCTACTCTTGGTCGACTGGCGATTCAACAGAGAATATCGCTGCAGGACCCGGAATCTACACAATCGAGATTGTAGATGCACAAGGCTGTCGTTTCACTAGCACTGCACAGATAAGTTTCAACCGTAATCTTGAGATTGAAGCGGAAGGGGATGAAAGCCTCTGTCCGGGAAAGACCATCACGCTGCATTGCGCAGTTCCCGATTCTTCATCCATACAGTGGTATTTTAACGGAACACCATTACAAGGTGCCACACAAAAGAGCTTTACAACTGCTGCTGCGGGAACCTATAACGCATCAGCACTTACAACGTGTGGCGAACTGAAATCCGCCCCCCTCCGCATCGTTTCAGAGGGACCTACCGACATAGCCGTATGCAATACTCAGATCATCTGCGAGGGTGAATCGACAGAACTTTGGGCTAACGGTGGTATACGCTACCGTTGGTTACCAGAGGAGGGACTCGACGATCCGAATGCTCAACGCCCGCAAGCAAGCCCCGATAGCACCACGACTTACACAGTTACCGTAACAGACGAATCAGGTTGCGAAGCCACAGCTGAAATCACCGTCACAGTTCTATGCGACACACTGGATCTGCCGACAGGATTTTCACCAAACGGGGACGGAATAAACGACACGTTCACCATTCCCTGGATAACGGAGTATCCAGAAAACGCCCTTTTCGTATACAACCGCTGGGGGAACCTAGTGTACAAGGCCCGTGCATACAAAAACGATTGGGACGGCCGAGGCAACCAAAATGCCGCATTCGGCGAAGGAGATCAGCTTCCAGAGGGAACATACTTCTACCTGATTGACCTCAAGAATGGGAAAAAGCCGGTTCAGGGATACCTGCTTCTCAAGCGTTGATTTTCAACGCGGGTTATCAACACCGCAGTCTTAATAGCGCCCCTATCCTACGGGCATTCCGCTAGTGAGCGTAGATACCTTTGGAACTTCAGAAACCACCCATACAACTATGCAGATGCAACGATTTGTAATGGCCATTACCATGGCATTCCTTTTCCTGGCAGGAAATCAGAGCCAGGCTCAAGGTCCAACACTCAGTGCCGCAAACCGGTACTATGATAACCTGGCCTACTCAAAAGCAATCCCTTATTATCTACGTGCACTCAAGAAGGATAGCACACTCCAAGAGGCCATTTTCAAGGTAGCCGATTGCTACAGACTCACCAACAACATGCGGGAAGCTGAAAAATACTACGCCAAAGTGGTAGCTTCCCCAAATGCGCAGCCCATCCACAAGTACCACTACAGCAGGGTTCTGCTCAGTGCAGGGAAATATGAAGAGGCTGGCAAATGGCTGAGTGCAACAGAAGTGACGGGAGGTTACACCAATATCCCGAACTCATCCGCTGATTACGCTGCATTGTTTACCGATTCGGCCGATTACACGGTAAAGGGCATTAATGTAAACTCCAGCAATGCTGATTTCGCTGCCGTAGCGCACAAAGAAGGGATTGTATTTGCTTCTTCCAGAAAAAAGTCGGGAGCAATTGCACGAAAACACTCGTGGACCAACCAGCCCTTCCTCAACGTTTATTATTCGAAGTGGAATGGCAGCGAATATGAAAAGCCCTCGACTTTCACCAAATCGACCAATTCGAAGTTCAACGATGGCCCTGTAAGCTTCAGTGCTGATGGCAAGCAGATGTGGTTTACGCGTAATCAGAAAGCGAAACGCAGTGCGCGCAAGAAGAAACAAAGCGTCAAGCTTAAGATTTTCAGCGCCACCTCAACCGGCTCAGGCTGGTCGACTGCAAAGGCGTTTTCATACAACAGTGACGAATTTAGCGTGAGTCACCCCAGCATCAGCGCTGACGGCAACAAACTTTACTTCATTTCCGATATGCCAGGTGGCCTTGGAGGCATGGATATTTATGTTTGTCAGCGCCAGGATACCGGATGGAGCACCCCGAAGAACCTCGGACCCACTATTAATACTGGATCCAACGAGCTCTTCCCCTGTATCATGTCAGATGGCACGCTTTATTTTTCATCAGAGGGCTGGAATGGACTGGGAGGATTGGACATTTTTGTTTGCCCTGACCCGGCGGCTGCCCGTCCCATACTGATGAATGCAGGATATCCTGTCAATACCCGGAACGACGACTTTGCACTGCATTTCAACACGGCCACCAACAAGGGATTCATCAGCTCGAATCGTGCTGCCGGCGGCGTAAATGACGACAACTACTCGCTTGATCGCACAGGTGTCACCATCCGTGGCGTGGTTGTCCGAAAAGAAGACGGAGTTGTGCTCAAAAACGCCAAAGTCGTTTTGGATAACGGACTTGAATATGTAACCGGCGCTGATGGTCGCTTCCAATTCCGCGGTGAACTGAAGAAGAATTACACTGCAAAAGCAAGTGCGCCCTGGCGCTATGATGCGAGCAAGTCATTTACCACGAATGAAGTCCATCCCGGATTACCATTTGTACTGATCGAACTCGACTTGCGTCTTTACAAAGCCTTTATCCAGGTAGTGGATTCACTTACCATGCAGCCGCTGCCGGGAGCCATTATCCGTGATGCGGCCAGCGGCCAGCAACTGGGCGTAACCGACGCAGATGGAATCTTCCCGCACACCCTCACACCAGGCAAAGCCGAACAACTGGCCGTTGAGCACAAAGGGTTTGCGACACGGCAGATTGAAATCATGGCTTCGCCTGAAGACATGACCGACGATATCAAACTCGTTGCTCACATGATCCGGACCGATGAGTACTACCTCGACTGGACCAAGACAGTGTACTTCGACCTCAACAAACATGCAATCCGCAGCGATGCAAGCCTCACACTCGATGAAGTGGTTGCACTCCTAAAAGAAAAGCGTCACTTTAAAATCGCAATCACTGCAGGATGCGACAGCAGAGCCTCGGATACATACAACGACGCCCTGTCGCGCAATCGCTCGGGATCTGTCCGCAAATACCTTGTCTCAAAAGGTGTCAAAGCCAACCAAATCAAGAAGGTGAAATGGACCGGAGAAAAATCGCTGGTCAACAACTGCTCGGACGAAACACCTTGCAGCGAAGAGATGCACCAGCAGAACCGTCGTTCCGACATCGTAGTGGTGGAGATCAAATAAGCTTTGTCAAAAGTTAAAGGGAGGCCTGCCATGTGCAGGCTTTCTTTTTTATGTGCACCAGTGATTTCATCCACTGGGTTGTTCTCACCGATTTCGTCATGGTAACAGCCCAACCAGCCGATAAAAGCTGTTATGCATACATCGAGCACCGGAATCAATCCATTAAATCGTGGGGGTACTCAATTGCTTAACAAGGCGAAGAGTGCACTTCAGAAGAAGATGCAGGTTGAATAGTTAGTGTGATGAAGAAAGCATAGCCCTGCAATTCCATCGGGGTGACTTGGAAACTTAAAATCTGATTATACCAGTCCTATGAACCGTTTACAGCCTGCAATTCTCGTGTACATTAAACATAAACGACTACAACCGTTTATCATACGACTCAGGTAGTGCAATTCCACGAACTTTGCTTTGGGGAGGGCGGTGCGGTGGCCCCCTTTGGTTAAGTGTTTGTAAACGGCTACAAGATGATTGAAATCAGAAGGTATACCCGTTTCATCTCAACACCAACTCGACCACATCCACCCAATCCTCACCGCCTAAATACACCCAAATTAAAACCGACACCAAATTCGTCTTCCCCTTCCCGGCATCCCCTTGCAACTTCAACTTTTCGGCCTTTCGAACCTACGCATTCACAGGCAAGAGTTAGGTATTTCAAGCCCAATCATACCAGTTGGCGGTTTACCACTCGCCCTCGCCGGTTTTCACTGATACCGGTATTCGCCCCCAGGGTTCTTGATTCTTCAAAGAATACGTCCTGATTTATCGGCAGATGTCTGACGGTAGCGAAAGGATGCACCATCCGCCTGGGGAAGGATGTCGCCACAATTCCGCATCAAAACCATACTTAACCTTTGTGACTGTATTTTTCATCCTGAATCCTCAAATACATCCGGAATAAAAAAGGCCGCACTGTTTAGATGCGGCCCTTGCTTCATTGTTCTATACCATCAATATTCCCACAGATCGATTTCAAAGTTGATCATATCCTGTTTGATGCGCTCCGATTCGAGCAGGGCATCGATAGGATTAACTTTATAATCATCGATACGGCGGTTGTAGACGTTGTCTTCCTTGATGATATAACTATTGAACATACGCTTCTGGAAGATATCCTCGAAAGACATGCGCTGAGCGGTATTAAAGCGATTCGCCACCTCTGAGTTTGCGAGGATACGGCGTGCCTCCGGATAGTAAACCCAGAAGAGCAGTTTCTTTTGACCACCTTCAATCAGGTTTCCATCCTGATCACGGGCTAAGGTCATGGGGCAAATACCGATGATACGACATTTGAGTTCAGAACGCTGCTTGTCGAAAAACCATTCCTCTTTCAGGCGATACTGTACGACATCGTCCGGATTGAATGGACGGTATACTGTCGAATCGTATTCGTCGTAGGGAGGCTCTGCACGAGTCACCTTAATCTGAATGGAATCCGCTCCACCAACCTTCGAAAACTGATCGAGGGTCATTGGAAGTGTGAATTCATCATCCTGTGGATCGTATGCAGTCAGGCTACCCTCTTTTACTGCGTCCATAAACACATTGACAAGATTCTTCCTGTCCTTGGTGTCGTTGGTCTTCGGGTAACGGAGAGGCGCGTTGATCTTTTCGTTGAGGTCAATGTGCCTCCAGATCCGCTTGGCCCACATGACGTCTGCCTCGCGGAGATACGTATAAGGAATCACCCTGCGGGCAGGGTTGTTTTCTTTTACATACACACCGTCAAGCACGTTCTGGGCGGTGGCCGATGTTCCAAGCAGAGCCAGGAGCAGCAGCAGGATAGTGCCTTTTTTCATGGTTTCGAAGCGGTTCATTGTCGTGTTATACGTCGGATTTTCCGAACTGGTTTTACTGTACGGTCAGGGGAATGGAGTTCACCGTACGGGTCGTACCGTCAGGCATGGATACCTTGATGTATTCGAACAGGATCTTGTCTCCGGCACGGGCTTGCTCGATGATGCTCTTCATATCTGAAGTAAGCGCACCACCTCCCTCGTTTGATTTCTCCACCGGGTCGCGTCCTTTTCCATATCGACTCATTTTGAAGCTGAGCACCTTGGGGTACAGTTCGAAGTCAAAGCCTTCCATAGTGGGGATGATACCCTGCTGAGCTGCAAGAGCGCTCTTGGGGATATTACCATCCTTCTTCCCGCCAACCTTAGCGACAGGATCAGGAATACGCTTCAGACGGAAGCGGAAATCACCCATTTGCATGGACTTACCATTGAAATCAGCCATGACAACCACCTTGCCTTCGCCGGGTTGGCCTTTGGCCTCGGCCAAGAAGTGTCCTCTGCCCGCTTTGGGATCAGGAGACATGGTAAAGCCCGTGGGAATCGCCTTGACTTTCTCGTCTGGCACACCCGGTACGGAAACGGTGAGTGGGTTCGGAACTCCGATGTAAATCACATTCATCTTGTCAGCCGACACTGATGCACTCGGCTTGGCAACGATGTAGGAATTTTCAAACTTGAGTTCGAGCAGCTTGTTGGGATCTGAAGGGTCTTTCACCTTAATGATACCAGCGTACTTTTTCTCGCCTACACCGGATGCACGAACCTTGTAAGTTCCTACACCACCATTCACCTGAAGCTGGCTACCACCAACGGAAATCTCAGGATTACTGGTCGAGCTCATCGCTGCTACGAAGATGTCAGCAGAATACTCTTGGCCTTCGATCACGTAGCTACTAGGAGCGATCACCTTGGGCGCAAGTGTATCGAATTTGAAGTCGGCTGCACTGATTGCACTTAACAGGTGCGTCACGATTTCGGACTCTGCGTTCTTCACGTCGGTCTGAATCTTGGATAACAGCGCAACAGTTGCCACAACGGGGTTGTGGTAAAAGTTAGCCATCTCCCAGCTTTTCTTGCCGTCCTCGGTCTTGGGGGGATCGTTCGTGTTGAATAATTCATCGAGACGCTTGGTGAATTTGGCGCGATCGCCTACATCAAGCGTATTGATGACTGACTTTTTGAACGATTCAATTCTGGACTTCAGTTCAGAGGCCTTGAAACCGCGGCCATCCTGCTTGTCGCCACACATGATCCGCGTGGGCTCATCGTAGTCATCCTGCTTCTTCATTTGATTCAGGGGAGTCGTCTGAGTGCCCGCAGGAATTGCATCGGTTACACGGACAAGGGTATCCTTTAGGGTCGCCACAAAGGCGTACAGGTCGTCGCACTGCTTCTTTACCACCTTGGCCTTATCATAGAAAGGCTTTGTTTTGGCGGCATCGGTCTGCATTTGCTTGTCGAAGGCAGCGTACGCTTGAGTGTTCTTACCTGAGAGGTTACCAATGGTAACTTCAAGGCTGTCGTTAATGGTTACGAAAGCATTGATGATTTCCTTGGAGACGTTCAGTGCCAACAGGGCTGTCAGCACCAGGTACATCATCCCGATCATCTTCTGCCTCGGTGATAATTTCTGTCCGGCCATTGCTCTGGTCTAAGGTTGTTGGTGTTTGGGTTGGATGGGAAATTGAGCGGAGGACAGACTTATTTGGCTCCCGGATTCATTGCGGTAAGCATGTTACCGTAAATGGTGTTGAGTGAGGAGAGGTTCTTTGCCAGCTTCGATACCTCGTCTTTGTAACGCTTGGTATCTTCAACAGTACCATTGAGGTTGTTGAGCAACTCCTGATGTGCGACTGACATGCCATTCATAGTTGAAGCTACCTTCTCGTAGGAAGCAGCCATGGCAGTCACCTGCTTGGATGCGGCAGCAACATTCTTTGAGTATTCTTCAGTAGCAACTGCAGCGTTGGACAAGTTAGCCATCTTGGATGTATTTTCGCTCAAAGCGCTAAGTCCGGTTCCAAGGCTCTGAATCAATTCAGGTCCGATTTTG
Source organism: Sphingobacteriales bacterium (assembly GCA_021299095.1). Taxonomy (GTDB): domain Bacteria; phylum Bacteroidota; class Bacteroidia; order AKYH767-A; family OLB10; genus JAJTFW01. The sequence continues at coordinate 8,930 of JAJTFW010000016.1, read as the reverse complement.
GCATCGGCCATCATTTTATCCAGGTATTGAGCAACAGGGTCGCCAGATTTTACTGGCTTTTTGCGGTCAGAACCCGGCTCATGCATACCTGCAAGCTCAGGGTAAACGAGTGACCAATCCACTTCTTCATGAGGCGGTTCAAATGCAGAAAAGAAGAAAATTACGGCCTCGGTAAGCAGACCAATGGTGAGCATTAATCCGGCACCTTCCCAGTGTTGAATCTTAAATAGGGCCCCGACAATTACGATTGCCGCACCGAAACCATACAGTTTCGCCATCAGTTGCTTAAACCCTTTACCTTGGGTGAATTGAGCTAATCCCATCTTGAAGTGGAGTTTTTGAGTGTTAGGTTGATTGTGTTGTTTTTGTTGTTTCGTTTGGATGTACTTACGGGACATAAACCATCAAAACAGAAGGCATGTCCCGTTTATTGGGCAATGAATTAGAAATCAGACTTGTCGCGACCAAGGAAGTCCATCACACAGCGGAATCCGATGTAGGCTTTGGCGGTGTCCTGGTATTCGTAACTGCGTGATCCGGTCTGCATGAAATAGGCGACATCTTTCCAGGAGCCTCCGCGCAAAACCTTGCGCTTGAGCGCCGGAGGATCGTTGTCCTTGGCATCGTACATGTAATCCGGATTAAGGTCGTGAATGAAGCTATAGGCAGACTCGTCGTAGGCGTTGCTGGTCCACTCGGCAACGTTACCGGCCATGCAATACAATCCGTAATCGTTTGGCCAGTAGGCGGTCGCCTTCACCGTGTAGAAACCACCATCAACGATGTAGTTACCACGCATAGGCTTAAAGTTAGCCAGGAAACAACCGCGGCTGTTGCGGGTGTAAGGACCACCCCAGGGATAGGGGCTGTTTTCAAGTCCACCGCGTGATGCATATTCCCACTCACTCTCTGTAGGAAGTCGGAAGTCCTGAACATAGGTCTCTTCGCTTGTCTCGAGGTAGGAATTCAACAACTGGGTCCTCCAAACGCAAAAGGCTTTTGCCTGCAACCAGTTTACACCGACAACGGGATAGTCATCGTAGGCCGGATGCCAGAAATACGCCTTGGTGATCGGGTCGTTGAATGAATAGGTGTAGTCGTGTATCCAACACAGGGTGTCGGGATAGACGTTAATGATCTCTTTCTTGATGTAAACCGAACGGTCTGTACGGCCCTGAGGACGGTTAGCCAAGGATCCAGAAGCGGGATCGCGGTCGCGGCTGTAGTCCTTCTGAGCTGCAGCCATCAGGTCAATCCAATAGTACTCGAAATTGAGCTTACGGGAATCGACTTCTTTGCGACGATAGAAGCGCTCACTCTCGGGAAGATACAACTCAGCGAGCGTTTCAATGTTCTCCTCTTCGTCCCAACGGATCCGCTCATCCCAATTGATTCGCTCGCCGTACTCACCTTCTTCAATCAAGTGGTCACCACCGAGCAGGCGATGAGCCAGCGAATCCCGCACCCAGTAGACAAACTGACGGTATTCGTTGTTGGTGATTTCCGTATTGTCCATGTAGAATGCATGCATGGACACGGTTTTGGCCAGAGCGTTCTGCGCATAAGGAACATCCTGGTCACTGGGCCCCATGTTGAAGGATCCCTGTGGAATGAACACCATGCCGTACGGGTCGGCCTGGTACCACTTTTCGCGGCCTTGTACACCGACAAGTTGACCGCGGTCTCCACCGCCACAGCTGCTGAGCAGGACTACTGCGAGGGAAGCGATAATCAGGTTTTTCATGCTATTGGCTTTGTTACCGGTGATGCCTGGTCGGGTGATAGATGAACGGAAGATGAACCGCTTTAGTATATCGACCTTTCAGACTGCCTGATAATACGGCTTTAGGCTAAGATAGTTTCTGTTTGAGTTGTAATCCGCTGAAAATTAGAGGAATCTTACATTTTTGATGGATACGGGTACGCGCTTCTTCACGTTGAAGCAGTATCCGAGCATGATTTCATGCGACCCGTTGCTGTAATCCTTCAGGCGGGAAGTCGTGTAATCGTAAGCATATCCTACGCGGATGTTGTCCATAAAGGTTATACCTCCCATCAGGACGATTGCATCGTTGTTCCTCCAAGATAAACCACCCCAATATCGTCCGTTGAAGTGTGCGTTCACGTTGAGATCAATGGTGGTATTGTTTGTCACATTCTTAACCAGGAACATCGGCTTCAGAGTAACGGTTGGGCTAATCTCAAACGTGTATCCAGCCATGGCGTAGTAATGACGCTTGTAGGTTTTGGAGAATTTGTCCAGGTCGGTCTCACTCTCCATCAAATGGGTGGATGACAGACCGACATAAAGGCGGTCGTCCTGGTAATAGGCACCCGCACCAAGATCAAAAGTACCGCCGCTGATAGCAGCCGTTGGAATAGCGGGATCCGGAGCAACATCGGGCGCAACGAACTTTCCATCGATGGTTGTCTGAACAAGACCTGCATCGACACCGATTCCCAATTTTCCAGAGCCGAGGTCCATGCGATAAGCCAAAGCGAGTTTGGCCGTGAGGTTTTGCTCAAATCCGATTTCATCGGTATTAACACTGAAACCCACGCCGAATTTGTTGTTGAAGACAGGAGCGTCTAACGCAAGCACTGCAGAGGTAGGTGCACCTGTGTAATTGGTCCACTGGGAGCGGTAAAGCAGTGAGGCGCAGATCGCATCATTGCTGCCGGCAGCAGCGGGGTTCATCCACAGCTTGTTAAACATATTCTGACTGAACTGAGGGTCCTGTTGTGAAAAAGCAGAACTCATAGCCAGACCGGAGAATGCAAGCGCGGCAAGGAATTTCTTCATAAGGTGAAGGTTCGGTTAGATTGGGGGGTAAAGTAAGCAAATTAAAATCACAAACCCAAAAGGGCTACGCCTCTGAAACTCAGGCCTAACTCCAGCGAAAAAGCCAACTGATGCGTGTACCCCACTGCATCGCAAACCAATTAAATCATGTAATATTATGTAAATCAATGGCTTACACCATCTTGTGGACGGCATTCCACCAACGTTCTGGAACCTCGTTCGCACAGGCCTGCTGATAATCAGCCACTGTGCAAGGCAAGAGGTGCTGGCTCATGTAGCGGTTACGCTTGCCGTCAGTGGGCAGCTTCATCCACCAGCGTTCGGTCCGATTGCTGCGAATGAATACAATTTCTTCTCCCATCCCCTCAACCGCTACGCGGTAAGTGGTATAGTGCTGTGATGCGGAAGCAGGCAGGTCGTTTTTCCGCTGGCTGACGCCTTCGATGAAGTACCAAAGGGCCTGTGCAACCAGGCGGGCAGTTTGGCGATCACGGTCGAGCCGGGGGTTGTATTCATAAACACCGGCACCCGATAGCTTGTCGCTCATACCGGCATAGTACATGATCTGACAAAGCTCATGGGCAAAAAGGCCGTTCGGGGATGCATTGACGTTACCGGGCGCCTCGGACTGGCGGACTGCACCGATGTCGATTGTAACCATATCGGCATTGCGCAGTACGGGCTCTGCTTCTTGGAGGTCGGTCTGCACCTGACCAAGTCTGTGAGCATCAAAGTGCAACTTCTTCATCAGTGCAACGTTCTCAGTACCGTTGAGATACGTCTGGTAAGCCAGGTTGCTGAAATTGAAAAGGTAGTTGGGTTGTTCGAGTATGATATGGCCCAAAAAGGTATCACTGTTAATGGGTGCATCCGGTAAACCCAGATCGAAACAGGAGTCAACAGAAACGATGTTAATGACCTGTTCGGCTTTTCTGTAACCGCAGTAATGTCCATAGACCAGATCGTGACTACCTCCCAAAATGACCGGAATGACGTGGTGCGAGAGTAGCTCACAGGTCACTTCCGCAATGGCGGCGTACGTATCACCAATTGCATGGCCAGGAATGAGATTGCCGAGATCGACAATACCAACTGCCGTTTGGTGGAGCCGCAACCTGTACAATTCTTCACGGATATGGTCAGGGCCTGCAGCTGTACCCCGGTTATTTAGGCTACCCCGCTCCTCACCTACCCCTATCAGCGCAATGCGCACTCCTTCAAATGAAGGAAATACGCCGTTCTCACGGTAGGCCTGTACGCGATTCCCAATACTGTCCGACAGCAGATGTGCTGTGCCTGTGTCTAACTGAGCTGAAATCGGCGCAAAATAATCCTGAAACATGCCTTATCAGCCACGGCGGGCCGTCTTGGTAGCCTTTTTGGCGGTCGCTTTTTTAGGCGCGGCCTTTTTGGTAGCCGTTTTCTTTACCGCTTTGGTTGGTGTGGAAGAGGCCGGAGCTTTCGTGCTAGATTTACTGGTCGTTGTTTTTTTGACAGTAGTCTTCTTTGCCGCAGGCTTCTTTGCAGCGGTAGTGGATTTACGCGCGGCGGGTTTACGAGAGGCCGCTTTGCGCACCGGTGCAGTCTGTGTCTTACCCGCAGCTTTCACCTTACGTACTTTTCCGGACGGCTTGGACGTAGCAGCGATTTCCAAGCAATCTTCGAGGCTCAACTGTTCCGGAATGGTATCTTTCGGTATCCGGTAGTTGCGTCCTTCTACAACAAGATAAGGCCCCCAACGTCCCTTCAACACCTGAACATCATCACGGGTCGGAAATACCTTTATCATGCGCTCCCGCTCGGCCTGTCGTTTGGCTTCAACGAGTTCTACTGCACGCGAAAGTTCGATGGTATAGGGATCGTCCTCTTTTGACAAGGATGCAAAGAGACTTCCATGTCGCGCGTAAGGACCAAAGCGACCGATTCCGATCACGATGTCTTCTCCCTCGTAACTTCCAAGGTTACGGGGCATTTTGAACAGATCGAGGGCTTCTTCCAGCGATATGGTCTCCAAGCGCTGCCCGCTTCGCAACTTAGCGTAACGCGGTTTGTCATCCTCGTTCTTCCCGTTTATCTGCACAAGAGGTCCGAATCGTCCGATTCGGGCGATAACAGCGAGTCCGGTCTTTGGCTCGTTACCAAGCACGCGCTCGCCAGTGGCTCGCTCGCCGTGTTTTTCGGTTTGCTCAACTTGCTTGTGGAACGGACCATAGAACTTCTTGATCATTCGCTCCCATTCGATGTGACCATTCGCAATCTCATCGAAATCCTTCTCGACATTGGCCGTGAAGTGGTAATCCATGATAACCGGAAAATGCTGCACAAGAAAATCCGTGACAACCGTACCAATATCGGAGGGGAACATTTTCGCCTTTTCACTGCCGTAGGTCTCGGTGCGAACCTCCGAACTGACCTTGCCGGCCTTGAGCGTGAGAACCGTGAAACTACGCTCCCTGCCCATGCGATCTTCTTTGATCACATACCCACGCTTTTGCACTGTAGAAATGGTAGGTGCATAGGTAGAAGGTCGTCCGATTCCTAGCTCCTCGAGTTTCTTTACCAGACTCGCCTCGGTATACCGAGCCGGCGGTGATGAGAATTTCTGGGTAGCAGTCATCACATCGAGATCGAGCGGCTGACCCTTTTCCAAGGGTGGAAGCAGGCCTGCTTCATTCTCCTCGTTCTCGTCATCAGTACCTTCCATGTAAACACGGAGAAAGCCGTCAAAGCGAACAACTTCACCGGTTGCCGTAAAGAGATCAACTGTCTGATTGTTGTTTATCGTTACAACTGTACGTTCAAGCTGCGCATCAGCCATTTGGCTGGCCACAGTGCGCTTCCAAATCAGTTCGTACAAGCGCTTCTCGCCCGAGTCCCCGTCCACAGAACTGTTCTGCATGTAGGACGGACGGATGGCTTCGTGCGCCTCCTGGGCGTTGGCGCTCTTGGTTCGATACTGCCTGGGATGGGAGTATTGCTTCCCATACATGGAGGAAATGGTATCACGTGCGGCGTCCATGGCAAGCTGACTCAGGTTGACAGAGTCGGTTCGCATGTAGGTGATTTTTCCGCTCTCGTACAAGCGCTGTGCAAGTACCATGGTTTGCGACACACTGAAACCAAGCTTGCGGGATGCTTCCTGCTGCAGGGTGGAGGTTGTAAACGGAGCTGCAGGTGTTTTCTTTCCAGGTTTTACTTCAAGTCCGGCGATGGAAAAACCGGCACCTGCTAAACTGGAAAGCAAGTCCTGGGCCTCCGCCTCAGTGGGGAAACGCCGTGGATGTTCGGCCTTGAGGGTGGATAAATTGCCTTTTTTATCCTTCACCAGAAATAGGGCTATGACACGAAAAGCAGAATGGCTTTGGAAAGCCTCGATTTCGCGCTCACGCTCAACAATCAGTCGAACAGAAACGGACTGAACACGACCTGCAGACAAACTGGGCTTGACTTTTTTCCAGAGGATCGGCGACAACTCGAAGCCGACCAAACGGTCGAGAATGCGTCGGGCCTGTTGGGCATTCACCAGGTCCATATCGATGGTTCGCGGATTGCTCACCGCATCCAAAATGGCCTTTTTGGTGATTTCATGAAATACGATGCGGCGCGTACTTGTCTTTTTCAGCTCCAACGATTCAAATAAATGCCAGGAAATGGCTTCCCCCTCCCGGTCTTCGTCGGTCGCGAGCCATACGGTCTTGGCTTTCTTCGCCAGTCGGCGCAATTCGTCCACCACCTTGACCTTGTCCTCGCTGATTTCATAATTGGGTGCAAAACCATTGTTGATGTCAATGGCCTTGTCGTTCTTAACCAGGTCACGGACATGGCCAAAACTGGATCGGACGGTGTAATCCTTGCCTAAAAATCCCTCGATCGTCTTCGCCTTCGCGGGAGACTCCACTATCACTAAATTATCGGCCATTGAAGGGTTTGGGGGTTAACGTGTAATGAGCTTACGCCGGGCAAATTAAGAGAATTTTGACCAATCACATCGGGAGTCGACAAACCCAACCCGAATGTATCTCATTGAATTTCAATAATTAAATCTGCATTTGGCCTCGATTTTAACCCCATAAAAGGCTCCAAATCCGGCCTTAAAACGGGTTTTGGCGCATGTAAACCAATCGCCTCGCCTGCCAGAAATCAATACGCAAGCTGACTGACATCTTGTCAGTGCACAGGGTGAATTTCCTATCTTTGCACCCCCAAGAAAAGTAAAACGCATGGAACACCAGCATGGAAACAAGGTTATTGATGAGCAGCGTCAGGGTGAAGCCCTCATGATGGATGGCTCATCAGCACCGGGAGGAGCGCGTAAACTTTTTCTGGAGAGCTATGGCTGCCAGATGAATTTCTCGGACAGCGAAATCGTTGCCTCCATACTCAACGACAACGGATTCACCACAACCCGCCAGGCCGAAGAAGCGGATGTCATTTTTCTGAATACCTGCGCGATTCGCGAAAATGCCGAACAACGTGTTCGAACCCGGCTACAGGACTTCAAAAAACTGAAGAGAAGCAATCCTGGACTCATTGTAGGTGTGTTGGGCTGTATGGCCGAACGGCTTAAGTCTAGGTTTTTGGAGGAAGAACAACTGGTAGACCTGGTGGCCGGTCCCGATTCCTACCGCGATCTTCCCAACCTGATTGAACAAGTGAGCGGTGGTCAGAAGGCCGTCAATGTACTTCTGTCCAGGGAGGAAACCTATGCCGACATCAATCCCGTAAGGCTCGGATCGAATGGAATCACCGCATTCATTTCCATAATGCGCGGGTGCGACAACATGTGCTCCTTTTGCGTGGTGCCCTTTACCCGCGGGCGTGAACGCAGCAGAGATCCGGAAAGCATTTTGAATGAAGCACGCGAATTGTTTGAACTAGGCTATAAGGAAGTCACACTGCTCGGGCAAAACGTGGATTCCTATCTCTGGTGGGGCGGCGGACAGAAAAAAGAACTTGAAGCTGAAACGGTCCATGCGGCATTGGCGCATGCACTTCCCGAACCCGAGCAATCGAAGTACACCACATTCGCCGATTTGTTGGAACGTGTAGCCGGTGTCCATCCTGATTTGAGGGTAAGGTTTTCGACCAGCAATCCGCGCGATATGACCGACGCGGTGTTGCACGTAATGGCAAGGTACGAGAACATCTGCAAATACATTCACCTGCCTGTCCAATCGGGCAACACCCGTGTACTCGAAAAGATGAACCGGGGATACAGCCGCGAAGATTACATCCGGCGCATCGAATCCATCCGAAGAATCCTCCCCGATTGTGGTCTCAGCACCGATATCATCAGCGGTTTTTGCAGTGAAACTGAAGATGAGCATCGCGATACACTGACCTTGATGGAGTGGGCAGGTTACGATTTCTCGTACATGTTTAAGTATTCCGAGCGACCCGGAACCGCAGCGGAAAAAAAGTTTGAAGATGACGTTCCAGAAGATGTGAAAGGCAGGCGCTTGCAGGAAATCGTTGACCTGCAACAAAAGCTTTCTGCTATTCGAACGGCCGCGGCCGTCGGTAAAACATTCCGTGTGTTGGTAGAAGGCACATCGAAAAAATCGCAGGAAATGCTTTTCGGACGCAATTCGCAGAACACGGTACTTGTGTTTCCAAAAGGAGCATTGAAACCCGGTGATTACGTGAATGTGCGTGTCGACCGATGCACAGCTACAACTTTAATTGGAGAAACGGTCTGATCCTAACTCGCGGAACTTCCAACACAGGTAGTTTTTCATGAACATACAGGAGATCAAAAATAGGCACGGAATCATCGGCACTTCGCCGCAGCTCGACCATGCCATCAACGTAGCGCGTCAAGTAGCTCCAACTGATTTATCGGTTCTGATTACGGGTGAAAGCGGAACAGGAAAAGAAATTTTCCCTCAGATCATCCACCACATTAGTAGTAGGAAGCACGGGCCCTATATTTCCGTAAACTGCGGAGCTATACCCGAGGGGACGATTGATTCCGAATTGTTTGGCCACGAAAAAGGTGCATTCACCGGCGCACACGAGGCAAGGAAAGGGTATTTTGAAGTTGTAAACGGAGGCACTATATTCCTTGACGAAGTCGCTGATTTGCCCCTCATGACCCAGGTCAGGTTGTTGCGCGTGCTGGAAACGG
>JAJTFW010000067.1 GCA_021299095.1 Sphingobacteriales bacterium | reverse complement strand
GTTGGTCCAAAGGTGTAGATCTTTCCAAGCGCAAGGGCTCCCAGCTCTCCTTCGAGCTGGCCCGACACAGTCAGGTTTGAGGCCTTACCGAACAAATCTTCGGTGTAGTCCACCTCTCCGGCCTCGTTGCGCGGCGGATTGATCGGATCAAGGGTTGTTACCCTGAACATTTCCCCGGCTCCTTCTGCGTCCGACCCGGTAATGATGGGTGCGTGGAGGTAAAAGAATCCGCGGTCGTTGAAGTATTTGTGAATGGCAAAAGCCAGATGATGACGGATACGGAATACGGCACCGAACGTGTTGGTACGGGGGCGCAGGTGGGCGATTTCGCGCAGGAACTCAAGGGAGTGTCCTTTTTTCTGCAGTGGATAGGTTTCAGGATCGGCTTCTCCGTAAATATGCAGGGAATCGACCTGCATTTCAGTGGCCTGGCCCGAACCCGAAGAGGCCACAATGTTCCCCTCGGCACGAAGGCAGGCCCCGGTTCCGATGCGTTTCAACACGTCTTCGCCGATTCGGCTCGGATCAACCACCAGCTGGAGGTTGTGTATCGTGCTCCCGTCGTTTAGGGCGATAAAGGCCACGTTTTTGTTACCGCGCTTACTACGCACCCATCCTTTGGCAATGGCGCTGCGCCCGATGCAAGCAGCATCAAGCAATTCGTGTACAGAGGTGTGTTCCATAGGGGAAAAGAGTCCGGGGAATAAAGGCTCCGGTCCCGCAAAGGAAGCCGATTTTCCCCCTTGAACCAAAGCACGAGTAGCCATCCTCCTCAGGAAATTGCTTCAGGGTCAAACCAAACGCAAGGGCCTGGTGTTATACTTCTCGTACGCCTGATGGTGTTTACTTAACTTTACGCACATTCCGCTATGCCCATGCACCAGGTCAACGCAGGACCCCTGCTCGATAAAATCCAGATTCCCTCCGATCTCCGCTCCCTGAGTGAAGACCAGCTTAAGCAGGTTTGCGATGAATTGCGACAGTACATCATCGATATCGTCTCCGTCAACGGTGGACACTTCGGAGCAAGCCTCGGTGTGGTCGAACTGACCGTGGCGCTGCATTATGTCTTCAATACACCCCACGATCAATTGGTTTGGGATGTAGGGCATCAGGCCTACGGGCACAAAATCCTGACTGGCCGCCGTCCGGTTTTTCATACCAACCGCATTTACAAGGGTATCAGCGGCTTCCCCAAACGCACAGAGAGCGAATACGACACCTTCGGAGTCGGACACAGTTCCACATCCATCTCCGCAGCACTCGGTATGGCCGTTGCCTCTCGTCTCAAGGGCGACAAACAGCGTCAGCATGTAGCAGTGATCGGCGATGGAGCCATGACAGCCGGACTGGCCTTTGAAGGACTGAACCACGGCGGTGTAGAGGACAGCAACCTGCTGGTCGTTTTGAATGATAATTGCATGAGCATCGACCCCAATGTCGGCGCTCTGAAAGAATACCTCACCGATATCACCACCTCGCGCACCTACAACAAGGTGAAAGACGAAGTGTGGAAGCTGCTCGGTGTTATCAGCAAGTTTGGTCCCAACGCCCAGTCCATTGCCCAAAAGGTGGAAGGAGCGATGAAGAGTGCTTTGCTCAAGCAGAGCAACATGTTCGAGTCGCTGAAGTTCCGCTATTTCGGACCAATTGACGGGCACGATGTGAATCACCTGGTGAAGGTGCTCGATGATCTGAAGCACATTCCCGGACCGAAAATCCTGCATTGCCTCACCGTGAAGGGTAAGGGATACGAACTCGCCGAAAAAGATCAGACCAAGTGGCATGCACCGGGCCTGTTCGACAAAATCACCGGTGAAATCGTCAAGTCTGCTTCCGATAAACCACAACCGCCCAAGTATCAGGATGTGTTCGGACATACCATGGTGGAGCTGGCCGGAATGAACAACCGGATTATCGGTGTTACTCCCGCCATGCCTTCCGGCTGTTCGCTAAACATCATGATGAAGGCCATGCCCGACCGTGCCTTCGATGTCGGTATTGCCGAGCAGCATGCCGTGACGTTTTCTGCCGGAATGGCTACCCAGGGTATGATCCCGTTCTGCAACATTTACTCGAGTTTCATGCAGCGCGCCTACGATCAGGTGTTGCACGATGTGGCCCTCCAGAACCTGCAAGTTGTTTTTTGTTTGGATTGGGGCGGACTCGCCGGTGCCGATGGACCAACACACCACGGTGCATTCGATCTGGCCTATTTCCGCTGCGTTCCCAACATGGTGGTTTCGGCTCCGATGAACGAGCAGGAGTTGCGTAACCTCATGTACACGGCCACCCATCCGGGGATGGGGCCATTCAGTATTCGTTATCCACGTGGAAACGGTGTGATGGTGGATTGGCGCAAGCCCTTTGAAGCGATTCCGGTAGGTAAGGGCCGCAAAATCCGTGGTGGAGAAAAGGTGGCTATCCTCACGCTCGGACACCCGGGAAATTTCGCTGTTCAAGCCTGTGATGTGCTGGCGGAAGAAGGGTTATATCCGGCACACTACGATATGCGTTTTGTAAAGCCATTGGATGAAACCCTGCTCCACGAAATTTTTCACGAGTTCAAGAACGTGATCACTGTGGAAGACGGGTGTATTCAGGGCGGTTTCGGCAGTGCGGTGGCCGAGTTTATGGTCGATCACGGCTACCAGGCCCGTATCGTAAGGTTGGGAATACCCGATAAATGGATCGAGCACGGCGAACAAAAAGAGCTCTATGCCGAATGTGGCTTCGATACATCCGCTATCGCATCGGCAGTGCGCGAACTGATGCCATCCAAGGCGACCGTGCTTTCCTAAGTGAGTTGTTCAGAGTAGTACGCTCAAGCGAATCTTATCCGGCGCTTTCCTGAAGCTGTAAAATAACCTGCTCAACGGTATCGGTGAAATGGGCCTTTTCGAGCGCAGCTATTTTTTCAGCAATTCGCTCAGGGCGGTCTTCCGCTTCCAGCTTCGTCCTGAACTGCGCGATTACCGCACCCTCATCGTAGTGCGCATTCACATGGTGGATGGTGATTCCGGTTTCAGGCTCCTTCGCTGCAAACACGGCCTCATGCACATGCATCCCGTGCATGCCCTTGCCACCGAATTTCGGTAAGAGCGATGGATGCAGGTTGATGATCCGGCCAGGATAGGCTTCAATCAGTTGCGGAGGAATCAAGCGCAGGTATCCGGCAAGCACAATAAAGGTGATGCCTTGCTCGCGGAAAAAATGAACCAAGGCTTCCGGATTCTTTCGTAACTCAGCAGGGAGGTGATGACAGGGCAAGTGGTGCCGCCGCGCGACTTCGTAAACCCCAGCCGTTTCGCGGTCGCATGCTATAAGCCGTATACGGACGGTGGGGTGTTGATTGAATCTGGTGCATAGGCGGTCGGCATTGCTTCCCGTTCCCGATGCCAGAATGGCGACCTGTTCCATGGTGCAAAGCAAAGTAGCCTGCACCCAATTCCAAAATAAGCACGCGCGTTTTTCGCATAAGGCCTTAGGCTGTCAGAAGGGATTTTAGGAGAATGAGGAGATTCGAATTGACCTGGAGCAGGGCCAGACCATCCGGCAGAGGCTCCGTTGCTTTCAATTTCGGGCCCAGCAGCATGAAAATCACTGCGGTGAGGATGAATGCGGCAATCAGCATTCTGCGTTTTTGCTGGGCTGAACGTTTGTGTGCGTGTTTCATCTTGATGTGCTTTGTGATGGCAATCTACTTTTCAACCAAGCGCTTGTGACTCATTTTGAGGTCAACACGGCTTTGAATCAGGCAAACAGCGCCTATTCGGGGGTGAAAACCGGCTTGAACACTCCGGTTTCCATTGGGAGTAGTTGCGGGGGTTGTTGAATGGAACAAACTTGTCGTGTATAATTTTCTGAATCACAAAGGGTTCAGCGGCTTTGGAATTCAAAAAATATGTTTACTTTCATTCCTCAAACGGCTCCACATTTTTTGCATAGTTTCTTCATTGAACCCATTGACCTAACCTAACCCTTCAACACATGGTGAAACCAATCAAGAATGAAAAGTGGAAAGTGATCCATTTCAACAACGGTGTTTTCCGTTGCGAGTATGCGGTCTCTGATCAGGGCCGTCTGGTCAGTTACACAACAGCCATCAAAGACGGAAACCTGCTTCGCGGGACACTCATGGGAGGCTATCCTACCCTGAAGTTAAAACCCGATGGCCGCAACATGACGCTGTTCATTCACCGTTTGGTGGCCGAGGCTTTCTTAAGCAAGCGGAGTGCGAAAGCGATCTATGTCATCCACATCAATTACAACAAGGAGGACAACCGCGCCAGCAACCTGCGTTGGACAACCAAGGAGGAAATGGAGCAGCACCAACAGAAGAGCCCCGCTGTGCTGGCCTACCGATCGTTGAACCGCAAAGTGGGCCATAAGCTCACCGATGTGATCGTTAAGCGGATTAAACAGCTCATCTTCGATAAAAAGCGGGTGCGAACCATGAAGCAGATCGCTGCGCAGTTCGGTATTTCCGAAATGCAACTGTACCGCATTAAAAGCGGTGAGAACTGGGGGCACATCAAAGCCTGAGCCTACTGCACTTCAGGATACCGATGATTGGCGAGCCGCCAGCAGGTGCAGGACCGAACACAAAAACAAAGGTCCGGCAATGAGCGCGTACACCGACCAGTGAAATCGTCCCCAGGAAACGATCAGGTAAAGTGTTCCGAACAAGCTGAAAACCAAGGCGCCCAGTAAATGACGCCGGTTTGCCAGCAGGCTGCCTGCCAACACAAGCAAGGCAGGGGACAGGTGCATCAGTAGGGAAACCACGAAATCGGCCGGACTATTGACGCTTTCGCTGAACACATCCAGGGCGAATACGCACAGAAAGGCTGCATAGGCCAACCCGGCCACCAGGGCGATTCGGGCAAAAAGGGAGTTGGAATGCAACGGCATGCGTATCCTGTGGCGACCTTACGAAAGTAGTGCCTGGGCCCAAATTCGTTCCCAGTACCTGGCATGACAAATATATAGAACTGATATGCAATGACTTAAACTATCGGTCGTATCGTTTCTATTATTTATTACTTTTGCCCCCTGTCTAAACCAATCCAATAGCAAAATGTCTGACATCGCATCCCGCGTAAAGGCCATCATCGTTGACAAACTCGGAGTTGACGAAGGAGAGATCACAAATGAATCGAGTTTCACCAACGACCTCGGAGCCGATTCGCTCGATACCGTGGAGTTGATCATGGAATTTGAGAAGGAATTCAACATCGCCATCCCCGACGATCAGGCTGAAAAGATCTCTACTGTAGGTCAGGCTGTCGATTACATTACGGCTAACGCTAAGTAATTCGCCTTTTTCCGGCTGAAGATGCAGTTCAGACGTGTTGTAATAACGGGCCTGGGATCCCTAAATCCGCTGGCCAATACCGTTCCCGAGTACTGGAAGGCCTTGTTGGCCGGTCAGCGCGGAGCAGCGGATATTACTCTCTTTGATGCATCCAAGTTCAAGACCCGGTTCGCTTGTGAAGTGAAGGGTTTTGATCCGGGTAATTACCTCGACCGCAAGGAAGCCCGCAAGCTCGACCGCTTTTCCCAACTGGCCATAGCGGCCTGTGAGGAGGCGGTGAACGATGCCGGATTGCTTGAGAATAAGCCCGACCCCGATCGCACGGGGGTTATCTGGGGCTCAGGAATCGGAGGCCTTCGTACCTTTCTGGATGAAGTGAGCAACTTCGCCAAGGGCGACGGAACACCCCGATTCAATCCTTTTTTCATTCCCAAGATGATAGCCGATATCGCGGCCGGTCACATTTCGATGCGTTACGGTTACCGCGGACCGAATTTCTGTACGGTTTCGGCCTGCGCTTCATCCACCAACGCTGTTATCGATGCCTTCAATTACATCCGACTGGGTATGGCCGATATCATTCTCAGTGGAGGAAGTGAAGCAGCTGTAAACGAAGCAGGCATCGGAGGTTTCGGAGCCATGCACGCCCTGTCCGAGCGCAACGACTCACCCGAGACGGCCTCAAGGCCTTTCGACCTTGACCGCGATGGATTCGTTCTCGGTGAAGGAGCGGGTTGCCTCATTTTGGAAGAATTGGAGCATGCCAAAGCCCGTGGTGCAAAAATTTATGCCGAAGTGGCCGGCGGAGGCATGAGTGCAGATGCCTATCACCTTACAGCTACTCACCCCGAAGGACTCGGTGCCTTCAATGTGATGCGCAATGCCCTGCGCGATGCCGGTATGACCACCTCCGACATCGATTACATCAACGTGCACGGTACCTCTACGCCGGTCGGTGATCCCAGTGAGGCCATGGCCATTGGCAAACTCTTCGGTGAGGATGCCTACCGACTAAACATCAGTTCCACCAAATCAATGACCGGCCACCTGCTTGGTGCCGCCGGGGCGATTGAAGCCATTGCCACGGTGCTTTCTGTGGCCAACGATGCCATTCCGCCCACGGTCAATCACTTCACCGATGATCCGGCATTTGACCCGAAGCTCAATTTCACCTTTAATGAGGCCCAGTACCGTACGGTGAACGCGGCCTTGAGCAATACCTTCGGTTTTGGAGGGCACAACGCCTCCATCATTGTCAAGAAATACCACTCCTGATTTGGCGATAAGCACCCTCATCCGGCTCTGGTTTCTGGCGGATGCGAAAGACAAGGCGTTCATCCGCGCTCTGCAAAGCCTGCTCGGTTTTTATCCACGCAACATCTCGCTTTATAAACTGGCCTTCAGCCATCGATCGCTGGCGCTCGAAACCACCGGAGGAAACCGGCTCAGCAACGAGCGCCTCGAATATCTGGGTGATGCAGTTTTGGGTGCTGTGGTAGCCGATTTGCTCTTTAAGAAGTACCCCTTCAAGGATGAGGGCTTTCTCACGGAGATGCGTAGCCGAATCGTTAGCCGCGAGCACCTGAAGCACCTGGCCGTTAAAATCGGAATTGATGAGATGCTTCAAAAGGATGCCGGTCCGGGAACCTACCGCAGCATGTACGGCGATGCCTTCGAAGCCTTCATCGGCGCCATTTACCTCGACCGTGGATATGCCATTACGCAGCATTATCTGCTGTCGCGTATCATCCGGCCACACGTTGACCTCGGAGAGATTGAAAGCACCGAGAAGAATTTCAAGAGCGTGATCCTGAACTGGAGCCAGCGCGAACGCAAGTCGGTGGTGTTCGAAACGGTGGAGGAAGATCCCCGCGCACGGCTCATCACCGTACGGCTGATGCTCGATGGGAAGCAAGTGGCACTGGGAAGCGATCACGTGAAGAAGAAAGCCGAGCAGGTAGCAGCCGAACGGGCGTGCCGTGAGCTCGGATTGCTCTGATTCAATCCCATTGGTTTGTTACTTTCGGAGTCATGATGGGTTTACGTCTCCCTCTGGGTATTTGCCTGCTCTTGTGTCATGTGGTGTTTATTGCAACCGCACAGGAAGTCAGTCCCGATACACTGCGTAGCAATGCGCTCGATGAAATCGTCGTATCGGCCAATCGTTCGGAAGAAACGCGGCGCACAGTTGCGCAGCAGGTACAGGTCATCGATAGACGGAAAATCCTTGCCGCTCAGGCTCAAACTACCGCCGATGTACTTTCGTCGGCAGCAGGGGTGTTTGTACAGCGAAGCCAGATGGGTGGAGGATCGCCCGTGTTGCGTGGATTCGAAGCCAGCAGGATTTTGCTGATGGTGGACGGTGTGCGATTGAACAACCTTATTTATCGCAGCGGTCATCTCCAGAATATCCTCAGCCTCGACAACAATAGCCTTGAACGCATCGAAGTCCTCTATGGGCCCTCTTCGACGATCTATGGTAGCGATGCCCTGGGCGGTGTAATTCATCTGTACACGCGTAGTCCGGAATTCGCACTGCCGGGTGACAAAAACCTGAAGGCAGATGCCTTTGTGAGGTACGGATCGGTGAACCGCGAGAAAACCGCGCACGTCGGTGTAGAGGCAGCACGCGGAAATTGGGCAAGCTTCAGTTCGTTTACATTTTCCGATTTCGGAGATCTCCGCAGCGGGAAAAACCAGAATCCCTTCAGCAATGCACCCATCG
>JAJTFW010000066.1 GCA_021299095.1 Sphingobacteriales bacterium | reverse complement strand
TTCGGTGCAACGATGCATGATCAAACCCACAGAGCAGCTTGAGAAGATTGCGCAACGCCATGGCATTCCACTGGTATTTTTTGTCGACATCGGATTCCTGATCAAAATGGAGCGTGAGCTGGAGAAGCACCCCTCCTTAACAGGCGATTATCGATTGATCTGTGATCAACTTTTCCGACTCTCAAAGAGCGGACACGAGTTGCAGCTGCACATTCATCCACATTGGGAAGACAGCAACTACGATGGGTGGCAATGGAATTGCGATGTTAGTCGTTACAAACTAGCTGATTTTCCAAAGGAAGAAATTCAGAGGATCGTCAGTTCGTATTGCAAGCGCCTTCAAGAGTTCACGCATACCGGGTATGTACGCGCGTTTCGGGCAGGTGGTTGGTGCGTACAACCCTTTGAAGTCATGTCAGAGGCCCTGTCGGCAGCCGGCATCAAAATCGACAGCAGTGTGTTTCCCGGCGGACATTTCAATTCCCGTGAATACTCCTACGACTTCAGAAAGGCACCACAGCAATCGAATTGGCAATTCGCAGTGGATCCACTGCAGGAAGAAGAAAACGGACAGTTCACCGAAATCCCCATCAGTTCACGAATTGAGTCACCCTATTTTTATTGGAAGCTCTTCTTACTCGGCCGCATCAAGCCAGGTTATTATAGGCCAATTGGAGACGGAAATCCCATGCCGGCTCCAGGCTACAGAAAAAAACTGCTCACACAATTCACCACCCAGCCGGTATCGGTTGACGGATATAACGCATCGCGACTGAACGCATCCCTGTTACAGCATGAAAATAAAAAAGCCAAACAACTGGTTGTCATTGGCCATCCCAAAGCACTGAGCCCCTTCAGCCTTGATGCCATTGACATGTTTATCAAAGAACATAAGCAACGTCACCGATTTTGCGGATATAACGCGATTCAGATTTAATCATGATACGTCTTTTACACCGAAAAGAAATCAACACCCATGCCTGGAACGAGCGTGTAAGGACTGGAAACTTTGGCCAAGTTTTTTTTATGAGCTGGTACCTTGACGCCTGTACAGCCGGTGACTGGTTCGCCCTTGTTGAGGGGCAATACGAAGCCATCATGCCTGTGGCAAGTCGCGACAAGCTAGGCATCAACTACCTCTACCAACCTTTTTTTCTCAGGCACATGGGCGTTATATCCGGAAAAGAAACGGATGAAACCCAACGCCTGAGGTTCCTTGAAGCGATACCTGAACATTTTACATATCAGGACTTCTGTCTTCACGAGGGACACCGCGTACTCCCTGAAGGATGTTCATCAGAAGAAAAGCAGTATCAGAAACTATCACTGAATGAACCTTATTCGGAAATAGAGCAGAATTATTCGGACAACTTACGTCGCGTCCTTCGAAAAACAAGAAAATCGGATTTCAGGATTCGCGAACAATATAAGCCCGAGGTACTGGTAGATCAATTCAAAATGCACCAGCCGGAACTTGCCAAGACATTTCGGCAACAGGATTACCATCGATTGGCGGAACTCATGCGTGCTGCATCAACCCATGCAACTACGAGAAGCCTTTCAATCAGCCACCCTGACGGCAGCATCCATGCAGGTGCATTCTTTATTGAATCCTGCGGCAGACTGCTCTATCTGAAGGGTTTCAGCACATCGGAAGGAAAAAAATCAGGTGCAATGCACCATCTCTTCGATTCGGTCATCAAGGAACACGCAGGAACTGGCCTTACATTGGATTTCGGAGGCTCGACTGTCAAATCAGTTGCCCGCTTCTATCATCACTTCGGCAGCAGCGATTGTCTATATTTACGACTTCGCGCCAACCGCCTGCCACGGGCGATCCGTTGGCTGAAGTATTGATCATGAAAACAAGGACAGCCCTGGTAACCGGTGCCACTGGTGGATTGGGTAAAACCATTTGCGAGAAACTCGTACGGGCAGGATATACAGTGTGTCTTCACACCTTCCAACACATGGAACAGGCCCATAAACAGGTCGAATCCATGACTGACAACGGCTCATCACATCTGATAGTCCAAGCTGATTTGAGCAAGGAAGGAGACATACAGTCGATGTTCGGAAAAATTCAAGAAAACTTCGGCAGCCTCGATGTCCTGATCTGCAATGCAGGTGTCGCAGCCAGTGGCCTGAGCTGGAAAACAGAAAGACAACACTGGGACGAAGTGTTTTCTGTAAACACAACCGGATCCTGGTTATGCAGCAAATACGCCATTCCACTTCTGCGCCAGTCAAGCGGCGGACGAATCCTTTACGTCAGCTCAATTGTCGCTCATCGCCCCCTGGTCGGCACAGCCCTTTATGCTGCCTCGAAATCGGCACTTGAAGGATTAACCAGGGCGCAGGCTGTTGAACTGGCCCGCTTCAACATCACAGTCAACTGCATTGCTCCGGGTTACTTTGAAGCAGGGATGATCAGTTCTGTGGATGAATCCCTACGCGAAGACATCCGTGCACACACCCCGGCTGGCCGGTTGGGTCACCCTGATGAACTTGCTGAGATGGTCGTATCTTTGGCCTCACCGGAATCCGGATACATCACAGGTCAAGTCCTGCATGTAAACGGAGGACTTTATATCTGAACCTTCAACATGGTACATCTCTTAAGCCAAAATCATTCAATTATAAACCAATTCATCGCTGAACTACGTGATATTTCCGTTCAGAACGACCGGATGCGCTTCCGTCGGAACCTAGAGCGAATTGGTGAGATTGCCGCACTTGAGATCAGCCGTAAACTCCCATATGCATTGCGCGAAGTGACAACGCCGCTCGGCGTCGCTCCAGTGATGGTACCTTCAGAGCAGCCCGTTGTCGGAACAATCCTTAGGGCAGGCCTTCCTTTGCACCAGGGAATACTCAATTACTTCGACCATGCTGATAATGCCTTCATCTCTGCATACCGCAAGCACCACAAGGACGGCAGCTTTGAGATCAGTCTGGAATACGTAAGCACGCCATCCCTGGACGGAAGAATCCTGATCCTCGCCGATCCGATGCTCGCAACTGGTGCATCGATTGTCACGACTTACAAAGCCATTCTTGAACGGGGAAAACCCAAGCACACCCATATTGTTGCCGCGCTTGGCAGTACCAGCGGCGTAGAATACGTGAAGCGACACATGCCTGAAGAAGTCGACTTGTGGATTGGTGCTATTGACGAAGAACTTACGGCGCAGTCCTACATCGTACCGGGTTTGGGCGATGCCGGAGACTTGGCATACGGAGAGAAACTCTGAACACCGGACAACATCGTCTGACCTGAATCCGGGATGGAATCGTTTTGGAAAGTCATTCAGGTCATTTTTCTAAGTAGCTTCAAATTCGCTGCTGGACCTCCATTCGCTTACTTCGGCGGGGAACAGGCGCTCGACCCGGGAGAGACATTTTTCTATTGCCTCTTGGGAGGAATGCTGGGTGTGTTATTGTTCACCTACCTATCTGAACCTATACTCCGCATTGAGAAGAGCATCCTCAGAATTATTCGTTCGCTTAGGAAACAAAAGCCCGAAACGGAAACGCCGAAGAAAATCTTCAACACCAGAAACCGCCGCATCGTTCGCATTTGGACAAGCTATGGCTTATCGGGCATCGCATTTCTCACTCCAGTCCTGCTCTCGATCCCCATCGGTACGCTGGTGGCAAATCACCTCGTTCACAATAAGCGAAAAATCATCACCTATATGTTTGTATCCCTGATTTTCTGGTCAATCGTATTGACTACCGTGTTTGCGCTTTTACATGTAGACAGTATGAAAGAATTAAAAGAACAAGTAAGCAAATGATCCACCCTATTACACATTTGTTTTTTGACCTCGACCACACCTTGTGGGATACAGACCGCAATGCGGAAGAAAGCCTAAGGGAGTTGTTTGAGGAATTACAATTGACCATGCACGGGATTCCCGACTTCGCTGCCTTCCACACGGCTTATCGATCACACAACGATCGACTATGGGGTTTGTATGCTGAGAAAAAAGTCAACAAGGCCGATGTGCGAAACAAACGCTTTGCAGACACGCTGGTCGATTTTAAAATCACATCGGCAAAACTGATTGAGACGCTCTCCGACGAGTTCATTCACCGCACGCCCAGAAAAACACACCTGATTACCGGAGCAGAAACGCTGCTAAAATCCCTGGAAGGTAAGTACCGCATGGCAATCATCACCAATGGTTTCCCCGAAGCACAGTACGTCAAACTTGAATGCTCAGGGCTGGCTACCTATTTCAGTGAAATCTATATATCGGAGGAGATCGGACACATTAAACCAGACCCTTTGCTGTTCAAACATGCCATGCATCACTCAGATGCAAAAAGTGTTGAGTCCTGCATGATGATTGGAGACACTTTTGAAACCGATGTTTACGGTGCCATGTGCGTGGGCATGCATGCAGTACACTTTAACCCGAAAGACGAGTCTCCACATCCCGAACCGGTGATCACCATCCGTACGCTGGAAGATCTTCACCTACACCTCGGTGCATAATGCAAAAAGGCTCTCCGTTTGGAGAGCCTTTTCAATTGGCTGAAGCACAATCAGTGCTTGTGGTTCATTTCTGTTTTTTCTTCGGTTTTCGCATCGGCATGGCTGCTTCCGCTCTTCATGCAGCAGGAAGACTTGCCTGCGGCTTTCTGTTTCTGGTCCTTGCTACAGGATGCCGCTGCCTTTTGCTGGTCCTTGCTACAGGATGCCGCTGCCTTTTGCTGGTCCTTGGAGCATGAGCTGGCTGCTTTGTTCGCGCAGCAGGATTTGGCCGGCTTGGCTTCAACCTTCATATCAGGAGCTGCGGTAGCCCTCTCTACACGGTCCTCGACAGTGGGGAGACTATTTTGAGCGAATGTGGTGGCAGCGCTGGCCAACATCAGGAAGGCGCCCAAGACAAGAATTTTCTTCATTGTGATTTTTTTTAAGTTTCCAACTACAAGTATACGTAATTCAGGCTGACAGTGCAAGAGGATGTGTGCATTTTTACCCACATACCGGAGGCCTCAGCTTCTTCGTCCATACCTTTGCATCGATGACATTGGGGGAAAATATTAAGATTGCCCTATCGGCGGTTCGAGGACAAATGCTCCGGACGGTATTAACCATCCTAATTATCGCTTTCGGGATAATGGCATTGGTGGGAATCCTTACGTCTATCGATGCTCTGAAGGGATCCATCAACGACAGTTTTTCCAACATGGGTTCAAACTCCTTCACTATCAGGAATTCCGGCATGAATGTCCACATGGGAGGCGGAGGTAAGCGCCCGAAGAGACATCCGAAAATCACGTTTTACCAGGCTCAGGAGTTTTCCAATCGCTTTGATCATCCGGCTCAAGTATCGGTATCGGCCATGGCCACTTTTGCCGGCACCATCAAGCATGGCGGATTGAAAACAAACCCCAACATCAATGTCATGGGGGTAGATGAGCGCTACATTGATGTTTCTGGCTACAAGATTGCCGAAGGCAGAAACATCACAGCTGCGGAAGTTCTTTCGGGCTATCATGTCTGCCTGCTTGGTAAAGATGTGGCAGAAACACTTTTTCCTGGTAAGCTAGCTGTAGACCAATTGGTTAGTGTCGGTGCTGACAAATACCGGGTTGTAGGAACCCTGGCTGAAAAGGGTTCAAGCATGGGATTCGGTGGCGACAAAATCTGTCTTGTGCCCGTCCTAAATGTAAAACAGGACTATGCCTCAGAGGAAACAACCTACACCATCACGGTGAAAGTTCCCCAGACCGGTGCATTGGAAGCGGCCATCGGAGAATCAACGGCGCTATTCCGTAATGTGCGCAAGGACGGAGTCGGCCGTGAAAACAGCTTTGAGATCGTTCAAAGCGACAGCCTGGCTAACATTGTCATTGAGTCGATTAGCACAGTTACACTTGCCGCAACAATTATCGGATTCATCACGCTGCTTGGTGCCTCTAT
This sequence comes from Sphingobacteriales bacterium, assembly GCA_021299095.1. Classification (GTDB taxonomy): domain Bacteria; phylum Bacteroidota; class Bacteroidia; order AKYH767-A; family OLB10; genus JAJTFW01. The sequence continues at coordinate 6,833 of JAJTFW010000066.1, read as the reverse complement.
CGGATTGATGAACATCATGCTCGTATCCGTCACAGAGCGGACTCGGGAAATCGGCATTCGGAAATCGCTCGGTGCGACCTCATCGGCCATCCGCAACCAATTCCTGACCGAAGCGGTGGTGATTTGCCAACTGGGCGGCATCACAGGGATTGTTTTAGGTATCCTTATCGGCAACGGCATCAGCCTGGCCGTTGGGGGGGCTTTTATCGTTCCCTGGAACTGGATCATGCTCGGGGTTGGGCTATGCTTTTTGGTAGGACTGGGTTCGGGATTGTACCCCGCCATCAAGGCCTCCCGGCTCGACCCGATTGAAGCCTTGCGCTACGAGTGAGAAAGCCTACTTAATTCAAGGCTTTAAAGACTGATTATCAATAGTTTATTGATATTGAAAAGAAAAGACACCCGAACCTGGTCGGATATGCGGTCTTTTCGTACTTTTGCAGTCCTTCAAAAAGGAAAAAACCAGTTAAAATGAAAAAACAGTATGAAACCGTATTCATTCTGACTCCTGTACTGCTTCAGGAGCAGGTTGATGAAGCGGTTGCGAAGTATCGCAAATTCCTCGCCGACAACGGTGCCGTAATTGTTCAGGAGAACAATTGGGGATTGCGCAAACTGGCTTACCCTATCCAGAAGAAGAACACCGGGTTCTACTTCCTGTTCGAATTCCAGGCCGACCCATCCTTGGTGGCCAAGATGGAAATCGAATACAAAAGGGATGAGCGCGTTATGCGTTTCCTCACGATCGCTCTTGACAAGCACGCGGTCGCCTACAACGAGAGGAAGCGCAAGAACGCGACCGTCAAGAAACAGGAAGAAGCAGCTAACTAAACGAACCAGGAGATCATGGCAAGCAAAGCACCCGCAGCATCCGGAAACATCCGGTTCCTGAACCCGCCGGCAGTTGACGTCAACAAGAAGAAGTACTGCCGTTTCAAGAAGATGGGCATCCAGTACATCGACTACAAGGACGCCACCTTCCTGACGAAATTTGTAAACGAGCAAGGCAAGCTTCTACCCCGTCGCCTTACCGGAACTTCCCTGAAGTTCCAGCGCAAGGTCGGACAAGCAGTAAAGCGCGCGCGTCACTTGGCGCTCATGCCTTATGTAACTGACCTGTTAAAATAAGAGAGGAGGAAACAGATCATGGAAATCATTCTCAAGCAGGACATCAAAAATCTGGGGTACGCTGACGATGTAGTCACCGTTCGTCCAGGCTACGGCCGCAATTACCTCATCCCCCGCGGACTTGCTGTAATTGCAAACGACACAAACAAAAAAATCCACGCAGAAGTCATTAAGCAGCGTGCGCACAAAGTTGCCAAAGTGCGTATGGATGCCGAAAAGCTCACCTCTGCTTTGGAGAGCGTAACTCTTACCATTGGCGCGAAAGTCGGCGAAAATGGCAAGTTGTTCGGTTCGGTTACCTCACAGCAGCTTGTCGAAAAGCTGAAATCGATGGGCTACTCCATCGACAAGAAGCAAATCCACATGCCCGAGGAACACATCAAGAAAACCGGAACGTACATGGCCGAGGTTGTAGTACACCGCGACATTCGCGCGAAGCTCAACTTCGAGGTCGTAGAGGCCTGATAATCCCCAACCAACACCAGAAGGCAGAGCGACAACACTCTGCCTTCTTTATTCAGAACCAAACACACTATTTACGCATCATGGCAAATACAGGAGATGTATCAGTAGGCACTGTACTCAGATACAACGGAGAATTGTGTCAAGTCATCGAATGGCAACACCGCACCCCGGGAAACCTTAGGGCATTTTACCAGGGGAAAATGCGGAATCTTAAAACAGGTAAGACACTTGAAAACCGATTCCGTTCCGGTGAAGAAGTCGAAATCGCACGGGTTGAGTACAAAATGATGGATTACTTGTACAAGGACGGTGATAACATCGTTTGCATGGACAAGGAAACATTTGAGCAGGTACCGGTTCCGAGTGAATTATTCGGCGACTCGTTTCAATTCCTGAAAGAAGGCATGGAAGTGAAAGTATCCTTCGAAAATGACAATGTGATTTTAGCCGAACCACCCACGTTCGTTGAACTTGTCATCACCTATTGCGAACCCGGACTGAAGGGAGATACTGCAACGAACACCTTGAAACCAGCAACATTGGAAAATGACGCTGTAGTAAACGTGCCATTGTTTGTCAACGAAGGTGACAAAGTGAAAGTGGATACGCGAAGCGGGGAATATGTCGAGCGCGTAAAGTAAGATCTGTATTTCCAATAAAAAAGGTTGTCCAAATGGACAACCTTTTTTATTTATATAGCGAATGGAATTATGCGATTACAAACGGGTAAGCTCTTGATACATTTTCCGAAAATCCCGATTTTTGCGATGGAGGGAGGCGGATGGCCGGCCCCTGATCATACCAGCAAAACATCACTGGTTTAACAGCACTTTTTGAGCGCAAACCAGAACCAAAAGCATGTATTGTTGAACTTTACCTTTAGATCTACTCTTTCTACAGAAAGAAGCTTTTACAACCGTTCAGCTAGATCTTCCACACTACTGGTTTGATTTGATTTATGGAATGACCAATCGATTCGTTCGCGTTGTAATTCGAAAACCCTTATTAGCATTCAACAAAAGTCATTGGTTCCAGAATTCCCTTCATCTCACGATTATGTCCGAAAACTAAAACATAAAAAAGCGCAGGTGACCTAGTGCCACCTGCGCAATTGATTTGATTTTCGCTGAAAATTAACGGATCACCAGTCTTTGAATCGACAGCTCATTCTTAGCACCGATTGCACGAATCACATACACTCCACTTTCTAAGGTATCCAGTGCGATTCGCTCGCGATACAGGTTTGATCTAACAGTAGAGCACTGAACAATACGTCCCGACAAATCGAGGAGCTCAACACGATCTAATGCGAGATTTGAAACCACTTCAACCCATTCAGTAGCGGGATTAGGGTAAACACCGAAATTCATCGTGCTCACTTCATCCACAGAGGTGACATTGATTGTGATTTGCACGGAATCAGTTATAGTTCCGCATGTACCTTCCGCAGTGAAAACGACAGTATATGTCCCATTTGTATACACATGTGCAACAACAGAATCTCCAGAACTTGTTCCGTCACCGAAATCCCAGTTAACTGAACTAATATTTGATGTTGCGCTTGAGAAATAGACCGTATCGGAGCTAATCACATAACTGAAGGAAGCTGTAGGTAGAGGTTCGACAGTTATGAAAGAGGTGTCGATACTATTTGCATTTGAACACCCGAAATTCGATGTGCCTACAACGATCACTTGGTAAATTCCAGCTGAGGCTGGTGTTATGGTGATTTGATTTGAAATCACACCATCCCAGGAATAAGTCATTGTACCACCCGGCCCTACATTGGTCGCATTGGCAGAAAGTGTGACCGAATCACCTTCACACAGTGTAATCGCTGATGGTGCCACGCTTACATTTGGATTGGGGCGAACTGAAACACGAACGGTTGCTGTATCCGAACAACCAAGAGAATCAAAACCAGTTACGAGGTAGGTGGTACTTTGAAGCGGGGCAGCATACACACTATCGGTAAAGGTTGAGTTCAGGCCAGTGGCCGGGGTCCAATCATAAAACAGGGCACCGCTTGCTACCAACAAAACGGGATTTGCAGCCTGACAATAATAGGACTGTACACTATTGAGTGATACGGCAGGAGGAGGACCTGTACTAATGTTCACAAAAATTACATTTGACGTATCTGCATTACCGTTAGGACAACTTGCTACTGCAATGTAATAAGTTGGCTGAATGATGGTATCAGTAGTAACAGTAGATCCCTGCAATCCCAAAGGGGTCCATGAACCAGCTAAGTCGACAGATTCAAACCACTCGAACACTCCGACTGAAGTAGCTCCAGAGGAAAGATCCACAGGTGCAGGCCCACCGCAAATCACTGTATCGGATGCAGAGATAATACCGGCAGCAGGTACGGCAGTAACATCAATAACAACCGAATCGATGCTTGCAGGTCCTGTACAGCCAAGCAACGATGTTGCGGTGACAACTACAGTGGTCAATGAGTCAATGCCAACACGAACAGAATTGCCTGTGATTGAAAACGGAGACCAGGTAAAGGTTGAAGGGAGTTGCCCGCCGAAGCCGCCACCAGTAGCTGTGGCAGTTAAAGTGACTGAATCACCTGTACAAATCAAAGTCGCAGATGTGGTAAGATTTACATTGGGGGTCTGACCAACACTAACCCGTACAGTAGCAATGTCCGAACAACCGGCAGCGTTTGTACCCGTAACAGTGTATGTGGTACTAAAAAAAGGTGAAGCGTACACGGTATCAGTGAAGGTTGAACTCAACCCCTGGGTAGGAGTCCAAGAATAAAACTCAGCGCCGGATGCTACTAACATTGCAGGGATTCCGTTATTGGTGCAGTACGTAACTGAATCATCTGCAAGCGTCAGTATGACGGGCGCTGCAGTGTCAACACGAACAGCCCATTCATTGCTGAATGCTGAATCATTAGTGAGTGTACAAATGGTAACACAACGGAAGATACGGGATGCAAAAAGGGTATCTGAAACCTGCGTCAGAGCACCTGCTCCAAAGTTGGTGTAGGCGCCGCCTGAAGAATCTGCGAACTGCCATTGATACTCAAGGCCGGGCAAGTTGGCTGATGCACCGGCCATCTGAAGCGTAACCACCCCTGAGGTACAAAACAAAGTGTCAGAACCGGAAACAACACCTGCAGTTGGCAATCCGCTGCAGGGCGCAGGATAGGCATCGTATTGAATATCATCAACAAAAATCCGATAACCTGAATTCGTAGCTGATTGCTTGGTCCCCCTGAACAAAACATGATTGACCGAACCATTGAAAGTTGCAGGAATATCGAACGTATACTGATACCATCCTGCAACGGCTTGCGTGTCAGGAAGTGCAATTCGAATATCCCGTGCAATTGTCCCGATTGCGACAGCACCTAATTCGGATGCAGTTGTATTAATTAACACCTCAAGACTGTCATAGTCAACTGTCGCAGTTGCTGAAGAGTCATTCCTGTGAACCCAAAAAGTGACTCGCGCGGTGTCAACTCCGACGTTCGATAGATCAAATGCGGGGCTAAACAACGTTTGAGTAGAACCGAGCGCAGGAGTCCGAGAATTGAATCGAGCCATCGCTGTGCCACTATGCGGCAAGCATACGGGGAATGTGCCTGTATTGAAACGCCCCCAATAATTGAAGCCAGCGCCGCCAATAGAGCTCAGTGTCCATCCTGCAGGTGGGAATGTGGTTGATTCAAAACCCTCCGTGAGCGTAATCTGCGCCTTGAGCGGGTTGGAGAGAAGAAGCAGCATGAATGCTGAAAAGAGATTCAGCACCCTTCTTAGTTCATTTTTCATGGTGGATAGGTTGAGGTCCGAAGGTAGAATAAATGGCTTATCCTAATCCAAGAAAACCAGACCTCATGGATGAAAAATAAATATAATTGTAGGGGAATAAACCTTTGTTTAACTTGCCCCTCAAAGCAAGGGCTTTCACAGCCTATCAAATCAACCTTCATAAACTCAAACCCGATTGACCATGAACCGTGTAGCAAGAATCATTCTATTCCTACTCATTTCGATCAGCATACTGACAGAGAGTAAGGCATCGCATCTCATGGGTGGAGATGTTTCGTATGTATTCGTAGGCTACAATCCTTCCACGAACCTCTACTCCTATAAAATCACGACTAAAATCTACCGCTATTGCGATAGTACAGGCGTAGGCGGCACTCCTGCTGCCCTGGACAATCAAATGCTCATGGGAGTTTACCCTCAAAATCCATTTCAGCCCAACGCCAATAAGAATCTGTATACTACCCTGACTCTGCCATTGATATCATCCAGTTATATCATTCCGCCAAGTGTAAATCCGAACTGCACCGTTGGCGCCAGTGTTTGCGTGCAGGAGGGAATCTACGAGATTACAGTAAACCTGCCTCCTGGCATTGGTGGTTACCACCTGATCATTGACAGATGTTGTCGTAACTATACGATTACGAACATCAATGTTGCCACACCTCCAGGTGCCGGTGAAGCCTTTTATGCGTTTATTCCACCCACCAGCACGCCGAATAATTCACCCACCTTCGCTTCTGCACCGGTACCCTACATCTGTGCCGGCGACACCACATCCATTTTGAACTCAGCTTTTGACCCTGATGGAGACTCACTTTCATATGCATTTGTTACGCCCTTCGCAGGTATATCTTCTTCAAACAATGCGATTCCGAATCCTCCAGCAACCTATACCTGGCCTATTGCAAATTGCACCTACACCGCAGGCTATTCCTTGAGTGCTCCATTCGGAGTTAATGGTTATTCGAACATTGATGCCGTTACAGGTTTGACGGGTTATTATATCCCTTCGCAAGGATTTTATGTTGTAGCCGTCGAAATCAGAGAGTACCGTAATGGAGCTCTGATTGGAGTTACACGCCGTGATATCCAATTGATTGTCATCCCTTGCACACCCAATTCATCCCCTACTTTGAACAGTGCAGCAGCAACCAATTATAATGCATCAGCAGGTGAGCCCCTGTGCTTCAACATCGATTTTGCAGATGCCGACGGTGATTCATTGTTTTTAAATGCAACCGGACCGGTCTTTGATAGTACTATTACAAATCCGGCGGCTACATTATCCTCAGCAAGCGGAGCAGGATCGGTATCAGCTCAATTCTGCTGGAACATCCCTTGTGGCGGAGGAGGCTCGAGCCAGCAATTCGTCGTCAGTACGCTGGACAATGGCTGCCCGCCCAAAACCACCAATGTTGTATATACCATCGACGTTTCAGGCGTAGC
>JAJTFW010000002.1:61502-236154 GCA_021299095.1 Sphingobacteriales bacterium | reverse complement strand
GATCCCTTTTTCCGGAAAGGCTGGGGTAAGATGTATTTGATGCGTTGAGTCTACCGCTCTCCAGATAGTTTAGAAAACTTCAGGGGATTGGCGATGGCAGCGTCAAAGGATTTACGTCGGTTCACGATATCGATGGCCAGGTAAATCGCTTCGCGCAAGCTGGATTCTGATGCAACACCCTTACCCGCGATGTCGTAGGCTGTACCATGGTCCGGTGAAGTGCGCACTACAGGCAGTCCTGCAGTGAAATTCACCCCACTTTCAAAGGCGAGGGTCTTAAATGGAATGAGTCCCTGGTCGTGATACATGGCCAGTACCGCATCGAATTTGGTATGCTGACCACTGCCGAAGAATCCGTCACTTGGGTAAGGTCCGAAAACCATCTGTCCTTTCTCGAAGCATTCTTTTACAACTGGGGCGATTACTTCTCCGTCTTCGCGACCGATTACTCCTCCATCTCCTGCATGAGGGTTAAGACCCAATACGGCGATGCGCGGTTTGCCGATTCCGAAATCCCGCTGCAGTGAGCGGATCATCGATGCGATTTTGGCATGCAAACGTTCACGCGTAATCAGTGATGCGATTTGGGAAACAGGTACGTGTTCAGTGGCGAGAGCTACTCGCAAATCACCCGAAACAAGGAACATCAGGTAATCCTTCGTGTTGAAGGCGTTCGCTAAAAAACCTGTATGGCCGGTGAAGGATGTTCCTGGTGCTATGGTGTTTTTGTCAATTGGAGCTGTCACCAGCGCATCCATTCGGGCAAGTGCTAGGTCCGTAGTAGCCGTTTGCAAGGCCTGCATGGCGTAGGGGCCGTTTTCCTTTGAGGCTGTTCCGGGTTCAAGTTTGATTTCCTCATCCCAGCAATTGATCAGGTTTATTTTCTTAGGAATAATCTCCTCGGCTGAGGGCACAGTGTTGAAGTTGAAATCCTGCAACTGGAGCAACTTGCGGTAGTGAGAAATCACTTTTGTATTGCCATAGATTACCGGCGTAAACATCTGGTTCATGCGGTTATCGGCCAGCGCCTTGATAATCACTTCCGGACCGATGCCGTGAACATCTCCGATTGTGATTCCAATCCGCATTAATTCATCTTTCTCGTTGCTCATGTTCCGCAGGTAGGATTAGGTGGGTTATGGGTGCAAGGGGCAGTTTAGCCTGCAATGCCTTTGAAGAAAGCAAACATGAGACGGACCCCAACTCCGGTTCCGTTCTTGAGGCGATATCCATCGCTGGATTGACGGAATGCAGGAGCTGCAATATCGAAATGCATGTATGGAAAGTCGGCGAAGTGCTGCAGAAAACGGCCCGCTGTAATGGCACCTGCAATGGGTCCCCCGATGTTTTTCAGGTCGGCAATGTCGCTTTTAATGAGGTCGTCGTACTCTTCCCAGAACGGAAGTTCGGCGAGTCGCTCGTGAACGGTATGTCCCGCTTCGTGCAGCGCCTGGCGCGTGGGTTCATCCACTTCGCCCATGCAAACGATTCCCTGAGCGCCAATGGCTGCGGCAGCTGCTCCCGTGAGGGTCGAGAATTCCAACACCAACTCTGGATTGTAGCGTTTGGCATAATGCAATGCATCTGCCAGGATAAGCCGCCCTTCTGCATCTGTGTTCAACACCTCGACAGTCTTGCCACTCATCATGGTAATCACATCTCCGGGTACATAGGCATCTCCGTCGGGGCGGTTGTCAGTTGCGGGAACGAGTCCGACCACATGCACAGGAACGTTGGCTTTTGCAAGTGCATAGAGGGTTGCAGCAACCGTTGCGCTTCCGGCCATGTCGCATTTCATGTAGTCCATGGAGTTCGGGGTAGGCTTCAGACTCATCCCTCCTGTATCATAAACAACACCTTTCCCGACGAGTACGTATGGCTTTTTGTTGACCGCATTGCGTGGCTTCCATTCCATGATGCTGAAGGTCGGGGGTTGAGGGCTTCCCTGGTTCACAGCAAGCAATCCTCCCATCCTCAATTGCTTGATCCGAGCCTTGTTCAGGACCTGGATCTTGAAACCGGATTCCTTCGCCATCAGGCCGAATTGTTTTCCGAGCTCAGTTGCGGTCAGGAAGTTTTGTGGTTCGTTCACCAGATCCCTGGCTTTGAAAACGGCTGAGTTCAGGGTGTTGAGCTCAGAAACAGCTTTTTCTGTAACGCCCTTGATATCCGTCAGCAACGACTTTACACTATGGGCTTCCTTCTCGCGCTTACTACGGTACTTCAAAAACTGGTAACCGGCAAGTACAAAGCCTTCAGCGAATGCAAGGGCAATTTCTGGGTTGACCTCTCCGCTCAATCCGATTTCCTTGATTCCGGCGTTTTGGCAACGGCTGAAGAGAGCCGCTCCTGCTTTCCGGGCTTTTTCTAGGCTTTTGGCCTCCGACGATTCGATAATCTCCAGTTTCTGCAGAAAAACCAAACGCTTGTATTGATTGATGGCGATGGTTTTAGCCTCGCGCTTGAGTTCGGATCGGATATGTGCCGCTTCGGTGTTCGAAAACAGATTCCAGCGAACCTGATTCTTGTCACCAAACAGTAGAATCAGGGGAGAATTGGCGCGTAGGCTGCGAACCCGCTTAATGGTCGTCTGCATGGACTTACGTAATTTTGAGCGGATGAAAATACTGAATGCGGGCGGGACACCGGAATAAATAGCCTTCGTTCTGGAAAACTTTCATCGACCCTTTGCCGTTTTCATCGGACAAATCCGACTTCATGCACAACGAATCCCTACTAGAACGAGCCCTCAACAGGGAATTCCTTAGCGCTGAAGAGGGTGTTTGGCTTTTTCGTCATGCGCCTACCTCGGCGCTGATGCATGTGGCCGATCGACTGCGGTTTGAGGTGAAACCCGAACCGGTGGTCACCTGGATCATCGATCGCAATGTGAATACCACGAATGTTTGTATTGCCAACTGTAAATTTTGCAATTTTTACCGGGTGCCCGGTCACGGCGAAGCCTATATCACTTCTGAAGAGCAGTACAGGCAAAAGATCGATGAAACCTTCCGGTATGGAGGTGAGCAGTTGTTGCTTCAGGGTGGCCATCATCCGGACTTGGGACTTGCATACTACACCAAGCTTTTCAGCCGGCTGAAGGAAATGTATCCCCGGTTGAAGCTGCACGCACTCGGACCTCCGGAAATCGCGCACATCGCCAAGCTTGAGAAGTTGAGCCATACCGAGGTCTTGCGTGAGCTCGTCGCTGCTGGCCTTGATTCACTGCCCGGTGCAGGCGCCGAAATTTTGCACGATCGCGTTAGGCGAATGATTTCAAAAGGTAAATGCAGCGGAGGAGAGTGGCTGGATGTTATGCGCGCTGCGCATCAACTCGGTATCACAACTTCTGCAACCATGATGTTCGGTCATATCGAAACCTTGCAAGAGCGGTTTGAGCATTTGGTTTGGTTGCGAACAGTGCAGTCCGAAAAGCCGGACGGTGTCAAAGGCTTCGTCGCCTTCATTCCCTGGCCGTTCCAGGACGAAGGGACCTTGCTCAGGAGGGTGAAAGGGATCCGGAATGAGGTCACCTCCGAAGAATACATCCGGATGATTGCACTGAGTAGGATCATGCTGCCAAACATTGAAAACATCCAGGCCTCCTGGCTGACGGTTGGAAAGCAGGTTGCTCAGGTTTGTTTGCACGCAGGTGCGAATGATTTCGGATCGATTATGATTGAGGAAAATGTGGTTTCTGCTGCGGGTGCTCCGCACAGGTTCACCAGTCGTGGTATCCAGGAAGCGATTCAGGAAGCCGGCTTTGAGCCGCGTCTGCGGAATCAACAATACGAGTACAGGGAACAACCTGCCCAGATGGAAGAACAGGTAATCACCTATTGATGAAATCGAACAGTATTATCAGCGATTTTTTATCCAAGTTCTGCTACGCGGTCCTGGCCTTGATGGTGCTTTCGACAGGGTTCGTTGCTGCAACCCACAACCGCGCCGGTGAAATCACCTATGAGAAACTCGGCACGTATACTTACAGGGCTACGATTGTTACGTACACCAAAACATCAAGCCCCGCCGACCGGCCTGAACTTGAATTTTGGTGGGGTGATGGTACACGGGATACAGTTCCAAGATCAGGAATCGTGTTTGGCGTTGGTCCCGATGTTCAGAAAAATACGTACGTGGCCACCCATGTATATCCAGGGCCGGGGAGTTTTACCATGTATTTTCTCGATGAGAACCGGAACGCGAATGTGATCAATATTCCGGGTTCGGTCAATATTCCGTTTTATGTAGAGACCCAGTTAATCATTTCCCCTGCATTTCTGACCAATTCCTCTCCGCAGCTCTTGCAGCCTCCGATTGATAATGGTGCAGTAAATCGCTTGTTTATTCACAACCCGAATGCTTTTGATCCCGATGGCGACAGTCTATCCTACGAATTGACAGAATGCAAGGGGTTCGGTGGCCAGCCTGTTCCGGGCTTCGTATATCCATCAGCGAGTGTTTCGTTTACGCTCGATTCCGTCACAGGTGATCTCGTTTGGGACTCTCCTCAGCTTGTTGGCGAATACAATGTGGCTATGATTATTCGGGAGTGGAGAAACATACCCGGTGTCGGTCTGCTAAATATAGGTTTCGTGACCCGCGATATGCAGATCACCATCTATCCGCCCTTGAATGATCCGCCTGTAATCACTGCGGTTTCGGACACCTGTGTGTTGGCCGGTTCCGTGCTTGCATTTTCAGTCAGTGCATCCGACAACAATGCATCGGAGACCGTTACACTAACTGCCACCGGAGGGCCCTTTACGCTTTCGCAAAATCCAGCAGTTTTCGTCTCGGTACCCTCCCAGGGTTCAGCTACAGGCGATTTCCAGTGGAGCACAGTTTGTGCTCATGTGCGCCGATCTCCCTACACCGTGGTGTTTAAAGCCGAAGACAATAACGCACAGATACCATTAGTCGATTTGGAGTCTGTTTCCATCACTGTCGTTGGGCCAGCCCCTTTGAATCCACAAGCGAATCCATCGGGAAACGCGCTTCAGCTCAGTTGGGATCAAAGTAGTTGTGCCGAGGCTGTAGGATATCATATTTACCGTCGTATTTCGGTCTTTGGTTTCAATCCCGGTGATTGCGAAACCGGTGTGCCTGCATATACCGGCTATGTGCGAATTGCCACGCTCAATGGTTTGACCTCGACCTCATACATCGACAACGATAACGGCGCTGGATTAGCCCCCGCTGTGGAGTATTGTTACATGGTTGCCGCATTCTACCCCGATGGAGCGGAGAGTTATGCATCTGTTGAATTCTGTGGTCGGTTGATTCGGGATTTACCGGTATTGACCAATGCGGATGTAGAGGTGACGGATGCCTTGAATGGCGCTGTCAATATCGCTTGGTCGAAGCCGACTCAGATTGATCCTGTTCAAACGCCTGGACCGTATCGTTACGTTCTTCAACGTGAAACCTCCCCCGGGAATTTTACGGATGTTGTTACCTACACCGACCTGAATGACACGCTCCACACCGAAACCGGGTTGAATACCGCCGGAAGTGATCAAGCGTATCGCGTTCAGTTGTGGAATGATACACCTGGAAACGTATTTCTTGCCGGAAACACCCGCGCCGGATCAACGGTTTTTTTAAACATCAATCCCGGCGACAGGAAGAACCGCCTGCAATGGACAAGCGAGGTGCCTTGGACCAACGATTATTTCCGTATTTACCGAAACAATGGCTCCGGTCCTTTTACGCTGATCGATAGCACGGCCGACCTGACCTATACTGACGATACGTTGGTGAATGGTAATCTGTATTGCTATTATATCCAAAGTGTGGGTGCCTATCAGGATACCGGCCTGGTGAATCCGATCCTCAATCGATCTCAGCAGGTTTGTGCTACTCCTGTCGACAACGAGGCTCCATGTCCTCCAGCGCTTTCAGGTGTGGCGAATTGCGAAGCACTCCAAATCGAATTCTCCTGGTTTTCCAATGACTCTTGTGGAGCGGATATCGGAATTGTCGAGTTGTATTTTACACCTGTAAGCGGCGCTTCGCCGGTCTTGCTGACAACGATAAACGCTCCTGCAACATCTGTGACCTACCTCGGAACGGGGTCGATTGCAGGGTGTTATTCCGTGTTGGCGGTCGATACCAATGGAAACAGAGGAGAACTCGGTCAGCCATTTTGCACCGGTCCTTGCCCCGAGGACGAGTTGCCCAATATTTTCACTCCCGACAACAACCAGGTGAACGATGTGTATCATCCGCTTCTTCCGTACCGCGACATCGTTAGAGTGGACATGCGCATCTTCAACCGATGGGGTGATCAGGTTTTTAAAACGGAAGATCCATTCATCGGTTGGGATGGGACGCGAAACAACGCAGGGGTGGAGTGTCCCGAAGGTGTTTACTTCTATATCTGCGAGGTGTTTGAAACACCCGATCCAACAAATCCAAGTGTACAGCAGGCTCCACGCGTGTTGAACGGATTCGTACATCTGACCCGCACAAGCGCTCCCTAAGATCCATGCGCATTCTAGGCATCATTCCAGCACGTTTCGCCTCTACGCGGTTTCCGGGTAAGCCCCTCGCACTGATAGGGCGGAAGACAATGATTCAGCGTGTGTACGAACAGGCTTCGAAGGCAGGTAGTCTGGTGGGTGTGATTGTTGCCACGGATGACGAGCGGATTTGCAGCGCCGTGAAGGCGTTTGGTGGTCGTGTGGTCATGACGGACCCGAATCATCCATCAGGGACCGATCGCTGTGCTGAGGCCCTTGCGTCGTTTGAAATCGATGCCGACGCCGTCATAAATATCCAGGGCGATGAGCCCTTCATTTCTCCCCATCAGATCGATTTGGTTGCCGAAGTACTAAAAGAAGGGCAGTTCTCAATCGCAACCCTTGTTAAGGCTATTCGTGAGGAACACGAGCTGTTTAACCCGAATGTGCCCAAGGTCGTGTATGATTTGGATGGTTCGGCACTATACTTTTCACGTCAGGCGATACCGCACCTTAGGGGTATTCCCGAAAGTCGGTGGTTGGAAACCCACCGATTCTTTAAGCATATTGGTATTTATGGGTATACCGCCGAAGTCTTGCCGCAATTGACCATGTTGAATCAAGGAATCCTGGAAAGGGCCGAAAGCCTGGAACAATTGCGTTGGTTAGAGCATGGTTATCGAATCGGGACACGTATAACTGATTTCGAGACGGTTTCTGTGGATGTGCCCGCCGACATTGAGCGGGCCGAAGCCGTACTGAACGGACATTAATTGATTGATTTATAGTCAAGTCAGTTATTGGGTTGGGCTTAACCCACCGAGTCCCTATCTTAGCCCCGGATATGGGTCTTGACCTGTTTGTAAAAGAAAGGCTGTTCACCAGCGATTGCGTGATTGTTCCCGGATTGGGGGGCTTCGTTGCCCAGCACAAGTCGGCAGCCTTGCACCCTTCCAAAAACACCCTTTTCCCTCCCTCTAGGCGTGTGTTGTTCAATGCGAACTTGCGTACGCTCGATGGCGATTTCATCCGGTATGTAGCTGGCCGAAAAGGCATTTCTTACAGCAACGCCGTTCGCTGGATTGATGACGAAGTGTCCCGCATCCGCGAGCAGCTTGCATTTGGGGTCGTTGTCCCATTTGGTCCGATCGGTAAACTTATGCTCAACGAGGACCGATCGGTTGTGTTTGAGCCCGATGCAGAACAGAACTTCCTGGATGCCGCATTTGGGTTACCATCCATACAATCTCCGGCCATCCGCAGGGAAACAGAGGGTGCCCGCGTCAGATCCATCTTCGGGCGTAAAGACCGGAAGCGATCTCTCAAGGTGGTGGAGATTCTATCCGCTGCTGCCATCCTTGCTATTCTACTGTTCAATCCCCGTGTCATTGATCGTGTTAATACCGGACTTGCGGAATTGTTGCCTTTGAGAGATTGGACATCGGTGACTCAACCCCAAACCGAGCCGGTTGATCCGCTTCCAGCAGAGATGCCTGTGGAGGACACCAATGAGTTCCCTGTAGCAACAAGTCCCGACAGCATCCATTTTCCCGCCACTACGGAAATGCAAACGCTCCCTGCGCCTGCCGACACCACTGATGTGGTGACTTCTGCGCCTGTGGTTCATGCTGCATCCTTATCTGCACCTGTCGGATCCACTGCTGGCCTTGCTCATACCTATCATGTCATTGCTGGTTGTTTCCGGGTCGAAGAGAACGCTATGCGTCTAGTTAAAACGGCGAATGATGCCGGTTTTTCCGCCTCTGTAATCGGTAAAAATGACCGCGGCTTGTACGTGGTGAGTGTCTTCGCTTCGGCCGATGAAGGATCGGCTGAGCAGAAGTTACAGGAAGTTCGCCAGAGTATGGAGGCGAACGCCTGGATGATGGTAAAATAACCCGTATTTCTTGTGTGATACAAGTCACAAAAAAGGCACTGTTTCAGTGCCATATTTGTATTCATATTCACCCTTTGAAATGTTACCGAAGTTCAAAAGTTCGCTGCTTCACAAATGTCCGCGTTGCCTGAAAGGTGACATGTTTCCCGACCGTAATCCGTATCACCTGCGTAACACTGCCAGAATGCATTCGCATTGTCCGGTGTGTGGACTGAACTATGAGCCGGAGCCCGGTTATTTCTATGGCGCGATGTATGTTAGCTATGCATTTACCGTTGCGATCAGCGTGGCGGTTTTCCTTCTCTATTACGTACTGATGCCGCAGCAAGGTGTATTGGCTTTTCTGGTTCTTTTAAGCATCGTACTTGCGCTTTTATCGCCGTATACCTTCAGGACATCCCGTGCAATCTGGTTGAACTTCTTTGTCCGTTACCAGCCATCACAACAGCATGAATCAAGCGATTCGCAAAATCAGGCCGGATCCTTGAAGTAGTCGCAAACCCAATCAAAGGTATCTTCCGGTTGACGGAAGTCGAATCCCTCTCCATGGACTTTTGCGTTGTCGTAACGCAGGAATTCGAGCGCAGTATGTGCTGTTTCACGTGTAATCAGCGGTTTGCTACCTGTCAGTATGCTGCGGAGACGCTCAACTCTCCAAAAAACACCGGCCGAAAAAGCACCGATCCGAATCCAGGGGCCTGCCTGATTGAACCGTGAAGCCAAACTGCTAAGCAGATCACGATAGGGAAGCTCAAATCCGTTCAGTACGTATCGCTCACCGGTTATTCCCTTTTTCCAAAGATGAATCATCGCATCGCTTACATCCCGAAGGTCAACGAATCCACTCCCGCCTTGCGTGTAAAATGAGAATCCTGAGCGGGCCTTTCGTATGAGGGCATTGCTTCCGTCGTTTGTGTAGCCCGGTCCAAGTATGATGCTCGGGTTGACGATACAAACATTCAAACCTTCGGCCATTGCCCTCCACACCTCACGCTCTGCTCCGTATTTGGAAATCGCGTATTCCGAATGCCGCTCGGCCGGATTCCAGTGCGCATGCTCATCGCAACGGGTGTCGGGTGTTCTCGATAGCGTTGCTACGGAACTAACGTGCATGAAGTACCGAATATTTGCGGCGATCAAACAGGCGTTCACAAGGTTCTCGGTGCCCTTTGTGTTGATTTTGTGCAGGAGTGAGGTATCTCGGTGTTGGAAGGATACCAAGCCCGCACAATGAAAAACAGTGTCACAGTTGATTATGGCCTTTTCAAGAGAATGGATATCCAGCAGGTCGCCTTCTATCCATTCAACAACGCCCTTGGGAGGGCCCTCTTTGAGGCAATACTTTTCATACAAGGAAATGTTTCCCCTGGACCTGACCATTCCGCGCACATGGTAACCGAGTCGTGCTAAATCAAACACCACCCTGGCACCCGTCATGCCACTGGCTCCTGTAACCAAAATCATGCGGCGAAGGTAGGGGAATCGGTGCCTTTACCTGATGGTTTGCCACCCGTCACACAATGTGTAGATTTGCACTTCTAATTGCTTTGCTCCGAAAATCATGTCCGGTCAATCAACTAAGCCGTTGTCATTCATTGAGGAATTGACCTGGAGGGGTATGGTTCAGGATATCATGCCTGGCACATCCGAGTTATTGGCCAGCGGACCTGTCAGAGGATACATCGGTTTTGATCCGACTTCCGATTCTTTGGGAGTCGGAAATCTGGTACAGGTCATGATTCTGTTGCATTTTCAGCGTTGCGGACACCAGCCTGTCGCCCTCATGGGAGGTGCCACCGGTATGGTGGGTGATCCTTCCGGTAAATCAGCAGAGCGGAATCTGCTGAGTGAAGAGCAACTCCGTGCCAATCTGGAGGGTCAACGTAAGCAACTCGAAAAACTCCTTGATTTCACTCCAGGTCCAAACCAGGCTTTGTTGGTCAATAATTATGATTGGTTCAAGGAATTTCGTTTTCTCGATTTCATCCGTGATGTCGGCAAGCATATTACGGTGAACTACATGATGGCCAAGGATAGTGTTCAGAAGCGATTAGAGACTGGCATCTCATTCACCGAGTTTAGTTATCAGCTTGTACAGGGCTATGATTTTTACCACTTGTGGAAGCACCACGGCATCTCGCTACAAATGGGAGGTTCTGACCAATGGGGAAATATCACCACCGGTACCGAGCTGATCCGTCGAATGGAAGGTGGAGAGGCATTTGCATTGACCACGCCGCTGATCAAGAAAGCCGACGGAACAAAGTTTGGGAAAACCGAAAGTGGTAATGTGTGGCTTGATTCTTCCAAAACTTCCCCTTACGCATTCTATCAGTTCTGGCTCAATGCATCGGATGAAGATGCGAAAACATTCATCCGCATTTTCACAATCAAATCCCGCGAAGAAGTTGAATCGCTGGAGGCCGAACATGCTGCTGCACCACATCAACGTGCACTTCAAAAAGAACTCGCCCGTGATGTGACAGAGCGCGTTCACGGAAGAGCCGAATACGATAAAGCACTTGAGGCTTCGGATATTTTGTTCGGCAATGCACCTGTTGATGCATTGAGTCGTATTGACGAGCCAACCCTTCTTGCGGTTTTTGAAGGGGTTCCCCAGTTCACAGTTCCCAAATCAGATCTTGAGTCCGGAATTCCCTTGGTGGAATTGTTGTGCGACCGCGCCTCGGTTTTCCCCTCGCGGGGTGAAGCGCGAAAACTTGTCCTGGCCGGTGGCGTGAGTATCAATAAACAAAAAGTTGTCGATCCTGCGTTCGTACAAACAACCGACGGACTTCTGCAGGGTCGCTATTTGCTGGTTCAGAAAGGGAAGAAGAATTATTACCTCATCATAGCGGACTGAATCGCCTAAACCCGTATTTAGCCATGTCACCACGCCGCAGGGTCATCATCATAACGATTTCAGTTCTTTTTGGAACCGTGTTGTCATACTTTTTATTCCGTTTTAGGCGTGGAGGAGAACTAACCACGCAGGATACGCACTTTTTAATGACCAACATGTTCTTTTCCCTGCTAATCATCCTTGGGGTTGGCTATCTGTTTATCTGGCGAAAGAAGAAAGATCTTTGATCGGTCTGTTTTAACCGTGTTATAACAATAGGATGAATCGCATCCCAAACGCCCTCGCAGGTTCTATTTCTCCGTATTTGCTACAACATGCCTATAATCCAGTGCAGTGGTTTCCCTGGAGCGAAGATGTCTTGTTGCGTGCCAAGAGGGAAAACAAGCCGCTAATCATCAGTATTGGCTATTCAGCATGTCACTGGTGTCATGTAATGGAGCACGAGAGTTTCGAGAGCGAGGATGTAGCTGCTATCATGAATCGTGGTTTCATCAGCATCAAGATTGATCGTGAAGAAAGACCCGATATAGATCAGGTGTATATGGATGCAGTGCAATTGATGTCGGGTCGTGGTGGTTGGCCTCTCAACGTGATTGCACTTCCCGATGGACGTCCGATTTATGGCGGTACGTACTTTCCACGTGACCAATGGATGGACGTCTTGCTTCAGATCGAACGGATGTATCGCAATGAGCCCGCTCGCTGTGAATCCTATGCAGAAGAATTAGCAGCAGGAATGCAACGGTTGAATGACCGATTTGTCAATCCTTCCACTACCAATTCGGTATCAGTTCCGGTTGACGAAATACTCGTTCGATGGAAACGCCAGTTTGATTTGGAGTTCGGCGGTTCTGATCGTGTACCGAAGTTTCCGATGCCGGACAGTTATCGTTATCTGCTGGTAGCTGGAGTGTATTGTAAGGATACCGAAGTGATGGAGCATGTGCACCATTCACTGCGGATGATGGCTTTTGGTGGAATCTATGATCAAATCGGAGGTGGATTTGCACGGTACAGTACCGATGCCGCCTGGAAGGTGCCGCACTTCGAAAAAATGCTCTATGACAATGCTTTGCTAATTAGTCTGTATGCAGATGCATACCGTAATTCACCCGATCCATTGTATGCTGATGTCATTCATCGGTCAATTGATTTTATTTATCGGGAAATGTTATCGCCCAAGGGTGGATTCTATTCGGCCCTGGATGCGGATTCGGAGGGGGTAGAGGGTAAATACTATTGTTGGAGTCCGAATGAATTGGATTTTCTGCCGGAAGAAGACCGGGTGCTTGCGTGCGATTATTTCAATATTGGTTCGCGTGGATATTGGGAGCACGGCATGCATATTCCTTTGCGGCATGATTCGGATGCAATGGTTGCGCAACGTCATGGATTGGATGCTAATGCATTCGTTGAGCGGATTGACCGAATCCGGAGCAGCATGCTCAATTTTCGTTCCGGTCGCGTTCGACCCGGTACCGATGATAAGATGTTATGCAATTGGAATGCACTAATGCTCACAGCCTGCCTAGAAGCGTATACATCAACGAACTGTGTGCGTGCATTTGAATTGGCCAATCTCAATCTATCTTTTTTCAAAGCTCATTTCCTGTCGGAGGACAAGAAGCATCTGTGGCACTGTGCGAAGGAAGTGGATGACAGAGTCGTCAAATCGGTTTCTGGGTTTCTCGATGATTATGCATTCGCCATCGAGGCGCTTTTGCAATGGAATAGTGTCATGTGTGATATGGAGGCTTTGACCCTTGCTATCAATCTGGCACAAACGGTTTTAGATGAGTTTTATGATGAACAATCCGGATTGTGTTTTTATACCAGCATAAAGCAGGAGTTGGTCCTGATGCGTAAGATGGAAGTGAGCGATAACGTCATTCCTTCCTCCAATTCAGTCATTGCGCATCAGTTTTCACGATTGCATCGTATGACCGGCTCGCCGCGCTTCGCCGGACTAGCTGAGCGCATGCTTTATGTAATGAGAACGGAATATGGTAATCAGGCGTCTTGGTATAGTCGTTGGGCCAGGCTTGACCTTGAATTGGCCTATGAAGAAGAGATTGTCTTGACTGGCCCATTGGCTCCAAACGGCAGTAGGGCTATTCACGCTACTTATCGTCCGCTTTCATTGATTTGCGGATCGGTTTACGGCTCGGAGCTTCCTGTTTTCTCAGGCCGCCACACCGAAGCGGGTGTTCGTGTCTACGTGTGCCGACAAAAGACCTGTTCTGCTCCGTTTCAAAATACTCAGGAAGCCCTTGCGGCAACAGGTTTCCCTCAGGATTAGAAACCAGGCATCTGCACTTTTTATTTCACGTAACTTCGCACAAAGACCTCGTTTAACCGAACGGCAATGCTACTGATCCGCCTTATTCGTGAAAGTGCCATAATGGCCGTGCAGGCGCTTGTGGCCAACAAGCTTAGGACCTTCCTATCGTTGCTCGGGGTTACCATCGGAATCTTTGCAATCGTTACCGTGTTCACTGCCGTCGACAGCATGGAATCCAGTGTTAAAGGTAGCGTCGATAAGTTGGGAAGTAATGTGATCAGTATTCAAAAGTGGCCATGGGCTTTCGGTTCGGATTATCCGTGGTGGAAATATTGGCAACGTCCGGTTACCAGCTACGAGGAAATGGAGTTGTTATCGGAGCGTTCTCAATTGGCCGGTGATGTCGCCTTCATGGCTCAGATAACAGCCGCATCTCTCCGGTGGAAAGGCAATTCGGTTGAGAATTGCGAGATCGAGGTGGTTTCGCACGATTACCAGGATGTGACCAATTTCGAATTGGAGGATGGCCGCTACTTCACTGAAGCCGAGTCCAAGGGAGGGTATGCTGTCGCACTTGTAGGCCATGAAGTGGCCAAAAATCTCTATCCGGGAACAAGTCCAATCGGAAAGACCATCAGTGGAAAAGGGCGTAAAGCCCGTGTGATTGGGGTCTTTGCGAAGGAAGGTGAAAGCATCATCGGGTCGAGTCGCGACGATAAAGTTGTCATTCCGGTTAACTACGGTCGGAAGTTCATTGATATTAAAACGGACAGAGCCAATCCCCGAATCCTTGTCCGCGCCCGAAATGGCATCAGTAATGATCAGCTGATGGATGATCTGCGTGGACACATGCGTGCGATTCGTAAACTGCGTCCGCTAGAAGAGGATGATTTCGCTTTGAATGAAACCAAATTACTCACTGCGCAAGTGGGGCAATTATTCAATGTGGTTTCCATGGTTGGAGCTATAATCGGTGGTTTCAGCATTCTGGTGGGTGGATTCGGTATCGCCAATATCATGTTCGTATCTGTGCGCGAACGGACACCGATTATTGGCATTCAGAAATCACTCGGCGCAAAGAATTATTTCATACTAATTCAATACCTCACCGAGTCAGTGATGCTTTGTCTTCTCGGAGGATTAATCGGTGTTCTGTTGGTGTACCTTACAACACTACTTGCCGGTCAGTTCGAATTCGAGATGCATATGAGTTCGGGGAATATTATCACCGGATTGGTGATCTCCGCAGGCATTGGCCTAGTTAGCGGGTTGTTTCCAGCAGCTGCAGCTGCTCGACTCGATCCCGTCGAAGCGATTCGATCAGGGGGATAAAAAAAGAGGGGCCTAAGCCCCTCTTTTTTTATGTGTCGGTTGCAAATTAGTTAACGACGATTTTGTTGTGCATCAGGTTTTCGCCCTGACGGATTTCAATGAAATACGTCCCCTTTGAATATTGACTAACATCAATCGTTCCTGCTCCCGTGGCGATGTTTTTCTGGTCAAGAACGCGGCCGGAGGCATCACTTACGCGGACAATTGCATCATCGTTGAACGGATTGAGAACATTCACTTGGTCGTGTGCAGGGTTTGGATATACGATCAGTCGGTTTTCTGTTACTTGTGACACGCCTGTGGCAACACTGGCAATTACCTGCAGACGCTGACTGTAGCAATTCAATCCGATAACATCCACATTCCAGTCGTAGTAGTAGAAATAGAATGAGGTTCCACTGCTGTTTCCTGTGATGCTAAGTCCATTATTGACCACATAGGGATAGGGCAGGGGAACGTTGTTGTTGGATGTCCTTCTGAAGCGTGGACCGGCATTATTCCAATTGGCAATGAGCAGGTTCATACTGTCCAATGTCCCGAGGCGGTAGCCGTTACCTGGGCTCAATGTGAAATTGAGATTTACAACTTGGGTGTCAGGGCTTACAAGTACATCGACAAATTGCAGGAGATTACCTTGGCTGTCCCGCAAGGTGAATCGGCGCGTGCCTGCGCGGTCTGTGTACACCTTAACACTGCGTAAAACGCAGGGCTTGGCAACGTTAAACGTCGTATAGGCATTCAGTGAGTTGGTTCCGCTGTACTGGCTGCTTCCACCGTGGTAAGGTTGGCCGGTTGCGTAAAGCCCACCGTTGTAGTTTTCACTGTTTTCGACCCAGAAATCCTCGCTAGATGCAATGAAGGGCGTTGTGAAGGATGATCCGGTATACAGCGGTGTTGTAGATGTAGCGGCGTCATACCAGTTTAAAATACTTCCCGATGCAGTAAGCGTGGCCGATCCGGGTGATTGAAGCACAACGAATGGTGTTGTGATTGGGTCAGGTATCACATGGCTGGTAACAGTCACCGGTGAAGATGTAAATGTGCTACAATAGCCAAGGGCGGTTACGGTATATTGTCCGCTTAGGCCAATCGAGGTGCTGGCTCCGGATGCTCCATTGCTCCAGGCGAAGGAAACGTTACCATCCGCGCTTGCGTTCAGTTGAACTGAACCTCCGTCGCAGAATTCAAGATCGCCCACAGTAGAAATACTGGGTGTTTGATCAGGGTCTTGTTGAACGACAACAGTAGGCGTGAGTGTGCTGCAATTGTTGCCGGTTTGTGAAACAAGGGCGTTGTACTCTCCACCAGCCTGAATGGTAATCGATTCAGTCGTTTCTGTTGTATTCCACAGGTAGTTTAAGCCAGTTGGTGCGCTTAGGGTTTCTGTTGCGCCAGTACAGATGTAAGGAGCCAAGTTGGAGTAACTGATGAAGGCATTGGGTGATACGCAGTCACTCTCGATGATCCGGATGAACTGGTCGACAGGAGGACTTACTAGCGTTTGCGTGATGCCGCTTGGGAATTGTACAACGATTGAGTCAATATAATTATTCTGACCAAGACCGAAGTGCAGGATGAAGCTGTTTACGGTTCCGTAGCTTTCACCGGACCGGACCTCGCGAACTTGTACACCCCATGCACCATAAACCAATGCGCGTGCTCCAATAGCATCTTTGTTGCTTACTGTGCCTTCAAGGTCAAGGTTGACAAAATGATTGTTGTTGGACACAGTATTCATCCAGATCACATCATCAACAGTGGAGGGGTTGGTGTATATGTTCGCATATCCGCCGTAGATGTCCATTTTCCCATCATGGTTCAAATCACCTATTGCAAATGATTCCATTTCGTTTGAATTGAACATTCCTTCGATACGCGTGAAGGTTTTGTTTCCGTTGTTCCTGTAGATTCGGTGGTCGGAACCGGCAATCAACAAATCAATGAATCCATCGTTGTCGAAGTCTTCCATCACGCTCTGAATTGGAGTGATGTCAGTGATGTTGAATCCTGTGGATGCAGTGATATCCGTATAGTGGCCTGTACCATCGTTTTCGAGGATTTGACTTTGGTAATCATGATTGGTTACCAAAAGGTCGAGGTCGCCGTCATTGTCGATATCACCAAATGAAGCAGTCCAGGACTGCCAGCCGATATTCAAACCGTAGGCAGCTGCATTCTCGGTAAATGTTCCGTTGCCATTGTTGACAAACATAACGTTGATTCTGCGACCGTCAGTCGGGCTGTTTACACCCTGCCGGCATTTTGCAATGTGGAGATCAAGATCTCCATCGTTATCGAAGTCAGTCCATGTGCTCCCGTAATTTCCAGAGTCATCGGTGCTTGTGACATCAAAATTGATTGTTGTGGTTGACTCCACCAACGTGCCCGCACCATTATTCAGAAAAACATGACTCTCGGCATTATCATCACAGGCAAAAAGGTCAATCCATCCATCGTTGTTGATGTCTCCACACGTTAGGTTCTGAACAAAAAAGCCCGTGTTTGGAATACTGACCATGGTACCCAACACACCCGACGGTCCTGTCATAAAGATGCGAAGCGCACTGCTGCTGCCTCCAGCGATGATGTCGAGGAATCCGTTTTTATCCAGGTCTGCCACAGCCATACCCCAAGCCCATCCATTGCTGGTCGAGAAACTACCGATGGTGATGGTTTGAAATGTGTTATCCGTTCGCTGGACTTCGATACTTGCATTCCGGCCTTGATCCAGACGAATGATATCATCCAATCCATCGTTGTTCCAGTCGGCAACTGTCATCGGGCAGCCGCTGTGGAAAGCCGGATTGATGAGCTTTGAGTTGGTGTTCGTGAAACGGAACTGAGCCTGAGTCGTGCTGGCGATTAACAGCAAGAAGCCCATGGCCACTGTGAGGCGTGGTGTTAACATGCAAGTATGGTTTAGATGAGGTTGTGTCGGTCAATATCTGACAATCTTGCGTAGTATACGCTGATTGCCAAGAGAGGCCACAAGGTAATAAATACCTTTGGATTCGGGTAGCAGAATGACACGGCGGCTGCCGGCCTGGCGCTCCTCTATAAACACGCGTCGTCCCCCGGCATCATAGACTACAATCCCGGCTTCGCGGTATAGTCCGGTTAGGGTTATCTGGCCATCTGATGTGGGGTTGGGCCATACGTGTAAGTCGCTCAATATCAGGTTTTGAGCGACTCCGGTGGTGATGGCTGGCGTCTGAACGGAATCACTGGCAATCAGAAAGGGTGTCCGGTCTGACTGATCATACATGTTCAAAAAAGTGTCTATTTCGGCTGAGCTGTATCCCCTCATTTCGGAAAGCCACGAGGGTGGTACCGCTTGGTAATAAACCCTTGCAATCACTTGCAGCGCCCCGGGATAACCATTGAGCGGGATGTGATATTGGACATGGTCGCTACCGGTTCCTTCAAGCGAGCCGTCGCGGTTAAAGTCCGGATCTACCGCAGCGTTACCTGCAATGGCGCAGGTGTCATAAACAGGATGCAGGGTCGTGAAACCCAGGGGTGGCAGCCGGTTGTCTTTTAATGAACTAGCAGCACGCTCAAGGACTGTGGTCCGGTCACCGTTCACGTCCCCCATGATCTGCTCATAGATCTGGGTTTGGGATGAGCTGTTGATGATTTCGTAATGGGGTTCGAACGAACCGGGAGGTGCAGTGGTGGTTTCAAAGGTGCTGTCAAAGAGACCGGATGAAAAGAGCGTGTCGCCGTTTTGTTTGATGGCGATCAGTTGCAATACGGCACGACGGGCCGGATATCCACTTGGAAACTTATGACCTGCCTTGTTGGTTAGCTTGACCCGAATGAAAGCGGTATCAGCCGTTGAGGCCGATGTGTCGTATTGAGCTGAGAGATCAAGGGTTTGTTCCTTTAGCATGCGCGTGATGGCCGCAAGCGTCGAGTCGAAATTGCGGTCCGGTGCATCAACGCCCAAGCGACTCTTGTTTTGTTTGATCAATTGCACCATAAATTGATTCGCTCCCGCAAAGCTGTGCAGGTTGAAAGGAGTGCGTCCGGGAATAGCCGTATAACCGTTGGCGATTTTCACGGCATCTTCAATCTCCGGCATGTGGCAGCTTTGGCAACTCTGCTGCAGGATGTTTGGGTAGGCGGAATTGAGATATTCGTGGTAAGTGGCTTGTTCAACGTAAGTAGTGCCGGTGGCATTTCCGTTTAAGTCCGCAGTTTGCGTGATTAATGTGTGGCATGGGGAGCAGGCTCTGCTTTCACTCAAATGAAGACCAAGCGCTGGAGTGAGACCCACATACAATTGCATTGGACCGGTTAGCGGAGCCGGGAATGGCCCGTAAACCATACGGTTTGTATCGTAAGGAATCAGGCCTGTGAACAAGCTGCCCAGGCTGCTTGAATCTTTGATGCCATGGCAACTGTGGCAGGAAACTCCAGATTGGCCCAACGAGTCAGTTTGAAGATCGGCCAGGGTGTAATGGGGCTGTCCTTTGTAGAATGCATCGTAATGCCCAAGCGGTGCATGACACGAAGTGCACAAGGTTTGTAGTTCATCCGCGTGGGTCGGATTCACCAGAATTTCGTGACTGACTTTCGCTCTCCAGAGTGGGTCATACGCCGAAAGTCCCATCATGGAGGTTTCCCAATCGTCGTACAGGTTCACATCCATACCCGAACCATCAATGTTCGCTAGTCCCAGCGAGTCGTAGCCGTGGCATCCTTTGCAGTTCTGTGGCAGTGAGAAATACTCGCCTGAGTCGAGGGGTGGACGAAAATGTGCCTGGAAAAACCGCAGGTCCTCGGGAGAATGATACCCTTCTTTGGATACAAGCACGCCCCCACTGCGTAACAACAACACGCAGGCAACGAGCACGGTAAGGACCGAAATAGACTTTTTCATGGATACCCTAATCCGAAAAATACAAAACACAAGGCTATGTGCAAGCGAATTTGACCAAAAGTCTCCAGGCTTGCAATCAAGAACGCCCCTCTACACGATGGGATCTTACTTCCAGGGAGCCCAGTCGTGAGTGTGGATTTCCTTCACCGCAAAGCTGAGTAGGTCAATGCAGTTCCTGATGTCCGTCTTATCGGCCATTTCGATGGCCTGATGGATGTGTCTTGTCGGAATGCTGATGGCTCCGGCAATCGATCCTGTTTTGCCGTTACGCTGTAAGCCCGCTGTGTCAGTACCGCCCGCAGGCAGGATTTCATTCTGCCATTTGATCTTATGCTTGTCAGCGGTTTTTTTCAGAAAGCTGACCATCCGTGTGTCGCAGATTGTACTGGAATCCATGATTTTAATTCCAGCGCCTTTACCCAGTTCAGTCACCATTTCAAAAGGCCGGGCTCCGGGCGTGTCGAAAGCGATGGTTGTATCGAGGTTAATGCCAAAATCAGGTTCGATGTGATGTGCTGCAACAGATGCTCCGCGCAGTCCGACCTCCTCCTGTACGGTGAAGCAGGCATAGAAATCATAAGGGATATTCCCTTTGAGCTTGCGCAAGGACTCGATCAGGATGAAAACCGAAACGCGGTTGTCGATCGATTTGCAATTCACGCAATTTCCCATTTCGATGAGCTCACGTTGACGCGTAACCGGATTTCCGACCGAAACGAGTTTCTCCACGCGGGATTTCGGAAGTCCCAAGTCAATGAAGTAGTCCCCCAGCTGAGGAGCTTTATTGCGTTCTTCAGGGCTCATCAGGTGAATGGGCTTTGATCCCATCACTCCAATCAGGTCCTGCTTGCCGTGTACAATGACACGCTGGGCAGTGAGGGTCTTCGGGTCGAATCCACCCAGGGTATGAAATCGCAGGAAGCCTTTTTCATCGATATGCGTAACGATGAAGCCGATTTCATCCATGTGTGCTGCTGACATGACTTTCTTGCGTTCTTTCCCGCGGCGGATGGCAGTTACGTTCCCCATCTTATCAATGTGAACTTCGTCGCAAAGTCCGCGGATTTCAGATAGTACAAGTTCCCGGATCCGGTCTTCATAACCGGGAGCTCCGGGCGTTTCGCAAATGGTCTTTAGCAGAGCTGTATTCATGGTTTCGGTCGTTTTTGTATTATTCTACGCGTGCCAATTTTATGGTGTTGGCTGTGGACTTTTCGTGAATGGGCGTGGATGCAATGTGGATGATGTAATCCCCTGATTTGACCAGGCCGTCCTTTACTAGGTGTTTTCGGATATCCGATATGGTTGTATCAGTGCTCTCGTATTTGTCGTAATAGAACCCGCGGATACCCCAAACAAGATTCAGCGTATTCAGGATGGGGCGATTGTCTGTGAAAATGAAAATACCCGCTTTCGGCCGATGACTGGAAATCTTAAAGGCAGTCATCCCTGAATGGGTCATGGCCACGATAGCTGCCGCATTCGTTTGTTTGGCCATCACCACGCTCAATTGACAGATTTGCTCGGGGATGAAATTTCGTGAATCCTGAGCCGGCGTATGTTCCCTGAAATAAATGCTATCTTCTTTCTCGACTTCCGTAATGATCTTCTGCATGGCAGCAACGGTCTCGACCGGATAAACACCTACGGAAGTCTCAGCGCTCAGCATGAGTGCATCAGCGCCATCGAATACGGCGTTACCCACATCGTTGGCCTCCGCGCGCGTCGGTCGGTAGTTCGTAATCATGCTCTCCATCATCTGTGTGGCTATGATTACAGGCTTCGAGGCGATGTTGCATTTATGGACAATCTGTTTCTGGATAACAGGAACCTGTTCCATGGGCATTTCTACGCCGAGGTCTCCGCGGGCAACCATGATTCCGTCGCTGACATCAATGATAGCATCGATGTTCCGGATGGCCTCCGGCTTTTCAATTTTTGCAACTACACGAGCTGATTTGCCTGCATTGCGAATGATTGTCCTGAGCTCTTCAACATCCTTGGCTTTTCGGACAAACGAAAGTCCAATCCACTCAACATTGTGTCGCAAGGCGAAGTCCAAATCGTTCCGGTCTTTTTCTGTGAGGCTGGGTAGCGAAATCAATGTGTTCGGTAGATTCACTCCCTTTCTGGAGGATAGGGGACCGCCGTATACAACAAGCGTATCAACTTTTCCATCGGATCGAATGCCCGTTACACGCAGTTGGATCTTGCCGTCATCTACCAGTACGGTGTCGCCTTCTTTCACATCCTTGTGGAAGTGCGGATATTTGATGTATATCTCGCTGGCTGTTCCAGGTACTTCTTCCTGGCTCAGAACCAATGCGTCGCCCTCGCGAAGCACGACATCTTTCTCCTGTAAATCGCCGATGCGGATTTTGGGGCCTTGCAGGTCGAACAGGATAGCGACGTGAGTCTGAAGTTTATCATTCAGCTTCCGGATGAGGTGGATGGTTTCCTCCATCATCGCATGGTCGCCGTGTGAACTGTTGATGCGGCATACATCCATGCCTGCCAGAATGAGAGACTCCAGAGTGGATTCTGAATGGCTGGCGGGCCCGACTGTGGCCACGATTTTTGTCCGGTTGTATCGCTCAATGATCATAAGGCAAGTGGATTCAGATTAAAAAAACCGTTCACTTTTGTTGAACAGGTTCAAGAAGGATAAAGTTTTCTGCACTCTTTAGCGCAGAAAGTTCTATCTGCTGCGCACTGCTCAGGTTACGGATGTTTTTTAGTGTTTCCAGTACATCTGGAATCGTTGTGTATCGGCTTCGGTTTTTAATGACCAGGAAGTAATCGGTTTGCTTCATTTCGGGAATGAAGTGTCCGTTGCTACAGCGGTTGGCGACCAGATAAAGTTCTTCACTGTTTTCGCTGAGAACGAAGTAAGTGGTGAACTCACCCAAGACTCCGTTTTTGTCAAGGATTACCTGCAGGTCTGGTGTCCTGCAGAAATTCAGACCCATTGCACGGTTCAGTTCAAAGCAAAGGCGGTAGTCGCGCAATGAGCTGAAAATCCCGATGACTTCGAAATCGAACTCGGGAACGTAATCCAGGCTGAGCAACAGTTTTTTTGCCACAGGTCAAATGTAGTGAGCGACAAGACCTCCTAGCGGGGTTTCTTCATACTGGATTAACCGCAGCCTGTTAGCAAGCAATTGGTGTTTACTTTCGCTTCATGGTTCTCGACGATGCCTACTTCATGCGGGCTGCACTTGCTGAGGCCCGGGCTGCATTCGATGCCGATGAGGTTCCGGTGGGTGCGGTGATTGTTGCAAATGGCCGGATCATTGCACGTGGCCACAACATGGTGGAGCGGCTCAAGGATGTAACCGCCCATGCTGAACTGATGGCGTTCACCTCGGCATCGGCCAGTCTGGGAGGAAAGTACCTTCAGGATTGTAGCCTCTATGTGACGTTGGAGCCTTGTCCCATGTGCGCCGGAGCAGCCTACTGGACACAGATCGGGCGTATTGTATTCGGTGCCCGCGACACCAAGCGGGGTTATGGCCTTTTTAATGCCGAAATCCCCTTCCTGCACCCTTCGACCATCGTGGAAGGAGGGGTGCTGGCAGAGGATTGCGCCGAATTGATTAGATCGTACTTCAGGCTGAAGCGTTAAACGTGGATTGCCTTCAGCATATCCGCAGTGAGTGGCTTGTTCAGGAATTTGCGTACCAACACGTTTTTATTGGCGCGGTTCAAGTCCTTAAAGCTATCTGAGGTGGATAACATAACCACTTTAATGCGGTTTTTCTGTCCTCTGTCGAGTCGTTCGAAAGCTTCCAAAAAGGCGAATCCGTCCATTTCGGGCATCATGATATCTAGAAAAATCAGCTCCGGCCATTCCTGTTCAGAGGCCTGTTTGAGAAAATCAATCGCCTCGCGTGCATCATTATAGCTTGTGACTCGGCTGCAGAATGCGTTGTTCTCGATCAACTTGCGGTTGATGAAGGTATCGATGGTGTTATCATCAATTAGCATGACCGATTCGTATTTCGGAACGCTGTGTTCGGCGGTTTGAATTGTTCCGCCTATTGTTTGAGTCGTCGTTTTCGGTTCCATGCCTGCTGGTATTGAGAGTGTGGGTGGTTTAACGCAGGAAAAGGAATGGGGTTACAGAAAAAAACGACAGCCGGTTCATGACCGGCCGTCGCTTATCAACTAACCAACAAACGAATCTTTTTTTACAGGGTACGCTTCCAGTCGGGCCGTCCGATGGCAACTTCGTGGGCATTACGGACATCGAACCCGTATAGTCCAATGAAGCCAGCTTCGGGATAGGGTACGGCATCGAAGCTGATCTGCAGGTCCGAAAACCGTACCTCAAGTGTTTTTGAGCTGGATGTACCTAGGCAGTGCATCATGAAATTGTGAACTTCCGGTGGTGCTCCCTTGAGCTGAGAAACAGTGCCGGATGACCAGCTAGCGAGCAAGGGTAGGGCAGTTAAATTCGAGTCGATCAGGTTTCCCTGGAGGTCGAATCGCATGACTGGGTAACGCTCATCGCGTGTTTTTTTCGTTTTCATGATTGCTTTTCCGAATGACTTGCTGAACAAAGCTACCCTCACCTCGAACCGGCATGTGGGAAAAATCAGGGTATTCCTTACAGCCGATTTTCGCCCGCCCTGCCGTACCTTTGTGGCACCAAACATCTTTACTATGCCGTATCCAGAACAATTGTGTGCACCCATGCGTCAGGAACTGACCGCAGTGGGATTTACTGAACTGAAAGATGCCCAGCAGGTTGAACAAGTTTTCACCGGTCAAACCGGTACAGCCCTGCTTGTGGTCAACTCTGTTTGTGGTTGTGCTGCCGGTGCTGCACGCCCCGGTGTCCGTCTTGCACTTTCCAAATCATCGGCTAACCCCGAACATCTTCTCACGGTATTTGCCGGACAAGACGTAGAAGCTACTGCCCAAGTCCGAAAACACCTGGCACCGTATCCGCCTTCTTCACCCTGCATTGCGTTACTTCGTGATGGAAAAGTGGTTCATATGCTCGAGCGTCATCACATCGAAGGTCACTCTGCGGACATGATTGCAGAGAACCTCATTGCTGCCATCGATACCTATTGCGCCGTGAAGGCCTGATTTGCCTGAACAAGCTAATGCGAACGGTGGTCGATTGACCACCGTTCTGCGTTTAAACCCCAGCTCTTGTCGGCATCGTGATCTCGTGATTGATTAAGCCATGCGACCTGAGTTCGCCTTCGATAACGTCACGGACCTTCTGTCTGAGCTCAGGAAGATCCTCCTCGGTCATGCCAGTGGTAATGATGGGTTCGTGTAAAACGATTCTTGATCGGCCCGGTCTAAGCAACATGCGTTCGCCCATCTTGTCGGGGAAAAGTCTTAGGTTGTCGAGAAAAGTAACTGGAACAATTGGCACCTGCATTTCAATGGCCAGGCGGAAGGCGCCGCTTTTAAATGGGCCCAATTGGGGTGAGCAATCAGGAATGGTTCCCTCCGGAAAAATCGCGATGCTGATGCCGCGCTGCAGGTCTTTTCTTGCCCGTTTATAGGCCTTGTGTGAGTCCTTTCTGCTAGCCCGGTCGACCGAGATATTCATCTTCCGAAAAAAGATTCCGAACATCGGAATCTTCTTCAGTTCAGCCTTGCCCATAAAATGGAAGTAATTTCCAAAGGCGATTGTTGTCAGTAGGATATCGAGGTAGGAGGTGTGATTCGGTGTGATGACATAGGCTTGTTTAGGGTCAAGTTTCGCCTTTCGCGTAGTGGTGTAAACAATCCCAGTAGTGAGCAGGATCCAGTGGGCCCATACTTTCTTTAGTCGCCAAGCATGAACGAACCAGGACTCACGGCTTAGCAAAATCAGAAAAATGGGATACAGGGGCAGAAAAAACAGGAATCCGCTGATGAAAAACCAGGTACACCAAATTCGCCTGAGAACAAATCCGATTCGCATGAGCAGACGAATATACCAAATGCCCGGGCTGGGGGGCTTAAGCAAGGTATCTGCCAAGGCGCGTTTGATTATCTTCGTGACCCATGGAAACGGTCGTCAGCGGCATTCGTAGCACAGGTAATCTGCACCTTGGAAATTATTTCGGAGCCATGCTGAATTTCATTCGCATGCAGAATGAGTTCAATTGTTTTTTCTTCATTGCCGATTACCATTCACTTACTACACATCCAAAACCGGCAGATCTGCGCAGGAATGTACGTCAGGTCTTGGCCGAGTATCTGGCCTGTGGACTTGATCCTGCGAAGTCAACTCTGTATGTTCAGAGTGATGTACCCGAAGTAGCGGAGTTATACCTATTGCTCAACATGAACGCCTATCTGGGCGAGCTCGAACGGGCAACTACATTCAAGGAGAAGGCCCGGAAGCAACCCGATAACATCAATGCAGGCCTGCTGACCTATCCCGTACTTATGGCGGCGGATATCCTTCTCCACAAGGCATCTAAAGTTCCTGTTGGAAAAGACCAAGAGCAACACCTCGAAATGACGAGGCAGTTCGGGAATAGGTTTAACCGCATGTACGAAGTCAATTATTTCCCCGAGCCGGTCGCCTTCAATTTCGGCGGTGCGCTTGTGAAAGTCCCCGGATTGGACGGAGCTGGTAAAATGGGAAAGTCCGAAGGCGAAGGCAATGCAGTTTTTCTGTACGACTCTGATGATGTAATCCGGAAGAAAGTCATGCGTGCGGTTTCCGATTCAGGACCTGCTGCGCCTGATAGTCCCCGTTCAGAGGCCGTTGAGAACCTTTTCGCCTTGATGGCCCTTGTCTCTACAGACGAAACCATCCGGTTTTTCGATCAGGCGTACAAAGACTGTTCGATTCGTTACGGTGACATGAAAAAACAACTTGCCGAGGACATGATCCGATTCATTACTCCGATTCGGGAGCGAATCGAGGATAACCTCAGGGATGAGAGCCTGCTGGAAAAAGCAATGGCTATCGGTCGGGAAAAAGCACGAACTTCCGCCGACAAGACTGTGGCTGAGGTTCGTGAGATTATCGGTATGCGCTACTGATCCAATGATCAGATGGGAGTCACCCTGCGGATGTATTTCACATTTATCTTCTCCATGAGTGCCTTGCAGTACTCATAGTTCCGTTGTGCTACTGCCTTCCGGAAGATGTTGAGGTTTTGCATCGACACAAAAAAGTAATCGCTGCGGAGGTAGTCACTATCGATTTGCTTGTCGATGATGCCGTACTTGATAGCCCCGTTAATCAGTTCGAACTTAGCGGTGACGTTCAAATGGAGTTCGATTTCGTTGGTGCTCATGGCCGTTTTGCTTTTTATGCAAACTAGCTCCGAAGCAATCCTTTGGTGGATCAAAAACACCCCAGACCTTACACACAATCATGTAATAGTGCGCGTTCATCTGAGGGTCTCAGGGTGCCTGAATACTTATATTATTAAATTGAAAATCAACTAATTAAATGAAATAGCACCGGGTGCTTTACCCTGACTGATCATTCGGAAATCTTACAATTCATGGTTCAGCAGTGGCCGTTCCATTAAGGTGTGCAAGGCCGAACTTTTTCGCGCAAACTGCAATGCTTCCAAATGCCGGTCGTGGTGCATGTCGGTTCCCACTGCACCGATCACATCCATTTCAATAAGCTTTTCTGCGATGCGTCGTGCATCTGGTCCATAATAACCAGAGAGTGAATTGATGTTCAGTTGAAGGATGATTCCTTTCTCGTAAAAGGCCAGGTACTGGTCAAGGTCATGGTACCAATATGGATAGCGCTCAGGATGCGCCAGTATCGGTCGGTATCCCAAGGTTTGAGCACGGAACAATACAGAATGGATACTGTCGGGCGGATTGATATAGGATACTTCCACCAACAGATAGCGATCGCCAAAAGTGAGCAGTTGCTCCTCTTCCAGTTTGCGCATGAAGCCATCGTCAACGTAGTACTCCGCCGCAGCCTCAATACTGACCGGAATTCCTTCCTCCCGCACCGCAGCTTTAACCTGTTCAAGCCCGCCCAAAATGGTTTCTGGTGTATTTCGGTAATAATCGCTCATCACATGTGGTGTGGTGATAAGCTTCTGGTATCCCGAAGCATGCAGTGCACGGATCAAGTTGAGACTATCCTCAATGGTTTTGGCACCATCATCAATTCCCGGGATGAGGTGTGAGTGCATATCGGCGCCGATACTGCTGAGGTCGGCGGCAGGCATCTCCTTTTCCCGGCCGAATAGCCGGCTCAGCCCCTTAAACATGGTTGTATGTTTTTCTGAACCAATCTGCCGTAATCCTAAGACCAGCCTCCAGGTTGAAACGTGGGGAATATCCCAGCAGGCTTGAGGCCAATTGAATATCGGCTAAAGAGTTACGGATGTCTCCCGCACGTTCAGAAATATGCTTGGGTTTCGCTTCTCCCCCCGTAATTGAGGCAAGGGTTTGATAGAGTCTGTTGACCGTAATGTTCTCACCTACGGCAACGTTATATACTGTGTTGAGCGCCTGGTGGTTCTCTGTAAAGAGTGCGAGTACATTCGCCTGAACCGCATTTTCCACGAAGGTGAAATCGCGGGTCTGCTCCCCATCTCCATAGATGACAGCTTCCTGCTGATTAATTAGCGCGTTCAGAAACAAGGGGATCGCCGCTGCATAGGGTCCGCTGGGATCTTGATTTGGTCCATACACGTTGAAGTAGCGTAAGCCGATCAGGTCCATCCCGTAGTTGCGGTGAAAAACACCCGCATACAATTCATTGGTAAGCTTAGAAACCGCGTAGGGCGAAAGTGGATTGCCCGTATTGGCTTCTTGTTTGGGACTCTGTGTGCTATCGCCGTACACGGAGCTGCTGCTGGCATATACAATTCGTCGGATACCTGCGTCGCGGGCAGCCAGCAGGATGTTCAGGAAACCTGTGGTATTCGCTTCATGCGTGGCAATCGGATTTTTGATTGAGCGCGGCACGGAACCCAACGCGGCTTGGTGGCACAGGTGGGTCATGCCATCACAGGCGCGAGCACAATCCTCCGGTCGTGTTATATCACCTTCCATGAATTCGAAAGCCGGATGGTTTTTGAATTCATCAATGTTTCGTAGAAAGCCATTGCTGAGGTTGTCCAGAACCCGCACACGACCCGCCCCATGATGAAGAAGGTATTGTGTGATATTGGACCCGATGAATCCCGCACCTCCGGTCACCAGAATTCTGGCCTCATGCAACGGGACCATATGATAGGCATGTTCAAAAAGCGCAGCGTTCTGCATGGTTCAGCGATGCTCGTATTGTTTGCTGTAATATTCGGTATATTCTCCAGAAGTCACGGAGCGGATCCACTCACTGTTATTGAGGTACCAGTCAACGGTTCGTTCCAGCCCTTCTTCAAATTGCAAAGAGGGTGTCCATCCTAGCTCACGTTCAATCTTTCCGGCATCGATTGCATAGCGTAAATCATGACCTGCCCTGTCTTTCACGAAGGTGATCAGTTTGGCCGATTCACCCTCCTGGCGATTTAATTTCCGGTCCATCACTGAGCAAAGCATGCGAATCAAATCGATGTTCTTCCATTCATTGTGCCCGCCGATATTGTAGGTTTCAGCCACTTTGCCAGCATGAAACACCAGGTCGATAGCTGCTGCATGATCTTCCACATACAGCCAGTCCCGTACATTTTCTCCACTCCCGTAAACGGGAACAGGGCGATTGTTCAGGATGTTGTGAATGGCCAGCGGAATGAGCTTTTCGGGAAATTGGTTCGGTCCGTAGTTGTTGGAGCAATTACTGACAACCACCGGAATGCCATATGTATCGTGGTAAGCACGAACCAAGTGGTCGGAACTGGCTTTGGAAGCTGAGTAAGGGGAATGCGGATCGTAGGACGTGTCTTCGGTAAATAATCCGGTTTCTCCCAGACTGCCATACACTTCGTCGGTGCTGATATGATAGAATAGTCGATCTGCGAAGCTGTTCTTCCAAGCGTTTCGTGCAGCATTGAGCAAGACGACCGTTCCAACAATATTGGTGCGAATAAACTCCATAGGGTTACTGATGCTCCTGTCGACGTGCGACTCGGCAGCAAGGTGAATCACCTTGTGGATATCATGTGTGTGAAATAGGTTTTCTACTAAAGCTTCGTCGCAAATGTCGCCCTTCACGAAGCGGTAATTCGGTGAGCCCTGCAAATCCGATAGGTTCTCCAGATTTCCGGCATAGGTGAGTTTGTCCAGGTTGATGATTGTGTACTGGGCGTATTTCTGCACAAATCGGCGAACAACATGTGAGCCGATGAATCCAGCACCTCCGGTAATGAGAATGGAAACCTTGTTGTTCATGTTTTGCCCTGACATGTATACGAAATCAGGTGGTTTGAGCTGTTTGTTCGCGTTGCTGGAGAATTTGTTCCCAGGCCCAGGCCGAGCGGATCATTTCAGTTAATCCGTATTTCGGCGACCATCCAAGTTCATGCAGCGCCTTGCTGTTGTCTGCATAAACGGCTACGGTATCACCGGGCCGTCGTGGTCCGATCACAGAAGTGACCTCAATTCCAGTCGTAGCGTGGAATGCGTTCAGAATTTCCAACACGGAAAAGCCTTGTCCTGTACCGATGTTGAATACATCGTATAAGCACGATTTTGATGCAAAGAGATGGTCCATTGCCTTGACATGGGCTTGTGCCACGTCTACAACGTGGATATAATCCCGGATGCATGTTCCGTCAGGCGTATCGTAGTCGGTTCCGAATAGGGTTAACCCTCCACGTTTACCAATCGCAGTTTGGGTGATGAGCGGGAAGAGGTTATTTACGCTGCCTGTAGCCTGCTCACCGATATGTCCTCCGGAATGTGCTCCTACCGGATTGAAGTAACGTAACGAAATACAACTCAGCGCACCAGTACAGCTCAGGTCTTTTAAAATCGCTTCACAGATCTGCTTGGTACGGGCATAGGGACTTTTGGCGCGATGGTCTGGCGAATTTTCGGCAATCGGTAATGTGTCTGGGTCGCCGTAAACGGCACAAGACGACGAGAACACCATGTTGCGGGTACCACTGGCGATGCAGGCTTCTGCGACACTAAGGGTGCTTCCGATGTTGTTTCGGTAGTAAGCAAGCGGCTGCTCCACACTCTCGCCTACCGCCTTCAGTGCAGCAAAATGAATCACCGCGTCGGGCTTGACGGCTTGGAAGAGTTCTGTAGTTTCTGCTGCATCGCATAAGTCAAGTTGAACCAGCTCTGGTCGGATACCAGTAGTTCGTTCGATGGCATCAGCTACTTCGGGCCTTGAGTTGCAGAAATTATCAATCAGCACAACAGAGTGGCCGGCAAGTTGGAGCTCAACGGCGGTATGGGATCCGATGTATCCGGTTCCTCCCGTAACGATGATTTTACTCTTGCTTCCCATGTCAGCCACGTTTTTCTTATAGGCTCCAGTATCGGAGTTGCGTAATTTTTCCGCGTAGGATTCCTTTCAGGTCCACGATAAGTGCATCCTCGCCGGTGAACTTGAGCAGATCCTGTTCGTTTAGGTCTTTGTATTCTTTGTGGTTTACAGCCACAACAACTGCATCATAGTCATTACCGGGTTGAGTGGTGAGTGAAAATCCATACTCATGCTGAAGTTCTTCACTATCGGCCCGTGGGTCGATTACGTCAACTGCAACGCCGTATGATTTGAATTCATTGATGACATCGGCCACCTTGGAATTGCGGATGTCCTCTACATCTTCCTTGAAGGTCGCACCCATTACCAGCACTTTGCATTTGCTCATATCCTTGCCCATGCTGATGAGTTTTTTTACGGTCTGTTTTGCGACGTAGAAACCCATCGAATCGTTCACATAGCGACCCGAATTGATAACCTGTGCGTGGTAGCCGGATGCCTGTGCCTTGTAGGTCAGATAGTAAGGGTCAACACCGATGCAATGCCCACCAACAAGTCCGGGCATGAAACGAAGGAAGTTCCATTTGGTCCCGGCGGCTTCGAGTACTTCATAGGTGTTGATGCCCATCTTGTTGAAAATGATTGAAAGCTCATTCATCAGGGCAATGTTCACATCGCGTTGTGTGTTTTCGATGATCTTGGCCGCTTCAGCCACCTTAATGGTGCTTGCACGATGAACGCCAGCCTTTACCACGATTTCGTAAACACGTGCAATCTCCTCGAGCGATTCGGCATCACAGCCACTAACCACTTTGGTGATTTTCGATAACGTGTGTTCCTTGTCGCCGGGATTGATCCTTTCGGGGGAGTATCCGATTTTGAAATCCACACCGCATTTAAGACCACTCAATTCTTCCAATACAGGAAGGCAATCTTCTTCGGTGCATCCTGGGTATACCGTCGACTCAAACACAACGTAGTCGCCTTTTTTGAGTACTTGTCCGATGGATCGGGTAGCTCCAAGCAAGGGGCGCAGGTCGGGAAGTTTGTGTTCATCGATGGGTGTCGGAACAGCCACGATGAAAAAACGGGCCTCACGCAATACGTCCAGCGAATCCGTAAATACGATATCACAGCCCTCAAATGCCGAGGATGGAAGTTCTCCACTTGGGTCTTCGTTTCGCTGCATCATGGCGATTCGGCTCGCATTGATATCGAAGCCAATCACACTGACTTTGCGTGCGAATTCCAGCGCAATAGGTAATCCTACATAGCCCAGGCCGATTACGGCGAGCTTACTTTCTTTGTTTAGCAGTTCACTGTACATACTGTTCCGGCTTCTGTGCCGTCTTGTTGAGCTTACGCAGAGCGTAAATGCGTTCAATAATATCTACGACTTTAAGTCCTTCTAGGGCGTTCGTCGTCATAGTTGTACGTCCTTTCAGGGTGTCGATTACATTTTCAATGATGAAGTGATGGTTCGCGGCTGAACCTTTGTACGCACCATAGTCGTTTGCCGGGCTTGCAGGTGGAAGTTCCGGCATTTCGTATCCTTTGATGTGGCAGTATTCAACCTCGTTCATATACTGTCCGCCGATTTTCAAGCTGCCATTCTTTCCGATGACGGTGATGCTGCTTTCCAGGTTGGTGTCATAAACAGCCGTAGTGTAATTCAAACAGCCCATTCCGCCGTTCAGGAAACGAAAGTTCACAATCCCGGTATCTTCAAAGGCCGTTGAATGTGCGTGATTGAAGTCGGCGAATACGCCATTGATATCTGTAATGTCACCAAACACCCAATACATGATGTCGATGAAATGCGAGAACTGTGTGAAAAGCGTTCCACCGTCCAGATCCGCACTTCCTTTCCACGATCCGGGCTTGTAATAACGGTCGTCGCGGTTCCAGAAGCAATTCAACTGGACCATATAAATTTCGCCGAGCAGTTTTTCATCAATGACCTGTTTCAGCCATGCGGATGGTGGGGAATATCGGTTCTGCATCACACCGAAAACGGTTCTGGATACCTGCAGGGCCTGATGGATGACCTGTTCGCAGTCGGCCTTGGAAATAGCCATAGGCTTTTCACAAACAACGTGTTTGCGGTAGGAGAGGGCGAGTTTCGAATGCGTAGCATGCAAGCCGTTTGGTGTGCACACATTCACTACATCGATTTCCGGATGGCGTTCGAACATTTCTTCCGCATCGTTGTAAAAAGGCACATCCGCGGCTTCGCCAAGGTTGAGTGCCGATTTGTCGCGGATGTCGCAGATGGCAATGAGTTCCGCTTCGGGATTCCTACGGATCATTTCAGCATGACGCATGCCGATGTGCCCGCAGCCAATTACTGCAAATCGAATCGTTTGGGTTGATGAGTCTGGCATCAGCTGACGCGGTTAACGGTGTTGTTCTTGAGTTGATAGGTTTGTCCGCTTTCGGGGCAAGTAGCAATTCCCTGGGCATCAAACCTCAGTTTGTGTCCGTATTCGCTCATCCATCCAGTTTGCCTGGCCGGGTTTCCGACAACCAGCGCATAGGCTGGAACATTCTTGGTGACAACCGCGCCTGCTCCGATGAATGCGAATTCTCCGATATCATGACCGCATACGATAGTCGCATTGGCTCCGATGGATGCTCCTTTTTTGACGACGGTGCGTGCATATTGGTCCCGGCGGTTAACGGCGCTACGGGGGTTCGTTACGTTGGTGAATACCATGCTAGGCCCCAGAAACACGTCATCTTCGCAAACTACACCCGTGTAAATGCTCACGTTATTCTGTATTTTGACATTATTACCCAATACAACACCCGGGGAGATCACCACGTTTTGGCCGATGTTGCAACTTTCGCCAATGTCGCAGCCAGGCATGATATGGCTAAAGTGCCATATGCGTGTGCCCTTTCCAATGGTGCAACCTTCGTCAACGACGGCAGTGGGATGAGCAGTGTATTCCATAGTGCAATGAGATGTGGTCTTTAGGCGAAGCGATGTGCAGTCCGATTCAATTCTTCGGGCGGCAGATTTTTAAAGTAGGCGTATGTTCGTTCAAGTCCTTCCGAACGGCTGATACGTGGCTCCCAACCTAAAATGGCTTTGGCCCTGCTGATATCGGGTTGCCGCTGCTTGGGGTCGTCCTGTGGTAATGGCTTGGTAATGAGTTTACGGTCTGTGCCGGTCAATCGAATGATTTCTTCTGCAAAATCCCGGATACTGATTTCATCCGGATTCCCAAGGTTTACAGGCAGATGGTAGTCGCTGTTGAGCAAACGGAAAATTCCTTCAACCAGGTCATCAACATAGCAGAACGAACGGGTTTGTGAACCATCGCCGAACACAGTCAGGTCTTCACCACGCAATGCCTGACCGATAAATGCCGGTAATACGCGGCCGTCATTCAGTCGCATGCGTGGGCCATAGGTATTGAAGATGCGTACAATGCGCGTCTCGAGGCCATGATAGGTGTGGTAAGCCATTGTAATGGCTTCCTGAAACCGTTTGGCCTCATCGTATACACCACGTGGACCAATCGGGTTGACATTTCCCCAGTAATCCTCGGTCTGTGGATGTACAGTGGGGTCACCGTACACCTCGCTGGTGGATGCAACGAGTATGCGGGCTTTCTTCGATTTGGCGAAGCCGAGCAGATTGTGTGTTCCAAGCGAGCCAACCTTCAAGGTTTGGATTGGAATCTTCAGGTAATCAATCGGGCTGGCTGGAGAAGCGAAATGCAGGATGTAATCGATGCGTCCGGGTACATGCACGAAT
The DNA here is from genome assembly GCA_021299095.1 of Sphingobacteriales bacterium. GTDB lineage: Bacteria > Bacteroidota > Bacteroidia > AKYH767-A > OLB10 > JAJTFW01. The sequence goes on along the minus strand of JAJTFW010000002.1, from coordinate 201,334 downwards.
TTGCTGACATCGTGATGGTAGAATTCGAACGCTTTGAGCTTGAACAGGTGTTCGATGTTGCGCAGGTCTCCTGTGATCAGGTTGTCCATTCCAACAACATCAAAACCCTCTGCGATAAATCGGTCGCAAAGGTGAGATCCAAGAAATCCGGCTGCACCGGTTATGAGTACCCTTTTACTCTCCATGTCAGTTCGAATTGGCCTTTAAAGGGTGAATGGTTTTTCTGCCGATACTGGAGTAGAAAAATCCGCTCTCCTCCATTTTTTCTAGGTCATAGAGGTTGCGGCCATCGAATATTGCCGGTGTGTGCATGAGGCTTTTCAACTTTACGAAATCGGGAGTCCGGAAAACGGCCCACTCCGTAGCGATGAGTAGCGCATCTGCATTTTTTGTGGCTTCATACGGATCTGCAGCGAAGGTGATGGAGTCACCGAGTACCTTGCGCACATTGTTCATGGCCTCAGGATCATAAGCGGAAACGCGTGCGCCGGCTTTGACTAAAGCGTCTATGATCTCAAGCGCGGGAGCCTCGCGGATGTCGTCCGTCTCAGGTTTGAAGGCAAGTCCCCATAAGGCGATGTGCTTTCCATTGAGATCAGTGCCGTAATAATCCAGTAGTTTATTTACCAGAACCTGTTTTTGTGCCTGGTTTACCTGCATTACCGAATCGAGAATGCGGAAATCATACGCGTGCTCTAGTGCAGTACGTTGTAACGCCTGCACATCTTTCGGGAAGCAGCTACCTCCATAACCGATGCCAGCGAATAGGAAACGCTTTCCGATGCGTGAGTCTGAACCGATTCCGATGCGCACGGCATCAACATTGGCACCCGTTCGTTCGCACAGGTTTGCAATTTCATTCATGAACGTGATCTTGGTCGCCAGAAACGCATTGGCTGCGTATTTGGTAAGCTCAGAGGAGCGTTCGTCCATGAAGTAGATGGGGTTACCCTGCCTTAGAAAGGGAGCATAGAGTTCATTCATGACTCTACGGGCTTTTTCACTCGAGGTACCAACAACAACACGATCCGGTTTTAAAAAATCGTCTACGGCAAAGCCTTCCCTCAGGAATTCAGGATTCGAAACGACGTCAAATCCTGATGTGCAGTTGGGCGCTATTGCCGCATGTACCTTCTCGGCAGTCCCAACCGGAACTGTGCTTTTATTGACAATGACTGTGTACCGCTTCAACATCGGTCCAAGTTGCTTAGCAACTCCCAGGACGTACGACAAATCAGCACCACCGTCTTCCCCCGGAGGGGTAGGGAGGGCCAGAAAAATCACTTCTGCCTGGTCAACTGCCGATTCGAGTGAGGTTGTAAAATGCAATCTGCCTTGGCTGATGTTCCGATCGAATAGGACATCCAGATGAGGCTCGTAAATGGGTATGCTTCCCTTACGCATGCGCTCAACTTTATCCGTATCGATGTCGACGCAAATCACGTTGTTACCCATTTCTGCAAAACAGGTTCCAGTTACAAGTCCCACATATCCTGTTCCGACTACTGCGATATTCATGGCTGATGGTCTATGATCAGGAGTTCAGAAATTCAAGTACGTTACTGCTGATGTAAGCAATGTCCTCGGCGCTCAATTCCGTGTGCATAGGAATCGATAGGACGTGTTTGCACAAGTACTCGGTAACCGGAAAATCTCCCGGTTGGTACCGTGGGTCGGTGTATGCCGATTGCATGTGCAGGGGAATGGGGTAGTAGATCATGGATGGAATACCACGGGTGTCCAAGAAACTACGAAGCTCATCCCTCGATTTGGTTTTTATGACCAGCGTATACTGGTGAAAAACATGCGTGCTTCCAGATAAACGGATCGGAATCTGTAGTCCGGGATTTTCTGCGAACGTGGCATCATAGGCAGCTGCGGCATCCTGCCTTGCTTTGCAATAGGTATCGAGGTGTCGCAGTTTAACTCTAAGGATGGCCGCTTGAATGCTGTCGAGGCGACTATTTACTCCAACTTCATCGTGTTGGTATTGTACACTTTGTCCATGGTTCGCAATCATACGAAGTCGATTGCCTAGGGCATCGTCCTGCGTGAAAATGGCTCCACCATCACCCATGCAACCGAGATTCTTGGAGGGGAAGAACGAGGTCGTACCGATAGTACCGATAGTACCGGCCTTGCTTGTTCTGCCATCGGAGAATGTATATTCTGCACCGATTGCCTGAGCGGTATCTTCAATGACATGCAAGTTGTGACGCTGCGCAATTTCCATGATGCGCTCCATGTTCGCGCATTGGCCGAACAGGTGCACCGGCACGATGGCAACAGTTCTTGGTGTTATAGCCCGCTCTATGGCGTCACAGTCAATGGTGAACGTTTCCGGATCAACATCAACCAATACCGGCTTCAGTTTCAACAATGCAATGACTTCCGCAGTGGCTACATACGTGAAGCTGGCGGTGATGACTTCATCACCTGGCTGGTATCCGAGCGCCATCATGGCGATTTGCAGGGCATCGGTTCCGTTTGCGCAAGGTATCACATGCTTTGCCCCCAAATACGACCCCAACTCACTAGCGAAGGATTTGACTTCGGGTCCGTTGATGTAGGCCGAGGAGCGCATGACATCGAGCACTGCCTGATCAACCTCCTGCTGGATGTGTTTGTACTGAGTCAGCAGGTCGACCATTGGAAGTTTGCGGATCGGTTCCATCGATGAAGGCGGTTCTTTGGGTTTAAAAGCCTGACACTCAGGTTCGAGAGGGCTGTCTAAGACCCACAAAGATACGAAATTAGAGGCTTTGTCCTCCTCTGCCGAATCCCTACTTTTGACCGCATGACAAAAGCCCCGTTTACAGCGCACAATCGCTTGCTTTTGTACCTGATGATTCTGGTTTCTGGATCCGTTTCGGCCCAGGTCAGTGTGAAGGACTCAGCCGTAGGCATGGTCATGATTCGGCCAAGCTTTGCACTACAGGCCCCTAGCGGTGATCTGGCATCACGGTTCGGAATGAATCAATCCATCGGTATGGCCGCAGGGTACAAGTGGGCTAACGGCTGGATTCTCGGAGCTGAAGCCACCTTGTTCTTCGGTTCTAAAATCAAGGAGCAGGGCGTATTTACCGGTTTGACCACTGCAGAAGGAACAATCGTGGGTGTGGATGGTCTCTATGGAGATATCCGTTTGTTCGAGCGTGGTTACACTGTCATGGCCACGCTTTCAAAGTTGTTCCCCGTCAAGAAACCGAACCCCAACTGCGGTTTTGTTGTGGAAACCGGACTGGGATTCATGCAACACAAAATCAAAATTGACGATAAGAAAAACGCTGTGCCGGCCGTGCGAGACCCTTATGTAAAGGGATATGATCGTTTAACCAATGGTGTCGCACTCAGGCAGTTTGTTGGTTACTTGCATGTGGGCAACCGACGGCTCGTGAATTTTTACGGTGGGGTTGAAGCCATTCAGGGCTTCACCGCATCTAGGCGCTCTTACAATTACAGCACCATGTCCGTAGATGATGCTCCCCGGATTGATTTGTTGTTTGGTTTGAGGGTGGGTTGGATTATTGCCTTGTTCAAGGAAGCTCCGGATCCATTTTACATGTACTGATTGGCCGGTGAAGTTCATTTATACCTTCTTGATTTTCCTGTATGGCGGTTCAATCCGGATGGCTGCATTTTTTTCGCCCAAAGCCCGGGATTGGGTGGAAGGACGGAAGAACTGGAGGAGTAGGCTGTTAAAAGACTTGAGTGGTATTCCAGAACAACGAATTTGGATGCACTGCGCCTCGCTCGGTGAATTCGAACAGGGCAGACCGGTGCTTGAAGCATTGCGTCTCAGATACCCGAAGGCTGGAATTGTTTTGAGTTTTTTTTCGCCTTCCGGTTATAGGCATCAAAATGCATCCGGACTTGCTGATCTTGTGGTGTACCTTCCGTTGGATGGACCCAGATCCTCCCGTGATTTTCTCGAAATACTGAATCCTGCTACGGCGGTTTTCGTCAAATATGAATTCTGGTATTTCTATTCGCTGGAGCTTCATCGCCGAAGGATTCCGTTCTTCTGCATTTCAGCCATATTCCGCGACGGTCAGGTCTTCTTTCGGTGGTATGGCCGATTGTTTCGTTCGATCCTGAAGCGCTTCGAGGTGATTTTCGTGCAGGACGAGGGTTCACAAAAACGCCTTGCCGAAATCGGCATTGAGCATGTGGTAGTGAGTGGCGATACGCGCTTCGATCGTGTACTGCAGTTGCCCTCGATGACATCCGATTTTCCCGCCATCCATTCGTTCTGCTCAGGCGCGCCGGTTCTAGTTGCCGGAAGTACCTGGCCCCCCGATGAGGAGTTGTTGTCGGATTGGATAAAGGCCTTTCCGAAGTGGAAATTGGTGATTGCGCCACATCAGATGTCAGCAGGCCGGATCGAAAAACTAGCTCTGCAATTCGGTCCTGATGTGATTCAATATTCTTCAACTAACTCCCGAGAAGGATATTCACATTACCGGGTAATGATCATCGATTCCGTTGGAATGCTCTCAAGATTGTATCGTTTTTCAACTGTTTCCTACATCGGCGGTGGATTCGGTGCTGGAATACACAATACGCTCGAGGCTGCAGTGTATGGTCACCCTGTGCTTTTTGGTCCGAATTACAAGAAGTTTCGGGAGGCCTGTGGCTTAATCGACTGCGGTGCAGCAGAGGCAGTCAATACGGTTGCTGATGCTATCTCCTGCGTTCGTCGCTGGGAGGAAGATGCTGGTCGTTTTGAGCGTTCATCAGCAGCTGCAGAAAATTTCGTTCGCTCGAAGGCTGGCGCAACAACCCGAATTGTGGAGGGCATTAGAAAGCGAATTCAATTGTGATGCATTACCGCAAAATGTACATCCGGTAACTGTCCAGCTTGATCAATACGAACAGCAATACGGTAAAGCTCCACAAAGAGGATCCGCCATAACTGAAAAAGGGCAGTGGAATACCAATAACCGGAGCCAGCCCGATGGCCATCCCTACATTGATCATCAGGTGAAAGAAAAGAATGGACGCCACTCCATAGGCATAGATGCGGGTGTAAGTGGATCGTTGTCGCTCTGCAATGAAAATTATCCGATAGAGTAATCCGAGGAAAAAGACTAAAACAGCTGTTGTGCCCATAAAGCCCCATTCTTCTCCTACAGTACAGAAAATAAAGTCGGTGCTCTGTTCGGGTACAAAATCGTATTTGGTCTGAGTACCTTGCAAAAAGCCTTTTCCGCTTAGACCTCCCGATCCGATGGCAATCAGACTTTGGTTTACGTTGTATCCTGCACCTTTCGGGTCCGAACGTTTTCCGAGAAGCACTTCAATACGTTCTCGTTGGTGGGGTTGGAGTACGGTGTTGAACGCATAGTCTACGCTCAACACCATGCCACAGCACAAGCCGGTGAGCAGTAATATGGCAAGGAAGTTCTTTCGGGTTTTGCGCATCAGCATCCAAAAGATGAGTCCGATGCCGACCAGGATTCCCAACAGAATAGGATTGGGAACCATCAATGCAAGTACGAAAAGAATGCCCGTAAAGAATCCGAAGATGAGGACGTTTTGTGATAAGCCTTCGCGATACATCACAAAAATGAATGAAATGAATACGAGTGCTGAACCGGTGTCGTTTTGCAGTAACACAAGCGACATGGGGATCAAAATGATGAGTCCCGCATAGAGTTTGGTTTTCATGTCCTCCATGCGAATGCCAAGTGAACTCAGGTATTTCGCCAAAGCCATATTCGTGGCAAACTTTGCAAACTCTGATGGCTGGAGTTTGAAACTGCCGATCTCAATCCATGATCTTGCTCCCTGCACATCGCGTGCGATTACCAACACAACAAGTAATCCCAGGAGAATGATAATATATATCGGATAGGAAAATGCAGCGTAGAATTTTCCGTCGATAACCAAGATGGCAAGTCCGATCAATACGGATGTACCGATCCAAAGCAGTTGTCGGCCGTAATTCTGGCTCATGTCGAGAATGCTGCTGTGCTCCTCGTTGAAGACTGCGGCGTAAATGTTGATCCAGCCTGCAAAAACCAGGACAAGGTAGAGCCCGACAAGTACCCAGTCAATGTTTTCAAAAATGTTTTTTTGAGTTCTCACCGCTTTTGTGTCGGAATTGAGGTTTTGCGCGGCTCAATGGCAGCAATTGTTTTCTTTTTCACCGAGCCATTTGTAGCTGTATCCGCCTCTTTGTTGGATTCATCGTCCTCTGGTTTCTCTCCCTTGAGTGGATCAATAACGCCCTTAAGCATGCGCTCCTCCAGTTCTTTGCGTTTCACGCTGTCCTGCAGGTATTTCTCCATCAACAAGCTGGCTATTGGAGCAGCCCATGTAGCGCCGAATCCGGCATTCTCCACCATAACTGCGATGGCTATCTGCGGATTTTCGCGAGGGGCAAATGCGACAAACAAGCTGTGGTCTTTACCGTGTGGGTTTTGTGCAGTTCCTGTTTTGCCACAAATGGTAATGGAATCGAATTGAGCTACCCGTGCTGTTCCCGCCTCTACAACACGTTGCATGCCATCCTGTACCACATCAAAGTGATTGGGGTCAATCATGGTTTGGTGGCGCTGCGCCAGGTTGCGACTGGTGTTGCGTTCATTCCCGATTTTCTTAATGATATGTGGGGTGTAATAGTATCCTTTGTTGGCAATGACACACACGATATTAGCCATCTGAAGTGGAGTGATTCCTAATTCACCTTGTCCTATACCGAGAGAGTAGATGGTAGAGGCTTTCCAACGTCCCTTTCCATAAATCTTATTGTAGAAGTCAACCGAAGGAATAAGGCCTTTAAGCTCATGCGGCATGTCAACACCGATTTTTTTACCGATTCCGAAACTCATTTGGTAATCGCGCCAGATACGGTATCCATTTTCGCTGCTACCGAATTTTCTGTTATCGATAAATGCCCTGAATGTGTTACAGAAATACGGATTGCACGAGTACTGAATGGCACCTTCGAGCGCAATCGGTGGGTGAGGGTGGCATTTGACACTCTTGCTTCCTACCACAAAGGAATGTGGGAAGGATGAACCTGGATTCAGGATTTCCTCTTGCATCGCAGCAAGTGCATTGGTCAGTTTGAAGGTGGATCCAGGAGGATAGTAAGCCTGCATAGCCCGGTTGAACAGAGGCTTGGATGGATCTTTGAGTAGACCGGAGTAGTTGCGTGACCTGACACGTCCAACCAGCAGGTTGGGATCGTAAGAAGGGCTAGAAACCAAGGCGAGGATTTCACCAGTCTTGGGTTCAATGGCCACCAGTGATCCGGTTTTATTGGCCAGCAATGCTTCACCATATGCCTGTAAATCGGCATCAAGCGTAGAAACCAGGTTTTTACCTGCAACCGCAATGGTATCATACAGCCCCATTTTGTAGCTGCCCTTTTCGCGGTTAAACACGTCAACCATCACGATGCGTACTCCACGCTGCCCCCGCAATTCTATCTCATAGCTCTGTTCAACACCGCTGATACCGATGTAATCCCCGCTACGGTAGTAGGGGTTTTTCTTGATGACCCCGTCGTTCACCTCTCCGATATATCCCAGGACATGTGCTGCTGTGTTGTTTGGGTATTTCCGAAGGGTTCGGGGTTGCACGAAAAAGCCCCTGAACTTGTAAAGTTTCTCCTGGAAAGTCGCGAAGGTTTCTGCAGAAATCTGTTTTTCGAAGATGCTGGCCTTGACCCTCGAGAACGACTTGGCCTTTTTCATTTTCTCTTCAAAGACAGTCCGGTCAATGTCGAGCAAAGTACAGAACTCCGCGGTGTCCAATCCAATCACTTGGCGTGGGATGACCATGAGGTCGTACACCGCTTGGTTGTAGGCCAATACTTTTCCCTTGCGGTCATAAATAAGACCTCGAGCGGGATAATCAGTAAGATACCGCAACACATTGTTGTTTGCAGATACGGTATAGCTTTCGTTTATCACCTGCACATAAAACAGGCGGGCAATGAAAATCAGTATAACGGCCGTGAATATCCCTAAAATGACCAGACGTTGGTTTGCGCCGGGATTGTACATGGGCCGTTCAGTTGTTCTTGGGGTTAAAACTCAGGAACTGTGCAATGGTGACAAGCGACAGTGTTACGCAGCTGCTCAATCCGATTCTTGCCAGCGTGGATCCAATCTCCGATAACCGGAAAATCTCCAAAAAAAACAACAGGAAGTGATGCATGAAAATCAAGCCGCCCGCATAGGCGATATACCAGCCGAGGCCCATACTGCGCAGTCCTGGGGTCATGTCAGGTTCGTAGCCTTCTCTGGGTGCCAGGATGCTTAACCACGATGGCCTGCAATATACGAGCAGCAGGCAGGCCGATGCATGCATTCCAGGGGTATTCTGAAACATATCGGCAATAAGCCCGGTGAAAAAGGCCAGTGGGAGCAGCAGTAATTTCGGCGTATTGACTGGTAAGGAAAGAAGGAATAAGACGTATAGGAAGGGGTTGATAAACGCACCAAGCCGTACGTTGTTTAAAATAACAACCTGAATCCCCATCAACACGATGAATTGAAGTAGTAGCCTGAGTACGGTAATGATCATGGCTGATCCTCCTTCATTTCATTTTTCTCTTCAAGAATACGTTGTTCATCCTTGTAGAGGTTCTTTACGATATAGACACGCGACAGGTTGGAGAAATCGGTCGCCAGGCGAATGCCGAGTTTGTAGAATGGTGATCCAGGTTCGATCGCGATATGATCAACTTTGCCCATGAAAATACCAGAGGGGAACAGGGCAGAATAAGCTGTGGTGACCACCGAATCGCCTTTTCGGACAGGTACCGTCTTGTCGATTTCGTAAAGCGTAACGCGTCCAGGTGATTTCCCGTCCCAGCGCACAGATCCGAAAAAACGGTTGCGGCTGATCATCGCCGATACGCTGGTTTTTTCATTGAGCAGTGAAATAACTGTGCAGTAGTTGTCCGATACACGATGTACGATACCCACCACCCCATTCGTACTGATGACACCCATCTCAGGTCGTATTCCGTCGATTGAGCCGCGATTTAGTGTGAGGTAATTGTTCCTGCGGTTGACCGAATTGTTCACCACACGTGCCGGCATGTATTCGTATTGCTGATGTCGGATGGTGTCATTTATTCGAATGGTCAGGGTGTCGCGCAGGTAGGCTGACTCGTTCAGTCTTGCTCTCAATTTCGCATTTTCCTCGGCAAGCCGCGCATTCTCATCGCGTAGAGAGATGAACTCGCGGGCATTGTTGACGGCTCCAGTGGTTTGTGTAACAAACCGGTTAGTGGCATTGAATGCAGTAGCCTGCTGGTAGCGGTTGCTACGGACAAGCATGATGATGCTAATGACCTGCAGCAGCAGAAAGAAAATGGTGAAGTTGTTTCGCCACAGCAGGAGGAACAGTAACCTCATCGTTGTCTTCCGTTCGGTTCAGGCTGCCGGTTGCGGCGTTGATTTAGTGTTGCAGGAATTTGTAGCGGTGAATGTTCTTCAACGCAATGCCCGTACCTCGAACAACCGCACGCAATGGATCTTCGGCAACGTGAACAGGCAGTTTGGTTTTCATGGATATGCGTCGGTCGAGACCACGAAGCAAAGCGCCACCGCCGGTGAGGTAGATTCCGGTCCGGAAAATATCTGCGGACAGTTCGGGTGGAGTGATTTCGAGCGCTTTGAGAATGGCTTCCTCGATTTTACTAATCGACTTGTCCAATGCGTGAGCGATTTCAGGATAGCTCACTGTGATTTCTTTGGGAATACCGGTCATCAGGTCGCGGCCATGCACAGCGAAATCCGGCGGTGCATTATCAAGTTCAGGCAGGGCTGAACCTACTTCGATCTTGATGCGTTCAGCAGTGCGTTCTCCAATGAGAATGTTGTGTTGACGGCGCATGTAGTCCCAGATGTCAGTGGTGAATCCATCACCAGCTACGCGGATGCTTTGGTCACAGACGATTCCGCCGAGGGCGATAACGGCAATCTCACTGGTACCACCTCCGATATCAATGATCATATTGCCCATCGGTTCTTCCACATCGATACCGATACCGATAGCAGCAGCCATCGGCTCATGGATGAGATACACCTCTTTGGCGCCCGCATGTTCTGCAGAATCGCGTACTGCACGCTTCTCAACTTCGGTGATGCCCGATGGAATGCAAATCACCATGCGGAGGCTTGGACTGAATAGCCGGCTTCCCGTGCTGATCATTCGGATCATTCCCTTGATCATCTGTTCCGCAGCTTCGAAATCGGCAATTACGCCGTCTTTCAGCGGGCGCACGGTCTTGATGTTTTCGTGGGTTTTACCATGCATCATCATCGCCTGTTTGCCAACGGCAATCACTTTGCCGGTCATACGGTCGATAGCGACGATTGAAGGTTCATCCACCACTACCTTGTCGTTGTGAATGATGAGGGTGTTCGCGGTTCCCAGATCGATGGCGATCTCCTGCGTCAGGAAATCAAAGAGTCCCATGTAGTGGTTGTGTTTTAGCTTTCTGGTGGAGGGTGTGTTCGGTTAGGATCCAAAGTCCTTCGAATGAAGGTGCCCGAATCCGTGGCGAAAGATAGCGGAATAAGGGCTAATCTCGGGTCTCCGGGGCCCTTTCGATCAATTAGTGTTTGAAGTGGCGAATTCCCGTCGTCACCATCGCGATTCCAAGTTTGTCACAGGCGTCGATCGAATCCTGATCACGCAGGGATCCTCCGGGCTGAATTATGGCGGTTACACCCGCTGCTGCTGCAAGTTCAACGCAGTCGGGGAATGGGAAAAAGGCATCCGAGGCCATCACAGCTCCTTCGAGGGTGAATCCAAAATGCCTGGCCTTGGCAATGGCCTGGTTCAAGGCATCAACACGCGAAGTTTGTCCAGTTCCACTGGCTAGCAATTGTCCCTCACTTGCCAGTACGATGGCATTGCTCTTTGTGTGTTTTACAATCTTGTTGGCAAAGGTCAAATCGGCAATTTGGCCTGGAGTCACGGCCTGTCGGGATACGGTTTTGAATGATTGTTCATCTTCCGTGTTTAGATCAGGTTCTTGTGTCAACACCCCGTTTAGTACGCTTCTGAATAAGCGTTTTGGCTGATCAAAACCTTTGCTTATCAATAAGATGCGATTCTTTTTTCCTTTTAGAATCTGATATGCTGCATCGTCGAATTCGGGTGCGATCAGAACTTCGAAAAAAAGTTTATCCATTGCCTCGGCCACCGGAAGTTCAACCTTGCGGTTACAAACCAACACGCCGCCAAAGGCCGATACCGGATCGCCTGCAAGGGCATTGTGCCAGGCTGTCAACAGGTCAGACGAACTGGCCAATCCACAGGCGTTGTTGTGTTTGAGTATGGCCATGGTTGGGGCATCAAATTCTCGGATGAGCCCCAAGGCCGCATCTATATCCAGCAAGTTGTTGTAGCTAAGGTCTTTGCCATGGACCTGTTCAAAGGCATCATTCAATCGGCCAACAAACGCCGCCTGCTGGTGTGGATTTTCTCCATAACGGAGCGGAAAAACCGGCAGTGTCGGATCGGTGACAATGGCCTCTGAATCAAGGTGTCCCAGCTCCATCCAACGGGCAATACTGGTGTCGTATCGGCTACTGACCTGAAAGGCTTTTAATGACAGACTGCGTCTTTCTTCCAGTGTAGTTACCGGCTGCTCACGTTCAAGCACTTCTCCTAAAAATCCATATTCGTCGCGGGAAGGAATGATCAGTACATCGCGAAAGTTCTTCGCTCCGGCCCGGATCAGGCTGATTCCGCCTATATCGATTTTTTCGATGATATCCACTTCGCCTGCCCCCGACTGGACCGTAGCCTCGAATGGGTACAAGTCCACAACCACCAGGTCGATCTCCGGTAGTCCGTGCGTGCTCATTTCTTCAAGGTGTGAGGCATCGTCACGCTTCGACAGGATTCCTCCGAAAACAGCAGGATGAAGGGTTTTCACCCTTCCGCCAAGAATTGAGGGGTAGCCGGTTATTTCTTCAACCGCTGTTACCGGTAAGCCCAGTTCACGGATGAAATCATAGGTCCCACCGGTGGCGAACAGTTTGACTTTGTGCGCATACAGTCGTTCGACCAAGGGCGCCAGCCCGTCTTTGTGATAAACAGATAGTAGGGCAGAACGCAATTGGACATGCATGATAAACGGTCTTTGAGCCCGCAAAAGTAACTGAGGGATTGAAGCTTCGCGTTGCCTGCTTCACTTTCGGAATAAAAAAAGCCGGCTTGTGGCCGGCTTATGTACTTGTGGTTTGGTTTTATTGGACGTCAGCTGCATTTCGCAACAGAAGCTGCGCATTCGTATTCGGCGCTGTGACTGTTCCGGTGTAATCCGATAAGATTCCGGTTACACTTACTGTTCCACCGGGTAGCGCTGTGGCTGCAAATACTGCCGCGCTGGATGTGTACAGCGTCATCACACCGGTGGCATCCGTAATTTGAACAGATCCGGCGAAAGTGGTGCTGCCCGATAGGGTAGCATTGTTGATTTTAAATAAACTGGCTTCCCAGGTATCATTCGCAGCCATGTTGGCCAGGATGTCGGCTACAGTAACCACCAGAGGGTTGATGTTTTTTCCGGTCGCCAGCACAGTTGAATTAGCAAGAGGGACGCTTGGGCTGGAAGTTCCAACCTGCAGAAGTCCAAGGTATTCGCCGAATGATTGTCCTGCAACATCGATCTTAACCGAATCGCCCACATTGAAGGTGTGGTTGGCAGCGAAACGAACACATACGCCAGCCGTGGCATCCTGTACAAATACGTTCTTACTGTTCAGGTTTGCACCATTTCGGTCGCTGATTACTACGCCGGTGATGTAGTAGTTGTTGGTAATTGAAAGTGTACTGCCCTGGAAAAGGTTGCGTAGCGCGGAAATGTCGACGCGTGTAGGCTGTCCAATTACGGCATTACAGCGGGAGTTCGGCATGTCCACATCGTTTTCATCACGGATGATCAACTGCAGGGTTCCGTTGTAAACCGTGCAAATGCCTTTGATTTTACCATTACCGCCCGGAAGCGTTTTGGTTGCGAAGTCGCAGTAGCCGCTGGTGCGAAGCAGGATGCTGCTGCTGCCAACACATTGTTTGATGTCGTACTCGCCATAGGACAGCGCGATGGCGTCAGCAAAGGTCTTTCCGGTGTCGGCGATGTTGAATTCGGCGCTGTCGAGCTCAATGAATCGGTTTTGCCACTTCTGGATGTTGGAGGCTACATCACTGATGTTCACTGATGAAGGCTGTGGGTTTAGGTTGTATTCCCCGCCAATCAGGTAGTCGCTGACAAGGCTCATGGGGATAGGCTCAACCGAGGGCGTTGTTCCGCTGGAGTCAACCCATCCGCCGAGTTGGATCAGATCCCCGTAATCACCCATGTATAGGCCCTTGAGTTTGACGAAAACCCGACGGCCGATCGGATAGTCCACATTGTAATTGCTCAAGTCGAGGCGGATGGAGATTCCGGCGGTGTTGTCTTCAAGAACGATTGTCTTGTAGAAATTGCCTGATTTATCATCAGCAGTCACTACTCCGGCAATAATCCAGTTGCTGTCAATCCGAAGGATGTTACCCACGTAATAGGATTTGAGTGAGTCAATATTCATATTGACCGATAGGTTGGGGTCTGCACCATTCATCGGTGGTTCATCGAAGTCGTCCTTGCGGCAGGAGGTGACAAGGGCCAGGGTCAGGAACATCAGCAATGCGATGAGCTTGCCGGTGCGGAATTGCGTTGATGTTATCATGTGTTTGGTGAGTTGCGTGTTTGGATGATTAGACTCAGTTGAATCGGACGATCACGGATGCAAAATAAGTCCTACCGAAACCGTAATAGAATCGTGGCGGAAATTTATCCGGATTCTTGTCTGTATAGTCGAAACGTAATTGCTCGAAGCCGGTCAGCATCATGTCCTGGTTGTTAAACATGTTTGATACACCCAGATTAAGTACCAGGAAGGTGTTTCTACGGAACCCTTCCACAAAGTCACTGATGCGCCAGGACTTGGACCCGAAGAAATCTACCGTCACCTGGCTGGATGCCACCTGTTGGTCGATAATGGCTTCGCGCAGCGGACCCTCATTCAGTAATTCCACACCGGCAACGGTCCTACGGGCCGGATTGAAATCAACATAATTGTTCGCGAAGCAGTTCACGTTCATGTTGACTGTCCAGAATTTAGGTGATCTGTAGGTGGCTCCCAAGGTGTATGCCTGTTGCGGGCCATTGGCAACAAAAAAGTTCTTGGAATAGACGGTTTCGTTTGAAGCGAGGACTTCGGCGCTGTTGTCCTGTGTTACGGTTCCGATCATGCGGTCGGTGTAATAGTACTGGCCTATGGAGGCTGCAAGCGTGCTGCTCCAGCCCTGACCAAGGTTTACCTCGGTTCCGAACTCAAGACCAACATGGCGTCGATCTATGTTGCTTAGGGTGTAGTTCACGAACGTCCTGAAGTCCTCGTGCCAGAAACTGATGGTGTTGTAGCCGTCGTTGAATTCAGTATAATACAAGGTAGCCCTAACCTTGGCACGGGGAGCACGGAGCAGGTAGCCCCCCTCAATCGAGGTGATTTTCTCCGTAGTCAGGTTGTCGATGGCTTCGTTCCGCGTGCGGGGTGATACGAATACGTTCTCCAAAAGGGGCGCCCTGGTCTCAATCGCACTATTTACAAAGAAGTAATTTCTTCCATTCAACTTATAAGTTGCCCCCAATTTGATTCCGTAAGTATTGAACTCTTCCACTTTGGAGTCACCGAACGAATCATCTGCAAAAATGCCGTTGCGATAATCGCCTGTACGGAAGAAGGATGTACTGGCCAGGTGGAATGCAGCAAAGGCGTCGATACGGTCATACTTGAACTGGCCCTGGGCCCAGGCCATGCTCTTCCGCACGGTTGTTTTATAACTATAACCGAAGCGGTCACCCTCGCGCACGATGCGGTTGGGGGTATCCAGGTTGTTCTGGAGGGCTTCAGACGAATCGGGATAATCCTGCTCGGCCCACTGATTGATATCCACATAGAATTCTCCTCCCAGCAGGTCTGCAACGCGCTTGTAATTGTCGGTACGCTGGTCCTGATAAATGTAGCCACCATTCATGATGAAGTGATCTGAAAAAACCTCGGTGTAATTCATGGCAAAGGTGGATCTGCGGCTGTCGGTTACACGCTCTTCGAGGATGTAACGTGAGCGGCGTCCCGACACGGTATCGCCAATGATTCCGTTGGCATCAGCAACCTGTTCGAACGAGTTGCGGTTTACATTGTAGATGTTCTCCCAATCGACCTGACGGAAATTTTCGTCGGTTCGCCAGAGATTTGCGATCTGATCTTTTAGCGTTGAATCTTCGATGTAGCTGGGCAGCCGGCGGTAAAAATCCGGACGGGGATCTGGGGCATTAAACCAGTCAAATCCACTGATGGAATTGCTTCCGTATTGGTAGCCGAAGGAGGTCTCCAGTTCCGAACGGGAATTGATTTTCCATTCGTGATTCAAAATGGTAAGGGGTTGCTGCTGTCGGCCGATACGTGAATTTCTCACTTGTCCATTTTGGTATCCCCAATTCGGATTGTAGTAATTGGAACCGACCAGATCATAGGCTTCCTGAATGGCAGGATTTGCCCTGCCCGTAATGGTGTTGGCACCCATGTGGGTGAGGCTAAGGCTATGGTCGGTGCCGAAGCGCTTTTCAATAGAGGTGTACCACGACCAACCATCGGTGAAGGTGCCGGGAACATAGCCTTGGTCACCGCCGCGTCGGGATACGGATGCTGCAAACGCCCAACCTCCACTCAGCAAGCCGGTTCCGTAAGAGGCCATCAGGCGATTGTTGTAGGTCCGGTTTGAGTTTGCATAACTGATGGAGAATTGCTTCCGCTGACGTGAGGCCTTGGTGTCAATGGAAAATGAACCATCCAGGCTTCCGTAACTGTAATTGGATGCGTTGAGTCCGTAGGTGTTTTCACGGCTACGCGTCACATCGTTCAGTCCAGCCCAAGTTCCGAACAGGGTTCGGCTGCTGCTGAGGTCCTCGACCGGAATGCCGTTCATCAGGGTCAGGTTTTCATTGTCGTATCCCCGATTGCGGAAGCGGGCAGCACTGAAATTGAAAGCTACTGCAGCCATGTAGGGGTCGCGACCAGCACTCAACACGCCGGCAACACTTTGCCCGCCTTGTCCTGTGAGGTCATTGTCGCTGAGTGTAATGGTAGGAACATTATCCTGGCCTTGCAATGCGTTTTGGATGGAGGTCAGCGGAATGGTGCCCAGGTCCGTCATCGATTTCACTACCGAAAACGAGCGGCTGGCGATTTCATATCCTTCTGCAGAAATTTCAAGTATGTACTCACCAAAGGGTACATTCATAAACTCAAATGAGCCGTCTTCTTTGCTGAATACGTTCTGGGTACTTCCACCTTTGAGAATAATATTCACATTGGCTGGCCTGGCACGATTGTCCTCGTCCATGAGCATTCCCCGGACACTGGAAGTTTGTGCATGGAGTCCGCTGGCGAACAGTAAGAGGGTAAACAGGGAATAAAGGATACGCAGGTGCATAGGCGGGGTAGTGGTCAAAGGGAAGCAAATGTATGTAAATCGCATGTGCTGAGCATGGAATGGATTTTCGCTGCCTTCAACTGCCTTTCATAGCTTTGTCGGCTACCCAGAAAAAATGCTTCAGCGAATCCTTTTACCTGCACTGCTGCTGACTTCCCTCGTGGCTTCAGCCCAGCAAAAATCGTATCAGCCGGCCTTGGTCGGCTTTTATAACCTTGAGAATCTGTTTGATACAATAAACCAGCCCGATGTAAATGACGAGGAGTTCACTCCCGCAGGTGCCAATTTATATACGCCGGAGGTGTATGTTGACAAGCTCTCAAAGCTGGAGGACGTATTGCATCAGATCGGCACGGATGTCAGTCCCGATGGTTTGGCAATTATCGGCTGTGCAGAGATCGAAAACGCATCGGTACTGCAGGATTTGGTGAATCAGCCGAAGTTACGACCCCGTAATTACAGCGTTGTCCACTTCAATAGTCCCGATGAACGCGGCGTAGATGTGGGCTTGCTCTACAATCCGAAATATTTCCGCTTGATCACCTCGGCGTCGCTCTATGTACCCCTAATTGGTGACAACGGTGCCCCGCGTTTCACACGGGACATTCTTTATGTGAAAGGGATGTTGAACGGCGATACCCTGCACGTGTTTGTAAACCATTGGCCATCTCGCAGGGGTGGTGAACAAGCCTCAGCACCCGGCAGAGCGTTGGCTGCCGGAATCGCACGTGCCCGAATCGATTCTATTTTCAGATTTGATGCCAACGCGAAGATCATCTTGATGGGCGATCTGAACGATGATCCGGTGAGCCCATCAGTAGCTAAGGTGCTGGGAGCTAAAGGCGATAAGACTAAAGTCAAGCCCTTGGAGTTATACAATCCTTGGGTGGAGTATTACAGAGAAGGTATCGGAACACTGGCCTACAACGATGCATGGAATTTGTTCGATCAGATCATCGTTTCCGAGCCCTTCCTGCGTAATCCTCAGGACGGCTATTTCCTGCACAAGGCCTATATATTCAAGCGGGAATTCATGCTTCAGACCTCCGGCAGGTACAAGGGGTATCCAAAGCGCACCTATGACTTCGGTGTTTATCTGGGGGGCTATTCGGACCACTTTCCAACCTACCTGGTCTTGCTGAAGGAGAAAAAGTAAAATCATGCGAACGCTTTATTTGGTGCGCCACGCCAAGTCGGGTCACGATGAGTACGTGCCAAGTGACCTGATCCGGCACCTTTCAGCTCGGGGCTATGATGATGCAATTACTGCTGCCCAGTACTTGAAACGGCAAGGTGTGTATCCTGCAAAGATTGTGTCCAGCCCTGCGGTGCGGACCTGGAGCACAGCGCTAGTGATCGCAGAGCAACTCGACTATCCTGTCAGTGAGATTGTTCAGGACGCATCCATTTACGAAGCCCCTTTGCGCAATTTGACCGAAGCAGTTGTCAGGACAGACGACAGGTTCGATTCTATGCTGCTCGTAGGGCACAATCCGGGCATGACTCTGCTCACCAATTATTTATGTGGTAACGTGATTATGTCGTTTCCTACCGCTGCAGTGGCGTGTATTTCAATGCCGGTTGATGCATGGAATGAAGTTAGTGCCGGTTGCGCAAACCTCGATTGGATGTTCACGGTTTAGTCCTGAGTCGCGTTACCCTATTGTTAAACAATCATTAAGGATGGATTGGAGTATTCATCACGATGCCTGCCTGTTTACTTTTACACAGATACCACTCGCTACATGGACAAAAAAGAACGTAAAGCACTGGCCGATCAACTTGCGTTGAGCATTGCCTATGTGTTGAAGAAAACGAACGACAAGGCAGCGCAAAAAATCCACAAACACATCAGCGAAGCGGCCAAGCAATTGGTCAAGCGATTGGCGAAACAGATACCCGACCAAAAGGGTAAAACTGAACCGGTGAAATCCGCTAGGCCCACGATCGGTAAAGCAGCTGCGAAGTCAGTCCGGGTCGCAAAAAAGGCTGCTGGATCAAAATCCGCCCGCAAGTCGACTAAGTCCAGGCCCTCCACCAAGTCCTGATTTTTTCTATGAAGAAAGGAAGGTTGCAATTGGTCAACCGCGATATCAGCTGGCTGGCCTTCAACGACCGCGTGCTGCAGGAAGCCAATGATCCGAGGGTGCCATTACTCGAGCGGCTCAAGTTTTTAGGAATCGTTTCCAGCAACCGCGATGAGTTTTTTCGCGTTCGCGTGGCCTCCATCAAGCGCCTTATTCGCCTAGGTAAAAAAGGAGCCGAGCTCTTGGGCGAAGAACCCGTGCATCTGCTCGAACGCATTCAGCGTATAATCATCCGACAGCAAGAGCAGTTCGATGAGAGTTGGGAGAACCTCTTGCGTGACCTACAGTTGCAGGGGGTATTCATCATCAATGAACGGCAGCTCAACCGTGAACAAGGTCAATATGTGCGGCAGTATTTCCGCGACGAAGTGCTACCGAGCCTGGTTCCGATCCTACTCGACAATGTAAAGCGATTCCCTTACCTGCACGACAAAAGCATTTACCTGATGGTTGTCATGAGCAGGAAAGATGCACGCGATAAATATGCCTTGGTTGAAATCCCAACGGCAACGGTACCCCGTTTTCTTGTTCTGCCTAAAGATGGCAAGTACATCATCTTGTTGGACGATATAATCCGGTATTGTCTGGATGATCTGTTTTACAATTTCGAGCTCGACTCGATTCATGCTTATACCATCAAGCTCACCCGCGACGCGGAACTTGACCTGGAGCAGGATGTGACCAAAAGTCTGGTGAAAAAAGTTGCTGAAGGCATCAAGCGAAGGACCAAGGGTCAGCCTACGCGCTTGATTTATGATGAAGAGCTTCCTCAAACTGCCTTGGCCTATTTGGCACGGCGGATCAAGCTTACCGGTGAGGACCAGCCCATAGCCGGCGGTAGGTATCATAACTTCGTCGACTTTATGAAGTTTCCTTCTCTCAACAAACCAGAGTTGAGGTTGAAGAATCCTCATCCGCTTTCTCATCCGCTTCTTCCGCCCCGATGCAGCGTGCTTGGAGTGGTGCGCTCTAAGGATATCCTGTTGAGTTTTCCATACCAAAGCTATCACCACATCCTGGATCTTCTTCGCGAGGCTTCAATCGACCCGAAAGTTTCCAAGATCCAGATTACGCTATACAGGTTGTCTAAGAATTCTCAAATCGCCAATACACTCATCAATGCCATCCGAAATGGGAAGGAGGTCACGGCCGTGGTAGAGTTGCAGGCGCGGTTCGATGAGGAGAATAACATTCGTTGGGCCAATCGACTGAACGAAGAAGGCGCTCAAATCATTTATGGGGTGCCGGGTCTGAAGATGCACAGCAAGCTTTTTCTCATTACCCGCCGTGAGCAGGGCAAGAATGTGTTGTATGCTCACATTGGAACCGGTAACTTCAATGAGGACACCGCGCGCTTGTATTGCGATCATAGCTTGTTGACTGCAGATAAACGGATTACCGAAGAAGTCTCAAAGGTTTTCCAGTTTTATCAGGATAATTACAAAACAGGTCAGTACCGGCATCTGATCGTTTCGCCTTTCTACACCCGGAAGAAAATCATGCAACTTATCCAGCGTGAAATCGACAATGCTCGGTCCGGTCAGGAGGCCTGGATGTTTTTGAAGATGAACAACCTGACTGATCCGGAAATCATATCCAAACTGTACGAAGCAAGCAGTGCAGGTGTGCGCATACGTATGATCATTCGGAGTGTATGTTCGCTGATTCCGGGAGCTGCTGGCCTGAGTGAGAACATAGAGGTCATTAGTATCGTTGATAAATACCTCGAACATGCACGGATTTTCATTTTTTCCAATAACGGTGATCCGTCCTATTACCTCGCGTCCTTTGACTTCATGCAGCGTAACATCGATTTCCGTTCGGAGGTCGGTGTACCAGTATATGATCCGGATGTGCGCCAGCAGTTAAAGGATATTTTGGATATCCAGTGGAACGATAATTTGAAAGCCCGGATGATTAATGTCCAGCAAGACAACAAATACCGGGTAACTCGTTCTCGCGTGAAGCACCGTGCTCAGGATGCTATTTACACGTACCTTGCCCGTCCGGTTCATTCAATTCCTTCAAAACACTAAGTAGTCATGCGATTTGCATCCATCGACATCGGTTCGAATGCTGTACGATTGCTGCTGTGCAATGTCTACGACGACGGAAAGGAGGCTATTTTCAAAAAGGCTGAATTGGTACGTATGCCCATCCGGCTTGGTGAGGATGTTTTCAGGATTGGATCCGTTAGTCAGGAGAAGATTCAGGCACTCTGTAAAACGATGAAGGCTTTTCGTCTGCTCATCGAGGTGTTCGGTGCAAAAGGTTTTCGTGCCTGTGCTACCGCTGCAATGCGTGAAGCGGCAAATGCGGCTGAAGTCATCGCTGCAGTCCGAAAGGAATCCGGAATCACGATCGAGGTGATAGATGGAAAGTCTGAGGCTGAAATCATCTACAGTAATCACATAGCGGAGCATCTCGATCCGGAGCGTTCTTATCTCTATATCGATGTGGGTGGTGGTAGTACCGAATTGACATTGTTCGAGCAAGGACATGTTGTCGCCTCACAGTCGTTTAATATTGGATCCATACGGCTGTTGCACGATAAAGTGACCAAGGAGGATTGGGCTCAGTTGAAAAATTGGATTCACGAACACCATGCGGGTCATGATCTCATGGCCATCGGTAGTGGAGGAAACATCAACAAGATATTCAAGCTTTCGGAGCGCAAAGAGGGTAAGGCACTTTCCCTGCTCAAGCTGACCGAAATCTATTATTTTCTGAAGCAGTTCAGTGTAGAGGAGCGGATAACACGGCTTGGCCTGAATCCCGATCGAGCGGATGTGATTGTTCCGGCTGCCAAGGTGTTTATCACGATCATGCGTGAGGCAGGAATCGAGAAGATCATTGTTCCTCAAATCGGACTATCCGATGGCATCGTGCATTTGCTTTATGAGGATTTTATCGCTTCAGGTCAAGGGGGCTGAAGCTTCCTCCGGCAAATTCAAATCATAAACTTCCATCAGCGGATGGATGAAATACCGATGTCCATCGGGGAAAGAAAAACAGGTGAAGTTTTTCCGGAGTCTGTGTCCTTTGATAAATTCTTTTCCGTTCCGAATCCGGAACCTACCGTTATACGGGATTTCTTCCAGATGTACCCAGCCCGATTCGCGGTTGTCGTATTTGGCCAATGCCTTGCTTAGCTGTACATCTCCGCAACTACTTGCGGCTGGATTTATAAGATAGCGCTGTACAGCTTCAGCTACATCTGATGGGAAGATTCTGGTCTCCAGGAAATCGTGGAGCAACAACCTGAATTCTGCTTTCCATTCAGCTCCATGAGGTAAGACCCGGTTCCCGTGTTTCAGATAGCATGTGAGGTGCGCGACTTCATGCGTAAACGTGATGAGAAAGGCAAACGGGTTTAGCTCGTGGTTAATGGTGATGATGTGTCCATTCCCATCGAACGGAGGTCTGTAGTCACCCAGTTTGGATTGCCGGGTGTGTTTTATACGAACGCTGATTCGGTAACGACGAATCCAGTCGAAGCAGGTTTCGACGGCCGCTCCGGGTACGTATTTCCCCAGTCGTATACGAAGTTCATCTCCAGTTACTGCCATGCCACTCTCTGCAATGAATGCCTTCAAAAATAATGCAGGCAGGAGCTTGTCAGGAAAGAACCTGATAAACAATCAGGCTGCTGAAATAAGCCAGGGCCGAAAGGTAGAGAAACTGGAGTGTAGGCCATTTCCAACCGCCGGTCTCACGTCGCACCACAGCCAGTGTGCTCATGCATTGCATCGCAAAAGCGTAAAAGATCATCAGCGACCAACCTGTTGCCGAATCGTATCGTGGTTTTCCACTTATGGGGTCGGTTTCCGAGCGCATTTTCTCGCGCACCGTTAGGGCATCTTCGTCCGATTGGCCAACGCTGTAAATGGTGGTCATGGTGCCTACAAAGACCTCTCGGGCCGCGAAAGAGGTCACAAGGGCGATGCCGATTTTCCAATCGAAGCCCAGCGGTGCGATGGCCGGCTCAAGCCAGTGCCCGATTCGACCCGCATAGGATGTCGCAAGCATTTCCGACTGCAGTTTTGCCAGGCTATCGTGACTGGTGTTCGCAGAGGCTTCTAAGAAATCGTGCTGTTCTTCCAGGCGGCTGAATGTACTCCCAGGTCCGCGTGATGAAAGAAACCAAAGCACGATGCTGATGGCAATGATCACCTTGCCGGCATCGAACAAAAAGATGCGGATTTTTTCAAGGATGGAGTATAGGATGTTCGACCAACGGGGTGTTCGGTAAACCGGAATTTCCATGATGAAATAGGCGCGCTCGCGGGCTTTTACTATATACTTCATAAGAGCGGCAGAGCCGATTGCAGCAAGGAAGCCAATCAGATACAGTGCCATCATAGCGAGTCCCTGCAAGCTCATGATGCCGGCAAAGCTTCCTTGTGGCACCACCAAACCGACTAGCAAAGTGTATACCGGTAGTCTGGCCGAACAACTCATCAGGGGAGTGACAAAAATGGTAATCAGACGTTCCTTCCAGCTGCCAATGGTACGGGTCGATAAAATAGCCGGTACAGCACAGGCTGCTCCGCTAATCAAGGGAATCACCGAGCGTCCGTTGAGTCCGAATTTCCGCATCAGTTTGTCCATTAGAAAACTGACACGGGCCATGTAGCCACTGTCTTCCAGGATGGCAATGAATGTGAACAGCAGAGCGATTTGGGGGATGAAAATGATGATTCCGCCGATGCCTGCCAGAATACCATCAACTACCAAATCGTTGAGCATACCTGCTGGAAGTGCTTCCCGAACAAGTTCGCTTAATCCGGCAAAGGTCTCGTCAATGAAGTTCATAGGCCATTCAGCGATACTGAAGATGGCCTGAAACATGAGGAAGAGAATAAATAAGAAGAACACGTATCCCCACACGCGATGCATTAGCAGACGGTCGATGCGCTGGCTGATTCCCGGTGCTCGGGGTGTCTTGGGGTCCGTTACAACGTGGCGCAAAATTTCCTGAATGACCTTGTATCGCTCCAAGGTCTCATACGATTTCAGCTTTTCGAGATTGAACCCGGTTGAATCAATCAGTTGCCCTGCTTCCTCGATCAGTTGTTTTTCAAAACCAAATTGCCCGAGCGAATCACGATGCTGCGCGATTTGCATGGCCGAATAATCGCTACGCAGCTTCAGCAAATCACGGAGCCCGCGGATGAGTTTCGGCGCAAGTTCAGTGGTTTCAAGCACGTCTTTTTCCGGAACCGGAGTCGCACCAACCATGACTTGCTTCAGTTCTTCAATGCCTTCTTCTTTACGCGCATTGATTGGAACAACGCGCACGCCAATTCTGCGTTCGAGATCCCGCACATCGATTTGTGTACCCGATGCAAGCACAAGGTCCATCATGTTCAGAACGAGCACACACGGTAGTTTCAGGTCTACTACCTGGCTGGCCAGGAACAGACTGCGCTTCAGGTTGGTTCCATCGGCGATGAGCAAAACAAGGTCCGGGTGGCTGGGGTTGTGCGGATCACATAAAACCTCGAATGGAATGCGTTCATCGGGCGACTTGGGATAGAGGCTGTAAGTTCCCGGAAGATCAATGACCTCGAAGCGGGTCGGAACACCTGTGGAGGAATTGTAAATGGTGCATTGGCCGGTCTTCTTTTCAACCGTTACGCCCGGAAAATTGGCTACCTTCTGGTGTAGGCCCGTCAGGGAGTTGAAAACGCTGCTCTTACCACTGTTCGGGTTACCCGCAAGCGCAACTCTCAGCGCCCGATCGCTTGTGCCTGCGGATTGGCTCCCGTCTTTCACCGGAAATGGTTTTACTGAAGAGGTTTGACGAGAATGGAGGCTGCCTCTTCAGTGCGAAGACCAAGGGTGTAACCATTCACCTGGATTGCCATCGGACATCCCAGCGGAGCAAAGCGATCGATGGTCACCTTCTCGCCTGGTAAACAACCCATTTCCAAAAGCTGCTGTTTGACACGATCGTCAGAAAAAGACTCTATAATGGCTGAGTCACCCTGATGAAGGCTCGACAAACGTTTGGTTTCACACAGCATACCTTTTTTATTTAGATTAAATCTAAAGTGATACGAAAATAGGCAGACCGGACTGATTGCAAAAGAAGAAACCGGATTAAGGGCTTATAAAATTGATAATCAAACAATTAATCAGGAGTGATTCTCCTCATATACCACGCTCGGACGATCTGATGCCGGCTTTTGTCCCCACTTCGGGCAATCGCAGCCCTTTTTGAACAGACCGCAGGAGGATGTGCCTGCCATCACAATGCCCCAAATCAAGATTCGCCAGAGGGTTCTCATGCAACAAATGTACGGGCACACGTGTAATTCCTGTTTGAAAGTCGTTCAGAGATTTCAGCTGCGTGGAAAGGCCATTCGCTAATTTGCACCGGTGATCAGAAAGACCCTTTATGCGATTGGACGCTACTGGATTTTCATGGGAAGTCTATTCATGAAGCCTGAAAAGTTCAGTGTTTACTACAAGCAGGTGATGCATGAACTCGTTCGAATTGGAGTCGGGGCCTTGGGAATCGTTGCCCTCACCTCTGTGTTCATGGGAGCTGTGATCACTATTCAAAGTGCCTACAATCTGGTAAACCCAATGGTGCCCTTGTACGCTGTGGGTATCGTTGCCCGTGATTCCATCATTTTGGAATTTTCTCCGACCATCATCATGCTCATTCTTGCGGGAAAAGTCGGTTCAAGTATCGCTTCCGAGCTTGGTACGATGCGTGTCACTGAACAGATTGATGCCTTAGAAATTATGGGCATCAATTCATCCGGTTACCTCACGCTGCCAAAGATTGTCGCGGGCCTGATCATTACTCCTTTCGTGATCATCCTCAGTATGTTTTTAGGGATTCTCGGAGGCTGGATTGCCGGTGACCTGAGCGGAACTGTTCCGAGCGCCGATTACATCCAGGGGATCCAGGATCAATTTCTGCCCTTCAACATCGTATTTGCTATGATTAAGGCGCTCGTATTTGCCTACATCATTACAAGTGTATCGGCCTTTCATGGCTATTTTACAGAAGGGGGTGCACTCGAAGTCGGTCAAAGCAGTACCAAGGCTGTGGTCTACAGTAGTACAGCTATCCTGGTATTCGATTATATACTGACACAACTTATCCTGGCCTGATCGATGATAGAGGTAGAAGGCATATCGAAGTCGTTCGGCACAAAACAGGTGCTGGATAATATTTCCTGTCGCTTCGAATCGGGTCAGGTGAATCTGATTATCGGTCAAAGCGGAATGGGAAAGACTGTTTTGATGAAGTGTACGGTCGGACTATTTGAAGTGGATAAGGGCTGTATCCGTTTCGATGGACGGGACTTCAGTTCCATGGATTTTCGTCAGCGGAAACCGATTCGCCAGGAAATCGGTATGGTGTTTCAGGGCGGTGCATTGTTCGATTCTCTCACCGTGGAGGAAAATGTGATGTTTCCCCTGAATATGTTTACCGGCATGAGTCTCTCTGAAAAACGCGATCGGGCGGATGCTTGTCTTAAACGGGTTAACCTGAAGGATGTCCACCAGCGCTATCCATCTGAAATCTCGGGTGGAATGAAGAAACGCGTTGCGATTGCGCGTGCCATTTCCATGAATCCGCGCTATTTGTTTTGCGATGAACCCAATTCCGGACTTGATCCCAAGACATCAATCCTGATCGACGAGTTGATACGTGATATCACACAGGAGTTTAAAACGACTACGGTTGTAAATACACACGATATGAACTCGCTGACAGAAATTGGCCAGCACATTGTGTTCATTCATGGAGGACGGAAATGGTGGGAGGGAAGCTATTCCGATATTCTGCAAAGCGGGAACGCTGAACTGGACGATTTTGTATTTGCAACCAAGGTGATGCAAAGGCTGAAGCATTGAGTTGCATTTAAAGCCGCCACTATGCGTTTAATTTTGTGTTTTAGTGTGATTTCCCTGCTGCTGGCTCAGTCGTGCGACTCCGTTTCAAAGAGGGAAATGCCGAAGGTGAAAGTGGTTTCGTCGGAAGCTCCACGTTTCAATCAGAAGCTCGATTCGATTAGTGTAAAGGCTTGGTTGTTGACCGATTCTTCGCTTGTTGATGATACAGCACTATTACTTCGTGTCTATCGGGAGCGAAATTGGGAAGCAGCATGGACTACACCTTTGGCATGGTCTGAACGGGCCTATGCGGTTATTTCCGCACTGGAATCAATCGGAGTCGAAGGAGTGCGTGAGTCCTTTCCCGGATTGAACGACTTGCGCCAAAGGATAAGCACCGGGCATCTGCCTGATTCGGGCGATTGGAAAACGGATATACAACTTTCTGCTGCGTTTTTCTGGTATGCGCGAAAAACCACAAATGCTCAAACAGTCAATGCAGCCAATCAGTCGGCCTGGTACCTGCCGCGGTTTTTCCCCGATGTGAACCGTTGGGTAGATACGGTTACATCTAATCCGGACAATGTTGAGCTTCTCGACCTCGGAAGGTTTGTACAGTATGTACGCCTTCGGAAAGAACTGCTGCGTTTGAATCGGTTCATCAACACGAAAGAGTGGATTTTACCGGATAGTGTATTATCTACTTCAGATTCAATTTCTATAAACAACTCGAATGCGGTTGTGCAGCGTTTGAAGGTTTTCGGGGATCTCAAAGGACCAGGGCCCTTTTCTGAGGCTGATATCCTGGAGGGGATTCAACGGTTTCGGGTCCGCCATGCTATGCCTTCCGATGGTGAACTCGATTCGGCATGTATTTCCGAGTTGAACCGCAGTCCGATCGAACTCCGGCTGCAGTTGCTGGTGAACCTCGAGCGGTGTCGTTGGTTACAGGCTGCCAAAGCAGAACGTTTCTTGGTGGTAAACGTACCCGATTTTAAGTTGTATGCATTTTCAAAGGGAAAAATGGAGTGGGATATGCCAGTGGTTGTCGGTGAAGAACTTTGGCCCACGGTAAGCTTCGCCGGCGATATAAAACAAATCGTATTGAATCCATACTGGGTAGTGCCGCTGAGTATCATTCGCAAGGAGCTGCTGCCGAAAATACTTGCTGATAAAAACTACTTGGAGCGAAACGAGTTCGAGCTGATTGACCGCAACGGTCGCAGCGTGGAAACGAGGAGTATTCCATTAAAGGATTGGGCAGTTCGCGATTTGCCTTACCGATTACAGCAAAGACCCGGCAAGAACAACCCATTGGGTAGAATGAAATTTCACTTCCCGAATAACCATGCGGTATATATGCACGATACACCTTCTAAGGGCATTTTTTCGAAGCCCTACAGGGGTTTTAGTCATGGTTGCATCCGCCTTTACGACGGAATGAAGGTTTTACGCTTTGTCATGGGCGATAGTGCAATGCGTTCGGAGCAGGTCAACAAACGGATTGCAAGCGGTCGGGAGCACAGAATACCATTGCGCTTGGCTATGCCAGTTCGTATTGTTTATTTCACCGCCTGGGTGGATAGCGCTGGAGTCCTACAGATCCGAAAGGACCTTTATGGCAGGGATGCGGTTGTGGCAAAAGAATTGATTGGCAGTTGATTCGCCTCAGCATTCGGTGCTTCCCGTGGCAATCCATGTAAAAAAGGAAAGCGCGACTGTGATGGTAGCAAGCACAGCACAGAAGATGAGTAGTGGGGTCGTAAACAAAGTGAGGCCGGAAATAAAGCCAGCGGCGTCCTTTCCTGAATTTAAAAACAACATTAGAAATCCTAGGATGAACATCCATTCCATAGGAAGCAGGATGTATCTTTTAACAGCTCTCAGATTCACGGAGCCGAAAGTAGTTGCACTCCGAGGAAGAAAATCAGATTCGAATAATATGTTTTCAGCCATCATATGTTGATGGTTGTCATTCGATATGTAAACTACAGAATTGGAATTGTCCGCCATCAAACAGTCCAAGATCGCTCAGTTTCAGTTGTGGAATCACCAGCAACGCCATGAATGACAATGTCATAAAGGGGGCCCGTAGTTCCGACCCAAGTTCTTTCGCCAGGGCATCCAGTTTTGCATACTGGGGTCCCACAAAGCCTGCCTCCCGGTCGCTCATTAGCCCGGCAACCGGCAGCGGCAATACATGTTCCTCACCTTTGTTCACTACACACAGTCCACCCCGATTTTTCATCAGCAGGTTCACAGCGTGGGCAATTTCACGATCGCTTGTTCCGGTAACGATGATGTTGTGGGAGTCGTGTGCTACGGTCGAGGCGATGGCTCCCGCGCGCAGGCCGAAGTTGCGGATAAATCCTACAGACACCTTGGTGTCCGTGTAGCGATTCACCACCGCCATTTTCAAAATATCCCGTTCTGTATCCGAAACCAGGAAGCCGCTTTCCACTTTGGGTCGATCATGCACCTCGCCGGTTATTAATTGTCCGTCTCTGGCTTCTATGATCCGAATGAAATTGTGCTCATCTTTTACGCTGAACTCCTCTTCAGATACCATCCTTTCCTGAAAGCGGTTAATGCAATTGTGACTGATCGGGGCGAGCACGCAGGTCCCATCGCTTGCAACGCACTCTCCGTCGATATAAGTCTGCTTTACCCGGAAATCGCTTAGGTTCTCGAGCACAATGAAATCGGCCGGGTCTCCAATGCGAAGCAGGCCGTTTTGCATCCTGTAATGTTCAACCGGGTGTATACAAGCTGCGTGTAGCACGTCGAATAAGTCGTATCCCTGAGCCACTGCCCGTGCCACCAAACGATTGATGTGCCCAAGCAGGAGTTCGTCGGGATGCATATCATCACTGCACAACATGCACATACCCGGATGACTACCAAGAAGCGGGTGAAGGGCCTCGAAATTCCTGGCTGCTGATCCCTCCCGGATAAGGATTTTCATTCCGTAGGAAAGTTTTTCCAAGGCCTCTTCGAGCGTGAAGCATTCATGGTCGGTACTGATTCCGTTGGCAATGTAGCGGCCCGCCGTTTCACCACGAAGTCCGGGTGCGTGACCATCGATCGGTTTGCGATGTTTCTTGGCGGCTGCGATTTTCTGCATCACATCGTCCTGGCCGTTCAGTACACCCGGAAAGTTCATCACCTCGCTCAGGTAGTGAATGTCATGACGGGCCAGAAGAGCGTCCACAGCCTCAGGGCCAATGGTGGCACCCGCCGTCTCGAAACCCGTAGCCGGTACGCATGATGGCGCCCCAAAATGAAACTTCAGTTTTGCATTCCGGGCGTTGTCAAGCATGTATTCGACCCCTTCAACACCACACACATTGGCAATTTCATGGGGATCGCTGATGGTCGCCACAGTGCCATGTGTCAATGCGATTCGGGCGAATTCATACGGTACCAGCATCGAGCTTTCGATGTGGATATGTGCATCCACAAAGCCCGGGCACAAGTAAACGGGATCAACCGTTTCGGCGTGTTCAATGGCGCGGATTATGCCCCCTTCTATGTGGATGAGGGCATTTTGGATGGTTCGATTCGGGATGTCTACGAGGCGGCCGGAAAGGGTTTTCATGGTGATTTGGAGATCTGTTCAGGGGCGTGAAAAAAGGGAATACGAAAATGCGGAAATACTTGCGGATGTGAATCCATTAAATATCTTTGTAACACATCATCATCAATTTAATCAATGAAAACAGGTAAAGTAAAATTCTTCAATGAGGCCAAGGGCTATGGCTTCATCGTTGAAGACGAATCAAACAAGGAGATCTTCGTTCACCACAGCGGTCTAGTAGACAAGATTCGTGAAAACGATCTTGTCAGCTACGAGATCATTGAGGGCCGCAAAGGCCTCAACGCTGTGGACGTGAAAAAAGTGCAATAAACCGGCAACTTTCAGAGCTTCTTATCCCGCCTACTTAGGCGGGATTTTTTTTATCACCTAAGCACGGCGCCGATTACTTTTGCCTATATGCAGCGTGGCGAATTTCTGTCAACCCCGGTCGAATACCTAAAAGGTGTAGGACCCCAGCGCGCAGAGCTCCTCCGAAAGGAACTTGGTATTGCGAATTTCGGTGACCTGTTGCACCACTTTCCCTTCAGGTACATTGATCGATCAAAGTTCTATCGGATTTCGGAACTTAATGACGACATGCCGTATGTTCAGCTTAAAGGACGTATTTCAAAAATTACGGCTCACGGTGGGAAGCGCATTACACGGCTTTCTGCAACTTTTTCGGATGGTACCGGTCACCTGGAGCTTGTGTGGTTTCAGGGAATACGCTGGATTAAAGACAGTTTAAAACCAGATTTGGACTATGTGGTTTTCGGTAAACCAGGTGTATTCAACGGTCGTTTAAACATGGTGCATCCTGAGCTCGAAGAGGCGGCTCGGATGGAGCAACTAAGCGGCCCTTCCCTAGCAGGTATTTACAGCACAACGGAAAAATGCAAGGCGAAGGGGCTCGACAGCAAGGGGCTCCAGAAGTTAATGCGGACGCTTGTGGCGATGGTTCCGCAGCACTTGCGCGACACATTACCTGATTCGATTCGTGCTGCACACGGGTTGCTTAGTCGACGCGATGCACTGGTTGGGATTCATCAGCCACCCGATGAAAGCAGGCTTTCATTGGCCACACATCGCCTGAAGTTCGAAGAGCTTTTTTTCATTCAGTTGCGCCTCCTGCGAGCAAAATCAGAGCGGTCTGAAGCGCTTCGCGGCAAACCCGTTCCCAAGATCGGCGATTTTTTCAATCGGTTTTACGAGCATCATTTGCCCTTTGCCTTGACTGGTGCGCAGAAGCGTGTCTTGAAGGAAATCCGTTTGGATATGGGCAGTGGTAAGCAAATGAACAGGCTATTGCAGGGCGATGTGGGTAGTGGTAAAACCATTGTCGCCTTGCTGTGTATGCTTATGGTGCTTGATAACGGGATGCAGGCCTGTTTGATGGCACCAACAGAAATTCTTGCACAACAGCATTTTCAGTCATTAGCCGCCATGCTGGAAAACACGGGTGTTCGAATCGGTTTGCTTACCGGAAGCACACGTGCTGCTCAGCGCCGGCAATTACTGAGTGATCTTGAACAAGGTGAATTGCAGATTTTGGTCGGAACTCATGCCTTGATTGAAGATCGGGTCAGGTTCAAAAACATCGGACTCGTTGTAATTGATGAACAGCATCGATTCGGAGTGGAGCAGCGGGCTCGGCTTTGGAAGAAAGACGAGGATGTGCCGCATGTCCTGGTCATGACAGCTACACCCATTCCCCGTACCCTCGCAATGACGCTGTACGGAGATCTCGATACCTCGGTGATCGACGAATTACCACCGGGCCGTAAGCCGATTCGTACGCTCCACAAAACCGAGGCGAATCGTCTGTCGGTAAACGGATTTATTCGGGATGAAATTGGTAAAGGCCGGCAGGTATATATCGTGTATCCCCTGATCGATGAATCCGAGAAAATGGATTACGCCAACCTCGTGTCTGGTTTCGAAGGAATCTGTCGCGATTTCCCTCCGCCACAATACCGGGTTTGTATTGTGCATGGAAAAATGAAATCCGAGGAAAAAGATCTGGCCATGCAAATGTTCAAATCGGGTACATCCAATATCATGGTCGCTACGACGGTCATCGAAGTAGGTGTCAATGTGCCCAATGCCTCGATCATGATCATCGAAAGTGCTGAGCGATTCGGCTTGTCTCAATTGCATCAGCTGCGAGGTCGGGTAGGACGTGGTGCCGAGCAGAGCTATTGCGTCCTGATGACGGGCGAAAAGTTGGGGAATGATGCTCGAAAGCGCATGCGAACAATGTGTGAAACGAATGACGGATTCCGGATTGCGGAGGTTGACCTGGAACTTCGCGGACCAGGGGATATTACCGGTACGCAGCAAAGTGGTGTGCTTGATTTGCGAATCGCTTCCCTGGCCAGGGATCAGCAGATTTTAGAAGAGGCGCGAAGTGCGGCCGCTAAACTGGTCGAACTGGATCCGAAGTTGATCCAGCCTGCGAATGCCGTATTGATGGAGCGTTTGAGTGAAATGGATCGCGCCGATGCGAATTACAGTCGTATCAGCTGATAAACTCAGTCTTTTGAAATGAGGCAGACAGCATAGGCAGCAACTCCTTCTTCACGGCCCACATACCCCATTTTTTCATTGGTCGTAGCCTTGATACTGATGTCTTCCGAGCCTATCTTCAGGATTTCCGACAGGGTAATTCGCATGGCATCAATATGGGGCTTGATTTTCGGGCGCTCAAGTATGAGTGAGGCATCCACATTGCCAACCCGGTAACCACGTTCACCGATCAGGGTCATCACGCGGGTGAGTAAAATCTTACTGTCGATGTTTTTGAACTCTGACGATGTGTCTGGAAAATAAGTCCCGATGTCCTTTAGACCGGCAGCACCAAGCAGAGCATCGCAGATTGCATGAATCAGTACATCCGCATCCGAATGTCCGAGTGCGCCTTTGTGGTGCGCAATTTCAACTCCGCCAAGTACAAGGGGGCGCCCCTCTTGCAGTTGATGGACATCAAAACCGAAACCGACGCGAATATTCAATGGATTGGTTTATTCGGTTTCTTCCCGGTTACTTGCTGCACCCACATCGGCAAAGTCGAAAGTGAGGGTGAAGTGCAGGGTGTTCTCCAGCGGATTGCGCTGGTTGGTGGGGATCAAATAGGCCAAGTCAATTCCGAATACGTTGTAACGTAAACCTGCACCCAGCGTAAAGTATTTGCGGTTGCCTTTCCGCTTGTCTTCGTAGAAATAACCGGCGCGAAATGCGAACTGCTTGTCATACCAGTACTCCATGCCAACACCGATGTTGATCTCCTGCAATTCTTCGCTGAATCCGTTCGGAGCATCGGAGAAGGATTGGAAAATACCCTGAGCTACGCTCACATCGGGATCCTTGCCGAACAGGACGATGTTCTCGGCACTGTTGGCTGTGTCCTGGGTATAGATTGGAGGTGTCGGCACAAGGAGTTTGTTGATGTCGAGCATGAATGACAACTCGTTGTAGTCATTCAGTAGCATCTTCAAGCCCGGACCAAGTCGAAGGTTTGTCGGGATGAAATTCTTAACGCCCGACTGGGTATAGGAGATCTTGGCGCCAATGTTGGAAATGTTCAAGCCGCTCATCAACACCGCATCCTTGTTGCCCAGTTCGATTTCCTTCTCGTAATAGACCGACACATCAGCTGCTGCCGTATTGCCTGCTTTCGAATCCTGCCCTTCAACTTGGGTTCCGCCGGTTAGGTTAGAGTGGATAAAGCGCAGTGCGATACCGCCCGAAAGGTTATCCCCCAATTTACGGGAGTAAGCCAGGTCAAAGGCAAATTCATTCGGCTTGAAATCCCGGATGGTGTTTCCATTCACATCCGTAAAGGTGATGTTGCCAAGGCTGAAATAGCGCAGCGAACTTGCGAGGGTTTGGTCTCCCTTGAGTTTGGTGTAACCCGAAATGTATGCAATGAACATGTCGTTCACCAGGGCGCGAAGCCAGGGTGTGTACGACACGCCGAATCCCATTTTATTCTCGGCAAAGGCCAGTTTCGCCGCATTCCAGTGTATGGAATTGACATCCGGTGCCGATGCAACGCCTACATCTCCCATACCTCCGGCACGTGCGTCCGGCGAAATCATGATGAAGGGTACAGCGGTGGTGATGGTGTTGATTTGTCCGAGCAGGTTCGATTGTTGTGCCGAAGCCGGTGCAATGGAGAAGAAGAGAAGAGCCGGAAACAAAGCCGACTTGAGGTTCGATAAGCGCATCATTGTGTTGGGTAATCGCTCCGGAATGTCGAATCCGGTAAGCATGGTATCATGAGAAGGACAAATATAACGATTTCGACCGCCGCTTATTGTGCAGCCTGTGAACAGAATGTGAGGTCGGATTACCGTAAAAGCACCAGCTTTTCAGTCTTTTGTGCCGTTTCCCCATCGGCAGTGCGGACCTTAAGCCGATAAACATAGACTCCCTTACCCAGGGGGTCACCAAAGTCGTCTCTACCGTCCCATTCGAGGGGGCTGTTTCGAAAGCCCTCGCAAATCTGGTAGCTGTCAAGGGTCTTGACCAATTTCCCACTTACAGTGAACACCTGCACCTGAACGGCCATGCCCTCGCAGGGTTTATTGTGTTCGAACATGAAGGTGGTTCGTGTGGTGAACGGGTTCGGATAATTCAGAACACGGTCCAGGGCGAGCCGCTCTGAACTGGCAACCACGAATTCAATTCGCTGCTCACTGGAATTATTGTTGATGTCCCAGGCTTTCAGAACAAGGGTGTGGGTTCCTTCACTCAATCCCTCTAGCGGGAATCGCACTTTGCCTTTCTGATAGGAGTCGAGGTCTGATTCATAGAAATCATTCAACACATAGAGTAGGTTGGGTTTTCCATCAAGCTGCGCAGTGATATCATGACCGATACCATTACCCACTGTGTTGATTCCACTCGAATCGGTGAGAACTGCATATACTAACGGATTTGGGCTGGTCATACTTCCTGGGACGAACCCTTCGTCGTTCATGTACAAACGAATTTCGGGGCCAGCGTTGTCCGATAAGGCCAGTGACCCGATGCCGCCGATTACGATGGATTCGTTTACTCCCTGGGCATCCTCCGCGCCATTGTGGGCGTAATAGCTGATACGGCCGCTTCCATATTGGATGGAAATGTCTTTCGGTACAATAAAGGTGCAGCTGAATTCGCCGTTTCGGACGCTCGCCTTTCCCTTATAGAGCGTGTTACTGCGAAGCATAAAGCTGTCCGGTAGGCTGATGTCCGATCCCGATTGGTCGTTTACAAGGGTGTACACTTTTCCGGATTTATCGAACACCGTCGGGTAAATCAAGCCATTGAACCCGTTCAGCGGATTACCGCTTTGATCCTCGATGCGTCCGCGGACGGTGATTTTATTAAGGGACCGAAGGGTATCGGCAGGGAGGCCTGTGCTGGCTTCCTCGATGGCCGTTGTGTTCACTTTGTGTTTCGGATAGGATAAACGAAGCGCCGGGTCGCCTAACAGGGTTACGTTTCTGTTAGATGGATTGTCAGTCTTTGACAATCGAATGATATCACCAGCCCGGGGCATTTCACCATTTAAAGGAGTGAACATGCGTTTGATCATATTCGAGTTGATGAGTTCGTTTTCGATGGCAAATGCCAAGCGGACGGTTGTGAAAAGGCAGATGCCGCCGCCGGATACGTTCAGTAAAACGAATTCGCCGGCTGCGGTGCGTTGCGGATCGTCGTAACGGCTGAATTCACAGGTAGCTGTAATAAAGGCCGGTAGTGTATTGGCATTACTCCAGCTGTTAATCATGTCATTGTTCAAGATAGCCTCGGAGGCCCAGCCCAATTCGCCGCCATGCCCGGTGTAATTCACCAGCAAGGCACCTTTTTGGATTCTGCGATCGATGGCTTCATTGACATCCGGATACCTTGGTCCTCCGGGAGTCGAAACCTGGTTGTAGGCATCAAGAACGATTTTATCGATGGTAGATGCCGGTGAAAATTGCTGGGCAATCGCAAGTATCCGTTCACTCTGGCGCAAGTGCAGGTTTCGGTCTTGATCGTCGGCGATGAAGCACAGGGCGTTTCTCCAATCACCTAGCCGCAGAGTGGAGTTTCCTGCACAATTGGTTGCTCCTCCATCTTCACCAGGCGTGCTGTAGCGGATAATTTTCTCGACTTGCTCGCGTGCTTGCTCGATTGTTTTAACGGGTATGCGGCCGATGCCGACATCGGGTAACTCGGGTCCGACCAACGTTCCCTCACCCTCATCAAGCATAGTATAAAAATCATCTGAAGTATAGGAGATAAGTAGGGACACCGAATTTTCCGATTGAAAAGTTGGGATCAGGTTTGAATTTCCGCTGATGCGATCCTTGTGGTCATACGAGCCATCGCCGAACAATAGAACATAACGCAATGCATCTGGAGTGCCACTGTAGCGGACGTGAAACATGCGAATGAAATCGCGAATGGCAGCGATGTCCTGTGCGCCCGACGAGAACTCGTTATAGATGTCTTCTAGTGCAACAACATGTGCACTTAGATTGTCCTGCGTTCGGTGAAATTCGGCTAGGCGCTCGGCTTCCGGAATCAGAAAGGAAGGGCTGATGATGAGGTACTGCGCAGCAGTGAGCCCGTGCAGGTTTTGATTGCCTATGCGTCCTGAGAAGGTGGGCTTCAGTAGTGCGTTTTCGTTGAATAAAGCGTAGTTAGCCTGCGAACTCAATGAAACGTTTTGCGAAAATTCAGCGGTTTGTGCGTTGAGGCTGAAAAGTTGAGAGCGTACGTTGTTGTGTTGGCTGATGTTCCAAAGTCGTAGGGAATTGTCAACTCCTTCAATCCGGTAGGTGCGTTGCAGATTACTGCCGTTGCCAAGGCTGTCTTCGTCGCGGAAGAACAACTGGTTTCCGGCAAAACGGAGTTCGCGTTGGACGTTGACTGAAACGTAGTCAAGCCATCCGGATGAGCTTGCGTTATATGGCTGGAAGGTATAGGTAAGGCTAAGGTCGGGGCCTGTTCCAGCCTGGAACGTAGTTTTAAGAAACGATGTGCGCGCAAAGTCGTCGGTGTAACTTGTGCCGACATTCGGTACCGTGTGTGTAAGTACTGTGGTGTTATTGTACGACACGGAGAAACGGCTGCTGGTTGCTGTGGATGTGGATGTGCGCGCAGCAACGTTGGAGCGCAGACGCACCGTTCCGGGAATTAGGTTTGGAAAGGTGAAGCTGAAGCGCTGACTTAGGGTCACATCAAAGGCCTCACCATACCAATTTCGCCCTGATTTGATGAAGTTTCGGATGTCCTCCTCGTGGAATCCCACATCGGTGAAGGAAGTGACCAGTGGCATGTCAGGTTGAGCAGGAATGCCCGGGTCTGGGGTGATCCGCCTGGGTGTACCTGTATCCCTAAGAGTCAAATAGTAGGAAGTGGAATCGGAGAAAAGGTGTTTTTGGTGGACGTATTGCTTCTCGGTTGGCCTATAAGACCATCGATCGGGGCCCTGCCCATAAAAAAACAACTGGTCGCCTTCACCAAAAAGTCCATCATTGTCCAGGTCCGCTACTTCAACGGCACATTCCTGCAAGTCATCGGCGCGGTCGGTACTGTTAGCTAGTGGCACCATGCCGCCACCGTTGCCGAACAAGCGCAGGGAGGAAGTGGGTGTGGCGTTAGCCACGATTCCCAAGCTCGACAGGTCTGCATATGATAGGGCGTAAATTCCATCAGTGTGTACGGTGAATCTGAACCAGTCACCTGACGAAAGAACTGATTGTGTGTTGAAAGCGGAAGCAGTGGCAGCTCGGGCGGTAGGAAGATTTGGAAATGGTCTCGTGGTCAGGTCGAGCCCAAACGAAAGCAATCGTTCAATCTGTCCGCTGAGTGCATTTCGCCTGAACGGCAACACATACAACAGCGATTGGCGTTCTTTCCCGGATTCCAGCACGACCGCTTCCAGCTGCGGGTCATTGCTGATGAATTCGGAAATAGGTGATGCCAATTTTGAATCCACGGTTTCGTAGCGGGCGTTTGTCACAACAGCCGACACGATTTCATCCTTGTTCTTGATGGCCAGGGCTGGTAAGCCATTGAAAAAGTCCGGATGCTCTGCGTTTCGGAAGGAGATGCGTCCCGACTCGTCGCTAAGCCACTCTAGCTGGTAAGAGATGTCGGCAGCGTCCGATGACGGTTTGAAAGCTTGTGAAAAGAGGTTCAGGTGAATCCCTGAAAGGAGCAAAACGATGATGAGGAGTTTTTTCATGCAGGGTGGTCAATCCGACGATCGGGTTTGAGTCGGATTCGTATACATTTGTCGCAATTCCAATCGTTTTCGCATCTTTGGAGTCAGGTCAGTGCTCCTAAGAAACGACAAGTCGGATTCGGTATTGCCCGACGAATTTGGCGAAAACGAAACAAAATTAAAGGCCTGCGTATAAACCACCATACAACAGAACCTCACATGAAGCATTTCCTCATCCTGTGTGCAATGACGGCGCTGAGCCTGGTGGCCGGTGCGCAGGATCCCCAGTTCACGCAGTTTTATGCCAATCCACTGTACCTGAATCCCGCATTCGCAGGTTCGGCAAAATGTCCGCGCGTGAATTTCAACTACCGGAACCAGTGGCCCGCCCTCAAGGAAACCTACATCACCACCAGTGCCGGCTACGACCAGCATTTCGATCTGATTAATGGTGGGGTAGGAGTGCTGTTTTTGCAGGATAAGGCCGGTGAGGGTACCATCAATAAGCTGAACCTCAGTGCAATGTACTCCTACCAGCTGAACGTGAACCGTCGCTTTAGTATGCGTTTCGGTTTACAGGCTACTTATGTACAGAATACCCTCGATTTCAATAAGTTAACCTTTGGTGATATGATCGATCCGCGCTACGGATTCGTTTATGCTACTCAGGAAACGCGCCCGACAGAATCCCGGAACTTCATGGATTTTTCCGCTGGGGTTTTGGGCTACACCAACACGGTCTATGGAGGCTTCGCAGTACATCACTTGACTGAACCCGACGAGGCCTTTATTGTAAAAGGTACTTCGCCGCTGCCCCGAAAGTATACGGCCCACTTTGGAGCCATGCTGCCCATAGGCGACACCTACGGCCGGAGCTACAGAGGCCGTCTGAACCGCGACGAGGGAACCTACATTTCTCCCAACGTATTGTACCACCAACAAGCTTCATTCAATCAGTTGAACCTGGGTATGTATATTATCAATTCGCCAATCATGGGTGGATTGTGGTACCGTGCCAATTTCGGTGGCGACAAGGCCGTTTCTTCTGATAGTTTCATCGCACTGGTTGGCCTTCAGCGTGGTATGTTCAAATTCGGCTACTCCTACGACGTGACGGTATCGGCATTGAGCAATGCAACCGGCGGTTCCCACGAAATCAGTGTGGGAATGCAATTCGAGTGTAGGCCTAAAAAGAAGCGTTTCAGGGCAATAAGCTGCCCCAGTTTCTAGTTATTTCGCATATTTGTTCCCCAAACATGTTGAGCATGAAGATGAAAAGTCTTGCCCTGCCCCTACTTGTGATCGGCGCTGTGTTCATGTCCTCCTGCCGAGGAGGTGGTGACAAGTCCGGTGCTACAGGCTGGAATGTCAATGACGAGGAAAACGGTGGTTTCGAAGTTGTTCCGTACACGGAGCAGGAAACCGGACCGGGCCTTGTGCTGATCGAAGGTGGAACCTTTGTGATGGGTCGCACCGAACAGGATGTTATCCAAGACTGGGATAACATTCCCCGCCGTGTAACCGTATCGTCCTATTACATCGACGAAACCGAGGTGTCCAACATTTACTGGCTCGAATACCTGTATTGGCTCAGCCGCGTATTTGGTAACGATTATCCGGATGTATACAAACGTGCATTGCCGGATACCTTGGTGTGGCGTGATCGTTTGGCATACAACGAGCCCTATGTTGATCTGTACCTGCGCCACCCCGCCTACCAAGACTACCCGGTGGTTGGTGTGAATTGGTTGCAAGCCACCGATTACTGCAAATGGCGCACCGATCGGGTGAACGAACAAATCATGATTCGTGAAGGAATTCTACGGGTGAATCCTGCCCAGGTAAACGAAGATAACTTCAACACCGATGCCTACCTCGCTGGGCAATACGAAGGACTGGTGCGTAGTCCGCTGGTCGACCTCAATCCCAACGTTGATACGCGTAAAGTTCGCATGGAGGATGGAATCCTTCTTCCGAAATACCGTCTCCCCACCGAGGCCGAATGGGAATTTGCCTCATTGGCATTAATCGGAAATACGGTGTACGAAAATGTAAACGGTCGGAAACTGTATCCTTGGAACGGGAATGCGGTTCGTAACGCTGATGACAAGTGGCAAGGTGAAATGCTGGCCAACTTTAAGCGTGGTCGTGGTGACAACATGGGGGTTGCCGGTCGTTTGAATGACAATGCCGACATCACTGCTCCGGTCTATTCATATCTGCCCAACGATTACGGCCTGTACAACATGGGTGGTAACGTAGCGGAATGGGTGATGGATGTTTATCGTCCGCTCTCGCACGAAGACAAGACCGATTTCCGATCCTTCCGTGGTAACGTGTATCAAACACAGCTCACAGACGAAGAAGGTTCGATTGCTGAAAAAGATAGCCTTGGTCGCGTACAATACCGTGATGTCACCGAGCAGGAAGCTGCCAGCCGCCGTAATTACCAGAAGGCCGATAACATTAACTACATCGATGGCGACGAGCCCGACTATGCAACATACAATAGTAAACGCCGCTAATCGTAAGTTCATCTCTCATGAAATCTACAGGCCGCCCCCAAAGGGCGGCCTTCTTTTTTGCGGTTGAAAAATGCGTTCGATTCGTCCGGATTACTACGTGATTCCACCCTAAGTTTGCACAAGACCAATGGCAACCTACCACATCCTGAAAATTCAGGGCAAAGCCAAAATCCCGGATTACGTGCAATTGCGCGATGCGGACTTCAATCTGCTGGCTTATTTCCGGCTCGATCGACCTGAAAAATCCCTGGTGAAGGTTGGTCTTTCAGACCATGAGCCTCGCATCATGGAATTTTTGAATGCCATACCCTATGGTAAAGTTCAAACCCTCGAATTGACCTGAGCTCCACGCATTAAATCATGTCTGATACCATCATCGACCTCCGCCACGCCAGTATTTTCCACAACAAAAATCTGGTGCTCGACAATGTGAACCTAAGCGTCAGCAGGGGAGAATTTGTATATCTGATTGGGAAAACCGGTAGTGGAAAGAGCAGTATCATGCGCCTGTTGTATGGTGATTTGCCCTTGCTGCTGGGTCAGGGTACGGTAGCGGGTTTCAATTTGCACGACTTGAAGAGCCAGGATATTCCCGCCCTGCGACGTAAGCTCGGTATCATCTTTCAGGATTTTCAATTGCTTACCGATCGCTCGGCTCGCGAGAATCTTGTTTTTTACCTCAAGGCAACCGGTTGGACCGACCTGAAGGCCATGGATGCCCGCGTTGATGAAGTGCTGTCTAAAGTCGGGCTCACTACCAAGGCATTTAAGCTACCCCACGAATTGTCTGGAGGCGAGCAACAGCGCCTAGTTATTGCGCGTGCCCTGTTGAATGACCCTGATCTCATACTTGCCGATGAACCTACAGGCAACTTGGACCCGGATACCAGTTATGAAATCATGAACCTGTTATTCGACATCAGCCGGAACAGCAGGGCGGTGGTAATGGTAACACACAACTATGCGTTGATGGATCGATTTCCTTCACGTGTCGTAAAGGTGGAGGAAGGCCGTCTCAACCCGGTTTGATGGGTCGTTCAGACCAGCAGCATTTTGCTGAGTTTCTCTGCATTGAGCCGGTTTGAATATCCGGAAGTTTCGAGGCTTTTTCTTTCTGAAGTATCTGTAGCAGAGAATGGTTTTTGCATCAGCTCGTCGGCACGCAAAGCAAATTCTTTTCCCGATACTGCCATGTGACAAAATGATTCAAGCCCGGTTCCTGCTACCATCAACTCATTTGCCACAACGTGTCTGCCGGAAAACAACGCATGAATCAACTTGAGTTTGACGCCGGTGGACTGCGTCGACGGTAAGAGATGTACTTGTGCATCTCGAATCAGTTGATCGAGCTCGAGCTTGTCTGGATTGGCAATCAAGCTTACCCGGTCAAGTCGTCGGATGTGTTGCGCCATCCAATTCGGAGGGTTCTTACCGGCAATGATAAGTTCGTTGTCAGTATTTGGCATTACATCGCTCAATAACCAACGAACAGCAGCCTGGTTTTCCGGTACCGAAAGTGCACCATGGTAGAGCATAAAATCGCCACGCCCTGCAGCTGAGCTGACCATGTCGTGGGGATGAAAAGGACCGATGAAATGGCTGTTCGCATTGATGGAATTGAAATGCCTTGCGTCGTCCGGTGAAATACACGCTATTCCATGTGCTGCGGTAAGAACACGTTCGTATTTTTTTAGCTTTCGGGCCTCGCTGCGGAAAAAGACCGATTTAATTGGATTCCGGGTGCTTCGCGCAAGGCCGCCATAATAGTCATGTTCGATGTTGTGTGTGCGCACATAAACATTCTTCGAGCAACCGGATAGTATCTTCAATGGTGCACAGCAATGAAGTCCCTCAAGTAGGATAGGTGAGTCTGTTTCGATCAAGCGCTTCACCAGCAGCTCGCTGTTGCGGCTGGCTGCAATGAATGGGCTCTTTTTCAAATGACTCAGCAAAGAGGTGTTTCGGTTGTAATAGAAAACCTCTTTGCACAAAGACTCAAGCTTATCGCTCTCTGGTCTTTGCCTCCGGTAGCAATGCAGGGTAACCTCCCAGCCCAACAGCCTGAGGTGTCGGATCTTGTGGTAAACGTCAATGACACCTCCGTAGTCTGCAGGCCAGGGGACATCAAAAGAGACGATATGCAAATTGCGATCAGGCAAGACTTTTAATCATCTGAAGTAACTGTTTCCTCTCTTCGTTCCAATTCAATTCGTTGCAGGCCTTTTCGATTCCAGCCTTGTATATGCCGTTTTCAAGGCCTTTGTAAACTTCCCGAACGCACTGGGCGATATGATCAGGCGTATGATTCGCAATTACCTGACCTACTTGGTACTGCGTAACAACGGCGGCAACCTCCGGTAAATTGCTGGCTACGACCGGGATTCCGGCGTGCAGGTAGTCAAACAGTTTGTTGGGCAGACTGAAGCGGTAGTTGATGTTGGTGTCTTTGTCTAGGCTAAGTCCGATATCGGCGGCGGCTGTAAATCGTTTCAATTCTGATGGAGGCATACGGTCAATGAATCGGATACGATCCGAAAGTCCCTCATCAAGCACGGTCTGTTTCAGTTGGGGAATGACATCGCCTGATCCAACTATGAGCAATAGATAATCGGACAAGAGCTTCATCGATTCAACGGCTTCTTCAGCACCGCGTTGAATATTGATTCCGGCTCCCTGCAAAATCAGGATTGGTTTGTCAATCGGAAGCCCCAACGATTTCCGTAAGATGCCGCGTTCCGGCAGAGCGATTGTTATTGGCTCCGGAACGTTGCGAATGACCTCGAATGGAACGCTGTACTCATCGAAATAGAGTTTTGCGATGCTTGCATTTACCGTAATACAATGCTTTAAGTGCGGAACAATGCGTCGCTCCAGCCATTTCCAGACCATTTTTACACGTGGGCGATTCGCTAATTCGGGTACTCCGGTGAAATACTCGTGGCTGTCGTAAACAAGCGGAATATTTCGAAGTCGAGAAACAAGGTAGTTCGCAGCCAAGGTATCCAAGTCGTTGCTGAACAGGACATCGGCTTTTGACCAGAACAGCATCCAGGCTAGCTTCAGGTTGAAAATCAGGTAAAACAAGGGCCCCCGTTCAACCGGAAGTCGCATGCGGAAACATCGGTACCTCCGGGCCGGGAGTTCGGGCGAATTCCTCAGCTTTCGGCCAATGACCAGGATTTTATGTCCGTCTTCTTTGAGCGCCGAGGCGGTTCTATGTACCCGCTGGTCACTAAGCAAGTCGGAAGTCGCACTGATGATGATTTGCAGGGGCACGCTCCGAAAATAGACCAATTCTATCTCGGAAACCACCCCAATCTCCAATGTGTGTCTATGGGTCATGGGTTAATGTCCTGAAGGATAAAGACTTGGTTTAATGGTGCGGCTCTTGTTTTAGTCCATAACCGATTGTTTCTTAAGCCCCTTTGGCCTATATTTGCCCGCTCTATAACCAACCCTGAAATCAATGCAAAGCAAAGGTGCGATCCGGCTGTTTGCCATCACTCTGGCCCTCGTCTGCCTCTACCAGATCTCTTTTACTCTGGTAACGCGC
Organism: Sphingobacteriales bacterium; assembly: GCA_021299095.1. Lineage (GTDB taxonomy): Bacteria > Bacteroidota > Bacteroidia > AKYH767-A > OLB10 > JAJTFW01. The sequence goes on along the minus strand of JAJTFW010000002.1, from coordinate 157,005 downwards.
AGCGTGGAGGCCGATGCAAAGGCGTATGCCAATGGCGATGTGGAAAAAGAAAAGAACTACCTCGATTCTATTGGACCCAAAGGGGTCTACAATCTCGGGGTCAAGGAATATACCTACCGTGAGTGCAAGGAGCGGGAGCTGAATCTCGGCCTTGACTTAAAAGGAGGGATGAACGTGACCATGGAAGTTTCCGTGGTTGACCTTGTACGATCCATGGCCGGTCAAAATGCCGGTGAGCCCGTGTTTACCAAAACCATTGATCGTGCACTTGAGCTCCAGCGGAACTCAAACAAAGATTTTGTCACGCTCTTTGGACAGGCACACCAGGAAATCGATCCCAACGGAAGCCTTGCTGCCGTTTTCGCCAACATCGAGAACCAAGACAAGATCAATTTCAACTCGACCAACGAGCAAGTATTGAAGGTTCTCAAGGATGAGTCCGATGCGGCCATCAGTCGTTCATTCAACATTCTTCGAACACGTATCGACAAGTTTGGTGTCACGCAGCCCAATATCCAACAGTTGGGTTCGGGCCGTATCCTGGTTGAATTACCAGGTGTGAAGGAACCCGAGCGTGTTCGCAAACTCCTCCAGGGAACTGCGAAACTCGAATTCTGGGAGACGTATAACTTCGGAGAGGTTGCTCCTGGCTTGGTCGCCGTGAACAAATTGCTGGTTGAGTCCGCCAAGCGCGATTCAGCCGCTGCTGTCAACACAGTCAGTACCGATACCACAACTACTGCTACGGCCGACTCGGCGAATGCCAACGATCTGTTGAGCAAAATGGGCACCGATACAACGGCTGCCAAGGATACAAGCGCTCAGAAATCTTTTGAGGAATTTGCAAAGGAGAATCCATTGTTCGCAGTGATGTTCCCGGCCGATGGTCAGGTTCGCACCCAGGACGAGAAAAACGCAGCGGATAAGCAGTGCATTATTGGCTATTCGCTCATCAAGGATACATCCCGTGTTAATGCAATTTTTAGTCGCGACGATGTAAAAGCGGCTATGCCTAAGAACCTGCGTTTGCTGTGGACTGTCAAGCCGCGTACGGCTGAATCACAGTCACTCGAACTCATTGGTATCAAAGTGACCAGCCGCGACGGAAAGTCACCGCTCGACGGATCCGCCATTTCGGATGCACGCCAAGATTTCGGTCAATTCAACAGCAAGCCCGAAATCAGCATGCGCATGAACCCCGATGGAGCCAAAGTGTGGAAACGCATGACAGGTGAAAATATCGGAAAGTCGATTGCCATCGTCCTTGATGACTATGTCTACAGTTTCCCAACGGTACAGGGTGAAATCGCCGGCGGCAGCTCTAGTATTACCGGTAATTTCGAAATCAATGAGGCGAAAGACCTGGCCAATATCCTGAAGGCTGGTAAATTGCCTGCGCCCGCCCGTATTGTCGAAGAAGCTGTCGTAGGTCCATCACTCGGAAAGGAAGCGATTTCCAATGGTCTTTCTTCTTTCCTGGTCGCCCTTCTGGTGGTATTCGCCTTCATGGTGTTTTATTACAATAAAGCCGGATTTGTAGCCGATTTTGCGCTCATCTGCAATATGTTCTTCATCATCGGGGTGCTTGCGTCCCTTGGTGCAGTACTAACCCTGCCCGGTATTGCCGGTATCGTCCTCATCATCGCTCTTTCTGTTGATGCCAACATCCTCATTTTCGAGCGTATACGCGAGGAATTGAAGATGGGTAAAGGTGTCAAGTTGGCTGTGTCTGACGGATACCGTCATGCATTGAGTTCCATCATCGACTCCAACGTGACCACCTTGCTGCTGGGTATCATCTTGTATTCATTCGGTAGCGGACCGGTCCAGGGCTTTGCAACAACATTGATCATTGGTATCCTCTGTTCGCTGTTCAGTGCCATCTTCATTAGTCGGTTGGTGTTTGAATGGATGCTTGATGGTAACAAGGAGATTTCTTTCTGGAATGGTTTCTCCAAGGACGCCTACAAGAACATCAATTTCCAGTTCGTCAAGAATCGCAAACTATATTACATCGTGTCGGGAATGGTTATCGTTGCGGGTATCGCATCGATCGCTATCAAAGGCTTCAACTTTGGAGTCGACTTTGACGGTGGAAGGACCTATGTGGTGCAGTTTGACAAGAGTGTTGCCACCCCTGAAGTGCGCGCTTCCTTGGCGAAAACCTTCGGTGAGGCACCCGATGTAAAAACCTTCGGAACCGACAACCGTCTCAAAATCACGACCGACTACCTCATTGAAGAAAACTCCGCTGAGGCAGAAGCAAAGGTCATCGCTGCCTTGTATGAGGGAACCAAGGGGTATTATTCCGGTGTTTCCGATGCGGATTTCAAGAGCCAGAAGATCATCAATTCTCAGAAGGTAGGTCCGACCGTTGCAGATGACATCAAGACCTCTGCCGTCTGGTCAATTCTCTTGGGATGTGCATTGATGTTCATTTACATCTTGGTGCGTTTCCGCAAATGGCAGTTCGGACTCGGCGCTACCCTTGCCTTGGTCCACGACGTTGCACTGATTCTGTCCATCTTCTCCATATTTAATGGTATCCTGCCATTTACATTGGAAATCAACCAGGATTTTATTGCAGCTATCCTAACGGTAATGGGTTACTCCATGACCGATACCGTGGTGGTGTTCGATAGGATTCGTGAATACCTTGGTATTCATCCCAACATGGACAAAAAGCTTGTAATCAACAATGCATTGAACTCCACGTTGAGCCGTACCTTGAATACTTCGCTAACAACCTTCTTCGTACTGCTTGCGATATTCATCTTTGGTGGCGATGTGATTCGTGGATTTACATTCGCACTGCTCGTCGGTATCGTCGTTGGTACCTATAGTTCACTTTGTATTGCGGCTCCTGTCGTTGTCGATTTCGATAAGGCTCCTGCGGATAAAAAGTAAAAAGACCTCTTGCCCATAAAAACAGAAGGCCGGCAATTGCCGGCCTTCTGTTTTTATGGAATGGTTTTATTGTCTGCCTTTGAGTTGTGAGCGGACGATTTCCAGGCCTTCCTCCAGGCTGTGTGGTTGATAATTGAGTTCTTGCTCTGCTTTGCTGATGATGAATCCCGTTCGCAAGGGGCGCTTTGCAGCCTGGGCCAGTTCTTCTGTGGTGACAGGAGAAATGTGGTGCTCATCGAGGTTGAAAAATCGGGCGGTTCGTTGTGCGATCTCCAAAATCGACAACACCTCACGTCCCGAAACATGAAATAGCCCGGTCACTGTGTTCAATGCAGCTGTTGCGCAGGCATTTGCGAGGTCTTCGGCAAGGGTTGGTCCCCGGTATTGATCGGAGATGACACGGATGTCTTTTCCTTCCTCCAAAGAGCGCTTAGTCCATAATACGACGTTCGATCGCTGTTGATCGTCGGTTACACCATAAATGATCATTGTACGGATGATGGTCCATGGGATGCCCGCTTCTCGCACAACCTCCTCAGCTGCGGCCTTGCTTCTTGCATATTCACTCAAGGGGCCAATCGGATCTTCTTCCCGATAAGGTCCATTGCGTCCGTCAAACACAAAATCCGTACTGAGGTGGATGAAATGTGTTCCATTAGCGTTGCAAAGTTCGGTGAGCAGGCGTACGCAGTCCGTGTTGTTCAATTGACACGCCGCTGGGTCGCGTTCACAGGCATCCACATCGGTCATGGCGGCTGTGTGAATAACGCAATCGGGTCGGACTTCCTCAAAAAGTCGTTCCAGAGTTGACTTGTCAAGTAAGTCCGCTTCCAAATACGTGAAGCCTGTAGCAGACCGGATTCGACAGGGACCTCTTCCGGTGGCAAACAAAACAACATTCGCTTCGGTGCACAGGCGCAGCACGAGCTTTTGGCCCAGTAATCCGTTCGCACCGGTAATTAGGATGTTCATGCCTGTTGCGAAGATATCACCTCGCGTTGGAATCGCGTTTGATGTGGTACACACCTGATTAGTTCTTGTCCGATACCACATCGGATACATAGCCTATAATCGCATTGGCTGTGTTTTAACCTGAATTGAGCCTGGCTTTCAGCTGCAGAAGTGGCAATCCAACCCAGTTCGCTCCACATGCGCGTAATTCGGTTGGATTCAGCCGGAGTCGCCTCCAACCAACACAGTGCTTTATCGCATAGGAGTGGTGAATGGCGCATCTTTCCATAATAGAATAAAAACGGTGCGATGGCATTGATCACCAATGCGTACAGCGCATCCTTGCCCATTCTGCCCGATCGTGTGGGCGATGGATGTCCGAACCGATAGTGAAGATGCCAATAGTCCGATGCACTTGTGTCAAGGCGACTTGTCATTTCACTCAATTGAATAGTATCCCTTACGCTATCAAACAGATCGGCACCAGAGCTCAGCAGGGATGCGAATTGTGCAATGCGGAGAGTTGGGAAATTGCTTGGCCGTACACTTCCAAAGGTCCATGCGTGGGCTGGTATGGGGTCGATTCGGTAGTGCCGTTGGAGGCGCTGCCACGTTTTCAGTAAGCGGTTTGTATAGGGTTCGGCATCTGCAATTTGAAGAAGACCCGATGTACCAAATAAGAGGGCCTCAACTGTTTCCGGATCAGTGCGGTTTCGTTTTATAATGGCATAGGGTAGTTGGTTGCAGAGCCAATCGAATCCCTCAGCGTTGGTGCGAAATCCCATCGCGCGACCCAGTAACCGGTACAGTAATTCAGGCCATTCTTTTTCATCCTGACCTTTTATTTGATTCATCCGGCTGATTTTATCCTGGAGCCTTTCCACAAGCATTTTGGCCATCACATCTGCCTTTACCAGAGCGGGTACGGAATTCAGCTGCCCGGCACATGGAATACGATCTAAACCATGCGTTAATCGTTGAAAACGTTCAAGAAGAGTGGGGTCATAGGCCCCTTTTAGTGCCAGGGTGGGTGGTGAAGAGCCGAGCTGCGTCTTCACCTCCGCGTTTGATTCATGAACGGCATGGAGAATGACCGGATTGTATGCAGGATCTTTGTGATGGCCGTGTTTGTTCCAATCGTCGGCAAGTACATGAATCTCAACACTTCCGGCCCAGATAAGTCCGTCAATTCTGATTTTCGATTGGATGAAATCCGGTCCGCTGCCTGTATTCCGAAAACCCGGATGCAGGATATCGACAGGCTCTCCGGTGCAAAGCCTCAACGCAGAAGGGTTGAAAAGCCTGTTTGACCACAGGAAATAAAGGAATTCTTCGGAGATCACCCGGCAAACCTAGGTCACCGCGGTTCGAAAGCACCTTTAATTCGGATTTGTATCCGTTTACAAACGTGGTGAAGGGTTTAGTTCACTGGGAACAGGGCTTCCAGTTTTTTCGTCCTGAAATCGAAAATCGACTGCACCTGCCGTCTCACAAATAGCCAGTCCGCAAGAAGTCCAAGTGGGCCCAATGGGACTTTGTAGTGAACAATGTCTGTCATTTCTGTCCCGCCTGCAGTGGCACGGAAAATATGCTGGTGGTGCCAGAATGCATACGGACCGAAACGCTGTTCGTCAACGAAGAAATGCAGATGGTCTACATGGGTGATTTCGGTGACCCAGTTCATGGGGATACCTGCAATTGGACTAACCAGGTATCGAATCACCATGCCGGCATGCATTTTTTGCCCGGATTCAAAGCCCGACAGGATTTTGAATCCCATGTGGGGTGGCGTAATGGCGTTCAGGTTTTCGGGCGAGGAGAAAAATTCCCAGGCCTGTTCGATTGGAATCGGTAAAAACTGTTTGCTTTCCAGGATACGCATGTTTTGTGTTGAAAGTGTTAAGACTCGAAACAAGAACAGATTAACAGCCGGATTTGTTCCGACGGCAGCGCTCACTACAGTACTTTATTTCATTCCAGTTTCGCTCCCAGCGCTTCCTCCAGGTAAAAGGCCTCTGGCATATCGGGCAGATTTTCGAGGGTAAATCAGTCTTTTTTACACCGTTCATTCCTCATTAACAAATATTTACATAAAAAGTTCGCCCCCCAATTCGACCTACCTCAAAGTTTCGTGTAACCGGGAGTTCAATTCCATACTTTTGTTCTTCGGCTCAACAAATCATGTCACCACTCAACCCCACCACTGTACGGTATGTCTTCGTTACCGGAGGCGTTACATCTTCCCTTGGAAAAGGGATTATTTCCGCCTCATTGGCCAAGCTCTTGCAGGCCCGGGGATATCGGGTGACAATCCAAAAACTCGATCCGTACATCAATGTGGATCCAGGAACCCTGAATCCATACGAGCATGGCGAGTGTTTTGTAACCAACGATGGAGCAGAAACCGATTTGGACCTGGGTCACTACGAACGTTTTCTGGGTGTTCCGACTTCTCAAGCCAACAACGTCACGACAGGCCGGATTTACCAAACGGTCATAAACCGCGAGCGGGAGGGGGCTTATCTCGGAAAAACAGTGCAAGTAATTCCGCACATCACCGATGAAATCAAGCGGAGAATCAAGTTGCTGGGTGAAACCGGCGAATACGACATCGTCATCACAGAAATTGGTGGAACTGTAGGTGATATCGAATCACTGCCCTACATCGAGTCGGTTCGTCAGCTCATTTGGGAAATGGGGTCGTCCAACACGGCGGTTATCCATCTTACCTTGCTCCCGTACCTGAGCACAACAGGTGAGCTGAAAACAAAGCCAACCCAGCACTCGGTAAAAATGCTGCTCGAATACGGGATTCAGCCCGATGTATTGGTTTGCCGCACGGAAAAACCGATGACCAACGATCTACGTCGGAAAATCGCGCTGTTTTGCAACGTCAATATCAATGCTGTCATTGAATCGATTGATGCATCCACCATTTATGAGGTGCCTCTGTTGATGTTGAAGGAGCAGCTCGACAAGGTGGTGCTCAACAAGCTTAAGCTGGCCCTGAAGCAAGAGCCTGATATGCAGGCTTGGAAGGACTTTCTGGGTAAGCTCAAGAATCCGGTGCATGAGGTGCGAATTGGACTGGTGGGAAAATACATCGAGCTGAAGGATGCCTACAAGTCGATTGCTGAGGCCTTTATACACGCTGGTGTGGCCAATGAATGCAGGGTTAAGCTGGAATGGATACACTCGGAGAAAATAGATGCAGAACATGTGCGTGCCCAGCTCGCCGAACTGCATGGTGTTCTGGTGGCCCCGGGTTTTGGAGAGCGCGGAATAGAAGGAAAGATTACCGCCATCCGTTTTGCACGCGAAAACAAAGTGCCCTTCCTCGGTATTTGCCTTGGAATGCAGTGTGCAGTGGTCGAATTTGCCCGGCATGTACTGGGTTATGCAGATGCGCATTCTTCGGAAATGAATCCGGGATCAGCACACCCGGTTATCGACATGATGGCCGAACAAAAAGAGATCACAAACAAAGGTGGTACCATGCGTCTCGGGGAGTATGCCTGTTCGGTTCATAAGGGCACCCGGGCTTTTCAGGCGTACGGTAAAACGCGAATCAACGAGCGCCACCGTCACCGGTTTGAGTTCAATGGCAAGTATCAGGATGCGTTCGAGCAGGCTGGCATGGTGGCTTCCGGTCATAATCCCGATAACGGTCTCGTTGAGATTGTAGAGTTGAAGAATCACCCCTGGTTTGTAGGTGTTCAGTTTCACCCTGAATACAAAAGCACGGTATTGAACCCACATCCACTCTTCGTGCGCTTCGTAAAAGCCACATTGGACCGGGCTAGCGGACACATTTCCGAAATCCGGAGCGGCGAATCGGCAGCGAGTAGCATGGTCTGAGTCATTTGGGGTCGGCGCCTACCGCCCGGTTGACTATTTTTGTCGACCTAATTTCCCTTCATGGATCGTCAGTCAATGATCGGGCTGTTTCTTATCGGCCTGGTACTCATCGGTTACAGCATTTTTACAGCCCCCTCACAAGAGGAGCTCGATGCCATACAGCGTCGGCGCGACAGCGTGGAGCGCGTCGAGGCTTCCGCACTGAAAGCAAAACAGCAGGCATTGGCATCTCGTGCCCCTGCTCAGTCTGCAGTTGACACCGCTGTTGTCGACGATTCCACCCGTACGGCCCGAATGAATGATTTGCTCGGTCCATTTGCTTCGGCAAGTAAGGGTGAGGACAAAATCATTGTTCTGGAGAATGAGGACATGAAAGTTTCTGTTTCTTCCTTAGGCGGACGTATCCGAGAGGTGGAACTAAAGAAATACAAGACTTCTGCTGGAAAACCTGTTACGCTGTTCGATGGCGACTCAACGCGCTTCGAGTTGAATTTCTTCGCGCGGAATCGCATCATCAACACGGGTGAATTGTATTATGCGTCAACTGGTCAGGATCTGAAGGTTTCAGCTGGGGATTCAGCCACACTGTCCATGCGCCTGTATGCCGGTGATACGACAAAGTATATCGAATATGTATATACCATCTCCGGTCAGGGATATAAGCTCGGGTTTGACGTCCGCTTTGTCGGCGTTCAGGATATCATAGCCTCCAATACACAATATGTGGAGTTGGGATGGTCACAGCATTTGCAGCCCCAGGAGGGTGACATCGTAACGGAGCGCAACAACTCGACGGTGTATTACATGTTTGCAGACGATGATGCCGAAGTAGAATCCCTAAGTGAAACCAGCGATGATCAGGATGAGATCAAGACCAGGTTGAAGTGGGTGTCAATGAAGCAGCAGTTCTTCACCCAGGTACTGGTAGCTGAAGACGCATTCGATAAGCCTACCCGCATCAGCACTGTATCCGGTCTCGAGACCGATACGTTTGTAAAGGCGATGAAGGCCTCATTCACCTTGCCCTATCGCCATGCCCCAACTGAAGAAGTGGCCATGCACTTCTACCTGGGACCGAACCATTACCAATACCTGCGAGCAGCAGGTGATCATCTCGAAAAACAGATTCCGCTGGGTTGGGGCATTTTCGGTTGGGTGAACAGATTCATCGTCATTCCAATTTTCAATTTCTTGAATAGTTTCAACTGGAATTATGGACTTATCATCCTCGTCCTGACCTTGGTGATCAAGCTTATGCTTTCACCCTTCACTTTCAAGGCGTATCTATCTCAAGCTAAAATGAAGGTGTTGCGTCCCGAAGTGGAGGAGATTCAGGGTAAACACAAGGAGGATCCGATGAAGATGCAGCAGGAGATGATGGGTCTCTACCGTAAAGCAGGCGTCAGTCCCTTGGGTGGTTGCCTACCCATGTTGTTGCAACTACCCATCCTGATTGCCATGTTTAGGTTTTTTCCGCAATCTATCGAGTTGCGCCAGGAGAGTTTCCTCTGGGCGAAGGATTTGAGTACCTACGATTCCATCCTCGATTTGCCTTTCCATATCTGGGGGTACGGTGATCACGTGAGCCTCTTCACTTTGCTGATGACAGTTTCAACACTGCTTATTACGATGGTGAATAGTCAAAGCACTATGACCAATCCGCAAATGAAGTGGATGATGTATCTGATGCCGATCATTTTCCTGGGTGTATTTAATAACTATTCGGCTGGATTGAGCTACTATTATTTCCTGGCCAATACGATTAGTATAGGTCAACAATATCTTTTCCGTGCTTTCGTCGATGAAGACGAGATTCACCGTAAGATTCAGGAAAACAAAAAGCGACCTGCATCCCAAACCAAATCCAAGTTTCAGCAGCGACTTGAGAAAATGGCCAAGGATCGCGGATACAACATGCCGAAGTGAGCCAGCGGATGACACCCAAGAGACTTTGTCTGCTCGGTTGTGTCTTGATGCTTTTTCAAGTCTCTTGCAGCCCTGGCGTCTCCGGCTTTGGGAAGCACTCGTTCAAAAAGGATGAGATCTTGGTCTCTATCGAGCGAACTCCCTGCATGGGGACTTGTCCCGTGTATCTGGCATCGATTTACCAAGGCGGTTTAGTCAAGTATACCGGTAAAAAGAACACAAATCGAAAGGGCCAATGGCAGGCCCAGTTGGAGAAGCACCAGATCCGTTCACTGAAGCAGCTGATTCGATCGTCCGGAATCTCCCGCTCCGATTCAGCCTATGTAAATCCCCTTCTTGCCGATTATCCCGGCTTGAACCTGCAGGTCCGTTCAACACATGCAATGAGAATAATCAGAGTCATGGAGGTGAATCCGCCAGCGCATGTGTCCGGTTTTGCGCACGCTATTGATAGTCTGTTGGAAAGCCTTTCGTGGATGCGGGTTGATAGCGGCTCCAAATCGACAGATTGATTTACAGTCCTGCCTGGAAGTGATGGATAGATTGCTGTTTTACGCGTAATTTTGACCAACCAATATTTCGCATGAGCACCGATTTCCTTCCCTTAAACGGCACCGATCACATAGAATTCTATGTCGGAAATGCCAAGCAGTCCGCCTATTACTATCAACACTCCTTTGGATTCAACCTGGTTGCCTACGCTGGTCCGGAAACCGGAGTTCGCGATCGTGCATCGTACGTCCTTCAACAGGGTAAGGTGCGTTTTGTGCTCACAACTGCATTGCATCCCGATCACGAGATCACAAGGCATGTAGCTCAGCACGGCGATGGAGTCAAGGTGCTGGCCCTTTGGGTCGATGATGCAGAAAAGTCCTTCTATGAAACCATGTCCCGCGGGGCAAAAGCGCATACACAGCCTACTACGCTCAGCGATGATTTTGGTGAGGTTCGTGTTGCGGCAATCCACACCTATGGAGATACCATCCATAAGTTCATTGAGCGCAAGAATTACAAGGGTGCCTTTATGCCGGGTTACCGTGCAGCGTCTTCATCGATTCAAATCAATCCGGTTGGGCTGGAGTATGTAGATCATTGCGTAGGCAATGTCGAACTCGGTCGGATGAACGAATGGGTAAAGTTTTACGAGGACGTCATGGGTTTCAAGATGATTATAACCTTCGACGACAAGGATATCAGTACCGAGTACAGTGCCCTGATGTCTAAAGTGGTATCAAATGGTAACGGTTTTGTGAAGTTTCCGATCAACGAGCCGGCTGAGGGGAAAAAGAAATCCCAGATTGACGAATACCTGGAGTTTTACCATGGAGCTGGTGTCCAACACATCGCCATCATTACAAATAACATTATCGAAACTGTTTCCAACTTAAAAGAGCGCGGTGTCGATTTTCTGGCTGTTCCGAAAACCTATTATGACGACCTCACAGCTCGGGTAGGGAAGATTGACGAGGACATGGACGATCTTGCTCGTCTAGGTATTCTGGTCGATCGTGACGAGGAAGGTTATTTGCTACAGCTATTCACCAAGCCCGTGGAGGATCGCCCTACTGTCTTTTTTGAAATCATTCAGCGCAAGGGCGCGCGTTCCTTCGGTAAAGGAAACTTCAAGGCGCTATTCGAGGCTATCGAGCGTGAACAGGCCCTGAGAGGTAATTTGTAATCGTTTCCAGAGCAAAAGCAGAAGACAGGCCCGAATCCGGGCCTGTCTTTTTTGATTGCAACCGTTCAACAGTGTTTTCCGTACAAATGGGCAATCAGAAAATTTTATGTCAGGAAAGCGCATTAGGTTCAGGCAAAGTCAATCCACACGTTTGCGTCAGGTAACGCTGGTTTTTGCGGGAGTTACGCTGGCTCTTGGTTTAGGTCTATTGGTGTTCTTCAATGTAGCTGTCGACGAGGAAGGAAAAGCGGCTTCGGGTATGACCCTGGTTGGTGTAACTGTTAAGCAGGATACCCTCCCGGCATTGCGTGGAAGTATAAACCAATGCGTAATCGGCGTGGTGGTTGAAACAAATGGGAAAGGTGTTCCTGTCGCACTGAACAGCGTCACTTTTGTTCCCCGTGGGACTACGCTCCCCTATGAACGCCATTTCATGAATGCGCGGCTATGGTTTACCGGAAATGATCCAGAGTTTTCGTTGCAGGAAACGATCGGATCAACCTTGGTCCGCATCAACGGTGAGGAACTCGTCTTTTCTGGACCCAAGGAACTGATGCGTGGAAAAAATCATTTTTGGCTCACATACGATATTCCGGCTGATGCAAGCGCACCCGGCGCGGCCGTTGATGCTTCATGCCGTGAAGTCCGAGTCGGTTCACGGGTTGTTCGCCCCGAGAACGGCAATCCGGAAGGGAAGCGTTTCATTTTGCCCAATATCCCGTTCTATTCGATGGGAAGTCTGTCGCTTAATAAAGTCGCTTCCTGGAATTCACGACGCGATGGTTCGGGTCAGCCCCCCAGGCAAATGAATGAAACACGGAACAGCTATTTCATTCAGTCTGGTCACCGCATGATTTCAAGTACCGGAGGCAACCTTCAAACACTCGTTGTTGAAAAAGGCGGCGAATTGAAAATTACTTCGCCGCTTCGCCTAGGGGCAGTTCAGGTTGCATGTGGAGGTGTTCTCAAGGTTGATTCTTCAATGGCAGGAGAATGGTTTATCTCGGATTTGCGTCTAGAGAGTGGGTCTTTGTATTATCACAACACAACAGGGCCGCTTCCTGCCTTCACTACCGATATTGCAAAAGGAGCAGTACAAGTGATCTCGCGAATGGGTAATACTTCGTTCATCCACCTTCCTTCGTTGGGGTCATTTCGGATTGAAGTTGATTCCGGTACATATCTTCCCAAAGGAGTGTTGCTCCCGGAAATCAAGGGAGACCTTGTGCTTCAGAGTACCGGTAAGGGTGGATTCGTCCCATCTTCTGATGCTGTGTTGAGGGTAGGTGGTGATGTTGTATTTGATGGAGGCGAGTTTTATGGCCCGCACCAGGGTGTGTTGCGCATGAATGTAGACGGTAGGTTTATTATGCGCAAGGGCGTGTATAGTGATGCACGGAACACATCAACCGCAACGACAATCTCTGTTAATGGAGATGTGATTTTACTCGGTGGCCAGTTCGATTGCAGGCAGTCTGTAAACAGTCTGTTTCAGGTCGGTGCGTTCGGAACATCACCCTCCCGCTGGATTCAGCGTGATGGCTGTGCTGTTCAGCTTGGCAACGTGCTTGTTCCTTCAGATCGGTTGTTGTCTATCAAAGGTGCTAGACTCGGTCCAGTGGCGCGTAACCGGAAGTTCGAAGTGCAATCGGGTGCTGAATTACTATGTGAACAGGCTGTCGTGAGTGGCGATGGCACATTTTTACTGAATGATGGAGCTACCATCGGTATAGGACATCAAGAGGGTTTGCATTCGAGGTCGAATGCCGGAAATGTGCGCACGGCTGAACGTATTTATCACGCGGGCGCAACCTATCTTTTTTATACCGAAAGCGACCCTCAGGTGACCGGCAAATTCGACACTTGGCCGGCCAATCAGGCCATTCGACGAATGGTCGTAAAAAAGGCTTATCCCTCCCAAGCCGTATGGCTTTCGCAGGACATTCGACTTGCTGAGCCGTGTCGGGTCACAATGGGTGATGTACGACCCAACGGGTTCGCATTGCTTCAGGATTGACCACTGATTCGCATCTGTATTCATCTCCTTAATCCATCAACAGTGCTGGGTTGATAATTGATTGGGTCTCACGTAGAATGAGCCTCGGGTCCAAGGTATTTTAGGTGCACGTCAGGAATAGTCCTGGCAGACCCGATGAATCCCGAAAACAGACTCAAAACCAAGCACGAACAGATTTTATCCTTGCTGGATGAAGTTTCTGTATCCGGGAAAAATCTCGGTATAATCCTTCAAACTGTGGAGGATGCACAACTCGACGGCCGGCACGTCACCCTGAATAGCCGTCGCCTAAAGAATTTCGGATCCTGCAGTTATTTGGGCCTCGATCTCGATCAACGTTTGATGGGCGGCGCAGTAGATGCGATTTCCCGGTTTGGTGTTCAGTTTTCCTCATCCCGTTCTTACCTGTCTTCACCACTTTATGGTGAACTCGAGTATGGACTCGAAGAGGTGTTTGGAATGCCTGTTGCTGTTTTCAATACAACTACACTTGGACATCTGAGTAGTTTGCCGATTATCGTCGGAGAGGAAGATGCCGTGATACTGGATGTGAGTGTGCACGCCAGTGTCCAGATGGCGGTCACGCTGTTGAAGGAGCGCGGAGTTCCGGTGGAAGTCATTAGACACAACCGGCTGGATTTACTGGAGGATCGCGTAAAGGTGCTTTCTTCCTCGTGCAGAAAGATATGGTACATGGCCGACGGGGTTTATTCGATGTTTGGCGATTTAGCGCCAGTGTCGGAAATCACCGAGCTACTTGATCGGTATGAGCAATTGAATTTATACATCGATGATGCCCACGGTATGAGTTGGGCCGGCCCCAACGGATCGGGGTATGTGATGAGCAAGACGAAGTCTCATCCGCGCATGTACTTAAGTACATCACTCGGAAAAGCGTTCGGTGCGGCTGGTGGAGTGATGGTGTTTCCAGATCCCGATGAAGCCAGGCGAGTACATGATTATGGTAAGACTTCGATTTTCAGCATTCAGATGCCCCCTCCAGTTCTCGGAGCGGCAGTAGCTTCCATGCGAATTCACCTCACCCAGGAAATCGGATTCATGCAGAAGCAACTCCAGGATCGGATCAAGTTTTTTAATCAAACTGCACGGTTGCTCGACTTACCTATGATGTCGGATGATATCTCCCCCGTCAAGTTTATTTGCCTGGGTAAGCCGGTTGTAGGATATAACCTGGTTCGCCGTTTGATGAATGCCGGCTACTATGTGAATCTTTCGGTTTTTCCGAGTGTTTCGTACAACAATACCGGTATTCGCGTCCCGATAACCCTACATATGACCAAGGAGGATATTGAAGGCCTCTTGAAAGAAGTCGCACTGCAACTACCGATGGCGCTTGCCGATGCAGGCAGTTCGATTGCGGAGGTGAATCGATTTTTTAGAAAAGATCGCTGAGTCCAGGGACTGTTTTATTCAGTTTGACTTCCTGTTTTCGTCTACGGCCATTGATTTAATGCCCAAAACGATTTGAGCATTTCGAAGAGCATTTCGTAGCCATTCATGTTGATGGGTTTCACAAAATAGCCTGCAACACCCAGTTCAAAGGCCGATTTCCTGTCCCACTCGTCAGTGGATGTGGTTAGCATATAAATGCTCGTGGCAAATGGAAGCGGCTCCTGTCTGATCTGCTCAAGGAATTCAATCCCATTCATTTTGGGCATGTTGATATCGAGCAGGACTGCCCTTGGGTGTGGATTCGGGCAAGAACGTAATAGTTCAAGCGCTTCAAGACCATTACCAGCCTGGAGTAAACCCTCAGCCAAACCGAATTTACCTAGTAGTCGCTGAACGACCATGCGATCAATCTGGTCGTCCTCTACGTGAAGAATTCGGGGTCCTGGATTTGTCATGGCTCTTATGCAACCAGCTGGCGAGCTCTTCCGTACAATGTGGGAATAATCCTCACGGAGAAACTCCATCAAATGTATCCATTTCGTTCGGTTTCGTATTCCATGCCCGAAAGACTCAGTTTTTTCGGCGGTTGGCGTATGCGCTATCGGGAATATTTGGAGAATCTTGCCGCTCAGGAACTAATCGATCGCCAACGGTTCAGGCTATTTAGTATAACCACGCTGACTGCAGGAGTCGTGATCGGTATCGCATTCGCCCAGTCGGTATGTGTGATGGAGTCTGGCGTCACCGCGAAGTTGACCTCATTGTTGATTGGCCTGCTAGCTATCGGGTTGGTTATCAATTACGTATCGCTGCCTTTCCATCGAAATCATAAGTTTTCATATTATACAATCGTACTTGCGGCGTTCATTACCTTGCATCTCATCAGTTATAGTTCGGGCGGCATTCGGGCCTCTGCAATCATGTATCTGGCAGGGAATATGTTGCTTGCCTACATGCTTCTTGGCAATAAGGCCGGTCGAATTGTCTTCGTTCTTTCAGCAATTCATATTGTCTATTTCTGGTACATCACCGGTTATACGGATTGGGTGCGATATGATCTCATCGGCAAAGACGAGTGGAGTATCAACCTCGATTACATGTCGACTTGGCTATTCGCTATGCTGATTTTATCTGCTCAGATGAACTATCTGGAAAGCGGAAAAAACGAGGTCATTTCCAGGATTACAGAACAACGGAACGAGCTCACGCTGAAAAATCTTGAGTTGAATAAATTGTCTATGGTGGCATCAAAAGCAGAAAATGCCATCGTTATAACCGATGCGAACGGTCGCATTGAATGGGTCAATGATGGTTTCATGCGCCTGACCCAATTACATTCATCGGTAGTACTCGGTTTGGATATTCTTGTAGTGTATGCACCTCTGCCCGGATTGTCGGATGGTGTGCTTCAGGACCTTTCGATTGCATTCAGCCGTCACGTATCGTTCTCTGGTGAACTTCAGATTGCGCGAAAGGATGGATCAAGGTATTGGATTCAGCTGAATGCAACTCCGATTCAATCGGAACAAGATGGTCGTTCGCAATTCATCCTCATTGGTACCGATATCTCCGAGCGCAAGCTTGCAGAAGAACAGATGCTCCTATACATGCGAAATCTTGAAAAGACCAATGCCGAGCTCGACAAGTTTGCTTACGTGGTATCGCACGATTTAAAAGCCCCCCTGCGGGCCATCGGAAGCCTCACCGGTTGGATTGAGGAAGACATGGGCCAGCACTTGCCAGCAGAAATGCACAAGCACCTCACAACCATTCAAGGTCGGGTTGTTCGCATGGAAGGGCTTATCAATGGAATTCTAGATTACACGAAAGCTGCTAAAAAGGAGGAAGATCGCGTCGTATTCGATGTAGCTGAAATGGTGCGCGAAACTGTTGATCTTTTGGGGCCGCCTCCTTGTGCACAAATTACAGTAAGCGGTGAATGGCCACGGGTCCTCGCCCGAAAAGTGAAGATGCAGCAGGTGTTCATCAATTTGATTCAGAATGCACTAAAGTACAACGATAAGATCGCACCTGAAATTTCGATCGGAAGTCGACTGACTTCTGGTGGCTGGGAATTTTATGTGCAGGATAATGGTCCCGGTATCGAACCCAGGTATCACCACAAGATTTTCGAGATTTTTCAGACCCTCAATGCCAGGGATGAAGTGGAGTCAAGAGGAGTCGGCCTAGCCATCGTCAAGAAGTTGGTGGAGGAGGAAGGCGGTGCCATTCGCGTCGAATCCGAATTAGGAGCAGGGGCTTCTTTCCTTGTTTCCTGGCCTGAGTCAAGGCACGAAATCGCTTTGGTGTCCAGTTCCTCAAGCGTCCAACCGAATTCCGGAACCAAACGCGCCTGATTGGCGTAGAAATACTATGGAAAATGAATTTTCGGATCTTCGGCTCAAAGCCCTTCGCCTTGTAGTTACCTTGAGTGAAGCCATGGAAGACCATGAACGATCGGCGTTTATTCGTGATCTGGCAGCTCTTGTAATGGGCCGTTCAGCTAATCCTGTCCGCAAGGCAGGAGTTACATCATTGAATCCTACTCCGGGCCTGACAGACGAGGAGTATGAATTGGTCAGAAGGCTTTCTGATGCCACAGACCGTCTATCGGGCTTGGGTGGAACCGGAGGTCGCTATTGAATCTGTATTGCTGAGTTTCTGTAAGAAGCAGTGGAGTCCCTTGTATTCTGCTTCGCCGAGCCGGTAAATGATTCGCTTGGTCAAATATTCACGCACATTCACGCTTGGGTGCGCAGCTTGTAATGCGCCCAATAAGGACTCTTCAGGGTTTGCCGCAAATTCAAAGGCGGCAGTGAGCGCTTCAATTTTCTCATCCGGAATGGCTCGGGGACTTACCCAGGCTGCAAAAACAAACGGTAAGCCCGTGTGTGATTTCCAAGCATCAGCCAAGTCATAAACGAATTCATACTTCGGCGCCAGTTCCAGTGCCCTGTCACCTATAACCACAATGGATACATGTTCTCCTGATTCAAGCGGTTTTCCTGATTCCGATTCATTCACCCATGTAGGTTGAATGTCCCAATACTCTCTGGCCAGGATTCGCGCCAGCTGTACTGATGTGCGGGATTCCATATCAAGGACCACCTCGAGCACATGGCTGATGGGGACTTTACTCAATAGGAGAACGCTGTCGACCCTTCCGTTGGCCGCGATACCGAATCCCGGAACGAAGTGGGGATGCTGAATTTTCGGTATTACCGCAGCAGGAATCAGTCCGAGGTCGACATCACCAGCAATCAGTTTTTGAGCACATCTGGCGGGGACATCTTCTTCAATCTGGAAGTGTTCAGCGGAAAGCCGATTCAAAGCCGATAGATAGGGCTTTGCATTCAAGTAGGATACGACTGAAATCCGGAAGGTGCTGCTCATTTCGTTCAATGCATTATCCGATACACAAGTTCGCGCGTCAATTCTCCGCTATCGCTTTCGGTACTTCCAACACCCTTTGATCGCAAATCGAACTGACGCAATAAGCCCGCAATCTCGACAAGTTTCGCTGGCGGATAATTTTTTGCGGCCACAAAATATTCATCCACGAAAAAAGGATGTACTTTCAATGCGGTAGCTACTGCCTGTTTTGATTTATCACCCAGTGAATGGAACAAAAGCAATTTTGAAAAGTAGTTGTACAGCATTCCAAGCGTCATCTGAATTGGATTGTTCTTAGGGTTTTCACGGAAATAATTGACAATACGAGTTGCTTGTAAAATATCTTTCTTGCCGATGGCTTTCAATAATTCGAGTCCGTTGAATTCTTTACTGATTCCGATATTCTGTTCGATTTGTTTTACATCAATGGTTTCACCAGGCTTGATGTTGATCAGAAGTTTGTCGCATTCATTAGCGATGCGGGAAAGATCGTTTCCAAGGTGTTCGGCCATAAGCAAAGCAGCATTCGGACGAATCAGCGCCTTCTTGTCGGCAAGGTAGGTCTCAATCCATTTGGGGAGTTTGTCATCATACAGTTTCTTTGACTCAAACACGACGCCCTTCTTTTCAATGGCTTTGTAAAGCTTACTGCGCTTGTCAATCGATTTGTATTTGAGACATAGAACGAGTACAGTTGATGGTTGCGGGTTCAGAACGTAAGCCAGAAATGGATCCGTCTTATCTTTTTCTTCGTTTCCCTTCGCCGATTCTTCATCACTTGTGGCGCTCTTGCCCCTTGGAAGCAGATTTCGCACCTCCTGGGCTTCCCTGACCAATACAAGCTGGTAATCCGACATCATCGGATAACGCTTCGCCATACTGACCAATTGTACGACATCACAGTCTTTGCCGTACGTGACGGTTTGGTTGAACTCACGCAGTGAGTCTTCAATGATGCTTCCCTCCATGAGGTCAGCAAGGAGGTCGATGTAATACGGTTCTTCACCCTGTAAAACGTATACAGGTGAATAGATCCTGTTGCGGACATCACGGCTGATCTCTTCGAACGATTTTAAAGGCATATCAATTCGAAACGCGTATTAAAAGCGGAGATGCTTCACCGTATTTCCGTTGTTGATCAGTTCGTTCAATGCAGCAATGCCGATACGGATGTGATCTTCAACAAACTGATGTGTTACCTGTGAGTCACTTTGAGCAGTCTTTACGCCTTCAGGAGTCATGGGCTGGTCGGATACCAACAATAGAGCACCCGTAGGAATCTGGTTTGCAAAACCGGTGATGAAAATGGTGGCGGTTTCCATGTCAATGGCCATGCACCTTAGTGTTTCAAGGTATTTTTTGAATTCCGTATCGTGTTCCCAAACGCGCCGATTCGTGGTATAAACCGTGCCGGTCCAGTAGTCTTTGTCGAAATCTCTGATGGTTGTTGAAACGGCTTTTTGCAGACTGAAAGCAGGGAGTGCGGGGACAATCGGAGGGAGGTAATCGTTGGAAGTTCCTTCACCCCGGATTGCGGCAATGGGAAGGATCAGGTCGCCGACGTTGTTTTTTTTCTTCAGTCCACCACACTTACCTAAAAACAGAACAGCATTGGGTGTGATGGCGCTTAGCAGATCCATGATGGTTGCTGCGTTGGCACTGCCGATACCGAAATTGATGATGGTGATGTTATTGGCTGTGGCACATGTCATGGGTTTGCCAAGACCGATCACCTCTACCTCATGCCATGAGGCAAATAATTCTACGTAATGCTGAAAATTGGTGAGCAGAATGTACTTCCCGAATTTCTCATTCTGCTCGCCGGTATACCTGGGGAGCCAGTTTTCTACGATTTCCTGTTTTGTCTTCATGCAAGCTGTTTGTCCTGTTACGGGTTGTGCAGGCCCTTGGAGGGACTTACCTTTGACCCATGCTGGATAAGGAGGGCCTCGAACCGTTGAATTTTCCGGATTTCGGATTCCGCGTCCGTGTAAAAGGCCAAATTAGGGAAATATTCGACGTCGTAAGGCGCAAATTTGTCCCCTTGACACCCGAGGAGTGGGTCAGGCAAAATCTCATTCGCTTTATGCAGGAGGCCTACAACTATCCCATATCACGCATGGCCGTAGAAAAGCAGGTGAAAGTGAATGGCTTGTCACAGCGCGCCGATGTTGTTGTCTACGACCAAGAGGGGAGGCCTTGGTTGATTGCAGAATGTAAATCCACCGCTGTAGCGCTCGATGAAGATGTATTTCTGCAAGCTGCCCGGTATAACATGACACTCCGGGTGCCTTTTGTTGTCCTTACCAATGGATTGGAGCATGTGTGTATGCGGTTGGGCAAGGAAGGGGTGGAGTTCATGGATGCATTACCTAAGCCTTGAGTCTTCGGTTCCAATGGGGCAATCCTTATCTTCGTTAACATGTCGGAAATGATGTATTTACTGGTTGGTCTCGTAATTGGTGCCGGGCTGACTTTTCTTGTGCTGCGACGCATGTCTGGCACGTCAAACGCCCAACCGAATCTGGAGGATGAGAAGCGATTTGCAGTACTGACACATCGGGCAGAGGATTTACAGTCCCGGCTTGAAAATGAGCAGTTAGCGCTCAATGCTTTGCGAGAAGAATTGAGCCAGGCGCATCAGGCCAGGGTTCGTGCAGAAAAAGGTGCCGAGGACGTTTCGCTCAGATTGGAGGAGCATCGCAGTGAACTGGAGCAAGTCAGGGCCCAGATGAAAGAGCAATTTGCGGCAATTGCATCCGACGTGGTTATGCGGAATGCCAACCGTATTCAGGATGAACACAAGTCGCGTTTGGAGGATGTACTGAATCCTTTGCGTGAACGCATTGAACGGTTTGAGCAGCAGGTGACCAAGACCAATGAGGATCGCATGAAGGAGCATGTTGATCTGCGAGCCGAATTGAATCAGTTGCAAACTTTGAACAGGACCATCGGAGATGAAGCCAGAAACCTGGTTTCAGCGCTCAAGGGTCAAACCAAAATTCAAGGGAATTGGGGGGAGATGATCCTCGAGCGGATTCTTGAAAGTTCAGGTCTGGTCAAAGGGCGGGAGTATCAGGTTCAGGCATCCTTCCTTACTGAGGATGGTAAGCGACTTCAACCTGATGTTGTACTGAATCTCCCTGAAAACCGCAGCATAGTCATCGACTCCAAGGTATCGCTCATCGCCTACGAACGGTATTGTAATTCATCCGATGAAGCCGAACGGATTGTCTTGCTGCGTGAGCACATGAATTCCCTTCGGAAGCACATCAAAGACCTTAGCGGAAAGAATTATCAAGGAATGTACGCGTTGAATACGCTCGATTTCGTTTTATTGTTTGTTCCCATTGAGCCTGCATTTTCGCTTGCGGTCGAACATGATGCTGAGCTGTTCAATGACGCATTCAAGCATAACATCGTGATCGTCACAACAAGCACACTCCTTGCAACGCTCCGCACAATTGCAAGCATCTGGCGCATCGAACACCAAAACAAGAATGCCATCGAAATCGCCCGCCAGTCTGGCGACTTGTACGATAAGTTCTGCATGCTGATTGATGAAATGATTGTCGTAGGTAAGAAACTACAAGACGCGCAAAATGCCTACGAGGAGACCATGAAGCGATTGCATACCGGTAATGGAAACCTTATTGCCCGTACTGAAAGGCTTAAAAAACTTGGGGCCAAGACCCATAAGCAAATCAATCCCAAGCTCATTGAACGTACGGAGGGCCTCGATATTGAAGAGCCATTTGCAGAACTTTAGGCTGAAATGCAGATGACGTGCTATCTGCAGCAATGAATCCAGGCATTTACTACATTCGCCCCTATGCCTGATCAGGACGAACTGGTACTTATTTATGGAACTCGCGCTGTAATCGAAGCCATTCGCTCTGGGAGTGTTTTCGAGCGTGTTTACTTGCAGCAGGGTTTGGTGAATCCTCTGATGCGCGAACTGAGGCAGGAGCTCCAGAATGCAAACATCCACTATCAGATGGTTCCTCAGGAAAAACTGAACCGGATGATTAGGGGAAATCACCAGGGAGTTGTCGCATACCAGTCGCCCCTCGAGTACGCAAACGTATCCGATTGTGTGTCGAACGCTTTTCAATCGGGTAAGCCCCCCTTGTTTCTGATTCTTGATCGAATTACCGACACCCGGAATCTTGGTGCTATTGCGCGCACTGCCGAATGCGCCGGAGTTGATGCCCTAATTGTGCCTTCCAGGGGATCTGCGCTCATCAATGGTGACGCCATTAAAACGAGCGCAGGGGCGTTAAATCATCTTCCTGTGTGCCGGGAAGACAACCTGAAGGATACCATCGATTTTTTGAAGGAATCGGGTATCCGTGTTGTGGCTTGTACCGAAAAGGGTCGGGCATTAAGCCGTGAAGTTGATTTTTCAATGCCCCTTGCGATTATCATGGGCAGTGAAGAAAACGGTGTTTCTTCCGAATACATGAAGCGCTGCGATGAAGCGATAAAACTGCCAATGGCCGGAAACGTATCCTCGTATAATGTTTCGGTCGCTACCGGAATGGTACTGTATGAAGTGATGTGTCAGCGTAAGCCTTCGTAATGCAATTTGCAATGAAACGCTTTTCTGTTGAGGACAAGTGCTTTGTTGTGCTTGCACTCGTGTACGCAGTGATGAGGTTCTCGCAGTACACAGCATGGTCTTTGACCAATGATGAGTTAAGCGCCCTGATGCGTCTCCGGTATGATAGCATAGGTGATCTGATAAATCTCGGAGTCCGTGAAAACGATATGCACCCGATGGGCGTACAGCTCCTGATGTGGATCTGGACCAGCATATTTGGAATTTCTGCATCGGTTGTGCGTTTGCCTTTTGTACTGATGGGCGTGGGCACGCTGGTGTTTTTTTACCGTGCAGCAGGAAATTTTTTCGGTAAGCCCTCTGCGCTACTGGCATCTGGCATTTTTTCCTTTTTACAATATCCGGCGATGTATGCCGAACTGGCACGACCCTATAGTCCGGGATTGTTTTTTAGCATGTTGATGCTGTATGGGCTATCTGTGCTGATGAGTACCGACAATCCGCGCAGGTGGATGAATGCCATGGCCTTTTTTGTGGGTGGAGTAGGGTGTATGTATTCTCATTATTTCAGCTTCCTTTTCGCCGCACTCCTCGGAGTCTCGAGTCTTTTTCTGGTGCGAAAGGGGAATATCCTGCTCTGCCTGTCTGCCGGATTGGGGATGCTCTTGTGTTATGTTCCAAGCATTGATGTCATAACTACACACCTTTCAGTAGGCGGATTGGGAGGTCCCGGTGGCTGGCTAGGGAGGCCAGGTAACGATGCCTTGTGGAAGTATCTCGTGCATGGATTCAATCAAAGCCCATGGTTTATCTCCGTGTTGGTCTTTGCGATTGTCTTGTATGGCGCACAACGCGGATTCCGTTTTCAATGGACACGAATACACGCCGTATTGCTTGTCTTATTTGCGCTGATTCCGCTTATCGCATATTACTATTCGTTGTGGTTCAATCCGGTTTTCCAGTATTCGGTGCTCTTGTTCAGTTTTCCACTTGGGCTGATTGTATTGTGTTCCGGATTCAATCCTGATTCTTGGCGCAAATCTGACGTCTTCTTTTGCAGCTTTTTAACGGGCCTCACACTGCTGACCTATTTCGGTTCAGCGCATGACTACCGTGAAGGTCAATTTGCCTCTTTTCGTCGGGTAGCGGATGGGTGTAAGGAGGTGTTGTCGACGTACAATGCGGATTCAACGGATGCCACAGTGAATGTGATTCACCCGGGTTATATCGAATACTACACCGGCAATGAGGTTAATTTTCTCCAGTCACGTTGTAATTCACCTGAAGATTACATGGACCTTCAGCGTATTGTTGATAGCAGTAATGCCACGTATTTTTTACATGCCTGGGCCAATAATTACCATGCCCCCGAAACTGAGTGGATCATTCAGGAAAAGTTTCCCTATTGCATCCGGAGGGATACCCTGTTCAATGCAGGCTTGATTGTTTATACGCGTGATTCAACGTTGAAGAGGGTTACTTCCCCGACAGTAGCGTTTGAAGAGCGTAATGGATTCGAGGCCTTGAAGTGGGAAAACGAACAGTGGTGCAGAACAGATAGCATTTGCTATTCCGGTCGTTGGGCCATGCGTTTGGAGCGCAATCAGCCGTATAGCCCCGGAATTAAACGGAAAGCATCGGAAATGGGTTTGACCAAGGATGCGGTGTATTTCATCTCTTGCAAAGCGCTGACTTCGGAGCCCTGGAAGGAAGCCAAACTGGTCTTTAGCATCGAGCGAAACGGACAATCTATTTTGTGGAGAGGTGTTCCCCTGTCCGATCTGATCAAGCCGAATTCTTCCTGGTCTGGGTTTTTCGCCGGCTACAAGCTACAAGAGGAAGTGAAGCCCGATGATAACGTAGCAGTGTATTTTTACAACCCGGCAGCAGAACGCTTTTTTATCGATGACTTTCGGATGCAGGTTATTCCAGCTGCAGCGTTTAATCAAAACAAATAGCCGAAAGTGAGCATTACCCGTCCATCATTGCGGGTGTAGCTTATGCCCTCTGTGGCTTGGCTATTCAGGGTGTACGGTTGCAGAAAGGATCCTGTCCTGGCCCAGGCATAGGCTGCATCAAAATAGTATTTCTCACCCCGGTACCCCAAACCACCACTAAAGCCCATGCGACTCATGTCGGTATTCTGGTCACCGCGAATGGATTTTTCGAAAGGCGAGGTGGCGTACTGTGCACCAAGCCTGAATCGCAAAACATCATAGCGCCATTCGAAACCGGCTCTCACCTGATGAGCTGATGTGTATTTCTGACGGATGGCATTGTTTACAGGTGCGAAATCCGAGGTAAAACTTTTGTCCTGTGGACGGATTCTTGCCATGCTGTAATCCGTGAACTCATAGTCGATGTTGAGCGCACCTTGTTGCGCAATGATGAGGCCTAGGCTTGCGATGGTCCGGAATGGAGTGTTGATGGAATAATCGAATGGGATGAAAACAGGGCCTGAATAATCACGAATTGTCCCATCCTCGAGATCTGCTCGCATAGTTGTAGAATAATCATCCACCATTTCGTTCCAAGTCGGGCTGTGAACCGCCAATCCGATACGCATGGCATCAGTTGGACGATAGATTGCACCGAATTTCACATTTATCCCACTTCCATTGCTGCTCAAGCTTTGGATATACCGATAGCCTGCAAAAAAGGGTATCGTGTCCTGATCGTCAACCTCTTCCCATACGCTTTCCTCCTCGTATCGGATGGTAGTGAGTCCGAGCGTAAACCCTAGGTAAAGGGTGTTGTTCAGATTACCGCCGAGTGTAAAATCCCATTCTCCCTGCCCGCCCCGAGTTTCTGTCGAGCGCCGTTGCAATGCCCCAGCAAAGGGCAGTGCGCTGTAATAGTATGAGCTGCCTCCGAATTGAACCGTGTCAATCAGATAGGTCTGCCATGCCAAATCAACATCGTATGGAAAAAAGTATGGAATCTCATCCGGATATACGCCGTTCAGATCTTCAAGATAACTATCGAGCATGGAGTTGCGCGCATTTCCGGCTTCTACAAAGGTCCGGCCACTGAAGTTATTTGTCTGGTTGTATCCAATGCCAAACGCGATTCCTTTCCAGGGATCTCCGTTCTTCTCAAGCGTACTGGCCCAAACGACACCGATGTTTCCGAATGCGAACTTGAAAAAGTCATCCGTCCCGTTTTGACCGATGTACTCTGCATTCGTTCTCGTGTTGCTGAAAACAGGACTTATACTGAACTCCGAATGGCGGTAAAGTCCGATCCCCGCAGGGTTCATGGACAGTGAACTGAAGTCGGCACCAAGTGCGCCGAATGAGTTCCCCATAGCCAGCGATCTAGCGGTGCTTCCATAGTTCAGCATGCTATATCGGAGTGCATCAGCATCATTCTGAGCAAAGGCTGCTGAGACGGAAAGCAATCCGATCAACAGTAATGTTGAGAGTTGTTTTGACATGGTCTTGGATTATAGCAAAAGGGCTGCGAAAAATTCGCAGCCCTTAAGTTTACAAGTCTTAGCGGCCGCGTCGTGGGGACGAGCCTCCGCTTGGAGTACTGCTTCTGCTTCCTGAAGATGGCGATGCGCCACTGCTCCTGGATGGTGATGAACTCCTCATTTCGTTTCCTGCACCCGAATTCTTACTGCCGGGAGTAGAGTATGAGCTCTTGGATGGTCGACCTGATTGTTTACTTCCTGCTCCACGCTCACCATTAGAGCGGACACCATTGCGGGATGGGCGGGTTTCATTCGAAGCGGGTGCAGCACTTTCTGAACCGCGTGGGCGACCAGATCCCGGAGCTACTCCGTCACCGTTTCGTGATGGGGTGGAGTTTGAGGGTGTCATATTGTTACCACCTCCGGATGGTGTTCCCTGATTTCCACGGGGAGAATACGTGTCATTGTTGCTCCCTCTTGGTGAGTAGCCATTCCCTCCGGGTGCAGCATTCTCGTTGCCCCGCGGTGAGGAATAGTCGGTTCCCCTTGGCGAATAGGAATCATTGTTTCTGGGGTTGTTGTTTTCGTTTCCACGAGGCGTGTAGACATCACCTCCGCGTGGATTGTTGTTATTATTCCTTGGGGTGTAATTGTCATTTCCGCGGGGAGTGTTTACATCATTACCCCTGGGCTGATAGGTGTCGTTGTTCCTTGGAGTTTGATTAGTAGGTGCCGACGAAGGTGATGAATTGGTATTGGATCGTGGGTTACGAATTTCACTTGGAGCAGTATTTCCCTTACCGTTATCCGAATTGCCTCTCGGTGTATAGGCATCTCCAGAATTACCTCGGGGGTTGTTGGTGCTTCCGGGTATGGTACTATTTCCACGGGCAGGTTCAACTGTTGATCCGTTTCCTTTACCTCCGCCGCGCGGCTGAACGGTTTCAACTGCTCCCGCATTCCTGCCGTCTCTACCAGCAGGAACCAATTGGCTGTCGAGGGATTTGATATCGCGCTTCGGCCTTCCCAAAGCGTAGTCACCATCGCTCGCGCCGCTACTGTTTAAGGAGCGCTTTTCTTCGCTATGAAGTGTCCTGCCATACAATTCACCGACTGAGCCGTTGCGCCCCCCCCTGTAACCGGGCGTATTCGCAGCTACACTATTACGTCCACCCCTCGGTCCATAGTAATAGCTGTGGTTGTCGAAACTGTTGAAGTAGTAAGGATTGAAGGTGCCATTGTACAACCCTGCATAGTAGCCATTCCAATATCCCTGATTGTAACCATTCCAATACCCGCCGTTCCAACCCCAGCCATTATTCCAACCCCAGCCACCATTCCAATATGGGTTGTAAATGCCAGGTCCAAATCCATAACCCATACCGAAACCTCCTCCCCAGCCACAGCCAATGACCGGACGGGGATTCCACCAATTGTAGGTGCAATACAAACTCACACCCCAAGAGAATGGGTTGTTGTCATACCAGTATAAATTAGTGTAGAAGGGGTCATAATAGCTCCAGCCATAAGGATGATAGAACCGGCGGATTCTGGCAGAGTAGGCATAATCGTAATAATCCTCCTCGTCGTAGTAGTAATTGTTGGTAATGTAAGAGTTGCCGTCTCCATCCTGGCCATAATTTGATCTGCCTTGATCCCGGCCATCAGGGTTGTTGTATTCTCCCTGTGAATACTGGTTATTAGAGATCTGATTGTTTTGATTGTCTCTTTCGAAGGCAGGCTGTCCACTACCTTGATAGGTGTTTTGAGCCGGCTGGGAGGAAAAGTCATCCGGCCTCGAAACAGGACTGGTTTCTTGAGTCTGAACCGGATAGTCGTTCATCCGCTCATCACGTCCGGAATAGTATACATCGTCACTTCCAGTGCGGGCCATTCGGCCTGCTGAGCATGAACTGAGGCTGATTGTTGCCGCTGCGATGATTACGGCGAGGCTGAGCGTTTTCATGGTGTTTACGCAGTTAGGTGGTGTGGGCCGGATGAGCATTGTTTTCATGCGTGTTGCGATGTTGACGTTGCCTATGTGCGGTCTGTTTACCAATTTTGTTCCTTGCGCAATAGGCAAACACCTTGCCAAACTTTGTAAAGATAGACCGATTATGAGCGAGCAACTGACCTCAAGAAGCGAAAATTACTCCCAATGGTATCAGGATCTGGTCATTAAGGCTGATCTGGCCGAAAATTCAGCCGTTAGAGGCTGCATGGTCATCAAGCCCTATGGATATGCCATCTGGGAGAAAATGCAGGAACACCTGGACAAGATGTTCAAGGAAACAGGGCACGTGAACGCCTATTTCCCCCTATTTATCCCCAAATCTTTTTTTTCGAAGGAAGCGAGCCATGTGGATGGCTTTGCGAAGGAATGTGCTGTGGTAACACATTACAGGCTAAAAAATGCTCCCGACGGATCAGGAATCGTTGTGGATGAGGATGCCAAGCTGGAAGAGGAGCTAATCGTGCGTCCTACTTCAGAAACAATTATTTGGAATACCTACCGCGGATGGATTCAGTCGTACCGTGATCTGCCTATCCTGGTGAACCAATGGGCGAATGTCGTGCGCTGGGAGATGCGCACCCGATTGTTCTTAAGGACTGCAGAATTTCTCTGGCAGGAAGGACACACGGCACATGCCACAGCGGATGAGGCCATCGCCGAAACCCGCCAGATGCTGGATGTATATGCCACCTTCGCCGAGGAGATTCTGGCCGTTCCGGTCATTAAGGGAACAAAAACAGCCAATGAGCGTTTTGCTGGTGCTATTGACACCTTATGCATAGAAGCTTTAATGCAGGATGGAAAAGCACTTCAGGCCGGAACATCTCATTTTCTCGGTCAGAATTTTGCAAAAGCCTTTGATGTCAAGTTTACCGGAAAGGATGGTAAGCAGGATTACGTTTGGGCGACTTCCTGGGGTGTTTCCACCCGTTTGATGGGAGCTTTGGTCATGTCGCATAGTGATGATGCTGGTCTTGTGCTGCCACCAAGGCTCGCACCGATTCAGGTAGTAGTAGTGCCAATCTACAAGAATGACGAACAACTTGGGCAGTTGGATCTTTTCGTAATGCCGATTCTTGCCGCTTTGAGGTCGAAGGGTATCACGGTCAAATACGATAATCGAGACACTCATAAGCCCGGATGGAAGTTTGCGGAGTACGAGTTGAAAGGAGTTCCCGTCCGAATCGCAATTGGACCTCGCGACATGGAAAATGGCACGGTAGAAGTAGCCCGCCGAGACACCCGTGAGAAAGCGGTTTATCAGGTGGCGGATCTGGATTTGAAAATTGTCAACCTGCTCGAGCAGATTCAGGACAATATCTACCGTAAAGCCGTTACCCGCCGCGAAGAAAGCACTCATCACGCCGATACATGGGAGGAGTTCAATAACATCCTGGACGAGAAAGGCGGATTCATATATGCGCACTGGGACGGGACATCCGAAACAGAACAGAAAATCAAGGAACTAACCAAGGCGACAATTCGGTGTATACCGATTGACAACCCATCTGAAGTGGGTAAGTGCATACTTACAGGCAATCCAAGTACGCAAAGGGTGATTTTTGCACGTGCCTATTGATACTCCAAGCCGAATCCCCACCTTAGCGAATCTACGATCAACTATATCCATGGAACAATCCTCAGAGCATTTGGTCAAAATGGTTCTTTCAAAGTGTGGATTGGCCAAGGATGTGATAGAACAGAGTACACTGGTATTAAAAACACTGAGATCGGTTCTACAAGAGAAGGAATCCGCTTTGCGAAAGGCAGTACATGCATCCGACCCGCGTATTCCGATTCAGTATAAAGACCGAAGTGCCTTCGAAGCAGAATTCAGGGTTGGCGATGATCTTTTGATTTTTGCCATGCATTCGTCTGCTCTCGTCTTCGATCATTCGCATCCTATTTGGAAGAACTCGTGGGTGTCTCTCGATCAATCCAGAGGTACTGTAGGCATGATTAGCGTGTATAATTTCCTGTCCGATTCGATCAAATATGAACGCCGAAACGACTCAGGATTTTTAATTGCCCGTCTATTTATCGGGAAAGATGGACATTGCTTCGCTGAAGGTAAGCGTCAGCTGGGCGTGTTGTTCAACGATTACAGCACGACGGTTGCCACGAAGGAAATCCTTTCCGAGTTCGTTAACGGCGTCATTCTGTTTAGCCTGGATGTCGATGTCAACGTTCCTGCTTTCGACCAGATGAAAGAGATTTCTGTGCTCGAAGCTATGGTCAATACCATGCAGAGTTCGGTATCGACCGGAAGCTTCAAATTTGAGTCTGAAGGTGGCATGGAAGGATAAAAAAACGCCGGATTGCCGGCGTTTTTTTATCGAAGATTATTTGCAATCCTTGGAGTCGCCAATGATTTTGATGGCGTTTGAGGCCTGCTCTATTTTCGGATCGATTGCGAGTACGCGGTTCCAATAATCCAATGACGCCTTACAGTCTTTTTTTCTCAAGTATGCCACCGCAATGTAGCTGTTCGCTTCAATGAGGTCCTTGCTGTACTTGGTTACATTGGCCTGGTCTGTTCCGATGAGTTCGATGTATTTCTGGTAAGGTTCAATTGCGCCGAAACTCACAAAAGTAGAGTCGAGTTGGCTGTTGGTCCTGCCCAAGTAAAGGTAACCGTTTGGCCAGTTCGGATTCAATTCGGTGACTTTCCTGAACGCACTGTCAGCTCCGATGAATTCCTTGTTTTGGTATAGCGCTTTACCCAGGTTGTAATAATCCGCACTACCGACTTTGTGGTGATTGGCAACCTTGCGTCGATAGGCGTTTACTGAAATGTGATGGCGTTTTAGTTTGGTTGCGATTTTTCCAAGATCATCATAGTGTTCACTGAAGCGCGGATCCATTTCGATTGCTCGCCATAGGTATTCTATGCCAAGCGAGTCTTTGCCGGATTTCACCAATGCCTTTCCGTAATAGGCGTAATCACGGCTGATGCGTTTTGCAGTATCGGTGGCAGTGAGTTCGAATACCTTCGACAAGGCTCTCATGGCAGTGTCGATTCGTTCGTTCTCCGTAGCCACATAGCCGATAATCCGCATCATATACAAGTTACTGGAGTCAGCTTTGGTAATCTTATTTAGCTCGTCCTGGGCTTCCTTGAAGCGTTCTGCTTCAAGAAGGAATGCAGCACCCCGTAATCGTGCGCGCGTGTTGAATTTGGAGATCTCCAGATACAGGCGATAGTTTTCTACCGCATTGTCGATCTTTTTCATGGCGAAATAGGTTTCCGCCTTTTCACGGTAGGCCGGAGCAAAATTCGGATCCATGCGCAAGCACGAATCGAATTCAGCGATGGCGCCTTCGTAATTGGTCGAACGCTTGTACAATTGTCCTTTGTGAAGCACGGACTTGATGTGCTTTTTATCAAGTTCAAGCGACTTGTTATAGTTCTCAGCGGCTTTGCTACCGTTGTTCAATTCAGAATAAACATCACCTAACAAACTATAGCCCTCGGGGTTTTTCGGTTCTAACTTGATGGCCTGGTCTATCAGCGTTTGAGCACTCATTAGATCCTGCGCCTTGCGGTATTTCAGGTAAGCTTCACCCGCTTCGAGATATACCAGGGCGTTTTTCGAGCCCGCCAGTTTTGTTGCCTCATCAATGAGTGCTTTTCCTCCTGCTAAATCACCATTGAGTAATTTCAATTCCGCAAGACCGATCAGGTTCAAGGCATTCGCCGGATCCTTGCTCCTTCCCGCTGTGAATGCCGCCTCTGCTTTCTCTGGCATTTCGGCATCGAGGAAATTTTCTCCGTAGTAGTAGTACAAAGTACCATTGGTTGGTTGCAAGGCAATCAGCTTTTCGTACATTGCTTCAGCCTGATCTTGTTGCTCATTTTCATTCAGTCGTATAGCCTCCTGAAGGGTCTGGGCCTGAGAAACCAATGCTCCACCGATAAGCAGGAGCGAAAGGGAAATAAGATGTTTCATTGGGTATAGTATGGGGAATTAACGCAGAATGATGTCGCGGGTGTATGGTGAAGCAGGAAGCAGTCCTGATAATTTTGCGATTCGTTGGCCTTGTTCTCCGGCGACGAATGAGGCAAAGCCCGTGCCAAGCCCGTTCCTGCCTTCGCGGTTTATCAGGTAAACATCCCTGCGCAGTGGATACTCACCCGTGAATAGATAGGCTTGGTAAGGCCCGAAAAAATCGTCAGGATAAACGGGGTCCGGTTTTGTACTGAGCCAGGCCACGCGGATCCGTTTGCTGAAGCTCAACTGTTGAGGGTCGTCACGATCGCTAATCCAGTTCACGCCAATCACGCCAATCGCTTCTGGATGTTGTTCCACATAATCAATCACCTGGGGATTGGTTTGCACAGCGAAGCAATTCGGGGGGAATTCGGTTTTGCCGTTCAGTAAGGAGTCGGACAAACTCCGCACGGTAGAAGATCCGGTATGGTCAAACACAAAGCGTATTTCACCAAGCTTCGAGGAAGGGTTGATGGCATTCCAATCGTTGATTTCGCCATTTAAAATAGCCTTGAGTTGATCCGTACTCAAGAGACTGTCGTTATTCTGTTTGTTGATGATGATGGCAAGTCCGTCAATAGCGATACGAGTCGTTACCGGAAATAGGTTTCTCGATTTGAAATATGCTTCTTCGTCTGTGCGAAGCTTGCGTGTGGAGAGGATGACCTTCGCAGAATCATTGATAAATTTTTTGAAACAGTCCTGTTCCGGGCCGTAATCCAACTGGATAGTCGCATACCTGTACAGTCCCATAAACGTGTCAGCGTTTGCGTCAAGCAATTGCGCGAGAGTTTCATCACCTACAACACGAACTGTACCCGATGTAGGCGTGTCGTTGTAAGGCTTGTTCGGGTCACTGCCGCAAGAGAACAGCAGTGTTAGCAGCGATATGAAAATGAATCGGCTCAAGGTGTGCATGGAATATCTGAATCAGGAATTATCGGTTGCGTCCATTCCTTTCTGCAAATCCTTCAATCTTTTCATGCGGATAAATGCATAAACGATGAGCATCATTCCCAGTACGATATGTTTCCAACCTGGAAGCATGTTCTGCATATCAGGTGAAAAAATCAGAAAGATTCCAAGCAAGGCATATAGCGCTGTCATGGCCAGCGTAAAGCGGTAAAGCAGAGGTGAACGAGCCATGCTGCGAAGATATCGATTGCAAATCGACCGGGAATGAGATTTAGGTGATGGCTTAAAATGACAAGGCCCCACAGTGTGGGGCCTTGTCGGAGTCGGATTGTAAATGTTACTTGAGGGTAAAGTTGATCGGCATGTTGAACTGCACATTCACCGAACGACCATTCTGCTTTCCTGGTTTCCAAGGGGGCATGTTGCGAACTACCCTTAGGGCTTCTTCATCGCATCCTGCACCGATACCGCGTAAAATCTTTACGTCGCGAATTTGGCCATCGGATCCTACAACGAAGGTGATGAATACGCGTCCCGTTATGCCATTTTCACGGGCAAGGGCCGGATATTTGATGTTGCGTTGAAGATATTCGTACATCGCTGATTCGCCTCCGGGGAATGTGGGCTGTTCTTCCACATAGGTGAAAATCTTGCCTGCATCTGGATCAACGGGTTCATCAGGTGGAAGCTCCGTTGCGTTTTCATCACCTTCCTGGGTGACTACGCCAACGTTGGTTTCGCTCAGCTGCTCCTGGGGTGGTGGTTGCTCCTCTTCTTCAAGTTCACGGTCAACCACAACGGGAGGTGTAAACTTTACGGTCTCGATGGTGGGTGGTGGTGGCGGTGGCGGTGGGGGTGGGGGCTCGTTTTTATCAAGGGGTGGTGGCTCCTTGAGTTCCACGGTGACTTCCACCGGCTTTTCGACCTCGTTTAAGTCCACTGAGCCAATGAGACTGATAATGACCGGCAAACTGATGAGAAAGGCAAATCCAAATAGGGAAGCCAACAATGCCCTGGCCGCGGTTCGGTTATACCCTTTACGAATCACATACGCACCGTAATGTTTGTTCCTGTTCTGGAAAACCATTTCCGTGCGTTCCGGTGAAGTAGGGTTGTCCCAGCCCGGCTGAGGCATCAGGTTGTTCAGGTTGAAAACTGTTTTCTCGGCTTTCAGCAGTGCGCCATCTCCCTTCTTGATGTATTCGACGGCGCCGGCTTGCATAGCTTGGTCTGCTATTTCAATTTTATTCTGACCCGAAAGCATGATGCACTGGGTGTCAGGTAGGCGTCGCTTAATTTCTTTGAGAATGTCTAAGCCGTTTTTTGCTTCACGCACCTTGGAGTCAAGGTTGTAGTCCAGGAATACGATTGACGGCTTTTCTTTTTCGATAACTGCAAGGGCATCTTCGCCGGTACTGAAAATGCTTATGTCGCATTTGTGTACATTGACAAGATGATCCTTCAGGACTTCGGCCTGTAAGGGTTCGTCGTCAACGATGTATATGAGTTGTTTTATGTCTGCCATGTTTTGTGTGTCTTCAATGTTATTTCATGGCGGTCATAAGGTCATATTCCTGCTGCCCGATATCAACTATGGCATATTTACCCACCATGGTGATATTCAGTTCGTCCAGCACGTCAACAACATTTTTATAAATCGCTTTGTCGTCGGCTTTTACAAGTACCATAAGTGCTTTTTTCTCGCCCTTGGTTTCCACTTCCAGCCGCTTGAGTGTAGTATCGGCCATGTTCGTTTTTACCGCCTGCTCGCGTAGCTGTTTGATCTTGTCAAAAGCATATTGATTCTTTTCGAGCAAGAGTTTACGAAGTCCTTCTTGGGAATAGTTGGTGGGCGACAGTGTGGTCTCTGGCTTCAATTCGCCGAAGTACCAGTAGATCTTGTTGTCGCCGGTCAACAGTATGGTGATGGCATTATTTACAAGCGTTTGCTGATCTTCAAGTTCAGGCTTCACCGGCATGTTGATCTCCATCGTTTTGGGTTTCCCAAAGGTGGTCGTAAGCATGAAGAAAGTGAGCAGCAGAAACGCGAGATCCACCATCGGAGTCATATCGATGTGAGTGCTCTGTTTTTTGGCACGGACTTTCTTGTGTTTCCCGCCTTTCCCCGAGTCCTGTTCGTTGCTTTGTACTTCTGCCATGTTGGATATCGGTTATTGGTTGGGATTGTCTTCTAGTGATGTAATCATGTTGAATCGGTTCACTTTCATCTCCTGGAAGATCTCGATTACGCGTTTAACGGCCGTGTAATTGGCGTTCGCATCGCCTTTGATGGCAAACCGAAGTTGTTTTTCCTTGTCTACATCACCGCTCAACTGGGCGTCGGCAAGACGTCCGAACCGGATCCAATCGCCGAGCTGGTTGTTGAGTGAGTCGTAGGGGATACCCTGGCTTTGCTTCATGAAGGCTTTGCGTTGCTCCTCGCCCATCGGAAGGTATTGCTTCAGCTGCTGGACGGTCATTCCGAATGTGGTCATGACGGAGAAACGCTTGAGATCGTTGTCGTCGAACTTCACGCTGTATTTTTCACCCATCTGTGTTAGCATGGTTTTGCGGATATCTTTTCCTTCAAGATTGAAGAAAACACGGTTTCCGCGGTCGATACTAACAACCATGACTTTTTCAGGCAGGATTTTTTCAGAAATCGAAGACGGCGAGTCGATAATGACTGGCTCGTCAGGCCTGAATTGGGTGGTGAGCATGAAGAACGTCACCAGGAGGAAGGCCAAGTCTACCATCGGCGTCATGTCGAGGGACGGACTCTTTTTCGGCAACTTCACTTTTGGCATACGTCTCTTGTTTTATCTGGTTTTGAAAACGTTTCTGAGCTGATCAGTTACGTGAAGTGAAGGTTTGGACAATCGAATAACCGGCTTCATCGATACCGTACGTGATCGAATCGATCTTGTTCGTAAAGTAGTTGTAGAAGATGATAGCGATAGCGGAGGTTCCGATACCGAGACCGGTGTTAATCAGTGCCTCGGAGATACCGGTAGCAAGGGCTACGGCGTCAGGTGCTCCGGCCTGAGCAAGAGCTGCGAAGGCCCTGATCATACCGATAACAGTTCCGAGCAGTCCCATGAGGGTAGCGATGGAGGCGATCGTTGAGATGATGACCAGGTTTTTCGAAAGCATCGGAAGCTCGAGGGTAGTGGCTTCTTCAATTTCCTTTTGGATGACAGCAACTTTCTTTTCTTTATCGAGGGTTTTATCACCTTCCATCTGCTTGTATGCGTTCAGTCCCGCACTGACTACAGCGGCGATAGAGCCTTTTTGTTTGCCGCACTCTGCGCGGGCAGCATCGATGTTACCACTAGAGAGTGATGAGCGTACTTTGTGTACGAAGGCGTCGATTTTCCCGGTACCCGTCGATTGAGCTACCGTAATGAAGCGCTCAATTACGAAGGTGATGACAATAACGAGCAGCGCCATCAGGATTGGCACGATGAATCCTCCCTTGTAAATGATGCCAAGGTAGTTTCCGGGGAGTGGGTTCAGTTCGGGATTGTTGTCCTGGAAATTGGATGGATTACCCAGAATGAACATGTAAATGATAGTGCACAGGACGATGGAGGCAGGGATGACAATAGCCGCCAGCATGCCTTGAATTCCGGATCCGGATTTGTTCTGACTCATGGTGTTGATGGGTTAGGTAAGAAGTATGGTTTTATATGTTGTTTTTGGTCTGTAAAGGGGCGACAATATTAGCGAATCTACCCCTACTTTGAAACGGCGGTTTGTTAATAAATTGTGGTGCGCACGGAGCTTGACAGTCAGATGACTGTTGTAATCAACGTTTTGAAAAACAGTATTTTAAGACCTAAAATTAGTGAATTGAAGCGGGAGCTCCACTCCTGAAGTCTTTACCTGGGCAATGGTGGCCTGCAGATCATCGATTTTTTTGGCGGTTACACGAAGCTGTTCATCCATGATGGACGCCTGCACTTTAAGTCCGCTGTCCTTGATGCATTTGACAAGTTTCTTGGCGGTGTCTTTGTCGATTCCCTTCTTCACCTGCACTTCCTTCCGGATCATGTTCCCGCTGGCGTAGTGGTCTTTCCCGAAGTCAAGTGAGGCCGGGTCGAGTCCTTGCTTGAGCATTCGGGCGATGAGAATGTCCTGAATAGCTTTGACCCTCATGTCGTTTTCGGTCACAAACGTGATCAACATGGTCTTTTTATCGAGGTTCAGCTCGGTCTTAGAGCCATGGAAATCATAACGCGAACTGATTTCCTTGACCGCCACGTTGATGGCATTATCCAGTTTCTGAAGGTCAATTTCACTGACAATATCGAAAGATGGCATGAGGCGGTGTGTTTGTTTAACGGAGGTTGGAAGAGTTTATGCAAGCCCTTTGTCATGTGTGGGCTGCCCGTGCAAAAATCAGTGTTTTTCAAGCATTTCATGCCTATGGGTGGGTGTATCTTTGACGGATGCGATCATTTATTGCTATTTTCCTGCTTATGGCTTGTGGATCAGTAGTCAGGGCTCAGCAGGCACCCCTGCTCCGGCTCGATCAGCGTCCGCCGGTTACGGTTCTGGGCGATACCCTGCTCTTCCCCTGGACAGGAGGCTTCAATAGCATCATCCCGGTCGAATTGGATTTCGATGGTGACGCTGTGATGGATCTGTTTTTTTTCGACCGCGTTGGAAATCGAATCACTCCCTTCAAAAATACCGGCGATACGGCAGCAATGCCTTACCGCTATATGCCCGAATGGACCAATCTCCTTCCACCCTTCCACGATTGGGTGCGGTCTGCTGATTTTGATTGTGATGGGGATATGGATTTGTTTAGTTACACCAATGCTGCAATCGGAGTTTGGAGGAATGATTTCAGTCCTGGTTTCGGGCTGACCTTTACACCTGTAGTACAGCAACTGCCCTCATGGTATGGTTCGTTTCAGAATCCCATATTTGTCAGCCAGGTCAATCTTCCGGCATTGGTCGACGTAGATGGTGACACCGATCTTGATATCATCACGTTTTCCAGTTCGAGCAATTACCTGGAGTATCACCGAAATTATGCAATTGACTCAGCCGGAACCTGTAATGCGTTTCGCTTTTCACTCGAGCCGTATTGTTGGGGTTATTTCAAACTGAGCGGACTGAGCAACACCGGTTTGTTGAACCAAAGTTGTCGCTCAGGTGTGTTGGATTCCGCTGTTTTTTCAGCACGAAGACATGCCGGTTCGGTGCTTACGCCAATGGATCAGGACTGCGACGGCGACGTGGATTTACTCAACGGAGACATTCTAGGTGAGAATATGCTCTTTCTCCTCAATGGTGGCACGCCCGATTCGGCGATCATCACGCAGCAGGATATCAACTTTCCTGTGTACGATGTTCCTGTGATGATGCAAAATCTTCCTGGAGCTTATTATATAGACCTGAATAACGATCAGCAGAAAGATATGCTGGTGAGTCCATTTGCGACTGTAGGCGAAGATTTCAATAACTTGCATTGTTATCAAAACACAACGGACAATTGCTCCAATATCTTCCAGTTGACAGATACCCAATTCGTGGGCCGGCAAACCATAGACCTTGGGACCGCTTCAAGTCCCGTGTTGTTCGATGTGGACAACGATGGCCTTCAGGATGTGGTGGTCGGGAATGAGTTGTACTTCAATACCGATCCCGGTTTGACTTATTCAAGGCTTGCATGGTTGCGGAACGTTGGTTCTGTTAGTGCTCCTTCTTTTGAGATGGTAGACCGCGACTGGCTTGGTTTATCCTCCCTTCAACAATATGGCCTCGCACCTGAATTTGGTGATGTAGATGCTGACGGAGATGCCGATCTCTTGTTGGGAAATGCCGATGGAACTTTGATTCTGTACTCCAATGTAGCGGGAGCAGGTCAGGCACCTCAATTCGTGTTCAATGCTCCCGCTTGGCAGGGAATCGACATTGGAAACAATAGCCAGCCTCAGCTCATCGATGTTGATCGCGATGGCCGGATGGATTTATTGATAGGCGAGCGTTCTGGCGTCTTGAATTATTACCGGAACATCAGTCCTTCCGGCCCCGCTTTGTTTAGTCTCGTGTCTTCCAATTTTGGTGCGGTGAACGTGTTGCAGCCGGGTGGAATAGCCGGCTATAGCGACCCTTACATGTATGATTCTCCATCCGGGTATCAGCTTTTAGTGGGTTGTGACAACGGAAGCATTTATCATTTTGTTGATATCGACAGCAACCTTGGCGGCTCATTTTTACTGGCTGACTCAGTCTATTCTGGCATTCAGGAATTGAAGCGGATAACCATTGCCCGTGCGGATCTTGATGGTGATGGTAATCCGGACTTGATGGCTGGTTGTAATGCTGGCGGCATTCGTTTTTATTCAAGTACTTCCACTGCTGCATCCGATACCGATCAACTTGCCCGTAACGCCGGTATCATGCTTTATCCGAACCCCGCTGAAAGCACAGTGCGTATTGCTCTGCCTTCAGGAAACACGAATGCATTGGTGCGTGTTCGATTACTCGATTTGCATGGTCAATCCGTCAGAGAGTTCAGTACGGGTTCAAACGAACTTATACTGGATCTTACAACCCTTCCTTCAGGCGTTTATTTTGTTGAGGCAAAATCTGAAATCATGTATTCCTGTAAACGGCTGGTTAAACAATGAGGATGAAATTTCAATCGGTAATCAGTCTGCTCCTGGTTCTTACCAGCCTGAGTTCTTTTGCCCAACAATTCCAGTTGTACAGGGATACATCCGTCAGTGTTGTGCGTGCCGGTCAGCGTTTAGCCAACGCATGGGCACCGGGAATCAACAGTGCTTCAATTGCCGAAATTGATCTGAATGGGGATGGCAAGATGGATCTTTTACACCTGGACGCCCCTGCCAACCGATTCAATACGTTCATAAATCTGGGCATCTTGAATCAGTCATCATACGTATACGCCCCCGAATATGTATCACGCTTTCCCGTGGGTCAAATCGAAGGTTGGATTAGGTCGTTTGACTACGATAACGACGGGGACATGGATTTTTTCACCTACAATGGTGGAGGTATAGCGGTGTATAGAAATGACTTTTCCCCTTCTTTGGGGCTTCAGTTCACATTTATCACGGCACAACTGCAGACCTATTATGGTAATTTTCAAACCAACATCTATGCATCCAGGGTCAATGCTCCTGCTTTGAGTGATCTGGACAACGACGGCGACATGGATGTAGTCGCCCTGAGCATTAGTGGGTCTTTCATTGAACACCACCGGAATTATTCGGTTGATTCGACTGGTGTGGTGGCTCTGTCACCGATGCGGAACATACCCAATTGTTGGGGTTATTTCGTATTGACCAATACGGGTAATTCCGCCTTATTGCCACCCATTCCGAATATCTGTCCACTCACGCCGGCCAACTCGCCTCGCATAGATGCTGACTCCAGCCCTCAATTGAATGATTTGTCAAATCGGTTTGATCAGCAAACGGGACGTTTGCGTCACGCCGGATCATGCCTGTTGGTTTGTGACCTTGATGGTGATGGTGACAAGGATGTACTCAATGGCGATATTTTGGGTAATAACCTGCTTTATCTTCAAAACTGCGGAACACCTGATTCGGCCTGGATATGTAGTCAGGATACTGCATTCCCTTCGTATGACCAGCCCGTTAGGATGAAGGAGATGGTGAGTCCGCATTATATGGATTTGGACAACGATGGGAATAAGGATCTGCTTGCCGGTAGTTTCTACTTTGCATCGGAGGATTATCAGAATATGAAGTTTTACCGTAATACAACAAGCAATCAAACCAATGTATTTGCAAAGCAAAGCGATCGTTGGTTGTCTTCTACTATGGTGGATGTGGGTACCGGAGCACATCCGGTTTCATTCGATGTTGATCAGGACGGCAGGTTGGATTTGCTAGTTGGAAATGATTACTACTTCAACGGAGGCAACTTGTCTGGTCAAGTGGCCTATTACAGAAATATCGGTTCCGGACCCAAGGCCGAATTCGAATGGGTGACGGATGATTTCACCTCCTTGTCTGGTCTCGGTTTACTAGCACTCCACTTGACATTCGGTGACCTTGATGGTGATGGAGATCAGGATATGTTGATTGGCGAGTCTGGTGGGCAGATGGTGTTTATGCGCAATACAGCACCTTCAGGTGCGTCCTCTGTGTTTGTTTTTGATGTTGCGGCGTATCAGGGAATCGATGTGGGCGATAATGCGGCTCCCCAGTTGATCGATGTGGACCGGGATGGATTGTTGGATCTACTGATTGGCGAACGGGCCGGTAATATCAATTACTTCAGAAACACCGGTTCGGTTTCCAATCCGGTTTTCAGTCTTGTAACTTCTCAGTTCGGCTCAGTTAATGTAACAGCGCCAGGTTCGTTTACCGGTTTCTCTGTGCCACGTCTTATCGATCGGGGAGGGGTTTATGAGTTGATTGTAGGTTCTCAGGATGGGTTTATTCATCATTATGATTCCATTGATGCAAACTTGAACGGAACTTTCCGGCTTCGTGACAGTATTTTTCAGGGCATCGCTGAGCCCACCTACGCATCTCCAGATTTTGCCGATGTTGATGGTGATGCCAAGCCGGATCTTTTTGTTGGTGTATTCTCTGGCGGTATTTCACTTTACACGCAAAACACATCACTGACAGTACAGGCTAAGCCCGAGTTGCTAACCCTGATGGTATATCCCAATCCTGCCAAACAACGTTTAACCATTTCATGGGGTGAATTGGCTGCGGGTTC
This sequence comes from Sphingobacteriales bacterium, assembly GCA_021299095.1. GTDB lineage: Bacteria > Bacteroidota > Bacteroidia > AKYH767-A > OLB10 > JAJTFW01. The sequence continues at coordinate 115,226 of JAJTFW010000002.1, read as the reverse complement.
AGATGCTCTATTGCGGGTATTCGATATGACCGGCCGGCTTGTCAAGACTGAAACCGGAAAACGTTCGCCTCATTTCCTTGAAATTGCCGACCTAGTACCAGGTGTCTATTTGCTGCATGTTCAAGTGGGCGGGTGGGCCGGAAAAGCCACATTCATCACGTATTGATTCATTAGCGCATGAAAAAAATCTCATCAATCTACTGGAGTGTCTTTGTGATTATGGTTTTCACCGTTCCGGTGATGCTTCTCTTCCAGGGTTGTAAACCCGAAGACGAGGATGGCGACGATTGTAGTCCGGGGCGATCCGGAAATCTCCGGATTGTGTTAAACATGATTCATCACACACGGCCGATTAAAGGCGCAACTGTGTACATCAAATACGGCGCGGTTGAATTTCCGGGTGAGGATCCCGGACTGTATGATTACAGTACAACGGCTGACGCATGGAGTTCATTCGCTGCGATTGACAGCCTGGCTTGTGGACAGTATTACATTTACGCGGTCGGTATAGACAGTTTGCTCGATCCGGTAAACTGGATTTGTAAGGGCGGGATTCCATACAATACATCTGCCTCAAGCGGAACGGATAGTTTGAATGTTTATATCACAGAGGGAGACTGATGTTGCGGAATAGCTGGCTACCTTTTTGTTTGTTGCTCATCGTTACTTCCTGTACGCATGAGCTACCTATTGTTGCTGAGGATTCGGGATATCCTCCTGAAATCGATGCGATAGTCATGAGTCAGTGTGCAACACCCGGTTGTCATACGGAAGCAAGCAGTGCAGCTGCGGGTGGCCTGGATTTGTCAAGCTTCGGGGCAATGTTGCGTGGAACGTCAAACGGGGCGGTAGTTATTCCTTTTCGTCCCGATTTCAGCCTGTTTTGTTATTACACCAACACCGATAGCACGCAGGGAATCGTGGCCTTACCTACGATGCCGATCAATGCTGCACCATTAACCGCATCGCAATACGCATTACTGCGCGACTGGATTTCATCAGGAGCTCCAGACATTAACGGACTGGTACCTTTCAGTTCAAACCCCGGCCGCGCCAAGGCGTACGTAATCAACCAGGGATGTGATGTCGCCACTGTTTTTGATGCCGAAACCATGGTCGCGATGCGAATGGTTGACCTTGGTCAATTGCCCGGAGCAACTCCACCTGAATCACCCCACGGTGTTAAAGTCACACCCGATGGAAAGTTCTGGTGTGTCGTTTTTCTCAACGCCAATATTGTTCAAGTCTTTGATGCAAGTACGGATCAATTGGTCAGGAGCATTCCCATTGGGAATGGAGTTGCGGGTGGATGGAATACCCTCGTTATCGCAGATAACTCGCGTGATGCCTATGCGGTTGACTACAATGGTGGTCGTATTGCGTTCATTGATTTATTGGCGGGTACTTCTCAAACCAATGGTCCCTTTCCAATCACCGGAAATCCGGTACCTAATCTGCACGGAATTGCACTTAGCGCCTCTCAGGACACCTTGTACGTCACCTGTCAGGAAATCAGTAAACTCCTGAAAATACCGGTCAACAACATTGCCGACTACAGTGATGTCAATCTCAATCCACCAGGCCCTTGGCAGTCCTCAAGTCTGTTAAAGCCCCACGAAGTTGTTTTTAGTCCCGACTACAGCAAATACTTCGTTACCTGTCAGGATACCAATGTGAATCAGGTGCGTGTTTTTTCAACTTCCAATGATCAGCTGATTCAAGTGGTTCCGGTGGGTAAGGTGCCGCTTGAAATGGCTGTATCCGCTTCAACGGGCCATCTGTTTGTCACCAATACCGAAGACGATTATTTTGCCGGTATGCGTGGTTCAATCAGTGTAATTGATGTCAACTCGTTAACCGAAATCAAGCGGGTGAGGACTGGTTGGCAGCCTCATGGAATCGCAATAGATGAAGTGCTGGGGAAGGTAATTGTAGCCAATAGGAATTTTATTGGCGGCACTGCTCCCCATCATGCTGCATCCTGTGCAGGGAAGAATGGCTATTTGAGCAGTATCAAGTTGACAACCCTTGAAGCAGACCCTTCATTCAGTCCCGAAGTAAGTGTCGATCCTTATGCTGTTTCCATACGGCGCATCCCCTAGTTGAGCATGAAAACAACTGAACTTACCGGAATCCAAACCGAGGTCGATGCAGCCTACCTGTATGCTAGGCTAGCAGATGTGGAATCTGATCCGGTTATTGCCGACGTGTTCCGCCAGATGAGTGGGATCGAGCATGGCCACGCCATGGCGTTTATTCGTAAATCGGGTGGAGGGGAGTCCGATTTGCCCGCTCCATCAATGAGAGCCAGGATTCTGAACCGCATTGGAAAGCTTTTCGGATACGAGTACGTTTTAGGAGTACTGATGGAGACGGAAAAGCGACTTGCTGGAGCGGTAACCCAGGGTCGTAAGGTTCACGGAATAGCAATTACAGGAGGGGAGGCGAATCATGTGCGTATCATTGATGCCATTCGTCAACGCGATCAAAAACTGGCTGGAATAAGCATAGCCCGTTTTGAGAAAAGGCATCGTAATGTCGGTGGTAATGCCTTGCGTGCTGCGGTTCTGGGCGGGAATGACGGATTGGTTTCCAATTTCAGTTTGGTCATGGGCGTTGCGGGCGCGGCTGCAGGTGAGTCGACTGTTGTGCTGACCGGAATTGCTGGCTTGCTTGCGGGAGCATTGTCCATGGCGCTTGGCGAGTGGATTTCTGTGAAGAGTTCCCAGGAGTTGTATGAAAACCAAATGGCTGTCGAGATGGAAGAGCTCGAGCATAATCCCGAAGGAGAACAGCAGGAATTGGCGCTAATCTACATTGCGAAAGGAATCCAATCTGATGAAGCACATCGTATGGCAGCAGAGGTCATGCGTGACAAGGATCAGGCGCATGCAGTTCTGGTTCGCGAAGAGTTGGGCATCAACCCGGAAGAATTGGAGGGCTCCGCCATGGAAGCCGCAGTATTTTCATTTGTTTTGTTTGCAATAGGAGCCATCTTACCTGTGATTCCATTTTTCTTTCTCTCAGGTATGAATGCGGTTTTTGCTTCCGCAGGTATCAGTGCTTTAGGCCTGTTTCTGATCGGATCCGCTATTACGCTGTTTACTTCTAAGCCTGTAATATATTCAGGTATGCGGCAGGTCTTATTCGGCCTTGTGGCCGCTGCAATCACGTTCGGTATTGGCAGACTCATTGGAGTCAGTATCGGGTAATGTCGGGCTCGGATATTATACTTTTTGACGGATGCTGTGTGATGTGTTCGCGTTCTGTCGACTTCCTTTTGCGAAAGGATGTTCGTGGCCGGTATCGTTTTGCAACGATGCAGTCGGAATCAGGAATTCAATTGTTGAATTCGGCTGGACTGGAAAAGGCTGACTCGGTGATTTTGATTCGTCAAGGTTTGCTGTACAGGGAGTCCTGCGCCGCAATTCGAATCCTTTCCGGTTTAGGGGGCTTGTGGCAGTTGTGTAACGTATTCTTGTTTCTTCCACGTCCAATTCGAAACATGGTTTACAGGTTGTTGGCGAAAAATCGATATCGATGGTTCGGCGCCCGGACCAATTGCAGGCTGCCTTTGAGTGCATTGGAAAAAGAGCGCTTCATCTAAACGAAAAAACCCCGCAGGTGCGAGGTTTTCTCAAGGACCATATTGGTTATTACTTAACGGCTTCGCTCATGCGGTCAAGAACAGACATGACTTCTTTGACTGCCGTAGAGGAACTACTGAGGAGTTCTTTTTCGTCGGCGTTCAATTGAAGTTCGATGATTTGCTCAATTCCATTTTTGCCTAGCTTGACGGGTACACCCAAATAAACATCCTTCATGCCGTATTCGCCCTGAAGCCATGCGCAGCACGGGAAAATTCGTTTTTGGTCACGTACAATGGCTTCTACCATTTGAGCCGCTGCTGCACCAGGTGCATACCAGGCTGAGGTGCCCATCAGGTTTACCAATTCGCCGCCACCTACTTTGGTGCGCTGAACAATCGCATCGAGTTTATCCTTCTCAATTAACTCGGTTACCGGAATACCTGCTACAGTGGTGTAACGTGGTAGAGGAACCATCGTGTCACCGTGTCCACCCATCAGAACGGCCTGGATGTCTTTAGGCGATGTGTTTAGAGCTTCAGCAAGAAACGCGCGGTAGCGTGCCGTATCCAAAATACCCGCCATACCGAACACACGCTTTGAATCAATTCCGGCAGTTAGGTAGGCGCAATACGTCATCACGTCAAGCGGATTACTGACGACGATAATGATGGCGTTTGGGCTGAATTTGACAATATTTTCAGTGACCGACTTGACTATGCCGGCGTTTGTCGCGATCAAGTCATCGCGGCTCATGCCGGGTTTGCGGGGAAGTCCGGAAGTGATTACGACGACATCGGATCCTCCTGTTGCCGCGTAGTCATTTGTGACACCTTTCACCCGGGTGTCGAACATATTGATTGGCGATGTTTGCCAGATGTCGAGTGATTTACCCTCGGCGATTCCTTCCTTGATATCGAGCAGGATGACTTCGTTGACAAGTTCGCGGTGTGCAATTACGTTTGCGCAGGTAGCACCGACGTTTCCGGCGCCTACAACAGTGACTTTCATTTGTTGTGGATGGTTGATTGGAGTGTTATGATTAGAGAGAGAAATCAGGCATCTACTTTCGCATACTTCGCGTTTTTCTCGATGAAATCGCGGCGGGGCGGCACATCGTCGCCCATGAGCATAGAGAAAATACGATCTGCTTCAGCGGCACTTTCAATGGTCACTTGTCGAAGTGTTCGCGTATCAGGGCGCATAGTCGTTTCCCAAAGCTGTTCGGCATTCATCTCACCAAGTCCCTTGTAACGCTGAATGGTTACGCTGCTTTCCTTCCCTTCTCCCGCAATTGAACGTACAGCTTCCAGTCTTTGTTCATCGTTCCAGCAGTATACCTCTTCCTTCCCTTTTTTGACGAGGTAGAGTGGAGGTGTGGCGATGTAGACATAACCCATTTCGATCAATTCCTTCATGTGTCGGAAGAGGAAGGTCAGGATGAGCGTAGTAATGTGACTTCCGTCGACATCGGCATCGGTCATGATGACGACTTTATGGTAGCGAAGTTTTTCGATGTTTAGCGCCCTCTCGTCTTCGCTGGTCCCCTTGCTGACGCCAAGGCCTGTGAAGATGTTTCGAATTTCCTCGTTGTCGAAGATCTTATGGTCCATGGCCTTTTCCACGTTCAGGATTTTACCGCGCAATGGTAAAATGGCCTGGAAATTCCGGTCACGTCCCTGCTTGGCTGTACCACCTGCAGAGTCTCCCTCGACGAGGAAGATTTCGCATTTTGATGGGTCACGTTCCGCACAGTCGCTCAGTTTACCGGGCAATCCTGTTCCTGTAAATGCGCCTTTTCGCTGCACCAATTCCCGGGCTTTGCGGGCGGCATGCCGAGCAGTGGCTGCAAGTATGACTTTGTTAACGATATTTCTTGCCTCGCGCGGGTGTTCTTCGAGGTAATTGTTCAGCATTTCGGCCACAGCCATATCGGTGACTCCCATTACTTCGTTGTTACCCAACTTGGTTTTGGTTTGTCCCTCAAACTGGGGCTCGGCCACCTTCACGGAGATGACAGCAGTAAGACCTTCCCTGAAATCGTCGCCACTGATATCGAACTTCAGTTTGGACAATAGGCCTTCTTTTTCGGCGTAATTCTTCAGGGTACGTGTCAACGCACGGCGGAATCCGGCCAGGTGAGTTCCGCCTTCGTGCGTATTGATGTTATTGACGTATGAGTGTACGTTTTCATTGAAGGAGGTGTTGTACGACATGGCTACCTCTACCGGTGTGCCTGAGCGTTCACCTTCCATGTAGATGACGTCCTCGATCAACTTCTCTCGCGTCGCATCAAGGTATTCGACAAACTCCACCAAACCGCGGTCGCTGAAAAAGTGGTCTCGGTTGACCGGTTCGCCCGCCTCGTTCAGCTCTCTTAAATCGCTTAGGTTGATGTGGATTCCTTTGTTGAGGAACGACAGCTCCCGCATACGGGTAGCTAGTGTATCGTAATGGTACTCGGTGGTGATGAATATAGAGTCATCCGGCTTGAAGGTTACTTCTGTTCCGGTTGTTGTGGCTTCACCTACTGATTTAACGTCGTAGAGTGGCTTTCCACAGCTGTATTCCTGTTCCCAAACTTTTCCTCCCCGGCGCACAGTGGCCTTTAGATGGGTGGAAAGTGCGTTCACACAACTTACACCCACTCCGTGCAGACCTCCGGATACTTTATAGGAATCCTTATCGAACTTTCCGCCCGCGTGTAGTACGGTCATGACGACTTCCAGCGCAGATTTCTTCTCCTTAGGATGCAGGTCGGTGGGAATTCCCCGGCCATCGTCTCGGACCGTTATACTGTTATCGGGGTTAATGAATACCTCGATATTTCTACAGTGGCCTGCAAGGGCCTCGTCAATCGAGTTGTCTACTACCTCGTAAACCAGGTGGTGTAGGCCTTTTACTCCGATGTCGCCGATGTACATCGCAGGGCGCTTACGCACCGCTTCAAGGCCCTCAAGGACCTGAATACTATCGGCCGAATATTGGCTGGGTTGTTTCGTTTCTTGTTCCAAGATTTGATCGCTCATTATCAATCAGTTATATTTCTTTTTTCAGAGGCTAACAAAGGTAAGGATTTTTAGGCCTTCTGAAGCCACGTTTTTAAGCCGCATGTTGATAATTCGGGTTTGTGTTGAAAAAGTCGCCCTTGGGCGCTGAAAATGCCTTCAAAGCACTTGTTTGCCTGTGGGGTTGACATCCTGTTTTTTGATGTTGATTCATCATGGTCGGAAACACCAAAGCGTTTTAGGTGTTATATACCCTATGATTACTTTAATTTCTTCAACCAACCGTCCGGGTAGCTTAACGCGTAAAATTGCACTCATATATAAAGAGGCCCTGGAGTCGAAATCGGTTAGCCCCTCCTTTTTGGATTTAGCCGATCTCCCCTCCGCTTTTCTAAACGCACAGATGTATGACAAGCCCAGGCCCGATTTTACCCTCAGTCTTCAGGAGTCACATTTCAATTCTGCCGCGAAATTCATTTTCATACTGCCCGAGTACAACGGCAGCTATCCGGGTGTGCTGAAACTATTGGTTGACGGGCTCGAATCGCGCCGTTGTTTTGAAGGAAAGAAAGCAGCCTTACTGGGCGTTTCAACCGGCCGCGCCGGGAACCTGAGGGGGATGGATCACTTTTCCGGCGTTTTGCACTACATGGGTGTAACGGTCATGCCCAAATTAATTGCAGTGTCGCACGCCGATATGCACATTAGCCCAGCTGGTCAGGCGGATGAAAAATTAAGTGCGCTGATTCAGAACCATTGTCAACAGTTCCTGGAGTACTGAGGGCTATTTAAAGGTGTACCGGACTGATAGGGCGACATCACTACCCCAAAAGTTCTGTACCCCTACCAGATTGATAGCAGGTTTCCAGTCAACCCAAAATCCGATGTGGCCACCTCCGCCAATGAAAAAATTAAAGCCAGGTTCGTCAAAAACGGCTGTATTCACTGTGTAGAGCCCCGTGATGTTGGTTCCTCTCCATCGGGTATATAGAATACCTTCAAGCGCACCCTTCGTGTTTAAAAAATGCCTGACACTGATTCCGGCTCCACCGTTCAACCGTAAACCGAGTGCAGTGCGGTAATTGTTTTGTGCCTTCAGGCAAAGAGCGGAGGAAAGTATAAGGCCAATGCTCAATAAGGCAGATCGTCGAAACATGCCTGCAAAGCTAAGTGCAATCACCAATTAAATTGGATAAGAATAAACCTTGATTTTCCTCATGACCGACTTGATTTACAGCGTTTTTCGATGGAGAAACGCCCTGGTGCACCCATTTTTCCTTTTAGAAATTATTTGCTTCCTTTGCCTTTCAATCAACCCGTAAAACGCAGGCGTACATTATGATTAAGAAACTCCTTGGTGTTCTGCTGATTCTTTCCGTTGCACTCAATTTTGGAATCGCCCAGGACAAGGCCGTGAAAGTTCCTAAAAGCAAGACGGTAAAGGCTGACAAGCAATTTAATATCGGTCAGTATTATACGGCCTCCACGCTGTACAAAAAGGCCTACACCCGGTTCAAGAAAAACGAATACAAGAGCGTTGCTGCCTTTAAAGCCGGAGAATGTGCCCGCATGATGGGTAACCACCTCGAGGCTGAGGACTGGTACGGAAAGGCAGTCGCTGCGAAATACAAGGCTCCTATCGGTGTATTGCGATATGCAGATGCGCTCAAAGGAAACGGCAAGTACGACGAGGCGATTGCCCAGTACAATGCCTACAAAGCACTGAATCCTGAAGATAACTCAGTGAACGCGGCCATTGCGGCAACAACCCAGGCCCAGGCATGGAAAGACAAGCCTACGCGTCATCGCGTAGACAATATGTCCGCCCTGAACACCAAGTATTACGAATTCGCCGTGTGTGAGAATCCAGCAGTCAAGAACAGTTTGGTGTTTTCATCTTCCCGTGAAGAGGCGAACGGTAAGGACCGTGACAAGTGGTATGGTGAGAAGTTCTTTGACCTTTTCCAGGCCGCCATGGATAACAATGGCAAATGGAGCATTCCAACCGCCATTCCTGGACCGGCAAACTCCGAGTACAGCGATGGTGCAGCCTGTTTTGATGCAAGCGGCAAGGTGATGTATTACACCACCTGTCCCAACAGCCGTGACAAGAATACACAGTGCAAAATCGTCATGACCACAATGACCGATGGGAAGTGGAGTGATCCAATTGATTTGCCTTTTAACAGCGAATCGTACACCTGTGGTCATCCATGTCTGTCGCCCGACGGGAATTCTATGTACTTCTCCTCGGATATGCCGGGTGGACAAGGTGGCAAAGACATCTGGGTTTCGGCTTGGAACGGTTCGAGTTGGGGTACTCCAACCAACCTTGGGTCGAATGTGAACTCTAGTGGCGATGAATTATTCCCCACCATGGGAAAGAACGGTAAGCTCTATTTGGCATCCAATGGACGGTCTGGAATGGGTGGTCTTGATATGTTCCATGCATCTTACGAAGGCGGCACATGGACTGAAGCGGCCAACATGAAGTCGCCCATGAATTCATCTGCGGATGATTTCGGTCTGATTTGGAACTCTGAGTCAACCGGATACTTCACTTCCAACCGTGACGGAGGTAAGGGTATGGATGATGTTTACTCTTTCATTGTTCCGCCATTGAAGCTGAATGTAGGTGGTCGTGTGTATGATACAGACACCAAGGAGAGCCTTGAAGGTGCAGCTGTTGAACTCTTCGGTTCTGATGGTACTTCGCTGAGCGTTCAGACCGGTAGTGATGGTATGTATCGTTATGAGCTGAAGGCGAACGTGAAGTACAAGCTCTCTGCATCATTCACCGGTTATTTGACCAAATTCCACGAATTGTCGACTGTGGGCCTTGAAGAAGACGAAGACTTCACCAAAGACTTTGACTTCCCGCTGAAGTCTACATCCAAGCCGATTACCGTTCCGGAAATTTTCTACGACCTCGACAAGTCTACGCTCCGTGCAGAATCCAAGAAAGCATTGGATGGTTTGATTCAGACCCTCAACGAGAACCCCACCATCACCATCAAGTTGACCGCACACACCGATTACCGTGCTGAAGATGCATACAACCAGAAACTGTCTGATCGTCGTGCCAAGAGTGTAATGGACTACCTGATTGCCAATGGTGTTCCAGCCGATCGCTTAACATCTGAAGGTAAGGGCGAAACCCAGGCTAAATCGGTTGAGAACGACGAGGAGTATGCTCCATTTAAAACCGGCGATGTACTTACGAAGGAGTTCATTGATGCACTTGCTAGTGAAGAAGACAAAGAGAAGGCACACCAGTACAACCGCCGCACTGAGTTTGAAGTGACGGGTACCACTTACGTTCCCAAGAACTGATTTTCTTTCCATCCGAACATCACCAAAGGGCGGTCCGCAAGGCCGCCCTTCGTGTATCTTTGCAGCTCAGATTTATACCTATGTCCGGTCTCAACTCATCCCATCGGTATTCCGCGCGCGGAGTATCAGCCACCAAGGATGAAGTGCATGCCGCAATTCGGACGGTAGATAAAGGGATTTATCCTAAGGCATTTTGCAAAATCGTGCCCGATCACCTCGGATTGGATCCGGAATGGTGCAACATTATGCATGCCGACGGTGCCGGTACAAAGAGCAGTTTGGCTTACATGTACTGGCGCGAAACGGGTGATTTGGGCGTCTGGAAGGGGATTGCGCAAGACGCATTGGTGATGAACATCGATGACCTGTTGTGTGTTGGTGCGACAGATCGCATTTTGCTATCCTCCACCATAGGACGGAACAAGCGCTTAGTGCCCGGTGAAGTCATTGCGGCAATTATCTCCGGTACAGAGGAACTGGTTGAGGAGTTACGAGGCCATGGAATCGGAATTCATACGACAGGTGGTGAGACTGCAGATGTTGGCGATTTGGTAAGAACCATTATTGTGGATAGTACCGTTACTTGCCGAATGCCCCGGAAGGATGTAATTGACAATGCGCGAATCGAGGCAGGAGATGTGATTGTGGGGCTCTCTTCGTCCGGCCAGTCAGTTTATGAGCAGGCTTTCAACGGGGGCATGGGCAGCAATGGTTTAACCTCTGCCCGTCACGACGTTTTTTCCAAAGTTCTTGCAGAACGATATCCCGAATCTTACGACCAGGGAATTGATGATTCGCTGGTTTACACCGGTGCCATGAAGCTGACCGACGCCGTACATGGAGTGCTGTGTGATGCCGGAAAACTTGTGCTTTCTCCAACAAGAACCTATGCTCCGGTTCTCAAGGCGATCCTTGATCGCTTCCGGAGTTCCGTGCATGGCATTGTTCATTGCAGTGGTGGAGGGCAGACCAAGGTTTTGCATTTCACCGAAAATCTCCATATCATTAAAGACAACTTATTTGACACGCCTGTGCTGTTTCGGATGATTCAGGATCAATCAGGTACCGAATGGAAAGAAATGTATCAGGTCTTTAATATGGGCCACCGCATGGAATTGTATGTGCCTGAAGCCATCGCTGATGAGCTGGTCGGAATATCAACGCACTTCGGAATTGAAGCCCGTATTGTGGGCAGGGTTGAGTCTCCTGCTGCTCAGCGTTTAACTATTCGTTCAATGCACGGTGAGTTTACCTGGTAACTGCGATGTCGGCGGATTCACTTATTATTAGATTAGAGGGGATTGAGTCCCGCTTTCACGACATCGGGGTTCAACTGTCCGATCCACAGGTTATCGGCGATCAGAAGCGCTTTATGCAACTCAATAAATCCTACCGGGAACTGGAGGATGTTGTTGAGGCCACACGTTCATATAAAGGGGTTGTGGCACGAATTGCCGAGGCCAGGGATGTACTCGCGAACGATAAGGATGAAGACTTCAGAGCATTGGCAAAGGCTGAATTGGAAGAACTGGAGCCGGAGCGTGAGAAGTTGGAAGAACACATACAGTTTCTGCTAATTCCTCAGGACCCCGAGGATAGCCGCAATGCGATAGTTGAGATTCGTGCGGGAACAGGAGGGGATGAGGCCAGTATTTTTGCCGGCGATCTGTTCAGGATGTATCAGCGGTATTGTGAAGCTCGCGGATGGAAGACCGATGTTGTTGATTTCAATGATGGCAATACCGGCGGATACAAAGAGGTTGTGATGGAGGTGAAAGGCGCGGGTGCATATGGTGTGTTGAAGTACGAAAGTGGGGTTCATCGCGTGCAACGTGTTCCCGATACGGAAACGCAGGGGCGTATTCACACCTCTGCGGCAACCGTGGTTGTATTACCCGAAGCCGATGAATTCGACGGTGTGGAAATCAATCCTGCAGATCTTGAATTCCAAACTGCCAGGTCAAGCGGTGCGGGTGGCCAGAATGTAAATAAGGTCGAGACCAAGGTGCAATTGACCCATAAGCCCTCGGGCATTATGATTACCTGCCAGGTGGCGCGCTCTCAGCATGCCAACCGTGATATGGCTTTGCAAATGCTCCGCTCCAAGTTGTATGAAATCGAATACACGAAGCGGATGGAAGAGGTTTCCCGTAAGCGGAAAACCATGGTCAGTACGGGTGACCGCTCGGCTAAAATCAGGACGTACAATTATCCCCAAAGCCGGGTGACAGATCACCGCATTGGTCATACATCACACAATCTTTCTGCCGTTGTGAACGGTGATATCCAGGAGTTCATCGATGCCCTTCAATTAGCGGAAAATGCTGAGAAACTGAAAGCCGAGAACAACGTAGGTGAATGATATGGATTCCATGAATAGAAATACACTCTTTCAGAACATCCTTCGTAAGCGCAGTTTTTTATGCATCGGTTTGGATTCGGACCCTCTTCGCCTGCCCGAACATCTTCTTGACGACGAAGATCCTTTGTATTCGTTCAACCGCGCAATCATAGAGGCTACCCATGATCTTTGTGTAGCCTATAAGCCCAACCTGGCTTTTTATGAAGCCTCCGGAGCCAAAGGCTGGACCAGTCTTGAGCGCAGCATGTCAATCGTTCCAAGGGATGTATTTACCATCGCTGATGCAAAGCGGGGTGATATCGGTAATACATCGCAGTTGTATGCCAGGGCTTTTTTCGAAAACATGAATTTTGATGCGGTGACAGTCGCACCATATATGGGACATGATTCCGTTAAACCCTTTATCGGGTTTCCCGGTAAATGGGTGGTGTTACTTGCACTCACCAGCAATCCGGGTGCGCATGATTTTCAACTTAGTAAGGATGCTGATGGTATCCCGCTCTTTGAGCGTGTTATGCGAGAGGCCATGGAGTGGGCAGGCCCTGACGAACTGATGTTTGTGTGTGGAGCCACACGTTCCGAACAATTCAGTCATCTGCGTCAGATTGCCCCTGATCATTTTTTCCTTGTACCTGGTGTTGGCGCACAAGGCGGCGATTTAGCTGCTGTTGCACGCACGGGTATGAATGCGCAATGTGGCTTACTCGTCAACTCTTCACGTCAAATCCTGTATGCCTCATCCGGTCGTGATTTTGCTGAGGCTGCACGTGCAGAAGCGACTAAAGTGAGGGACGAAATGGATAGTCTCTTGGCTGAGCGTGGCTGGTGATTTTTTCTGTTTGTAGTCGGATGTAAACGCTTTTTACCACGTACTCGGGTATCATGATGTTTCCTTTGCACTCATGCGCAAGGAGCGGATTCGAAATCTAGTGGTGACGTACTTTACATGTACCCGATCAGAGCGCAATGCATCCTGGATATTAATTGCCGCCATACTGTCGCTCCAAGCCTGGCGCGAATTCCGTACTGGCCAGCATCCATCCGGACCGGGACTCTCCGAGGCTGTTCTTGAAACTGCTTACCAGTCGGCTGCTTTCAATAATCCGAACCCAAAGCATCCTGCGAAGGTGTACAGGAAATGGGAGGAGCTGAAAACGGCACTCCAACCTTTCGATCCCAATTCGCTCGATGCACAGGCATTCGTTGACTTGGGTCTAAGTGAAAGACAAGCCGAGTCCCTGATTCGCTACAGGGAGTTGAGAGGCGGATTCCGGTCGAAGGAGGATGTCAGGAAGGTCAGGGTGCTCGATTCTGCTTTATTTGCCCTGTGGTCACCATTTATTTCCTTGCCAGAGTATTCTCCTCGTGCGAGCACCGGCAGGCCTCATGGGTCAGTTCCATCTCGAGCCCAGCGTTCACTCGTCATCGACCTCAACCGCGCCGATACCAACGACCTTCTGGACCTTCCCTTGATTGGTTCCGGCAGGGCTCGGGCAATTTATCGCTATAGGGAGCGCCTGGGTGGCTTTCACGACCTGTCGCAGCTCAATGAAATCAGAGCGCTTCCTGACAGTGTAATCAGTGCTATTTTGCCTTTTGTCGGTATAGCAACACCTATTTACCGCAAATTACAGATCAATCATGCACCCGTGGACAGCCTGGTTCACCCTTACTGCCCAAAACCCTTGGCACGGATGGTTGTTGCTTACAGAGAGCAGCACGGACTTTACAATGGCTTAACAGACCTGTCGGTTTTGCCCTTGTCCGACGCTGAAATACTGCGTAAACTTGCACCTTATTTATCTTTTGATTCCCACTGACAGCCATGGAGTTTTCCCCTACCGAGAACCAGGAACTGATTGCACAGACGGTTCGTGATTTTGCACAACGTTCCATCCGGCCACAATTCATGGAGTGGGATGAAGCGCAGATTTTTCCTGTTGATGTTTTCAAACAGTTGGGTGAACTCGGCTTGATGGGTGTGCTCGTTCCGGAACAGTACGGTGGTGCTGGCCTGGGTTATTTTGAATACGTCACAGCGATACAGGAATTAGCCCGCGTTTGCGGATCAGTGGGATTATCCATGGCCGCACACAACTCCTTGTGCACGGGACATATTCTGATGTTTGGTAATGAAGATCAGAAGAAGCGCTACCTTCCCAAGCTTGCTTCTGCTGAGTGGATAGGTGCCTGGGGGCTGACTGAAGCCAATACAGGGTCAGACGCCATGCGAATGCGTTGCGTAGCCCGTCAGGATGGTGACCACTGGATTCTTAACGGTGCAAAAAATTGGATTACCCACGGCATTTCTGGAGATGTCGCCGTAGTACTGGCCCGCACTGGTGAGCTTCTGGATTCACATGGTATAACGGCATTCATCGTTGAGCGTGGTACTCCAGGATTCAAAGCAGGAAAAAAGGAGAACAAATTGGGTATGCGTGCCTCTGAAACAGCCGAAATGATCTTTGAAGATTGCAGAATTCACAAAGATCAGATACTCGGAAAGGTTGGGGATGGTTTTGTTCAGGCGATGAAAATCCTGGACGGTGGACGTATTTCCATTGCGGCTTTGTCGTTGGGTATCGCGAAAGGTGCGCTTGACGCATCACTCAAATATGCCCAGGAGCGCCAGCAATTCGGTCAGCCGATTTCCAATTTTCAGGCGATATCGTTCAAACTTGCCGATATGGCCACGCAGATCGAAGCGGCCGAACTGCTCACGATGCAGGCGGCCGATTTAAAGAACCGCGGACAGAAAGTGACACGACAAAGTGCCTTCGCCAAGTATTATGCATCCGAAGTGGCTGTGCGTTGTAGCACCGAGGCCGTTCAGATTTTCGGCGGCTACGGATACACCAAAGATTTCCCTGTCGAGAAGTTTTATCGTGACTCTAAGCTGTGTACAATTGGCGAGGGAACCAGTGAGATCCAAAAGATGGTAATCGCGCGTGATCTGCTCAAAGGATGATTAACGTAGACTCAATGAAAAACGCCGCCGGATTTCCGGCGGCGTTTTTCGTAGTGGTAAAATCAAAATGAGTAGCTGACCCCCGCCATACCAAGGAATCGGTAGCTTGGGTAATCGTACCAGCGAAAATATCGGCTGAAACCGACGTTGTTCATGCTAATCCATGCCGATAGCTGCTTACTGTAACGGTAGTCAACGCTCAGGTTGAAATCCACCCAGCCCTTGAGTTCAGTCACGTTGCTAACCACAAGTGAATCTTTCTTCGTATACGACAATCCATCCATCCCGTTGTTCAGAAATACATCTGCCTTGACGAGTATTTTTTCTCCAATCTTGTAATGGCCATTCAGCCCGGCACGAAGCCTTGGCGCATAAAATGGCTTTTCAAGTTCATCGAGACTGTATCGATTGTATTCAACACTGGCTGAAAGGGATGATTTTTCCGTTCGTTTGTATTCGATGCTCGAATGCAAGGTGAACACTTCGCCGTTGTCGTATTGGACAGTGAATGTGTTCGGGAAATCCGCATTCCAGGTGTTGTAGAAGAAGGGTAAATGCCGTGATCTTCTGAACCGGGCTTCCGCAGTGAACATGAGATCGTGTTCCATTCGGATTGCTGTTCCGGCTTTCAGCACGAGTTTGTCGTTGGTATTTACGAGTGGAACAAAATTGCCGAAGAACGGATTTTCCTGAGCGAATTGACTTAAATCGTTGCGTTGCAGATCTCCATACATTCCGCCATAAACCCTCACGGCATCGGCAATGATCCTATATTCTGCCTGTGCTTCCGGATAGATCCGGTATTCGCTATCGTTGTTGTTGGTTTCCACCGCAACGCGCCCGCCGACCGTCAGCGTAAGCAGGTCTCGCTTGATGATAAAGCGTGGGTTGAAGCGAATGATGGATCTGCCAAACGAAAACTGTTCCTGCTTGATTTCGCCGAACTGCCCTGCAAGGTCAAGTTCGAAAGCCGAATTGTTCATGGACTTGCTCAACTTCCCACTGAGTTGAATGTCGTTCTCGCGGCTATCGAAGTTGTCCCCGAAAGAATAAAAATCAAGGGCTCCTTTATACTGCCAGCGGTCATCATCACGCTGAATGCCCCGGATTGCCAATCCACCAAATACTTTATTCATGGTATGCTTGGTTTCCGCTTTGCTGAAAAGCTCGGGCGGAGTCAGGAATCCATAATAATGTACTTTGTCGGCCTGAAATCCCGCATGGGCACCAAGGCTGAAGCGTTCGAAGTAACGGGTGCCATACAAATCGGCGGTAGAGCGGCTATTGCCAGGAAATCCGTAGTCTTTGATGTTTCCCGAGGCGGACAGATGCTTAAGGCTGATTCCGGCATCGTAATTCTTTGAACGAATGCTGTTAAAGGATGCATCCAGCAGCGGCATGTTTTCCAAACCGTATCCCGCTTTCACCCAGCCCTTGTACAGTTTTCGGATGGAATCGTCTTTGATCCGTACAGGTTTGATAGGCGAGGTGTTGTACTGTGATTTTGCCTGAATCGGATCAACAGCGTACTTGAGCGCTTGTCCGGTACCGGTACTCAGCGTGTCCTGATCCGGCTGCAGATTGATTTTGAACGCATCGTTGACAACCGGTTGATATTCCTTGACAATATCAATGTCTTCGTTGCCAAGTTGACCTGTTTTACCCCCGCCGGTTTGCTGTGCTAAAACAGGAATGCAGCTTGAACTCAGGAGTATGCCTGCAGAGATCAGGAGTTTAGTTTTGTTCTTCATGGCCTGTAGGTATTACTTGTCAGACTCTTTGTTTAAGTCCGTTTCGGGTTCAGGTTTGTTTTCCGGTTTGGGTTGACTCTCTTCTTCCTTTTTAAGGATGGCATCGAATTTTTCCTGCGCCAGAGCCCGAATGTCTTCGGGGTCAGATGGGTCTTTTTCGTAATTCTCCAGGATGCTCTGTAGTGTTGCCTTTGCCTGGAAGGTGTCTTTCAGTGCAATGTAATTGTCAGCCAGTAGGATGAAGCTTTTGCCAATCCAGAAGTCGTATGAAGGGACCGAGTTCGCTACATCGTAGCACTTGTTCTGGGAGGCTTTGAAATTGCCCATGCGGAAATCGATGTAGGCAATTTGGTACTTTGATTCTGCGCCAGCTTGCCCCTGGTTTTTACTGATCTGCGAGAACTCTCTTTTTGCAGTTGTCAAATCGTTCAGGGCCAGTGCCGATCGGGCGTGAATCAAGTGGGCCTCGGTCACTGTTTCTGGATTCGCTTTCTCGGATTCATACAGTTTTTGTGCATACACGATGGCTTGCTCGTGCTGCGCTGTTGCGTGGTATGAGCGCATCAGGCCCGTTTGAGCGACCAGTATGTTGTCGCGCAACTCGGCAATCTGTTCAAGTCGCTGAAAGTGTGCGATAGCCTTGTCATATTGCTTTTCTCCCAATCGGATCTGTCCAGCTTTTGAGAGCGACTTCTCTGTGAAAATATTGGCTGGTGCAGCAACGATTTCCTCATAACCTGTAAGTGCATCCGCAAAGGAATTGCCCTTGTACAAGCATTCTGCTCGGTAAAACGTGGCGTTAAGCTTGTATGCTCCCTGCGGAAATTGCTTCAGGTAATTTGAAAAATCACTACCTGCATTGGTCAGGTCGCCTTTCAGATAGCGTTGTTCGGCGGCCTCGTAGGTGATGGAGTCCTGTGCACCTGCACTCACTTGCGCATTGGGAATTCCGCGAACAAAGTCAAAGTAGTCATTGGGTTTGCCATTTCCAATGTAGATGTTTTTTACGGCGGCAAGTGCTTCTGTCGCTTCGGGAGTGCCCGGATACTGTCCGATGAGTTGCTTGAACTCACGAAGGGCTTCATCGTCTTGCTTGTCGTTGTAATACATCAGTCCATTGCTCAGCTTCGCTTTACGAGCGTATGCATGGTTTGGATATTCACGCAGCAGGGCGTTGAAATCTTGTCGGGCCTTCTCATTGTCGGCCAGTGTCATCCTTGCACGACCCCGCTCAAAGAGTGCGTCTCCTCTGAATTTTGATTTCGGATATCCACTAATGAGACTCGTCAGGGTGGAGGATTTGGATTGGTGTTCTCCCTGCAGTCCCTGAATCATCCCTTTCTGAAACAAGGCATAATCGGCTGAGCTGGCCTTGTTGGAAATGGCTTCTTCATAATAACGCATGGCATTACCGAAATCGCGCAAGGCGTATTGACAATCGGCTGTGCGCAACAATGCATCGTTCCGCATGGCGGCTGTAGGTTCTGGCTTGGCATTTATGAATTTCCTGAACCACGATTGTGCTTCACTGTAATTGCCCAGCTTGAAGTAGCAATATCCGAGGTTGTAATGTCCCGGCTGATACAGATCGGTATTTACAGATCCCGGATTAAAAATGAAGCTACGGTATTGCTTTGTTGCCGCTTCGAATTTTTCCTGGCGGTAAAGCACTTCTGCTTTCCAATAAATTGCGCGTGCCTTCAACATAGGGTCCACGTCGTTTACAATCGCCTTTTCGAACATTCCGACCGATTTGTCATATGATCCATCGTTGAACAGTTCGATCCCGCGGTAGTAAGCTACTTTTTGATAAGCGCTGAGGCTTCGCGTTGATTTGTTTTTAATCTTATCCAGCGCCGCAAAGGCATCTTTATAATTTCGGGTGCTGAGGTATAACTCGGCCAGCAGTTCATTCGATTCGTCTGTTAAGGATGAATTTGGATATTTCTCTAGAAGTTCCCTGAATGCAGTAAGTGCTCCCGGTAATTTCAATTCATAGCTGAGTTTGGCGAAGGTGAAAAGTGATTTTTCACGGATGGCTGGGCTATGATCGAGCTTTGATGCTAGCTGAAATGCGTTGCGCGCTGCTTTTTTATCATCTGTCCGTAGATAGCAGTCGCCAAGATGGTACCAGGCATTCTGTTCCAACGAATCTTGTGGCCCCATCACTTTTTCGAAATAGGCAATGGCGTTTTTCGGATTACCGGATTTGTACTCGCAAAAGGCTATACTGTATTGGTCGTCGCGGCTCAAGTATGGAGTGCCTTGTCGAAAGCCGTCAAAATAAACGAGCGCATTGCGGTAGTCGCCAGTACGGTAATATGACTCGGCTACGATGCGCATGATTTCCACATTATTTTGCGGACTTTTTTCTTTTAATACAGGCACTGCATAAGCGATGACCTCTTTGTATTTGCCCTGGTCGAAATGCATCTGTGTGATGTAATAGGGGACAAGAGGTCCGAATGTGGCCGAGGAATCGAGGCGAGAAAAAAGTTCTAGGGCAGTCTTGTAATTTCCGGACGAATATGCAATGTGACCCGAATAGTAAATGGCAGCAGTCTGATATTTTGATTCTACGCCACTGATCTCCTTGAAATTTTTCAGGGCCTTTTCGTTATCGCCCTTGTTGAACTGGCAGTAACCAAGTTTGAAATAATATTCGGGTACCTCGTCGCCCGATAAGTAATAGATGTCGGCCTTTTCCAGGGCCGGGAGCGCCTTGGTGTATCGCTTATTCCGATAATGATGACGGCCAAGATAGAACCAGGCCAGTGGTGCTTTCGTGCTTTCTGCTTGAAGTTTTCACCCCCTTTTCCGGTACCCAAATACGCTTCGAATCCGCGTCGTGCTGCACCGAATTTTTCCTTCAGGTAGAGCTCCCATGCATCTTTGTAGGGCCTGTCGGCTTCAGTATAGGCGTCCGTCAATTGCGCGTTTACTGCGAAAGGCAAGAGTATGGCGCTGTAAATCAGCAGTTTAAAGATCTTTTTTTTCATGAATCAGCTTAGTGCACTCATTTCAAAAATACATTGATGGAACGGGGGCATCAGCCCGATTCGTATGGACTGTACTGGAATTATCAACAAGCCAGATGCAGAAATCCAATCTTTGCGGGCGGTGTGAAGCGCTACCTTTGCGCAGTCTAATACAAGGATTTATGGATCAAATTCAGTCTTACATAAACGAACACAAGGATCGCTTTCTTTCCGAACTGTGTGATTTTTTACGCATCCCTTCTGTGAGTGCCGACTCAAGGTACAAGGAAGATGTTGCCAGAACTGCGGCTTTCGTTCGCGATAGCTTGGTGGCTGCCGGAGCAGATCATGTTGAAATCTGTCCGACACCGGGCCATCCAATTGTCTATGCCGAGAAGATCATCAATGCTTCTTTGCCGACCGTGTTGGTTTATGGACACTACGATGTGCAACCAGCTGATCCCCTCGAGTTGTGGGATTCGCCACCTTTTGAGCCCGTAATCAAGGATGGACTGATTGTCGCCCGCGGGGCATGTGATGACAAAGGTCAAGTGTTCATGCATGTGAAGGCGTTTGAATTCATGATGCGCAATAATCTTTTGCCTTGCAACGTGAAGTTTATGATTGAGGGTGAGGAGGAGGTAGGCTCATCCCACCTCGGTGATTGGATCAGGGCCAACAAGGAGCGACTAAAGGGCGATGTGATCCTGATTTCTGATACATCCATTATCGCCAATGATATTCCAAGTATTGATGTTGGTCTGCGTGGTCTTTCCTATGTTGAAGTCGAGGTAACGGGTCCCAATCGTGATCTTCATAGCGGCGTTTACGGTGGAGCGGTTGCCAATCCGATCAGTATTCTGTGCGAGATGATTGCAAAAATGAAGGATGAAAACAATCACATCACCATTCCCGGATTTTACGATGATGTCGTGGCGTTAAGCTCAGCGGATCGTGCAGAACTCAACAAGGCTCCGTTCAGCCTTGACGAGTACAAGCGTGATCTGGATGTAAATGATGTGCACGGAGAGAGGGGTTATACTACTCTCGAGCGTACAGGTATACGTCCCACATTTGAAATGAATGGCATTTGGGGTGGTTATACAGGCGAAGGCGCCAAGACGGTACTGCCATCCAAGGCGTATGCGAAATGCTCGATGCGTTTGGTTCCCAACCAGGATTCGGCGACCATCACGCGGCTTTTCGCTGAACACTTCGAGCGCATGGCACCAGAGGGTGTGAAGGTGAAAGTAACTCCTCACCATGGCGGTGAGCCTGTTGTGACCCCGACGGATTCAGTTGCTTTCAAAGCGGCTAGCATGGCCATGGAGAAGACCTTTGGAAAGAAGCCGATACCAACACGGGGCGGTGGTAGTATTCCGATTGTGGCCCTTTTTGAAAAGGAACTCGGTTTGAAGAGTGTGTTAATGGGCTTTGGTCTCGATAGTGATCTTATTCACAGTCCGAACGAGCACTTCGGTGTGTTTAACTTCCTGAAAGGCATCGAGACCATTCCTTACTTCTTCCAGCAGTACGCCGAATTGTCTAAAGCCTGATCCGGTAAAGGTCAGAGCTCGACAATGATGCCGATACTCGGAATGAAGCTGGTGTTGGAGGTGTTTTCGAGTTCCTTGGTCAGGTAGCGTGAAGGGTCCTGCGGATCGGTCAGTGGATTTCCGTTTTGATCGCGCACAACCGTTATAAAGGGTTGCAGTTCTGTGGGTGTGTTGAGCAGATTTTGAACATCAAAGTACACATCGAGCGACCATCCTTTGAAATAGTACTTCTTGTCGATTCTGAAGTCGAGCTGGCTGAATGCTCCTGTACGAAGTGTATTTAAGGCCTGCTTGTCGCGAAGTCCCTGTCCGGTCAAGTCCCAATTGGCCTTTAGCGATGATTCGGCCACATCGTAGGGCGTGTATGGCGCTCCGCTGTTGTAACGGAAACGGATGCCGGTCTCCCAGTTTTTTCCGAATGTCTTGCCCGTGGTGAGGCTGAAGGTGTGCCGGAAGTCCCAGCTGGAGGGCAGGTATGTATCGTCCAGGTTTGTAAAGCGGCTTTCTGCGTATGTATAGGCCAGTAAGCCATAGAACCCTTTATAGAGTTTTTGCTGGAACAGGAATTCGATTCCCCTGGAAAAGCCTTCGGAACGTGAATCGGCCGGTTCATTCCCCACTACGCCGAAGTCACTGCCTAGGTTGGCGATAGAGACTGAGTCGTCAAGGCCGAATGGATAGTCGTTGTATTGTTTGTAAAAAACCTCGACACTGAACCTTCCGTTTTTACGTGTCAGGTATTCAGCCCCTGCCACATAATGGTCAGCGCGTATGTATTTGATGTTGGTGTTGGCTAAAGTTCCATCGTTGTGTCTAAATCCCAGGATGGTATATGCCGGAAGCTGGAAATACCGGCCGGTGTTGGCACTTAGGGTGATACGGTCGGTGATGGATTTCGATATCGAAATTCGTGGCGACAATTGATCCAGCGGATCACGCATGTTCACCCCGAAGGTGTTTGCGTCCATCCGTACTCCCCCGCTGATTACCAGACCGGAGGCCGGAAAGGTTTTGGTTAGCTGCGCAAAGGATCCGTATTTGTAAAACACAATCCTGGAGTCATAATTCACTTCACCAACAAGCGGGATTAGGTTGAACGTGGTGTTGGTATAGGTGGCTTCTTCGGCATTCACTCCCATGTTGAACTTCCAGGTCCCTACGATGCGGGTGTTTTCAAACCGGAATTTGTTTTCAATTTCCTGTGAATTATAGTCCAGGATCAGATTATTGTCTGTTGACTCATCGTTGTTGAAGTATTTTACCGCCTGATTGTTCAGGTGATTCCTGCTCATGACGAATGTGCTGAACGAATTGGCGCTGTATCGTTTGTAACTCGCACCGACCGTGTAGCTCCATTGCGAGTTTTCTGGGATGTTTCCGAGAATGTACTGCTGGGATTCAGTTTCATTTGCTTCACGATTCAAGGCGAATTGATCGTACGAGCCAAGTCCAATGAAGTTGAATTCCTGTTTGTTGTCGGGCTTGTATTTGTATTTAAATTGGAAATCGTTGTAGGTAGGTAAAAAAGGCAGTTCAAGGGCAGCGAATAGGAATTGCAAATAGGAGCGCCTGTAGGAGGCAATGAAGTTCGAATGCTTTCCGATACTACCATCAATGGTTGTGGCAAGATCTGTTGCTCCCAGGGCAAACGAAACCCCGGTCTTATCAGCCCTGCCTTCCTTGAAACGGATGTCGAGGACTGAAGACAAGGCATTTCCCCTGTTTGCCGGGAAAGCTCCCGAGTAAAAGTCCACTTCATTGATGAAATCGACGTTGAGCAAACCGACCGGCCCGCCGGATGCGCCCTGTGTGGCAAAATGGTTGATGTTTGGAATTTCGATGCCATCCAGATAAAACCGGTTCTCGTTGGGCGAACCTCCCCGGACAATGAGGTCGTTCCGGAAGGATGCCGGTGAGGCTACCCCAGGTAGGCTTTGCAGCACTTTGGAGATGTCCCTGTTTCCGCCGGGATTTCGTTTGATTTCAGCTACACCAACACTTCGCATGGAAAGCGGGCTTTCATCTTTTCGCATGAACGGCTGAGCAGTGACAGTGACCTCTCCGATGTATTTTAGATCTGGTTCCATCGGAATGTCAATCTGAGCGATGCGATCGGGCTTCAATTCCGTCTCGGCTTGAAAAAAAGGCTTGAATCCAGCCATATTGACTTCAAGGTCGTACAATCCGGGCTTTGGAACCACTATGCTGAAGTTTCCAGCCGAATCGGATGTGGCAGGATAA
This sequence comes from Sphingobacteriales bacterium, assembly GCA_021299095.1. Taxonomy (GTDB): domain Bacteria; phylum Bacteroidota; class Bacteroidia; order AKYH767-A; family OLB10; genus JAJTFW01. The sequence goes on along the minus strand of JAJTFW010000002.1, from coordinate 91,442 downwards.
TTTTGGCCTCCTGATTTCAATACAGCTACGGCATAGGATACCGATTCGTTGTTGATACTGCTGAAAATGCGTCCTGAAAGCCTGCATTTCTGGGCCATTGCATCCTTTGAAATCAACAGAACAGCGACTAGTATGAAAGAGCGTAGTGTTTGCATCAACCCTTAAACAATCCGCTCGACAAATGGTTAGTCGATTACCAAGGTTCTTCGTGCTATGTTTGTTCCATGAAGCAGTGGAAAATCCATCGGTTGCCATGCGGGTTGCAGGTGTTAATCGTTCAATCCCTTGAAAGCCAGGTCTCTCATTGTGGGCTCTTGATTGGGGCCGGGACCCGAGAGGAGAAGGAGGAGGAGGCTGGTCTGGCGCATTTTATTGAGCATTGCCTGTTTAAAGGTACCCGAAAGCGTCGTGCTTATCACATCCTCAACCGCCTGGAAACCGTCGGAGGTGAACTGAATGCATATACCACCAAGGAAGAAACCTGCCTCCATGCATCTGTGATGGATGAACACCTGGAGCGGGCCCTCGAGTTGATCTCCGACATCGCTTTTCATTCAGTTTTTCCGGTGCGCGAGATTGACAAGGAAAAGGATGTCATCATCGATGAAATCAATTCGTACCAGGACACGCCGTACGAGCAGATTTTCGACGATTTTGAAGGCCTAGTATTTGCTGGCCATCCGCTCGGCCATCCCATTCTGGGAACGAACCAGTCAGTACGCTCTTTTCGACAGCGGCAGTTAAAGGAGTTTACGGCGAAGCATTATCATGCCGGAAACATGGTATTAGCTATCAGCACTTCCCAGTCAGAGGATAAAGTGCTTCGGGTTGTTGAACGTCATTTTTCTGCAGTACGAAGCGGTGCTGGCCGTCCACCCAGGCATAAAGCCCGGAAATCGCGGCCCGTATCCAAAGAAGACTCGAGAGCACTTAGCCAGGTGCATTTCATTAGCGGACGTGCTGCTTATGGATTGCATCATCCGGATAGATATGCGCTTGTGTTATTGAATAACCTATTGGGTGGGCCTGGCATGAATTCCATTTTGAACCTGCGTATTCGGGAGCGCTACGGATATACATATACCATCGAGTCGGGATACCATACGTTCACCGATAACGGGATCTTTCACATCTATTTTGCCACAGACGAACGGAATTACAAGCGCGTGTTGGCCCTGCTGGGTAAAGAACTGGATATCTTGACCGGAAAACCCCTTACCGAGCGGCAGCTGAATCAGTACAAGGAACAACTCGTCGGACAAATCAGGCTTGCTCAGGAGAGTCGTCTCAGTGTATTGCTTTCCATGGCCAAAAGCCTGTTAAACCTGGGTCGGGTTTTGACCCAAGACGAGGTGTTTAACCGTATCCGGTCTGTAAATTCGTCCCAATTGAGTTCAGTAGCACGCGATATACTTGATCCGGCCGGACGTTCAGAGCTGATTTATCGCCCTGCGGTTTCGGCGGGTGTTTCCTAACTTCGCATCAATGCAGCGATTGCTTCCGTGTTCCGTGTGCTTGATTTTTCTGCTTTACATAGCGGGATGCAAGGATGATGAGCTAATCAGTCCGATACCTGAGATTGCATTCGATCAATTCATCAAATATCCTGATGCCGCAGGCAGGGATACTGCGGTGGATTTCATTTTTACCATTCGTGACGGCGATGGTGATATAGGCTTCCGCGAAAACGAATTCGACAACTCCTGCGGAGCCGATAACTTCAATTTGTACCTGGCTTATGAGGAGAAATCGGGTAACGCTTACCGTCCGAAGAAGTTGTGGCTTGAAGTTGTTGAAGTGACGCCTGCTTGTGATACACTTGTTTATTTTGACAGTGTGCAAGTTAAGTTCAATCAGCGCATGCAGTACATCGAACCGCAGGGAAATTCGCGCGACATCGAAGCCTCTGTCCGTTACCGTATGGATTACGCCAGTGCGCTGATTCTGTTAAGCCAGGCTGGTCGTTTTGAGTTTCGTATACGCGACCGCGCCGAGCACTTTAGCAACTCAGCTTATTCTGATGACCTGCTTTTGGTCCGCTGATTTCAGGGGTTCCTTGAGTGGTGTATCGCAGTGTGTGGGTGTTGGCACTGAATGATGCTTTTCCGGCATACAACCGTGTGCCATCCGTTTCCAGGCCCAATGAATAGAATTCGCGGTTGCTGAGCTCCTGGTGTGCTTGATTGAAGTCGGTGGCGGATTGCTTTACTATTTTCCCGGTATAGGCACCGGTTCCCATCAGAAAATACGCAGTTGTATTGTCTTGGCTGAGTTGTAGCTGTAAGGGGTGTTGGTCCCAGTTGTATTGAATGCTATCTGTGACGGATAAGCTTGTCGGATTGATGCGCAGTATAGCGCCACCCGGATCATCGGGGCTGGGTGTGAAGTCGTCACCAAGGCTGCCTTTGCATAAAACCAGTAGGTCGCCATTCGTGGTGGTTTTGATTGAGGCTGGATTGACAGGAGTTTGAATGGTGGCTTGAACGGAAAACGAGTTGGTATTTATGATGGTTATACTGCTGTCCTCGCCAAACCCTCCGCTATTACACACAAAAAGAAGGTTGTTTAATAGTGCCATTTGATCAGGTCCTGTGCCGCAGGCCAGGGAATCGATTGGAGCGAAGGAATTGAGGTGTATCAGGTAAACCTGATTGCTGACCCAATCGCTAACAACACCAAGTGAATCATTTAATCCCAAGAAATATCTTGGGCCTGCAATTCCACTGATTGTCCCTAAGCGCTTGAAGTCGGCCATGGACACAACTTCAATTTTCTGTGAATTGTTAACACACAGATATGCCCTGCCATTATGGATGCGCATCGATTGCAGGACGTCTCCAGCCGGGAAGCCATTGGCAGTTGAAAAAAGATCGACGACACCTGCGCTCCCATCCGATGGCCAAAACGTAACTCCTCCGTTGGAAGCAAGAAAGGCGCCCTCGTTGATGCAGAATACACCTTTCAGGCTGGGAGGTACTGAGTCGTTGGAGCGGTCAGGTTCCTTTTCACAGCTAATCAGCAGAAACTGGCTTAGGACGACTGATAGGAGGATGCGGGGGTAATTCATGGCGCTTTATGTGTTTTTAAAACAACGATTTAGCGCCCGCCGAAAGAGGGTGGAGTAGACTGGCAATTAGCCAGGCCGCAGCCTTCCTCTCCTCCGAAGGGGCGCTGGTATGTTGCCCAGGCAGGTCTTCTGACTCACAGTTCGGATGCCTTCCCGGATCATTCAGTGGCGTTCATCCTGGCTTGCAAAGCTTGCAAACCCTGTTTACAGCAGCGGGGACTGTCGCCGGATTTCACAGCGTTCCCTTTTCATTTCCAATTAGAGATTGGAAAACCTTGGCAAGGCGAATCTAGCTAAAACAAAGGTTCAGATGGTTTTCAGAAAACGGTCGAGTGTTTCGTTCAATAGATTACTTTGTGTATCGGGCCATCCTACGCATTCGTCCAGCGACTCGAGGTGGTCAAGTAAACGGTTTTCATGCTGGTGGCGCAATTCAATGCGTTTTTTATTGGCATGAATAACTCCCAAGTACTGCTGCTCGGGCTGACCGGGAGTCGGAATACAGCGGGCTGGTCTGTTGAGTCGCGCCAAGTCCATCAGGCTCGAGTATCCAGGTCTGCAAACGATGTATTTTGCCGTAGTTAACTGGAGGGATAGTTCATCCACTTCGGGCTTACAGCGTACTTGAATCGATTCTGGAAGCCGTGCATCGGATTCAATGGGAGGTCTGCCCGGAAACAGCACAACGCGTAGGCTTTTTGAGCTGAGTTCAGCAAGAAGTTTTTGCTCCAGAATCCCGCGCTGAGGTTCGGGGCCCGAAAGAAGGATGAGCAAGTCATTTGCATCGCAACTCACTTCTTTCAGCCCCGCTTTGAGTCTTGACAAGATACCGATGTATGCGATTTTCGTTCCATGTAGTTTCGCTTTACTCAGCTTTCCCGAAAGGCTATCATTGCCAGGTACATCCGGAATCCAGCACTCTGAAAAGCGATTGAGGTATGGACGATAAAATACCTGTACAAGTGGTTCCAACAAGCCGTGTGTTGGCAGATTAAGTTGATGACAGATGAGCGCCGAGGGAATGGTTGGATGCCAGGCACCATAACGGTTGTCACTGATGATGGCATCGGGGAGGATTCGCTCACACAAGGTGGCTAATTGCCTCCGCTCGTTGCGTATTTGGCCAGGCATGGTCATGGCTATTCTTAGCAACCAGAGTGGCGTCGGTTCGCGGTGCTTGCTGCGCACCTGAATACCATGCAGTGGGTAGGAGGGCAGTTCTGGAAATTGACGCTTCAAGACTTCGAGTGAATAACCTTCGCCTGCAAGACTGATGCGCATGCCGCGCTGCAACAGTTCTTCAATGACAGGCACACTCCGTGTAGCATGTCCGAGTCCCCAGTCGAGGACCGTAAACAGGATGTGCTTCGACGGAGCCTGCATTCATCAAATGTAGGGTTTTGACAGGTGTGGGTACTAACGTACTTTCGTACCGCAAAGCAACATGGCCAAACGGAAATTGCAGCGGTTCGAAGAGTTGAAGGGCTTTCAACGTACTTTTCAATTTCCTTTTCCGCTAATTCACACGGATCACGGACTGAAAGGCAACTGGGCAAAGGAAGTATTCGGAAACAGCAATCCCGTAGTGCTTGAACTTGGTTGCGGCAGGGGGGAATACACCGTTGCCATGGCCAAATCCTTCCCTGAGCTGAATTTCATCGGTATTGATGTCAAGGGTGCTCGGCTTTGGCGGGGAGCAAAAACCATTAACGAGGAGGATATCCGAAATGCAGCTTTTCTGCGCTTACGTATCGAGTGGTTGCACCTTTTTTTCGAGCCGGGTGAAGCGGCCCAGATTTGGATCACCTTCCCGGATCCACAGCCCCAGCTCTCGCGCGAGAATCTCCGACTTACCAATCCCCGCTTCCTGAACTTGTACCGGAGCCTGTCAGGGCCTGGCGGGTTGTTGCACCTCAAGACGGACAATACGGGTTTTTTCGACTATTCAGTCGAAATGTTGGAGCAGCAGAGTGGTTCCTTCATCGTCAAAACCCGCGACCTTTATACCTCGCCACCCGAGGGATTCGACCTCAGCATCCGAACCACATACGAGAAAATATTCATGGACAAAGGCGAGCTGATCAAATACCTTCGCTTCCAATGGTCCTGAATCCGCACAATAACCAACCGCTTTAATCGTCTTTAATTTTCAATCCCCAGATAACCCATGAAAAAACCCTTGCTCATCGGAATTGTAGTCGTAGGAGTCATTTTGTTACTGGTAGGCATGTTCGCCAGCATGTATAATTCCATGGTCGACCGACAGGTCAAGGTTGAATCCGCCTGGGCGCAAGTTCAGAATGACTACCAGCGCCGACTTGACTTGATTCCCAATCTGGTCAGCACGGTGAAAGGTGCTGCTGAATTCGAAAAGTCGACCCTCACCGCCGTCATCGAGGCCCGCGCCAACGCGACACAGGTAAAAGTCGACCCTTCGAATATGACTCCTGAAGATCTTGCGAAATTCCAGCAGGCCCAGGGGCAGCTCAGTACAGCGCTGGGCAGGCTGATGGTGGTTGTTGAACAATACCCTGATCTCAAAGCGAATCGCAACTTTTCGGAATTACAAGTTCAGCTTGAATCGACCGAAAATAGAATCTCGAATGCAAGACGGAAATTCAATGAGGCCGCTAATGAATACAACGCCTACATACGTAAGTTCCCACAGGTAATGCTTGCCGGAGTTTACGGTTTCCATGCCCGACCATTCTTCGAAGCCGAGACGGCTGCACAGCAGGCTCCCAAAGTGGCATTTTGACCATGCGAGCGCCTGATTTTTTTTCGGCCAGTGATCGGGAGCGAATTGCCGATTCGGTTGCTGAAGCGGAATTGCATACTTCCGCCGAAATCCGGGTGTTTATCGACGATAAATGCAAGGGTGATCCGGTTGAAAAGGCGGCCTGGGTATTTCAGGAGTTGGGTATGGAAAAGACGCGCGACCGCAATGCTGTGTTGTTGTATTTAGCCATGGAAGATCATCGCTTCGCTGTTTTCGGTGATTCAGGTGTTCACGAACTTCTAGGGCAGACATATTGGGATGATTTGGGCTTTAAGATGCAAGCTGAGTTCCGGTCGGGAAGGTTTACGGACGGAATTACTGCCGGACTTGCGGAATTGGGCCAGCGCCTTCGCGAACATTTTCCAAAGAAGCACGACGATATCAATGAGCTACCCGATGCGCCTGCGTTTTAATTTCCGTCTGGTGATTCCGGCCCTGGTGCTGCTGTTTTTAATTCAGCCCATCGCCCAAGTGGTTGCAGGTCTTCCACCTACTCCAAATCCACCACAACTGGTGAATGATTTTACTGGAACGCTGAGCGATGTTCAGCGCGAGGCCCTGGAGTCGAAGCTCGTTCTCCTCAATGATTGCACGTCCACGCAGGTTTCAGTCGTACTGATTTCAAGCACCGAGGGTGAAGACATAGCCCAGTACGCAGCGGAGCTCGGTGAAGCCTGGGGTGTTGGGTCGGCGAAGTACGATAATGGAGTCTTGCTCTTGGTGGCCAAGGACGATCGCACCTTGTTCATCGCTACGGGCTACGGCATCGATGCTGCCTTGCCGGATATTCGTTGTAGCCAGATCATTGAGCATGTGATCACCCCGCGTTTCAAGGATGGTGATTATTATGGTGGATTGTATGCAGGAACAGATCAGATAATTGCAGCGGTAAAAGGCGAGTATCAGGATCCCGGAGCAGCACCGAGGTCCCTTCGGATTGATTGGGGTGATGTGCTCTTGATTGGGGCCTTACTTCTGTTTGTGTTTTTTTACTTCGCCTTTCAGGTAGCTGTTGTAAAACAGTATGCACGCCTCAACAACCTTCCATTTTGGACGGCCTGGAATTTGGTCAACGCGGCTGCAGCTGCAGCAAGACGGAGTAATCGGCCCCGCGGTTTTATCGGTGGAATGGGTGGTGGTTTCGGAGGCGGTAGTTCCTCCGGAGGCTTTGGCGGTTTTGGTGGCGGTCGCTTCGGCGGCGGCGGAGCCGGCGGAAGCTGGTGAGCAATGGTTCGGAATTCAGGCGGACTACACCGGAATCACCATGCGGAACGCAGTTCCCTCTTGTCCGGGCATCAATTCAATCGTACCGCCGTAAGCCGAAACGATTTGGTGACTGATGCTTAGTCCGAGTCCTACACCTTTACCAGCAGCACGTGTCGTGTAGAAGGGTAAAAAGACCCTTGCTCGATCATTCTCAGCAATTCCGATTCCATTGTCGCGGATCAATACTTCTGCGGTTTGGCCGTCACTTGTGCAGCTAATCTCAACATGTCCAGGCTGATTGTTTCCTGCAGCATGATTATCGGCGATCGCCAGTGTGGCATTCCTCAGCAAGTTGATCATGACCCTGAACAGGTCTCCATAAACAGCACTGACAACCGGTATTGGCTCCGTGATGTTGATTTTGAAATCGATGACTTCCTCCGGTAATTCCGTTCCGTTACTTTTTCGGGTCACATTAACTGCATCTTCCAACAGACTTCTCAGATTTACCTGTTGCTTATCTGTTCCGAAGGATGCGGAATGTTCTGCCATACTACGGACGATTTCTACAGCACGATACCCATGCTGGGCAATCCGTCCCAAATTATCATTCAGGTCACGGCATATTTCTTGAGAATCCTCGTCGGTTGTGTTTTCGGATAATTCGTCCACGAGTCCCTTGGAAACAGCGCTGAAGTTGTTTACAAAATTGAGTGGGTTCAGCAGTTCATGCGCGATTCCACTGGTGATTTGTCCGAGCGAGGCCATCTTTTCCTGATGTATAAGCAAGTGCTGGGCATCCTGAAGTTCCTTCAGCGCTGCCTCCAGTTCCTGCGACTTACGCTCCACATTCCTTTTCTCTTCGACAATCTGACGTGTTCTCAATTCAACCAACTCCTGGAGTTTCTGCTCGCGATTTCTGAACTCACTCACCACCGCGTTGTTCTGATTTCGCAGACGGTTTATGAGTTCTTTCATGAGCATCCTGTTGATTGAGGGATAGGTGACCAACAAGCTGTAGAAATCTTTTTCTCCGATTCGAAGAATAATTGCATCTGTTGCGGCAGATACAGAAGCGCTACGTGGTGAATTGTCAATCAACGAGGCTTCACCGAAATACTCTGAGGGTCCGAGTTCGGCGAAAGTGATGGATCCCTCGTGAACTTTTAAGGTGCCTTCCTCGATGATGTACATGCTTTCGCCCGGATCTCCTTTTCGGAAAAGCGGCTCCTCTGCTTTAAGGTGAATGCGCTCGATGGCCATGGCCACATGCTTCAACAAGATGGGCTCAGCATTCTGGAAAAGCGAAGTGTTCTCGAGTGTATGTACGATGTTGCGACGTTCGTCGGGCAAGGGTTGGGCTTCCGGGTGACGCGTATTCGTTTTGCTGAATAGCCCACCTGCTTCCTGCAGCAATGCTTTTATTTCTTCCAGGTTTTCATGCTTCCCCCGGTTTCTCAGTCGGTAAGCCGAATCGGTATAATACACATGCTTTTCCAGAAAATCTTTCTCTATCAAATGCCATTCGACCAATTTGATTGATTTACCGTGCTCGAAGAGCTCTTCGCGGAGACGCTGGGAAATCGAGAAGAAATCGTGTCTGCCGATGTAATCCAGGTCTGCATCCCGAAGGATTTTTTGTAAAAGGCCATTGGGCTGCCTTGTGATATCGGTGGCAAGAATTAATTCCTTAACGGATTCGATTTGTTCGGGAGAGTAACCAAAGCGAGGAAGCCACTCTGCGGCGTTAGCGGCACCGATGGGTTCGTTACGCTGGTATTGTTTAGCAAAGCCACTGTCGTGTAACAGGGCTGCTGTTCTGACAAGGATTGTCTGCTCTTCACTTAGTTGCTCCATTTCGCACAGTTTGACCGACGCTTGCATGACATCGCGCGTGTGGTCGAAACTATGGTAGTGGAGTTTCGGAGAAAGGTGTTGTTCGAGGTAATCGAACACAAACGATTCGGCTTCCTGATAGTTCATGCCGTATTGGATTGGATCACTCCAAGATAGTGCATTTCCTGTACATGTAGGGTGATTTACCCGTGGAGGTGGAAATCCTGGGTCTTGCTATCGAGTCGAAGTCCTAGTTCAGTGCACAAACCCAATGTCCGAAGGTGGATTGCCGCTCTCCATGCGCTGAATTCGTCCGGTTCAGTGGTGCGCAGATAATACTGAATGTGGATTTCCAGCCCCTGTTCCAGAATTCGTTCAAGCCGTACGGATGGGGCTGGATCCCCGATGACCTGGTCTTGCTCAAGCAGGTGTTGATGCAAGCGGCTGCAAAATTCCTGGATCAGGTTGATGGGGGTGTCGTGACGAAGTATTAGCAGTGTTGAGTTGCGCATGAATTCACGCTTACTGATGTTCTCAACCTCAGCATCAATCATTTTTTTATTCGGTACTGTTACTAGGGACTTTTCGAGCGTACGTACCAGTGTGCTCCTAAAGCCGATTTTTTCGATTCTTCCTGTGACTTGGCCCACCTTGACAAGGTCGCCTTGTGTGAAGGGTTTATCTAGAAAGATGGTGAACGAACCGAGCAGATTCTCCAGCGTATCTTTAGCTGCAAGTGCAATTGCGATTCCGCCTATTCCCAATCCTGCAATGAGTGAAGCCACATTGACTTCAAACACGGAGCCCAGGCAGATGAAGGCGCTGAACAACATCACCACCAGCTTAATACTCTCTTTCATGAACGGCACCAGTTGGTCGTCGGTCATGGATTCTGTCATTCGCGCACGGTGCAGCCATACCAATCCAAGGAAATCGACCAGACGTGTAATGACCCAGGTGATGGAGAGGAGCACACCGAGCTGGAAAATTTTCCATACAACCATACGCAGTCCGAACTCATTCCCGGCAGCCAAGTGCCAGGCCGTGGGATAATGGATTTGCTGCGATGCCAGGTACAGACTTATCAATAGGACAAACACGCCGAATGGCTTGCGCATCAAGAGTCTCAATTCTGAAACACTGACTCCCTGAACATGGCGACGGATAAAACCATACAAGAGGTCGGCTACACGGTGAGAAACCACCTTTTTAAGCGCGAAACCCACAAGTACAATTCCTACAAACCGCAACCAGGCTTCTATTTTATTGTCTAGAAGCAGTATGTCCATCCAGGTATTGTTCATGTAGGCGAAAAGTGGTGTTGGTTCAGGATAGTTGCAACTGGCCGAGTGCCTTTTTGTATGCGGTGGCTGTAAGGCCCGTGCTTAATACTCCGTCTTCCATAATGGTATCCATTGCCTTGCTAATAGTTTCGGCCACGTCGCGAAAAATGGCTTCAGCATCACTTCGCTCGGGATTACCCATCAGGTATGCGAATACCCTGGCCATTCCGCAGTTTGATACAAAATCGGGGATGAGGGCAAGGTGCTTGTCGGTTAGTTGTGCAATAGGTCCAAAGAAAATCGCTTCATCAGCAAAGGGGACATTTGCACCACAACCGACCACATTCAATCCGTTATTAATGAGCTGTTCCATCTGGTCGCTTTGTACCAGGCGGGATGCGGCTGCCGGAATGAAGATGTCGGCCTGTTGCTTCCAAAAGTTAACATTGATATCCGGATCCATCTGGAATCCATCAAACATGCGAGCTGTTCTTGAAACGAACAGTCTACTGACCTCGTCGTGGCTAAATCCATCGTGTCGTACCACTCCACCGGATTTATCCTGGATACCCACCACCTTTGCTCCCGCCTGCGAGAGGTAATATCCTGCAGCTGCTCCTACATTTCCCCATCCCTGAACCAGTACCCGTTTTCCCTCCACATGCTGATTGTGATGACGGTAATAGTGAATCACCGATTCGGCAACTCCGTATCCTGTAATCATATCGGCCACTCGGTACATGGTTGCATGGGGTACAAAACGGGGGTCGTCCACAACCAGACTGACACCATCCCGAAGTTTACGGATACGTTGTTCACGGTCTTCACCGGTGCTTCGGAAGTGCCCGTTCACCACGCCTTCTTGAGGATGCAGCAAGCCTAGTCCTGCAGTAATGGGAATTACCTCATGGATTTCATCAACAAAAAGGTCCCCGCCGGTCCCGTAGTATTGCTTGAGGAGGGGTAGTGCGGCTGCAAACCAGCGCTCCAGCACTTCGGTCTTTCTGGGGTCGCTCGGGTCAAAATCGATTCCGGATTTCGCACCACCAATGGCCGGGCCCGCAACCGTAAACTTGATCTCCATGGTTTTAGCAAGCGATTCAACTTCCCGTCGGTCGAGACCTTTGCGCATACGCGTACCACCACCTGCCGCGCCTCCGCGCAGCGAATTGATGACGATCCATCCCCGGGCTTCACTGAGCGGATCATTCCACTCGAAGACAATTTCCGGTTTTTTATCTTCAAATCGCTTCAGTAGCTCAAGCATAACCTAGTTGGGTTTAGGGCTGCAAAGGAATCGTTTTTCGGTGTATTCCCCACGCTTTTCAGAGTGCAGGTAGACGATACAAGATTTTTTTGTGGTCACCCAGGCGCCGTATGTGCAGCTTGGCGACACGGGCCTCCTGCCATTCGTTCGGAAAATGTTCAGTGGCAAAAGCGTTCATTCCAAGAAAATAAATTCCTCCCTGCTGATCCGGTCCGATGCACACATCCAGAATTCTAAGCGACAAAAATGCTTCTTCAAGGTGTTTGGTTTCCAGGCCGTTCGGGATAGAAAATAGGCCGCCAACTTTACGTTTTCCAGCATCAAATGCCTTCCGGAACGCATCTTCTATCTGCTCCTCTTGACGTTCGGGTTTAAGTCTGATTTCCGAAGTGATCAGTCCTTCGGGGAATTCAGGTAATCTTCCGGGTTCCGGAGTCGGGAATCCGAATGAACCATCATCTTGCACCAGGCCCTGAAAAATGAACAGATGGCAGGAGGAAAGGTATTCCTTCAACATGATGCGATGAGTTTGGTGAATAGGTCGGACAAGGTTCGGTCAGCTTGCCCGGCTACTGCAATGATTTCTTCGAGTGTAACCGGTTCCAGGTGGTCGGGATCGCAGCTGTCGGTCAGTACCGATACAGCCAGGCATGCCATGTTCAAGGCCTTGGCCCTCCGTGCTTCGGGAGCTGTGCTCATGCCTACAGCATCGCAGCCAACGCGGATCAGGTATCTGTATTCTGCTCTGGTTTCAAGCATGGGGCCTTGGACTGCCACGTAAACACCCTCGTGGATAGGAATTTGTTCCTGCTTGGCAACGGTTCGAAACCGTTCGCACAGGGTGTCATCAAACAGGTGCTCTGTTGACGATGCCAAGTCCGCTATAAATGCCTTGTCCTGCAAAGAAATCAGCCCGCCAAGGAGCATCAGCCGACCCTTTTCGAAATCCGGATTGAGTGCCCCGGCTGCATTGGAAATCAGTAGGACGTTCGCCCCCAATCCATGCAGTACGGATACGGGATAGGCGATTTGCTCTTCCGAATAACCTTCATAACCATGAAAACGCCCCTGCATAGCAATTACTTCCCGGCCTTCAATCGTTCCGAAAAGTAAGCGACCTGTATGCGATTCCACCGTGCTGATGGGGAAATGGGGGATGTCGGCATAGTCAACAGCGTGCCGAATTGTTATGGCATCCGCCAGCCTGTGCAATCCGGTCCCCATAATGAGACCAATGGCGGGAGCCGCTGCGCTCAATGGTTTCAGGAAATCAATGGAATCGGATAAGGCTGTTTTCACCGGTGTAAAAATAGCACGATGGACATGCAGCTCCCCTCGCAAATGCCCTACTTTTGTTTAGCAAAGCAAATTATGATCCCAATAGCCTACATACGCGAACACCGTGACGATGTGGTTTCACGTCTAGCCGTAAAAAATCTGGATGCCTCATCAGTAGTAGATGAGGTGCTGGCAGCCGATGCGGAAAAACGTCGTGTACAGACAGAATCCGAAGCACTTTTAGCAGAACAAAACACCCTGGCAAAACAAATCGGCGAATTATTCAAAGCGGGGAAGAAGGCAGAGGCTGACGACCTTAAAAACCGAAGCGCCGCCATTAAGGAAACAGCCCGGACGCTGGAGGAGCAGCAAGCTGAACTGGAAGGAAAAATCCAGGATATTCTTCTGCGCCTACCCAATTTACCCTCTCCTCAGGTTCCGCATGGAAAGACAGCCGATGATAACGAAGTGGTATTTCTGGATGAGACCCACAAGCCTGAGTTGTCCGGTGATGCATTGCCACACTGGGACTTGGCCGCAAAGTACGATCTGATCGACTTTGAGCTGGGTAATAAGTTGACCGGTGCCGGATTTCCGGTGTATAAAGGACAGGGCGCCAAGTTGCAACGTGCGCTCATCAATTTCTTTTTGGATCAGGCCACACATGCAGGTTACTATGAAGTACAACCACCGATTTTGGTCAATGCCGATTCGGGTTTTGGCACCGGGCAATTGCCAGACAAAGAAGGTCAGATGTACCATGTGACTGGCGATGATCTGTATCTGATTCCAACTGCTGAAGTTCCGGTCACCAACATCTTTAGGGATACCATCTTGAAGTCAGACGAATTACCGGTGCGATATACAGCCTACACACCCTGTTTCCGGCGTGAAGCCGGTTCGTACGGTGCCCATGTCCGTGGTTTGAACCGACTCCACCAGTTCGATAAAGTTGAGATCGTGCAGGTTGTGCATCCCGATACAAGCTACGCTGTTTTGGAGGAGATGAGAAATTACGTTGTAGGCCTGCTCAAAATGCTCGAACTTCCATTTCGTACGCTGAAACTTTGTGGAGGAGATATGAGTTTTGCATCCGCACTCACCTACGACATGGAAGTTTGGAGCGGTGCCCAGCAGCGTTGGCTTGAAGTGAGTTCCGTATCCAATTTCGAAAATTTCCAGGCCAATCGCCTCCGTTTGCGCTATCGGGAAGGAAACAACAAGCCTGCACTGGCGCACACACTAAATGGCTCTGCCCTCGCGTTACCGCGTATCGTAGCGGCCATGCTTGAGAACAACCAGGGACCCGATGGAATCCGGATTCCTCCTGTTTTGGTACCTTATACCGGCTTCACCCATATCCGATGAATTTACGTTGGATTCTTAGCGTTGCTTTTCTGGTCTGCCTGACAGACTTTGCTTTTGCGCAGCCTGGTCAAAGCAATTCCGAATTAGCCAATCAATACTTCAGTACTGGTGAGTTCGACAAGGCGGTTGTGTATTATGAAAAAGCCTACGACCAGGATCCGGTAGGGGCCTATCCCAACTACCTGAGTTGCTTACTCAAATTGCAGGAATTCGACCGGGCAGAGAAGCTTATCCGTAAGCAACAAAAGCGAATTCCTCAGGATCCGAATTTCCGTGTGGATTTAGGTGACCTCTTCCTCGAACGTGGCGAACCCGAAAAGGCGTCCAAAGTATATCAGGATCTGATCCGTGAGCTCAAGCCCGATGTAAATCCGGTGAACTTGTTGGCATCTGCTTTCATGCGCAGGCAGATGTATGAGGAGGTCAAAGAGACCTATTTGGCTGGCCGACGCTTGATGAAAGGTTCTTACGCATTCTCCTTCGAGCTTGCCGATGTATACGGTCGTCTTGGGCAGTTTCCGGAAATGATCAATGAATATGTGGGAGTGCTGGAAACCAATCCCGGCTATCTGGCCAATGTCCAGAGTATTTTACAGAACAAACTGGCCAATGATCTCAACGGCAGCCTCAATGATTTGATTCGGCAGTCCCTATTGCGCAAAATCCAAAAGGATCAGGGTCAGTTTATTTACAGCGAGTTGCTGTATTGGTTATTTCTTCAGGAAAAGGATTTCGAGTCGGCTTTCATCCAGGCGAAAGCCCTCGATCGCCGGTTAAATGAAGAGGGTTCAAGGCTGGTTGAACTCGGAAAAACCTGCCAGAGCAATGGAGACTTTCTAATGGCCGAGAACTGTTATCGGTTCGTTGTTGAGTTAGGGCGCAACGGCGCAAACTACCTTACGGCTCGGATGGAGCTTCTGCAGGTTGCCAACGAACGGCTTACTACCGCTGCATATTCAACAGCCGATCTGTTCAAATTGGAGATGGATTACAGGGCGGCACTGGATGAACTTGGCCGGCAGGCTGCCACAGCTCCATTGATGCGCTCCTATGCCCACCTCAAGGCGTTTTTTCTATACCAGTCTGACTCAGCCATTGCAATGCTAAATGAGACCATTGATTTGCCGAATGTGAGACCTCAGTTCAAGGCCGAATGCAAACTTGAACTGGCAGACATTCATGTTTTCTCCGGCGATGTGTGGGATGCAGCACTTTTGTATGGTCAGGTCGACAAGGATTTTAAAAACGACGCGTTGGGGCGTGAAGCGAAATTCAGGAATGCACGGTTGTCGTATTTTCTTGGTGAGTTTGATTGGGCAAAGGATCAACTCAACGTGCTCAAGGCGGCTACGAGTCAGCTCATCAGCAACGATGCACTATCGCTTGCCTTGTTGATCACCGACAATACCAATATGGATACCACAGCGGATGCCTTATTGATGTATGCGCGTGCCGATCTGCTCGATTTTCAAAATGCAGACAGTCTGGCGCTCATGACGCTCGATAGTATGCAGGAGTATTTCTCCAAGCATACACTGATGGATGAAGTGCTTTTCAAAAAGGCTGGCATACTCAGGGCGCGAGGTGAGTACCTCGCTGCCGCTGCCTTGTTTCAGCGCGTAACGGAGGAATATCCCGACGATATTCTCGCGGATGATGCCTTGTTTTACTGGGCCGAACTAGTCGAGCTGCGATTGGGTGATAAGGAAAAGGCCCGAGGCCTGTATGAGCAATTACTGACCAAGTATCCGGGTAGTTTATATGCTGTTGATGCCCGAAAGCGATTCAGACAATTGCGTGGCGATAAGATGAATTGATAAGTATACACAGCCAATGATCATTTACAATGTAACGCTGAATGTGGACACGGATGTAGCCGAACGATGGCTAGCATGGATGCAGGATGTTCATATTCCTGATGTAATGCAAACCGGAATGTTTTTGGATTATCGGTTGTGCAGAGTCCTTGCGGAAGAGGAAGGTGGATTGACCTATGCTGTGCAATATACATGCAGCGATATGGATACCTATGAGCGCTACCGTGATGAGTTTGCTCCAGCTTTGCAGGCAGACACCATGAAGCATTTTGGTGGCAAATTCGTGGCCTTTCGTACGCTTCTGGAGGTTGTGCGATGAATTCCAGGTCGCCGGTCAGGGCGAAAAAGCACCTGGGTCAACATTTCCTGCGTGATGAGCGGATTGCAGAAGATATCGCCGATGCATTGCTACTTGAAGATGATGTGTCTCATGTGCTTGAGCTAGGGCCCGGAACCGGTGTGCTGACGAAGTATATGTTGGCTCGTCCCGGAATTGAGCTTTGGGCCATAGAAGTAGACGATGAGTCCGTAGCGCATTTAAAGACTCATTATCCTGAATTAGTACCTAACCTGATTAATGCGGATTTCCTGCGTACGGATCTCACCAACATAATCCCCGCGCCCTTCGCACTCATTGGAAATTTCCCTTATAACATCTCCACCCAAATTTTATTTCGTGTCCTTGAATTACGTGACAGGATTCCAGTCGTTGTCGGAATGTTCCAGAAGGAAGTTGCCGAACGCATTGCTTCTGGTCCAGGCAACCGGGATTACGGAATCTTAAGTGTTTTGCTGCAGCCTTGGTATGACATCGAATATTTATTTACGGTTCCCGAGCATGTCTTTGAACCACCTCCCCGCGTTAAGTCTGGAGTGTTGCGGATGAAACGAAATGCGCGTGTTCATTTGGAGTGTAATGAAGTGGATTTCAAAAGGGTAGTAAAACAGGGCTTCAGTCAACGCCGCAAGACCCTGCGTAATGCGCTCAAGCCGATGTTGCCCGCTGATTATCGTGCGGTGCCGTATCTGGATTTACGCGCCGAGGCTTTGACCTGGCAGCAGTTTGTCGAATTGACTTTGGTATTGGTTCCTCAATCTCGCCTATGAAAAATGAAAAAGGTGACCCATTGGAGTCACCTTTTTTAATTGAGTTGTTGGTTGTTACTTCTTCAAATCGAAGCGGTCCAGGTTCATTACCTTGTTCCAAGCCTGCACGAAGTCTTTCACGAATTTCTCCTTGTTGTCGTTTTGTGCATACACTTCTGAAATGGCGCGAAGCTGCGAGTTTGATCCGAATGCGAGATCCACGCGTGTGCCCGTCCATTTCAATTCTCCGTTGTGGCGATCACGTCCTTCGTAAATTCCTTTATCACTAGCCGATGGTGTCCATACTGTACCCATGCTCAACAGGTTTACAAAGAAGTCGTTTGTGAGAATGCCGGACTGCTTGGTGAATACCCCATGCGTAGAGCCGTTGGTGTTAGCCCCTAGTACACGTAATCCTCCAATCAATACAGTCATTTCTGGAGCGCTAAGGTTCAGTAACTGTGCTCTGTCGACTAACATTTCTTCCGCAGGAACACGGAATGCCTTTTTCGTGTAATTGCGGAAACCATCAGCCTGTGGCTCAAGTACTGCGAACGATTCTACATCCGTCTGTTCCTGGCTTGCATCCATGCGTCCAGGGGTGAAGGGTACTTCAATGGAGTAGCCTGCATCTTTAGCAGCCTGCTCAACAGCTGTACATCCTGCTAGCACAATGAGATCGGCCAGAGAGACTTTCCTGCCGTCAGAAGCTGATCCATTGAAGCTGTTTTGGATACTCTCGAGGGCGGAAAGAACTTTTGAAAGGTGAGCGGGATTGTTCACTTCCCAAAACTTTTGCGGGGCAAGTCGGATACGCGCACCGTTAGCACCACCGCGCTTATCGCTTCCACGGAAAGTGGAGGCGGAAGCCCAGGCAGTAGAAACCAAATCGGAAACACTCAAGCCGGATGCCAGGATTGTGGCTTTGAGTGAAGTGATGTCCTTGGCATCGATGAGTGTATGATTCACTGCAGGAATCGGATCCTGCCAGATTAAGTCTTCGGAAGGAACTTCAGGGCCATGGTAGAGACACTTCGGCCCCATGTCGCGGTGTGTCAGTTTGAACCATGCACGTGCAAAAGCATCGGCAAATGCCTGGGGATCCTGATGGAAGCGGCGGGATACTTTCTCGTAGGCTGGATCGAAGCGCAGGGATAGATCCGCTGTTGTCATCATGGGCGGATGCTTTTTGTTGGAATCGTGCGCATCGGGAATCATGTGCTCGGGTTTGCAGTTTTTTGCAACCCATTGATGGGCACCTGCCGGACTCTTGGTGAGTTCCCACTCATAACCGAAGAGCATGTCGAAGTAGCCGTTGTCCCATTGGGTAGGGTTGGGCTTCCATGCACCTTCGATGCCGCTGGTGGTAGTGTGAACACCTTTGCCGCTTTCGAATGCATTGATCCAACCCATTCCTTGCGCTTCAATGGGTGCACCTTCTGGCTCGGGGCCGACTAATTTCGGATCTCCGGCACCGTGAGCTTTTCCGAAGGTGTGTCCTCCTGCAACCAACGCGACCGTTTCTTCGTCGTTCATGGCCATACGGCCGAAGGTTTCACGCACATCCCGCCCTGAGGCGACCGGGTCAGGGTTACCATTTGGGCCCTCCGGATTCACATAAATTAATCCCATCTGAACAGCAGCCAGTGGATTCTCCAAGTCACGGTCACCGCTGTAGCGTTTGTCGCCCAGCCACTCGGTTTCCGAGCCCCAGTAGATGTCCTCTTCGGGTTGCCAGATGTCGGTGCGTCCGCCTCCGAAACCGAAGGTCTTGAAGCCCATCGACTCCAGGGCCACATTACCTGCAAGGATCATTAAATCGGCCCAGGAAATCTTGTTGCCGTATTTCTGTTTGATTGGCCAAAGCAGGCGGCGTGCCTTGTCGAGGTTGCCATTGTCGGGCCAACTGTTGATGGGTGCGAATCGCTGGTTTCCGGTGCCACCGCCTCCACGTCCATCAGAGGTGCGGTAGGTTCCAGCGCTATGCCAAGTCATACGGATAAAGAGACCTCCATAGTGACCCCAGTCTGCCGGCCACCAATCCTGTGAGTCGGTCATGAGCTTGGTAAGGTCGGCTTTCAGGCCAGCGTAGTCAAGTTTGTTGAATTCTACTACGTAGTCAAAACCCGTGTCCATGGGGTTTGAAGTAGGTGTGTGCTGATGCAGGATATTGAGGTTAAGGGCGTTTGGCCACCATTCACGGTTTCCGGTGCCTTTGCCGGCCACCGGTTTGGCCATAGCGCCTGTGAAGGGGCATTTGCCTTCTCCATTCACGCTGTAGGAAGGATTCGATGTTTCAGAATGAGACATGTTATGATGTATTAAATGATTTTTGACCTGAAGCGAAAATAGGTCAAACGAGTTGAAGCGTGAGTGACCTGGATTGCTATGCTGACCAACTTCAGTCACATCTTTTATCAATAGCGTAATTCAGTTGCCATCGGTGAATATCAAAGGTTAGAAGGCCAAGCTGAGTTGGGCCATGAAATTCAATCCAGCCTGCGGGTAAAAGAAGTTTTCACGTATGCGTTGAGAGCCGACATTGTAACCGAATGTGTATCCGTTTGACACATACACAGCATCCAAGAGGTTGTTTATCAGCAGTTCGCAGCGAAGGGATTTGAGTCCTTTGATTTCCGGTGTCCAGGATGCACGCAGGTCAAGAACCGAAAAAGCAGGCATTACGCTATTCGTACTTCCAGTGTTGTCCATGAATTGCTCCCCAACATACCTTCCGATTAGTCTGCATTCGGTAGTCTGGCTTGGGGTGAAACTGAGCTGGAGGGTCGAGGTAATTGCGGGGGAAAAGGCGATTTGGGAATTGGTATAGGCGATACCTTTTTGACCGATGTAATTAAAGTCCGCGTCGTAGGCATCGGTGAATTCTGTGTACTCTCGGATGCGGTTGTCGCTGAACGTAGCATTGCCGCTTAGCGAGATTTTCTTCGAGATTTTCCATCCCCCTTCCAATTCGATTCCAGTTCGGTAGCTTTTGTCGATGTTAGTTCGTGTATAGGAACCTACGTCGTTGACCTGTCCGGTCAGCACCAGTTGGTCGATATAGTCCATGTAATACACGTTTATGCCTCCCGTCCAGCGGTAGTCTTTATACTGAAGGCCTGCTTCCCAGTCGCGAAGCGTTTCCGGTCTGGGACGCGATCTGGTAGTTGTTTCCGTATAATCGTTGCGGTTGGGTTCTTTCCTCGCAATTGCGAATGATGCATAGGTGCGTAGTTTGTCGTTTACGTCCCATGTAACACCGGCTTTGGGATTGATGAAGTTGAGTTGGTCATTTTGTGGTGCGGGTGTACCATCTTCATCTGGCCCGGTGAAGCGATAGTCCACCCGACGGTATTGGATGTCGCTGTACAACAATACGGTTTCTCGCAACTTATATTCGCCTTTCAGGTAGGTGTTGTAATCGTCCTTTACGGCATTGTTGTCGTAATAGCGTTGGCCGGTTTCCGAATTGCCTGCAATTCGTGCCCATGTGATTTCTCCAAAGTGGTCGCCGTCGTAGCGATTGACAGCTCCTCCCCATGTATAATTAAGTTTTTCGCGAATCCTTCCACGAATAGAGAATGTTGTGCCATAAAACCAATTATCCAGCCAGCGCCTGCGGATGAGGTCGCTCTCGTTGAGTGTGTCCGAACCGACGATGACTGGTGCGATGCCGTAGCTATCCAGGTCCTGGTCTGATTTATATTCTTCGTAATACCCGCCGCCTTTGGTGGCATGCAAGGCGATTTGCAGGATGTGGTTGTTCGGTAATTCCCGGCTGTAGTGCAATTGATAATGGTCCTGTCCGTAATTATCTACTTGGTTTTCGTAGGTGTAGTAGTTATAGCTGAGTCCACTGTTTAGCAGGTTTGCTGTTTCAGTATCCGTAAGTCCGTTTCTGAGGCTGTAGTCCAACATGCCTTGCACATCGTTATTGATACGGCTTTCCGGAACCCCGTACCAACTTTGGTAGGTGTTTTCGCGCCCTGAGAAGATGTTGGCGCGAAGCGTGCTTTTTTTTCCGCGGTATTGGCCTGTCATGTAAAATGATTTCAGGTCGGAGCTTGCCCTGTCTATAAACCCGTCCGAAATGATGCGGGAAAGACGACCCTCAACAATGAACTTGTTCGCAAGCAATCCTGTACCGAAGCCGACGTTGTTGCGAAGTGTATTGAAAGATCCCGCTCCTGTGGTGAGTGTGGCATACGAATCATTGCGCAGATCCTGGGTGAGGATGTTCACCGATGCACCAAAAGCCCCGGCTCCATTTGTGCTCGATCCGGCTCCGCGTGTCACTTCGATGTTCTCCACAGAGCTGGCGAAATCGGGCATATTGACCCAATACACCAATTGCGATTCCGCATCGTTGAGCGGGATGCCGTTCACAGTGACATTGATGCGTGTTGGATCACTCCCTCTTATTCGAATTCCCGTATATCCGATACCGTTACCAGCGTCGGAAGTCACCACCGCAGAGGGGGTGAGCGCTAAGAGATAGGGAAGGTCTTGTCCGGTATTGAGTGCTTCGAGATCTTTCTTGTCTACCAGGGTACGTGCCATGCCCGATTTTTCGCCTGTTCTTGTGGCCGCGACTGGAACCTCGCGCAGACTAATAGGACTCAACGGAAACAGAGTGATTTGAAGACTGGCCGCTGTATTGCTGCTGAGTTTCCGCTTGAAGTGCTGGTAGCCATCCGCAGTGACAGCAATTTCGAATGGTTGTCCTTGGGGTAAGCCCAAAAACTGGAAGCTGCCGTCTGAAGCGCTCGTCGTAGAGCGCTCCAGGTTGAATCCACGAACCGTCAAATAGGCTCCAGCTATGGTTTTGCGTTCGGGATTGGTAATCTTTCCGCTAAGGTTGGTTTGGCCCCAGGCAAAGGGAGCGACCAGGAGTAGAAACAGAATGGCGAAGGTGTATCTCATGGGTGCAGTTGTTGCGGGGTGCGAAAAGACTGCATCGATACACTTCCTACGCCGGCATAACCCGGTTCAGGTTCGATGGGTATGATCTCAGCCCTGTCGGGCACCCCAGTGACTCGGCTAAAATAGAGCGTTCTGTTTTGAAACCAATGTCCCACCTGCATTGTTTTTACATTTGTCAAATAATCAGGTCCTTGAGATTCAAATCATGAAAAACCGTGTCGTATTCGTATTGGCTGTAATGGCCTCGTTTGCCTCGTCCTTACCAATATTCGCCGATGTCATTTGGACAGAAGTTCCCCGCTCCACTCCTAAGGCTTTTACCGACCCAGATATAGCTACCAGTGCCTCCATTGTGTACCGTATTAATCTGCTTCAACTGGAGGCTCAGCTGACCACAGCCCCTGTGGAAGGTGCTGGTGTGCTCCCGGTATATTTCCCCATGCCAGATGGTACCTTCAGGAAGTTTGAGATTTCTCGCACTCCGATTGTGCCGGTAGAGTTGCAAAGTCGTTATCCCAGGATTCACACCTTTTCTGGAACCGATCCGCTTCGTCCGGGTGCAAGTATTCACCTCGATCTGACTTATCAGGGTTTTCATGCCATGGTACTGGATCCTGAGGGTGATGTGTTCATTGATCCCTGGCATCGTACGGTTCCGGATTATGTGCAGGTGTATTATCGCCGTCATGCCATCCCAGATGGTGCTGCTGTCTCATGCGGTTTTGTTGCTGGTGAGTCCCGTCCTATTGAGGTGAAATCAGACTCGAAGCAATCACCATCTGTTCTCCGTTCGAACGGAATCACCCTGCGTACATACCGGACTGCAATTGCCTGTACTGGTGAGTATGCTTCATTTCACGGCGGTACAAAGCCTACAGCATTGTCAGCCATTGTCACTAGTTTGAATCGCGTTACAGGTGTTTACGAAAAGGAGTTCAGTGTGCGCATGACGCTCGTTCCCAACAACGACACCATAATTTTTCTTGATCCTGCTACAGATCCTTACACAAACAACAGTGGAGGAACGATGCTGACGCAGAATCAGCAAACAATCGCCTTGTACATCGGCAATGGGTTTTATGAAATCGGCCATGTGTTTAGTACAGGCGGTGGTGGAATTGCCGGCTTGGGGGTTGTGTGCTCACCCTCCCAAAAGGCACGAGGTGTGACCGGATCCGCATCGCCGGTAAACGATCCCTTCGATATCGATTATGTGGCTCACGAAATGGGTCATCAGTTTGGTGCCAACCATACCTTCAATGGAAACACAGGAGGTTGTTCGGGTAACATTAACGTACAGACCGCTTATGAGCCGGGGAGTGGTACCACCATTATGGCCTATGCAGGCCTTTGCACCGGCCAGAACACACAGAATTTCAGTGACCCATACTTCCATACGGCCAGTTTCGATGAGGTGTTGGACTACATTACAACCTCTACGGGAGGAATATGTCCCGTGAGTACACCCACTGGAAACAATCCTCCCATAATCCTTTCAACCGGAGGTGACCATGTCATTCCCTGCAACACCCCATTTGTCCTCTCAGGAAATGCAGCCGATCCCGACGGGGATTCTGTATATTACTGTTGGGAACAATATGATTTGGGCCCCTCAGGTTCTCCGGCATTTCCAGTTGGCAATGCCCCGCTTTTCAGGTCGTTCAATCCGACCTTGAATCAACAGCGGTATTTCCCCAAGTTGAGTGCGTTAGTCAACAATTCCAACTCTATCGGTGAGCGATTGCCTGCATACACCCGTTCATTGCATTTTCGCCTAACGGCAAGGGACAACCGTGCCGGAGGCGGTGGTGTGACGTATGAGGATGTTTCGGTAACAATCGATGCAGTATACACTGGGGTTCCATTTCAAGTAACCGTACCGAACACGGCCGTTTCCTGGACCGGTAACACTCAGGAACTTATTACATGGAATGTAGCAGGAACCGATACCGCTCCAATCAACACATCCCAAGTAGAGGTGTTTTTGTCGATTGATGGTGGCTTTACGTATCCTTATTTGGTTGCAGCGGGTTTACCCAACACCGGATCGGCTTTGATCAATGTACCCGGCGTCAATACGTCTACTGCCCGCATCATGGTGCGTGGAGGAGGCAATGTGTTTTTTGATATTTCCGACGTGAATTTCTCCATCAATACGATTATCGGATTGGACGATCTATCTGGCCCAGTAGGGCTTCGTCTTGCTCCGAACCCTGCATCCAATCGACTTACACTTGCTCCATCCAGGGAAATGCCCGGAAATGCATTGGTTGTTATTTCGGATGCAACGGGCCGTATTGTTTTTAAGGACAATTTGTCGAACTCCGGTTCCGGTGTCCCGTTTGAACTGTCGCTGGAGGGTGTTGCATCAGGGTTGTATACCGTCCGCCTTATTGGCGCTGGATACACCGCCTCTGCCATGTTGGTGGTGAATCGTTGATCAGATGGTGCGAAAATCACCCGTCCGGAGAGTCTTGTTGAAGGTCGCCCTGGTTTTGGCAGCCATTTTGGGTGCCGGATCTCTGGCTACATTCTTGTGGCTTGAACGGGTTGTGCCCCCGGATAACGATTCGGTTGTCCATCCTTCCTTGTCGGCACCTGTTGATGTGTTATTCGATGCTTATGGTGTTCCGCATATTGATGCGAAGTCAGAGGCGGATGCCTATTTTGCATTGGGTTATGTGCAGGCCCGTGACCGACTTTTTCAAATGGAACTCACCCGACGAGTGGCTTCGGGGCGATTGTCGGAGATTCTTGGTGCTGACTTTGTGCGTATCGATGCTTTTTTCAGAACGCTTGGCCTTGGACGGCATGCGGAGGAGAGTGCTGCTTTGTATCTGTCGAGTGATTCATTACCCTACCAACGTGCAGCACTGGCGTATTTGAATGGAATCAATGCGTTTATTGATGAAGGGGTATTACCGGTCGAGTTCACCTTGATGGATATTTCTGTATCAAAATTCACGGCCACTGATTTGTATCTGACTAGCGAATACCTGGCCTTTAATTTTTCAATGGCAGTCCGCACTGATCCTGTGATGAGTTATATACGATATCGGATGGGCGAACCGTACTACCGTGATTTGGCTCATGCAACTGTGCCCGGAAGCCTGACGATTCCGGTTGGGAATCGATCTGTTTCATTATCCGGTCAGTCAATTGATTGGTCACTTGCCTCGGAGTTGAGTAAAATACCTGTACCACCATTGAAGGGAAGCAACGGTTGGGTGGTTTCGCCTAAGCGATCTGCCAGCGGCAAGGTCTTGTTGGGTAATGATACCCACATTGGTTTCGGCCAGCCTTCAGTTTGGTATGAGGCTAATCTTCGGTATCCTGGATTCAACCTTTACGGACTCTACTTGGCAGGCTTTCCATTTGCTGCAATCGGTCATGATGCCGGTAAGGCCTGGGGGTTAACCATGATGGAGAATGACGACATGGATTTTTATTCAGAGGAAGTGTTTCCTGCAGATTCTTCTAGATACATGGTCGGAAATACGAGCATGTTGTTCGATTCACGGGAAGAAGTCATACGCGTAAAAGATTCTTCTGATATCCGCTTGTTGGTCAGGGAAACAGCGCGTGGTCCTTTGGTCCAGGATGTTATGCCCGAGTGGAAGGCTGTTACCAACAAGCCCGTTTCAGTGTTTTGGACGCAGTTGAAATTCCCGTCGAATCTATTGCAAGTAACCCACCGGATGGGTAAAAGCCAAAATATGGCTGAATTTGAATCGGCTGTATCGGAAATCATTTCACCCGGTATCAATGTTTTGTACGGTGATTCAAGCGGGCATATAGCTTGGTGGGCTGCTGCAAAACTCCTGAAGCGCAATCCAGGAGTTGACCCAGTCATACTGCAGGATGCATCTGATACCAATACACATCCTCTCGGTTTTTTGCCATTTACAGAGAATCCATTCAATGTGGATCCGGAAGTCGGAATTGTGTATAATGCCAACAACCAGCCTTCGGCTTCACCAGGTAGTGAACTGTATCCGGGTTACTATACTCCAGAGGATCGCGCGTTGCGAATCCGTGAGCTAGAGACTTCCGTGTCAAAAATTGGCATTGGTGAGTCGGTAGCCTGGCAAAACGATCATCGCTCCCCGGTCACCCCTCGCGTCGCCGGAGTTGTTCTTGACGCTTTGCCCAAGTCCTTTCTAGATGCTACCGAAGCCAGAAAGAAATTCACTTCCATTTTGCGTACTTGGGATGGTTCGCATGGGCTTAATGACAAGGCGCCGGTTTTGTACTACAAATTGCTCTATCATATTTTTCATGGTGCATTATCGGATGAAATGGGTGATGAGCATTTTGCCCGGTTTTTGTCTACACACGTTGTTAAAGTAAGTACACTGCCTCTCGTGCTGAACGATAGCAGTGATTGGTGGAATGATGTGCGCACCGACGAGGTCTTTGAGTCGCGTTTGACCGTTTTTGAACAAGCTGTCGACAAGACCTTGCAAGAGCTTTACGCCCAGCTGGGCCCTGACATGGAAACCTGGACATGGAGTCGCGTTCATTTACTGGAACACAAACATCCGGTGGGTGAGCAGGCTCCTTTGAATCACCTGTTCAATGTTGGGCCATTCCCTGCACCGGGTGGCCCTGAGGTCCTGTGTCAGATGGGCTTTGATCTGAACGAAACCGGGGTTTACCGTACCAAATACGGTGCAGCGATGCGTACAACGATTGACTTTTCCAAGCCATTTCACGCGCTAAATGTTTTGCCGACAGGCCAGTCGGCGCATGTGAATAGCGCGCATTACGATGATCAGGCCATACTGTACAACACGGGCAGGCGCAGGGTGCAGCGCATGATATGGAGTGAAGTCGAAGCTGAATCGAAAGCTCGACTGCGATTTCTACCTGCAGTTCAACGCAAGTAGGGTAGCATTTTCTGGAAAAGAAATTCGGAAATTTTTACGTGCGACTCGTAGCTCCATCCAGCTACATGCGGTGTGAGAATCACGTTGTCGGATTGCAGTAAGAAATCCATACTTGAAGACCGATTGCCGGATTCGACCTGCTCGAAACTAACGGATTCGGCTTCTAAAACATCAAGTCCAGCCCCAAGTACTTTTCCCTGCTGTAGGGCGTTTGCAAGTGCCTCCGTATCTACATTTTTTCCTCTCGCCGTATTGATCAGCCAAATCGGTTTGCGAAAGCGTGCGAACCACGCTGAATCGGCAAGATGATATGTGACTTCTGTCAGTGGCAGGTGAAGGCTGACGACATCACAGGAATCATAAAAGTAGTCAGCGTCACATTGCTCAACATATGGATACCGCTCCTTGTCGATGGTGATATATGGGTCCAACGCCAAAATACGTACACCGAATCCTTGCAATCGTTGTGCAAAAGCACCGCCCATGTTTCCGAATCCCAGAATGCCGATGGTCTTTTGCATCAGTTCGGTTCCGCGATTCTCTTCGCGTCGCCATATGCCTTTGCGTACCTCTGCATCAGCGGTTCGGAGTTTGTTGGTTAGCAGGAGTAGCATCCCCAGTGCGTGTTCAGCAACCGCATCTCGGTTTCCTTCCGGAGTATTGATACAGGCTATTCCAAGCTGGCTTGCACGATCTACATCGATGTTTTCCATACCTGCTCCTGCACGGCCAATTACCTTGAGCGTAGGACAGGAAACCAGAAATGCCTCGTCTATTTGGAAGCGGCTTCGAATCACCAGTCCTGCAAAATCAGCACTTGTCTTAATGATTTCTTCTTTGGTCCAACTGGTGCCGTCAACAACCTCGATGCCCTCTGCCTCCATCAAGTGATTGAAACAAGCGTGAACTGAATCAACGAGCAGAACCTTTACAGCCATGTCGGTCAAAGCAGCGAGCCGGTCAACAAAAGTGCGGCGATACTGAAGTAAATGATAAGTCCGGTTACATCAACAAGTGTTGCAATGAACGGAGCGGATGAAGTAGCGGGATCGGCCCCAAGTCTTTTGAGTAGGAGGGGCATCATTGAGCCCATCACCGTTCCCCACAAAACGACAAAGGCTACTGAGAGTCCAATGGTTAGGCCAATGGGCAGCCAATGTTGGCCGTATAGCTCGGTAAATACATTCCAGACTCCTACGCGGACAAAACCAAGTAAGCCCAGGATTAGTCCGAGCAGTGCTCCGGTGATGATCTCACGGCGCATGATTTTCCACCAGTCCCCAATCGTGATTTCGCCGAGCGCAAGGGCACGTATGATGAGTGTGGAGGCCTGAGAACCGCTGTTGCCTCCGCTTGAAACAATAAGCGGTATGAATAAAGCCAGTACTACGGCTTTTGCGATTTCGTTCTCGAAAAATCCCATGGCCGACGCAGTGAACAATTCGCCGATAAAGAGAACGACGAGCCAGGGTGCGCGTTTTCGTAACATTTCTCCCAAGCCGACATCCATGTAGGGGTCCTCTAGCGCTTCCACAGCACCGATTTTTTGAATATCCTCCGTGTCTTCCTTCTTAGCAAGATCCAGTACGTCATCAACGGTGATGATTCCTAGCAGCAGGCCACCGGCATCGGTTACCGGTACAGCTACGCGGGTTGTATTCGAGAATGCATTTACGGCCACCTCTTCGTCGGCGGTTACGAGCAGGGAGGTGAATTTTCCATCGAGAAGTTCCTTCACCGGCTGATCATCGTCGGCAAGAAGAATATCGCCAATGTTGATGTCGTCCATGAGATATCCCATGTCATCAACTATGTAAATCACATCCAGGGTCTCGCTTTTCTCACCCACTCTTCGAATGTAATCGAGTACTTCACGGACAGTCCAATCCTGATTTACAGCGATGTAATCGGGAGTCATCAAACGTCCGATTGAATCTTCGGGATAGCCAAGCAATGAAAGCGCGACCCTGCGTTCCTTTTGGGTTAGTAGTTTGAGCAACTTATTCAATTGCTCAGAGTCGAGTTGTTCGAGCAGCGCCGTCCGGTTATCGGCCGACATATCGTTCAAAATCAACTGAACCTGTCGGTTGCGCAGGGCATCAAGCAATAGCACCTGGGCATTCAGGTCGAGAAGCTCGAAGGTCTGGTAGGCTTGTTCCCGGTCGATGAGCGAAAAAACGAGCGCCTGCTCCTGGGTCGATAAATCGGCACAAAGCTCCGCAAGTTCAGCCGGCAGCCACGTTTCCAAACGTTCCGCCAACTGGTTTTTTTCGCCTTGATCAATCAGGGCGAAAATGAGGGGCTTTTCTACTTCGATTTCCATTTTCCGTTCGGAGAATTTTCCCCGTAAGCCAGGCAGAGCCGTCGGGTGTGGCAGTCGGTGTTGACTACGGGGCCGCCGGGAACGGAATCAGTGCTCCACGTTGAGCTTCAGTTCAGAATGACTTATTCCGCCTTAGCGGAAAGCTGCCTTATGCGAAGCCTTGATCCGACTACGCCTGTTCTACCCATTGGCGTCTCTCGACATTTCCGGGCAGCAGCCTATGTTCATTCAGTAACCTCACCTAACAAGCTTACTGTCAATGGCCCGGCAAAAGTACGGACTCAAGCTCGTGGAAACAAGCCGGATTCTAAACGAGAAAACCGGCTCGCGGCCGGTTTGTAGCGTGAAGGGCTGATGCGTATCAGGAAGCGCTTTGCTGCTCTGTGACCTGTACATGTCCGTATGCGGGGCATTTTTCACGGGGCTTGCAGGAAGAAACGGCCAGAGCGATGCTTGCAAGGACAATCAGGAGGGAGACGTTACGCATTGTATACATGGCTATTGAACGGGAACAAAGTAAAGAAATTTTACCGCTCAGCGGAACTGGTTTTTTATTCACGAAAAGCCGATGAGTGTTCACAACCAAGCCAATCCTGCTGTATTTTCGGAAAAATGAATGCATTGGACCAACTTAAAGACGAAATCCGGATTGAATCTTCTTGGAAAACAGCATTGTACGAGGCATTTCAATCCCCATCGTTTGCGGCACTGGTCGCTTTTTTAAAGACTGAGCGGGCCCGTGGCGAGTGTATCTATCCTCCTGGGCCACGCATCTTTGCCGCTTTTGATCGGACGCCTTTTGATAAGGTCAAGGTGGT